>JBJXEB010000045.1:0-23424 GCA_046155095.1 Cyclobacteriaceae bacterium
AAGGATTTGAACCACATAGGCAGATAGAGATATAGAAATACACACATAGAAATCAATAACCCTATGTGAAATCTATCTGTTCTATGTCCTATGTGGTTCAAATGCTACACATAGGAGCTTAACTTAATGACATTGCCCACCGCGGTTAAGATATCATAAGAATAGGTTACTGCAATCAGTTTTAATAACTTTCTGATCTGCCAACAAAATCCATATGAAAATCCTCTTATTCTTCTTCGCTTGCTTAGTCACTTCACAACTAAACGCCCAAGGCCTAGGATCTTCCGCCAACACATTTTTAAATTCACTCACTGCCGACCAAAAGGCCAAGGCTCAATACGTTCTCGATGACAAAGAGCGTTTCAATTGGAACTTTGTACCCATTCAGCGAAAGGGAGTTTGCTTCAGAACGTTCACACCTACTCAACGCACAGCCGCATTGGCGTTGTTGAAAATATCTTTGAGCGAGCAAGGTTTGAAAAAAGCTAACGCCATTATGGAATTGGAAAACGTCCTTCGGGTAGTAGAAGGCAGAGATGCCAATGACACCCATCGCGACCCGCTCAATTACTACATCACTATTTTCGGTACACCATCAAAAGATAAATCGTGGGGCTGGCGGATGGAGGGCCATCACGTGTCAATCAATTTCGCCTCTCTTAATAATGAGTTGGTTTCTTCTACTCCCAGTTTTTTTGGAAGCAACCCAGCGATTGTACAAAGAGGAGAGCAAAAGGGAAATGAAATTTTGAAGTTAGAAACCGAGCTCGGTTTTGAATTGTGCAATTCCTTTTCAGCCGAGCAAAAGAAGAAAGCTATCTTCTCTGAAACTGCCTTGCCCGAAATAGTGATGACCAACAAACGAAAAGCGCAGTTGATCGAACCGTCAGGTTTAACCTACCGCGAAATGAACTCAGCGCAACAAAAGATTTTCTTGCGACTGTTAGATGTATATGTGAAAAATTATCAATTCGATTTTTCTAATAGGCTCATGGAGAAAATCAAGAAGGCTGGCATTGAAAATCTTTCTTTTGCATGGGCAGGAGGATTCACCGCGGGAATTGGAAATTACTATCGCATTCAAGGCTCCATGCTCTTGATTGAATATGACAACACGCAAAACAATGCCAACCACGTACACACCGCTGTACGCGACCTTACCAATGACTTTGCCGAAGATATTTTAAGAGAGCATTATTTGAAGGATCATTAGGATCTTGTTTGCCTTTCATGGAATCCTTCAAATAAATCTTGCCGAGACTCATTATATTTAACTCATATTTGAAACCTAACCCTTTTCATCATGCGATACCTATCACTGATCTTACTTCTTTTAACCATTAGCTGTTCCGAAAAGAAGACTCCTGCCGACCTGATCATCAAAGGCGGAAAAATTTACACCATGAATGATCAGCAACCTTCTGTTGAAGCGGTTGCAGTCATTGCCGATAAGATCGTGTACGCTGGTGACGCCAAGGGCTTGGAAAAATTTGAAGGGGAGAAAACCCAAGTGATCGACTTGCAGGGGAAAGCCATGACACCTGGCTTCATTGAAGGGCATGGCCACTTTATGGGGCTTGGTTATAATGAAATGAATCTCGATTTGATGAACGTAAAAAACTATGACGAAATATTGGAGAAGGTAAAGGAAGCCGTGGCAAAGGCTCAACCCGGCCAATGGATTCTAGGCCGAGGCTGGCACCAAGAGAAGTGGGATGAGAAGCCGACTAAAATGGTTAAAGGATTTCAAACACATGAGTCGCTGAGTTCTATTTCACCTAACAATCCTGTTTATTTAAGACATGCCAGTGGCCATTTGGGTTTTGCTAATGCAAAGGCAATGCAATTGGCGGGTGTCAATCTGTTGTCGATCGAGAAATTGGAAAAAGAAAGTGAAGGTGGGGAAATCATTCGCGATGAATTGGGCAACCCCACAGGTATTTTCAATGAGCGCGCGCAATCACTCATTGCCAAACAAATACCTAAAGAAACAGAAGAGACAAATACACAAGCTCTAGAGTTAGCCATTCAAGCAAGTTTAAAAAATGGTATCACCAGTTTCCACGATGCGGGCGTATCAAGAGAGAACATTGCGCTGTTTCATAAATTTAAAAAAGAAGGGAAGCTAAACACACGCCTGTATGTGATGGTCACAGGCTTCGATCCTAAATTAGTCTACGAATATTTTAGGAATGGCCCTGAGATTGATTCAATTGGCCTGTTAACCATTCGCTCAATAAAATTAAATTGTGATGGCGCATTGGGTTCACGTGGAGCATGGTTGCTAGAACCCTATACCGATCGGCCCGACTTTTCTGGTATGGCTACGCTATCAATGGACACCGTGATGAAAATTTCTCGTGAGGGACTGAAACATGGTTTTCAAATTTGCTCACATGCCATTGGAGATCGTGCCAACAAAGAGATTTTAGACCGCTATGAGATTGCCTTTAAAGAAAACCCAGCGCAAGCAAAAGATGTTCGTTATCGCATTGAACACGCGCAGCATATTGCTCCCAATGATATTCCTCGCTTTGGCCAACTTGGTGTGATCCCCGCCATGCAGGCTGTGCATCTTTCGTCTGATCGGCCTTGGGCGATTGAGCGCTTGGGTGAGAAGCGCATTAAAGAAGGTGCTTACATGTGGCAATCATTATTAAAGTCGGGGGCAAAAATTGTCAACGGCACCGATGTGCCTGTGGAGCCGATCAATCCCATCGCTAGTTTCTTTGCATCTGTCACTCGCCAAACTTTGAAGGGCGAGCCAGCAGGAGGCTACGAGTCAGCAGAAAAAATGACGCGCGAACAAGCATTGCGTTCCTATACACTCGATGCTGCGTATGGTGCGTTCGAAGAAAAAATAAAAGGCTCTATTGAAGTTGGCAAGCTTGCCGACTTCACGGTGTTCTCTCAAGACTTGATGACGGTGCCAGACAATCAATTGTTATCTACCCAAGTCGAGATGACTATTTTGGGAGGCAAAGTTCTTTATACAATAAAAAAATAGTTTTGGAGCGGGTAAAATTTTAATTGTGCTTTTACGCAAAGACCCTAACCTTAGTAGAAAATCATTTCACGAAACATATCCAACCTTATTACCTTATTTGCTTCCTACGAATAAGGTAATAAGGTTAGAGTTTTTAGACGCAAATAATTTTCTACTAAGGTTAGGTGTAAAAAAAGCACCAGTCGAATAGCTCCGTTACCCATAAGATAAAAAGAAAAGAGGGATGCATAAATCATGCATCCCTCTTTTTTCTTATTTTGATCCTACAAAAATCTCTATTTAAGAAATTTATGGGCTCTATCCATTAACATCTTGCGATCTGCTGTGATGGATGGATCACTGTATATCCTAGATGATAATTCTGCCACCACGCCTTTTTTATAACCCAATTTTTCAGCCACTTGTTCACAGAAATGGATTTCGCTTTTGAATACTTGCCCATCGCTTTTCATCAACTGGATCAAGTGATACAGATTTTCAAACTTTTGATCTTCTGTGAAGGCTTCCAAACTGCCAATGGGCTTTGGTTTTTTCATCATAGCATCCACTTCTTCTTTGGGTATGCCATTGGCTTTGGCCAAAGCATAGATCGTTTTGGCTTCTTTCTCCGCAACGGTATTATCGCTGGCAGCAAGATTTATGAGAACATTTAGTTGATCTTTAACCATATTGATTTAATATTTGAGCAAATTTAATAACGAGTAACAACGAAATTTAGACAAAATTTGGTTAATTCTTACACCAACCTAAAAAATTAAGCCTCCCGGCCTTGTTTAATGCAACCCTTTGGTGGGGCATCCGTCTTTGGATCAAAGTTTAATAATATGAAGAAATCGCTTTTTATAACCTTCCTGATGGCATTGTCTTTCAGTGGGTTCTCCCAGCAAATGGAGACAAGGCAAGTGGGCTCGTTTCGTGGTGTTAAGTCGTCTCAGGCTATTGATGTGTATTTAAAAAAAGGTGATAAAGAGGAAGTGAAAGTAGAAGTAACGGGCGGCAAACTGTCCGATGTGCTTACTGAGGTATCGGGCAACAGCTTGCGTATCCACATGCGCGATGGCAGCTACAAGCGGGTCAATGTGAAAGTCTATGTTACGTATATCAATATGGAAAAAATTTCCGCTAGCTCAGCTTCCAATATTTTTTCTGAAGGCCGCATCAAAGCAACGTCTATGACTATCAACGCTTCGAGTGCAGGTTCAGTAGAAGTTGGTATTGAGGCAGAGAGTGTGTTGGCAGATGCTTCGAGTGCAGGTAATATTCAGTTGGAAGGAAAATCAAAACATGTGGAGGCCGAGGCGAGCAGTGCAGGCGATGTAGACGCTTATAATTTAGAAAGTGAAATTGTTTCTGCCCAGGCGAGCAGTGGTGGCAGTGTAAAAATTTCTGTGAGCAAAGAGTTAGACGGCCATGCCAGCAGCGGTGGTAGTATCAAGTATCGCGGCAATCCATCCAAGACCAATACCGGATCAAGTAGTGGGGGATCGGTAAAGAAAGCGAACTGATTAGGGAT
Organism: Cyclobacteriaceae bacterium; assembly: GCA_046155095.1. Taxonomy (GTDB): domain Bacteria; phylum Bacteroidota; class Bacteroidia; order Cytophagales; family Cyclobacteriaceae; genus ELB16-189. Next base: position 4,521 of record JBJXEB010000045.1, read on the forward strand.
TAGTATAAAAGGTAAGAGGTAATTGGTAAGTAGTAGTTGCCTATTGCAATTGACTATTGCCTATTTTTCTTGTGACTTGCCTGGTTGTTCTTAGTGCCTTTCGCCAAGCGTTCTTCCTGTCTGTTCATCTCCCAGTTGATCCAAGCGAGTGAAATATTTCTAGCATAAAAGCCATTCATCGGATACGTGTAAGCAGATGCTTCTCTCCAAACGTAGTTGCTCATATTCGTCTTTTTTTTGAATTAGACGAGGTTTGAGTGTTTTTAGTTTAGGATGGATGCGTTTTTTTCGATGAAAGGAGGAGACAATATTGAAATTTAAAGTTTCATCCGATTGAAATTTAAAAAACTAACCACTTACCTCGTCTTAGTTAAAGATTCCAGTCTTCGCCCTAAAAAGGAAATGGAGCGCATAAGAAGTTGTTGTGCCAATGGCCATGCCTCCCAACACATCAAACGGATAATGCACGCCTAAATAAATACGAGAGAAGGCTACAAGGCTTGCCCAAAAAAACACAGGCAAAGCAACTCTCCATTTCGGAAATAGAAAAGTAAGAGCTGCTGCCGCGGCAAACGCTTCTGTTGTGTGACCTGACGGAAATGAAAATCCACCACCCACACTCCATTGCACAATGCGCGAGTCAATTTCATACGGTCTAGGCACTAATCCAATATTTTTTATAATGTAAGAGATCAACCCTGCCACTGCAACGCTCAAGCCTATATACAAAAAAGAAAGCCCCGATTTTTTTTTATCTCCTTTGAAACCCATCCAGATGGCAACGGCAAACGGAACACCCAAGCTAAAGAACGTAATGGAATCAGAAATGTATTGAAGGGATTTTACTTCAGTGGTCGATCCAGTCGATTGCAACCACGCAATAAAATCAAGTTGGGGCAAAGAGCGGGCAGTGGCCATTGAGACCGCGATCAATGCGAGTAGTATTCCAAACTTCCACAGCGGAAAGGTATCTTTAGTCATAGTTGGAGGTTGAAACACATAGGCGCATAGATACATAGATACATAGAAATACACACAGAAATACAAACTTAGAATTCAAAATTAAACAGAAAACTATGTACTTACTTCAGCAAAGGCATGGTTATGAAAAACTCCTGAGTCTAGGCTCGGGATAAACTCCGCGTGTTGGATTTACGCATGGATGGGCTTTTTAGTGTTAGGCTTTTATTCAAGGTGTCTTGACGCCTTACATTTGTAAGCCCGATTATTTAATTATTTATTAAAATGGTTTATTTTGAAGCTGAAAAGTATAAAACTGAATTACTTTTAAAAAAATAAGATAAAAATTAACCCTACTATTTATAAAAATGATCTATTTTTGAACCGAACCGATTAAAAACAACCACTATGTCACTATTACGATTTGAAGCTCTTAAAAAACTAAACGAGCGGCTCAAGATTCACGTTGACCCTATCAGTCCCAACATCTCTCAATTTTTTGGAGAGTATGTTTTCGGCACGGAGCAGATGCGTGGTACATTGGCACCTGCCGTTTTCAAAAAAGTAACACAAGCCATCAAGAACCACGAGAAAATTGACGAGACTACTGCTGATGCGGTAGCTTCTGCGGCCAAGTCGTGGGCAATGGCAAAAGGTGCTACCCACTTCACTCACTGGTTCCAACCTATGACGGGCGGCACGGCCGAAAAACATGATTCTTTTTTTGATGCCCTTGCAGGTATCGAGCGATTCAAAGGAAGCGAATTGGTTCAACAAGAGCCCGATGCTTCTTCTTTCCCTAGTGGAGGAATTCGCAGCACGTTTGAGGCGCGTGGTTACACCGCATGGGATCCTACTTCGCCTATGTTCCTCTACGGAAAAACGTTGAGCATCCCTACCATCTTTGTTTCTTATACAGGTGAAACATTGGATACAAAATCTCCTTTGTTGAAGGCATTGAAAGCTGTTGACTTGGCCGCTACGAAAGTGTGTCAGTTATTTGATAAAGACATAAATCATGTTGTAGCATCTCTTGGTGGAGAGCAAGAATATTTTGCCGTTGACAAGGCATTGGCCAGCGCACGTCCTGACTTAGTAATGGCAGGCCGCACGGTGTTTGGTCACTCACCTGCACGTGGTCAACAATTAGAAGATCATTATTTTGGCACTATTCCTGGACGCGTATATGACTTCATGCGCGATTTTGAAATTGAGTGCTGGAAATTAGGAATTCCTGTTCGCACCCGTCACAATGAAGTAGCACCGAGTCAATTTGAAGTAGCTCCTTTGTTTGAAGAGGTGAATGTGGCCAACGATCACAATCAATTGATGATGGATGTGATGAGCAGAGTGGGCGACAAGCATAACCTAAAAATACTTTTCCATGAGAAGCCTTTTGCAGGATTGAACGGTAGCGGTAAGCACAACAACTGGTCATTAATCACTGATACAGGTGTGAACCTTTACGCGCCCACTAGTTCAGCAAAAGACAATTTGCTTTTCTTAACATTCTTCATCACCACCATCAAGGCTGTGCATGAACATGCCGATTTGTTGAGAGCGAGTATTGCCACCGCGGCCAACGACTTCCGCTTGGGCGCGAACGAAGCTCCTCCAGCGATCATGTCTGTATTTATTGGTGCACAAATGACGGCTGTGTTGGATGAGTTGGAGAAAAAGGGAAATGTGAAAATCGAGAAGGGCGACAATATGTACATGAAGTTGGGTATTGATCAGATTCCTGAAATCATTTTGGATGCTACGGATAGAAATAGAACTTCTCCTTTTGCTTTTACAGGAAATAAATTTGAATTTCGCGCAGTAGGTAGCAGCGACAATTGTGGTACGCCAATGACGGCACTGAACTTGATTGTGGCCGATCAGCTCATGAAGTTTTACGATACCGTAAATAAAGAGATAGAGAAAGGTGAAGAGAAGAGATTGGCTATTGTAAATGTACTTCGCAAGTATATCAAAGAATCAAAAGCTGTTCGTTTTGAAGGAGATGGTTATTCAGACGAGTGGGTGAAGGAAGCGGCTAAGCGTGGCTTGAACAACATCAAGAATATGCCACGTGCGATTGACGCCTATGTTTCAAAAAAATCGTTGGAGTTATTTGAGAAGCACAGTGTGATGAACCACAAAGAAGTGGAAGCACGCAACGAAATAAAGTTGGAGAGTTACATCAAAAAAGTGCAGATTGAGGCACGTGTAATTGGCGACTTGGCCATGAACCACATCATCCCTACGGCCATTGCATATCAAAATAAACTAATCACGAATGCCAACGGCTTGAAAGGCTTGGGCATCGATAACAAAGCGGTGATCCAAACGATCAAAGAAATCTCTAGCCACATTGAAGTGATCAAGAGCGGTGTGCGTGACATGATTGAAGAGCGCAAGCGAATCAACAAAATGGCAGACACACACAAGCGAGCCTACGCCTATTGCGATGACATCAAAGAAAAATACTTTGAAAGCATCCGCGATTCAGTTGACAAACTAGAATTATTCGTGGATGATGAAGATTGGCCATTGGTAAAATATAGAGAGTTGCTTTTCTTGAGATAAACTGCCTATACCATAAGTTATGAATGAGCCTCTGAAAAGAGGCTCATTCATTTGATGTATTTTTTAATTTTTAGTGGGAGATAAACTTTTCGTCCTCAATCAACTTCAGTATCGCATTCCTTATCAACTCCGGATTACTCCACGGCACAAAGTGATTCATATCATCCACTAATACTAATTCTACTTTAGCGTTTATCATCATCTTTTTGGCAAAGTAGGCATTGCCCGGTTCAACTAGCACATCTTTTTTTCCTTGAATGACAATGGTATGTGCTTTAATATTTGGCCAGAGCGACATCATATCTTGCAATTCTGGTTTAAGATGATAGATTTCTTGATTAGATGCACGAAAGGATCGAGGAAGAATCCATTTTAAAAAAGGAGTTGCCAGTGGGGCGCGGAACCAAGTTTCATTAGGTTCTAAATCTGGTGCAATGGAACCAGCAACAATCACTAACCCATCAATCAATTCAGGATAATCCATGGCCATGCGGCAGATAACTGGCCCGCCCATGGAATGGCCCACTAATATAATAGGTCGATTCGCTTTGTGTTTTTCAAGAATTGGTTTTAGAACGGCTGCCTGTCGCTTTACGGATTTTTCTCCATAGCCAAAATTAGATTCGCCAAAGCCAGGACGATCTACTGAAATGAGTTGTGCTTTTTTGAGTAGAGCCGTGTCAGCCATGAAATCGATGAACGCACTGAGTGATCCTGGTGAACCATGAACGAAGATTACTAAGGGTAAGTGGTCACCGCCTACGGATAAGTAATTTATTTTTTGGTGATCAAACAGGTAAGTATGAAGAGTGCCTTTCTTTTCTTTCGTTTCAAAATATTTATTGATCTCCTTTTTGTTCATCCTGAACTGCATACAAGAATCCATTAAAAGTAAGAGCAAAAAAATAGCCGTGAGCGAAATGAACCACGGCTTTGATTTTTTCCAAGTGAGAGGCATTCTACATTAATAAATTGGCAGTTGACAATAAACAGTTGACAAAGATCGGGTTCATTAAGTTCATACTACACATTGTCAATTGCCTATTTGTCAGATTTTACTACTCTAATTGAGATTCAGGATCTTTTTATACCCCACCTGATTATGCAATACCTCAATGGCCTTTTTGATTTCCAGATCGTACTTGAACCTTGTTTCTACGGATCCTTTCTCAAAATAGTAGCGAGCCACTATGTCTTCTTCCAGGAGCATCTTAATTTGATCTTTGTAAAGGAGTAAATCGTTTTTACGGCTTTCTTTTAATTTCGTATGGACGGCATCCAGTTGTGGCTTTAGGTTGGTGTAGTATTTTTCTTTTTTCGCTTCTGCCTCAAAGGCTTCTAATTCCGCTTGTATGGGCGATTGATAAGAGTAATTCTTGCCCTTCATCCACTGCGCAAATTCTTCATACTCTTGATCGGTAAGTGCAAAAGCTTTAGGGGCAGGGATAGAAGGGTGTTTAGCCACAAACGTGGTAGCAAAGTCAAATAGGAATCCATTTGCGTAAAGTACCTGAGCAACGGGTGATGCTTCTTGGGCAATCATTTTTACATCTGGGTCTATCCCTCCGCCATCGTATACTTTTCTTCCACGTGAGGTTTTGAATTCTTTTTTAAGCGAATCAGGCACTGTGCCTGCGCTTCCATCTTCCCTGCGGTGCGCATAGTCGAGCACTTGAATGCAACGACCCGTGGGGGTATAATACTTGGCCGTTGTGATTTTCACTTGCGCATGATAGGGGAGTGGCCTACTCAATTGTACCAATCCTTTGCCGAAAGATTTTTCACCAATGATTACTGCACGGTCATAATCTTGCAGCGTGCCGGCTACAATTTCAGAGGCAGAAGCACTTCCGCGATTGATAAGAACGGCAACAGGGATGTCAAGATCGACAGGGGTGTTCAATGTTTCGTAGGTTACGTTGTGCTCTTCCAACTTGCCCTTGGTGTCCACTATTTTTTTTCCTTTAGGTACAAATAGATTGCAGATATTGACAGCTTCAAACAACAAGCCACCTGGGTTTCCGCGCAAGTCAAGTACCACATTTTTTGCCCCTTGTTCTTTTAGGTTTACTAGCGCATTTCTTACCTCCTTTCCTGCATCAGAAGTAAATTCTGTAAGTTGGATGTACCCTACATCACTATCTACCATCCCAAAGTAAGGTACGTTGTTGATTTTTATTTTCTCTCTTTTAAATTCCAGATCGATGAGTTGATCGTCACCAAATCTTTTGATAGTGAGCTTCACAGAAGTACCCACCTGCCCACGCATCAAGTGATTTGCTTCGTCTTGCGAAAGTTTTGAAAGCTCACGGTCGTCCATCTTTACTACTTCATCGCCAATGCGTAAACCATTTTTGTAAGCAGGATAGGATTCATACACCATCGTCACAACTGTTCTCTTGTTTATAGTACGGGTAAGTGCACCAATGCCACCGTATTGGCCCGTATTCATAGTGCGGTAATCCTCTACCTGATCTTCGGAGATATAGTTGGTGTATGGATCCAGCGAGTTGAGCATTTGATCGATGCCCGTATGCACCATTTTAGTAGGGCTTATTTCATCCACATAGAGATTGTTCACCTCCTTGAACAGCGAAGCAAAAACATCCAGATTTTTAGCAATCTCGAAATAGCGCTCCGCAGGTGGAGTGAAGGATACTGCAATCAAGCTTCCAATCAGCAACAAAGTGAATAAATACCTTTTTTTCATCATTCGGTAATAACGGGATAAAGTTAGTTTAAGTTTTTCAAAGTTTTGTGATAGATTTATGTGGGTTGCTGGATTCTAGAAACCTAGAACTGGCAACTAATGATTCACCAACCATCACCTAAATGAAAACTCTAAAAATCCCATTCTGCCTTATCCTATTGTTGATTCAATCCTGCACAACCCCTGATAAAAAATATACTCAATGGAGAGTGACTGGCGGAGGCAAAGAGAACATCCGATACAGTACGCTTGATCAGATTGATACAACCAACGTCAGCCAACTGAAAGTCGCTTGGGTATATCACACATTAGATGCTGATACGGTCAATCATTCACAAATTCAATGCAACCCAATTATTATTGATGGAGTGATGTATGGCACGTCTCCTCAGTTGAAGTTATTGGCATTGGATGCGGCCACAGGAAAAGAGAAATGGAAATTCGATCCGCAAGCAGAAAAATTAGAGGGGAACGCGGCCATCCGATTTAACTTAAATAATAATAGAGGAGTAACTTATTGGCAAGAGAAAGAAGACAAACGGATTTTTTATACGGTAGGGCATTTATTGTTTAGCATTGATATTTCAACCGGTGCTCCCGTAAAATCATTTGGTGATAATGGGCGCATCGATTTGCATGAAGGGTTGGGGAAAGATGTGAAAGACTTGTATGTAGCCTCTACCTCTCCTGGTATGATCTATAAAAATTTGTTGATCATGGGTTCCCGCGTGTCTGAAGGAAGCGATGCGGCCCCGGGTCACATCCGCGCATACAATGTAATAACGGGAAAGCAACAATGGATATTTCATACGATTCCCCATCCGGGTGAATTTGGTTTTGATAGTTGGGAAGACTCCACAGCTTACAAGCACATAGGTGGAGCTAATTCTTGGAGTGGATTTAGTTTAGATGAAAAGCGCGGCATGTTATTCGCACCCACGGGTTCTGCTTCATTTGATTTTTATGGAGGCATGAGGAAGGGTGCAAACTTATTTGCTAATAGCATCATCGCCTTGGATGCTGCCACTGGAAAATACATTTGGCATTATCAGACGCTTCACCATGACGTGTGGGACAAGGATTTGCCTACGCCACCTTCTTTAGCGACCATCATGCACGAAGGAAAAAAACGAGACGTGGTAGCGCAGCCAACTAAAAATGGATTTATCTTTTTGCTAGATCGTGAAACAGGCAAGCCGATTTTTCCGATGGAGGAACAACCTGTGCCAACGAATACCGAATTGAAAGGAGAGAAACTTTATCCTACACAACCTGTTCCTTCTTTGCCCAAACCTTTCATGAGGCAAACTTTTGTTGAGTCAGACTTGAATGATCTACTCCCTGATTCTTCTTTTCAGGATATCAAGACAAGATTTTTGAATGCCAATAAAGAGAGTATGTTCACACCTCCTTCTAAAATCCCTACTATTTTTTATCCAGGCTTAGATGGCGGGGCCGAATGGGGTGGGTCTGCTTTTGATCCAGAAACAAATTTGCTTTATGTGAACGCGAATGAAATACCTTGGCTCATGGCAATGCGAGATATGAATATAGAAGTGCCTAAGAGTGAAACCTTTTTAGCCGCAGGGCAACAATTGTATGCAAAACATTGCTCGGCCTGCCATGGCGCAGATAGAAAGGGTACGGGGAATAATCCTACTATTTTAGGAGTTGAGAAAAGGTATAATGAAAAAACATTTACCGAGCTACTTGCCACTGGCAGAAGGATGATGCCTGCGTTTGCTTATATATCTGAACAAGACAGTAAAGCTATTGCTTCCTTTATTTTAAATAGTAAGACTGAGCAGAAGAAAATATTTGTAAGTGAACCTGTTAAAATAGACTCGTTTAGAAACTTGCCCTATCATATTGTGGGCTACAATAAATTCATCAGCAAAGAAGGCTACCCCGCCATCAAGCCACCTTGGGGCACATTGAATGCAGTGAATCTTTCTACAGGTGAAATTGCTTGGCGTATCCCGTTAGGTGAATTTCCTGAATTCAAAAAGAAAGGGATCATTACAGGCACGGAAAACTATGGTGGTCCTGTGGTGACTAAAGGCGGTGTTTTATTTATTGCCGCTACGAGTGACGGAAAATTCAGAGCGTTCAATAAAACCAACGGAAAGCTTCTATGGGAAACCGATTTGCCAGCGCCTGGGTTTGCCACGCCCAGTATGTATGAAGTGAATGGCAAACAATTTATTGTGATCGCTTGTGGAGGAAGTAAACTTGGAACTAAGACAGGTGATGCGTATGTGGCGTTTGCGTTGCCCTAGTAGTTGTTCACTCCTCCACTCCAAACTTCACTTCAAACTGCGGAATGCCATCTGATTTATCTTTTGAGTCAGTAATGGAAAAGGCCGTTGGCTTGAGTTGTTGTTTCTCTATCAGGTATTCTGAAATCAATTTCCTTCTGTTGGCAATGATTGCATTCATTCGGCTGGCCAGCCTGATTTTGCCAACATACCGCTTACACTTTTCAATAACTGTGGTTGTGGAACCTTCAAAGAGCAATCGCTTGTTCAAATAATTTACGAAAGAAGAATCATTCATCGACAAGGATTCGATTTGTTTCACCTGTTCGCTGGTCGGATCTTTTTCCTCAATCGTGTCAATCTTCATTAAGTATCTTTTCTTAGCTTCAAACAAAGCTAATTGCTCAAGCTCATCTTGTGCGGCTGGGCGATAGATCAATTCTATTTTTAGTTCGGGTTTAGATTTGATTACTTTTGAAAGGATGCTTAGGCTTTTCTGCTGTTTTTTTGTGAGCGAATCGGAGAGGTATTCAAATTTTACCGCTTTCAAATCATCTTCATTGGCCCCCACTGCCGAGGCAAGAAGCTTAAATGGAGAAGCAGCTATTTTTATCAGCAGATTTTTAATAATCCCCCAGATTACTTTTCCTAATTTATATTTGGGATCATCCAAATTTCCACTTACGGGTACTTCCAATTCAATGTCACCATTTTTATCTTTTAGGATGGCTACTGCTAATTTGATAGGAAGCTTATATGCAGTTTCGTTCTGTATTCTTTTGCCTACTTCAATTTTCTTCACCTTCAAAATATTTTTACTGCTAATCTGCCGCTTTAGAATTTTGGTTTCGCTGGTGTAAGAGATTTGACCATCATTGAACGGATGCGCCACATAGTATTTTGTATAAGGACTGAATGACGATATTCTCAATTTCTCCATAGAATATTTTAATTCTATGTTCATCAAGTCATGCGGATCTACTTGTAGGGTGGCATCCATTTTTCCAGAATCGTTGATGTAAGAAGATAAGAGAAACTGAAGATGGTTATTTTCAGAATTCAAATTATTAGCTCTGGCACTAAGACTATCCAAGCGGAGTTGAAAATTTTCATGCAGGGTAAAGTCGTTGTACACTAACGTTGCATTAGTAATGGAGACGGTATCTATGCTGTAAGGTTGGTTTACATAATTCTTCGCGATGTCTTGCACATAAAAGGCCAATACTTTGAATGGATTAGTATAGTCGATTTGTATGCTAGTGCTATCTGATGAAGCGTTTTTTGAAGAGGTAGAGTCAGGGGCCATCGCTATCAACCTAGAAAAATTGTCACCATCAGGGTAGAGTTCAAATTTTAAAAACGATGTGGCTGATTTGAATTTCTCAAACTTGAAAATGTTGGTAAGTGTATTGATCGAATCAATCCTGACAAAAAATTCCTTTGTCATGGCGAGGGTGTCGCTTTGTGGATCGGTAACCAATAGTTCTTTCAATTGGTATTTTCCATGTAAGGCAATCTTATCAGGGAAGTTAAAATTACCACTAACTAAAAGATCACTTGATGTCTTTCCTTTAAACTCGCCAATCTTTATTACCTCTGTCAAGTAAGGTTTTAGCAGTGCAATATCTATTTCAGTGAGATTAGATTTGAGTTTATACCCCAGTGAATCAATATTCAAATCAAAGATGGCATTGATAGAACCACTTGGTTTAATAAGAGTCTCAGCTTCATAATGATGATTGGGTTGATTCCAAGCAATTAAAGGCGTGCGTGCTGATAATTTTTCTAAAAGAAAATCCGCATTGATTGTTTTGTCCAAGTATCTAAATCGGCCGCTGTCGATATGAATATTTTCTAAGCGATAATGGGCGGGTTCAGATTCTTCCTTTTGAATGACGGTGTCAGTTGAAGAAAATCGTTGAACGATGTCACTAAAATTAAACGAGTCGCCAGATTGAATGATGGCCAGTTTCGGTTGATCTAACCCTAATTCTGTAATGTCATAATCGCCACTAATGAAATGAGCGATTTCAAGGTTTGTATAAATTCGTTTTACATGAAAGAAGGTATCGACTTTATTTTCTTCAAAAAGATTGAGATCGTGAATCCAAATGCTACCCGTAAATGGATTGATCTGTATTTTCCGTAGTTCGATTCTTCTGCCTAACCACTTCTCGTCATATTTTTCGATTGTCCATTCGGCAATGGTGCCGAGCAGAGCTAGCAATAGAGCGACCAATACAAATACTGCTAAGAGTATTTTTGAACTCGTTTTGGCTATCCAATTTTTGAAGAAACCCATAGAAAATAAAAAAGCTTCGGTAAGTTAACCAAAGCTTTCAATTATTGTTTTACGGAATCGTTAAGAAACTTTTTTCAATTTTTCAGCTCTAGCCTGCAATACTCTTTCCACTAAGTCTTTTTGTGTGGAAAATTTCAATTCAGAAAGTGGGGCTTCCCTAAAGCGAGCTATGTAATTGATGCCACTCTTATTTGTTGTGCAAGCACCAGAATTTTTTGATGTCTTCTTCATAGGGTAATTCGATTTGAATTACTTTAAAAGCTTTTAAATATTGTTTTAAGGAATCGTTAAGAAGCTTTTTTCAACTTTTGGGCTCTTGCCTCTTCCACCTTTTGTATTAATTCAGCTAGAGAAGATCGCGTGATTTCGGAATCTGGAGCGTTCCTTAAACGATCTATATACCTGATTCCGCTCTTATTTGTTGTACGGACACCAGAATCTTTTGATATCTTCTTCATAAGGCAATTCGATTTGAATTACTTTAAAAGCTTTCAATTATTGTTTTAAGAAATCGTTAAGAGGCTTTTTTTTGCTTTTCTGCTCTAGCTTGCAATACTCTCTCTACTAAATCTTTTTGTGTCGAAAATTTCAATTCAGAAAGGGGTGCTTCCCTAAAGTGAGCCATGTGATCAATGCCATCTTTACTTGTTGCGCAGGCACCAGAATTTTTTAATGTCTTCTTCATAAGGCAATTCGATTTGAATTACTTCAATATCAAAATTAGCATTTTTTGCTATTTTATAAGTGATAACTACGAATTTTCTTTTGTTACTAAACCCGACAATAAATTCTCCCGCAATTGACGATGCAACTGAAGAACTAGGATTTTCAAATACGCTATATACTTCATCCATGGAAATGCCCAATTTCCTTACTTCTATCCAAGGAATATCGGAGAAATCAATATCAAAATCCATTGTCTCTGCCTATAGATTTAAGCCAACTCCCTTAAATCCACCGGCACCACCCTCGAAATTCCTTTCTCCACCATCGTAATTCCATAAATCACATCCGTAGTCGTCATCGTGCGCTTGTTGTGAGTGACGATAACAAACTGACTGTCTTTGCTAAAGCTGCGGATGATGTTGTTGAATTTATCGATGTTAGCATCGTCTAACGGAGCATCCACCTCATCAAAAATACAGAACGGAGCGGGCTTCAATAAATACATAGAGAAGAGCAATGCGGTAGCTGTCAACGTTTTCTCTCCACCCGAAAGTTGATTGATGGTGAGTGGACGTTTTCCTTTTGGCTTCGCGATAATATCTATTTCAGAATCCAACGGTTTGGTAGGATCGACCAATTTCAAATCGCAATCATCACCTTCATTAAAGAGCGAGCGGAATACGCGAACAAAATGTTCTTTGATTTGGTTGAACGCCAGCATGAATGTTTCGCTGGCCACACCTTCTATCTCGTTGATAGTTTGGAAGAGCGATTCTTTCGCCTTCAACAAATCGTCTTTTTGCGCGATGATAAAGTCGTTGCGCTGCTTGATTTCGTTGTAAGCCTCCATCGCCATCGGGTTAATTGGTCCCATGTTGTCAAGCTTCTCACGGATTTTGGTTACTTGGCTGCGCAATTGTTCGTCATCGAACTTCATGAGTGCTTCGGCTTCTTCAGGCGTGGCTTCACCTACTACTGAATCTAGATCCACATTAAACTCAACCGACAATCTTTCTTTTACTGAGTTGAGTTGCAGCTTGCTTTCGTTCAAATGATTTTGCAATTCCATCAATACGGTATCAATATCTTGACGGCTGTGTTGTGTCTCGCGCAAGTCTTTATCGAATTGATCGATCTCACCACGGCCTGTATAGTATTCTTTCTCCGCCTCGCTTAAGCCTTTCTCCATCTGATCTTTCTCGGCATACATGCCAATCAAATCAGTGTCGTTGCTTTGCGTTGTCTCTATGATTGCTTTTGTTTCTTCTTCGTTTTTCTTTAACTCCTCACTATTGGTACCAATGCGTAAGCTGCTCTGCTCCATTGATTCTTGTTTGAAGCGGATCTCTTGCTCTACGCTCTTTACTCTATTCTCTTGCTGATGGAAGAAAATATTTTGTTCATTAAAGGTAGAAGATTTTTGACTCAACAAATCGCTCTGAAGCGTGAGGTCGCTCACCATCAACTTGAGCTTATCGTCATGCTGACGCGCTTCTATTAGAGCTAACTCTGATTTAGGTTTGATCTCCTCGATTTCTCTTGTTAGCGTCTCAATCTTTTCCAAGATATCCTCTCTGCGTAAATCAGCACTACTGAGCATACTAGAGAACTGCTCTTGTTTAGTGCGCACCGAGATATGTTCATCGCTCACTAATTTTATAGAGTTCTGCGCTTCTTCTATTTGTTGTTTGAGCGTATTGTTACGCAAACGCTCTAACTCTCGCTGACGATCCAACAAGGAGAAACGGATGTCATCTACTTTTTTGGTCAGCTCTTTTATTTCTACTTCCAGCTTCTCTAAATTTTTTGCACGACCAATTTTCTTTCCTTCAAATAGACCGACCGATCCTCCAGATAGACTGAACCTACGCTTTGTTACTTTTCCATTCTTAGTGATGAACGTGTTATCGTCTGATGCCGGAAAGTTTTTAATGTCACCTTCGGCCACATACACCTTATCCAAAATAAAAGCCATCAGCTTGGCGTACTTTTGATCAAACTCTATGATCTGCGTGGCAGGGAATGCATCCCCATACATTTGCAATGGCGAAGGAGAAAATCTTTCAAACTTATCGAGGATGAAAAAATTCGCTTTGCCCTTACTCGCATCACTAAGGATGTTGATGGCTTCATACGCTTCCGCTTCGTGTTCTACAATGTAATAATTGAGATAAGGCTCCAAATAGTTTTCTATGGCTACACGATAATCTTCGCTGGTGGACAAAATATCGGAAAGGAGTGGGGCGTTTTTGATCACGTCCACATTCTTCTTCAAAAACTTAATGGCCTCTGGGAAGCCCTCTAAATTTTCTACCAATGATTTGGTGAGTTGATATTCGTTTTGGCGCGCATCCAACTTGCGGCTGTTCTCCGTCATCTCCTCACGGATCATTTCAATGGTCTTCTCCAATGAGCCAATTCGTTGAAAAGCCTCTTCCTCTTCGCGTTTTATTTTTTCGAGGTAGGTATTTTTCTGGCTGATTTCATCATTCAGCAAAACCAATTTCTTTTCAAATTCCGCTAAGCTTGCGCTCTGTTGATTCGTATCAGTGGCTGTGCGCTCTAGTTCTTGCTTGAAAGATGAAACTTGAATCTCTCGTATCTCCAATCCTTTATTGTGTTGAAAAGATTCTTCTTGTCTGGCGCGATGCACTTGACGCAATGCATCCGATTCACCTTGCAAGGTGTAGGTGGCTGCTTTTTGAGTTTCGTATTCTGTGCGTAAAGACTCTACTTTATCAGTGATCTCTTTTAAAATGGCTTGGGCAGAATCTCTTTCTGTTTCTAAACTTTGAATGCTAAAACGGGCGCGGTCATTGCTTTTTTTATCTTGATCTATTTGATCCTTCAGATTTAGAACGCGATCATTTAAAAAGCGAAGGCGCTCATTCTTGATTTGCTTGTCACTTTCGTATTGGCGAATGCTGGAAACAAATTCATTGATAGATTTTTGTCTGGTAGAAAGTGTTTTCTCTTTTAAGATCAACTCTGCTTTTGATTTTTCGATCAACGCTTCCTTCTCGGCTACCTCGGCAGTCAGTTTTGTTTTCCTGTCATTCTCCGTTTCTATTTGTTTGTTGAGCGTGCCGAATTTTTCTTTCTGCTTGTTCACCACCACCTTGGCCAAGTGAATGCTCTTCTCTTTGTAGTCTTCTTTGATCTTGTAGTATTGCTCGGTTTGCTTGGCTTGCTTCTCCAAGCTCTTCATGTTCTTTTCAATCTCAAAGAGCAAATCTTCTACGCGCTCTAGGTCAGCATCGGTATCTTCTAATTTCTTCAGCGTTTCTTTTTTGCGCTTTTTAAATTTAGAAATCCCAGCGGCTTCTTCAAACAACATCCTTCTTGAATTGTCGCGGTCGTTGAGCAAGTCATCCACCATGCCCAACTCAATGATGGCATAACTGTTTGAGGCGATACCTGTATCCAAAAATAAATTGGTGATATCTTTCAAGCGGCAGGTAACATTGTTCAACAAATACTCACTTTCACCTGAGCGGTATAATCTGCGAGTGATAGTGATCTGAGAATATTCTGTGGGGAGTATATTTTTGGTGTTATTGATGGTCAAAGAAACTTCGGCCATTTGCTGGGGCGCACGTTGGCTCGTGCCGTTGAAGATCACATTCTCCATTTTCTCTGAACGCAAAGCACTGGTCTTCTGCTCGCCCAATACCCAGCGGATGGAATCCACCACATTGGATTTTCCACAGCCATTTGGCCCCACAATACCCGTGATGCCCTCATCAAAATTGATGACTATTTTGTCGGCAAAACTTTTAAACCCTTTGATCTCCAGCTTCGATAGTTGCATTTCCTAAACGTTGTTTAATGTGTTGATGCTTTTTTGTATTGAGGTTGGATACTAGATGTTAGAAACGGGATGCAGGATTCTGATACCGATCACCCAAACCCTAATGCCCAATTCCTAAGTCCCAATCCCTAATGCCCAAGTCCTAATTTTTAAAGACGGCAAAGATAACTTTCGGTTTGGCATTTGAAAAGGCGACTATTCCCCATTTCATGCACATTTTATCCCTACTAATATTTTTGAGATGCTTAAATCTGGCGTTCTAGGTACTTGAGATTTGCCTAGAAGGCAGCCGAACCAATATAGCCAAGTCATTTTATGCTCTCTCTTTTCTCGGTAGAGGTTCGGTATGGAGTCGTTCATGAACCGTTCATCTGCCGTTCATCTGCCGTTGATTTGCCGTTAATAACGTCTACTTGACTCGTAGATCTCCGCATGAATTCACCATTCTGGTCCATTTTAAAGTTTCTGGAACAAGAAGATGTTACCGCTCCTCTCAAAGTTGTTGGGATGCCTTCTTGATTTGATCTACCTGCTTTTTAGTCGCTTAAACGGTTGTTTTAACGAAATTTTCAATATCTTTGGGCTGAATGGATAATATTCAGTTTTGGATTTGGCTGATCATCATCGTGGTCACGTTCCTTGCGAGGGCTTTTAAGAAGAAGCCGCAAGACCAACAACCTACCTCGTATGGCGAAGAAACGAGAAGCCCTGAGCCTTCTCAAAAACCCATTTCCTTTGAAGACCTTTTACGAGAGATACAAGCCACCAAAGCCCCACAACAGCCTAAGCCCGTTCCTCAAAAAACAATCGAGTATGTTGATTATGATGATGATTTGGAAGAAGAAGTAACAGAGGTAGAACAGGTAGACTACAAACAAAGAGATCAAGACAGAACATACGATACCTACGAAAAGGCGAAGCAAGCTGCCTTCAATCGCCCTTCATTGGAAGAGACCATGAAGGTGGAAGATACGGTAGTGAAGTTCGGTCAATTCAAAGGCTATCAACAAGATACTGAGGTAAATCTGCTGGCCGAATATGTGAAAGAGCTGCAAAATCCCGCTGGGTTTAGGAAAGCTTTTATACTGAGTGAAGTGCTGAGCAGGAAGTTTTAGAAAGTTATTTTTTGATATAAATAGTACGCGGATGTGTTAAGCCAGCTTTTCAAAGAGCTGATTTTTTGGGTTTATGGCATCTTTACATTTAATGCAAGGTTACTATACATGTTTCAAGGTATTTATTCTAAGCTTATTGGATAATAGTTGATTAATTAATTCGAGCCTGTAAAACATTAATGTTATTAATAATGCCTGCTTTGACTTTCTTTCTGAAATATGATATAATTCAAGGAATGAGGACTCCAAAGAATCGAAATCAGAGAATACTTTTGCACGTTTTGGCCTTTGCTAATAGTTCTGTAAAGTATATTCTCTTTGAGAGATACGAGATAATGACAGAGATCAAAGGCCATATAGAAATGCTCCTATCATACTATCAATTTTTATCAAAAATTAAATGGCAAAAAGGATTACAAAGCACTTTTTAATTCTGACCTTTCTTTTCTTAGCACTCGGTGCAAGTAAAGCAATTGCTGGTCCAACCTATACGATCACATCAGTTATTGACGAATGTAATAATCTTTCAAATGGGTCATTCGATATTGTAGTAAGCGCAGCAAGCGGGCCTAACCTTCGCATCATAGTTTTTGGACCAGGATCGTTTGCGGATATCGATACTGGAAATTTTCCTATGCCTGCTTTGCCGTTTACATTTAATGTAACAGGGGCTCCCAATGGCTCTTATACTGTGATAGTGAGAGATGGTTCTGGTCCAACAATAAAATTACAGGACATTGTTAACTACCCTTCACTATCTATTTCAGGTCAAATAGTAACAGATAACACTGTCTGTGGTAATAGTGCAGGCGCAATAGATATAACGGTAGCTGGCGGATCCGGTGTCATTTCAAATTATAGATATCTTTGGAGTAATGGTGCTACTACCCAGGACGTTTCTGGTTTGGCGAGCGGTTCTTATAGTGTTACAATCACTGATATTCAATCAGCATGCACTTTAAATCCTTCTTTCTTTGTAAATGATCCTCAACCGCTTAATTTCTCCATTGCTACGTCCACTCCTTCAATTTGTAATGGAGGAAATATTAACATTAGTGTCGGCACACCTCTAGCCTCAAACCCTGCTGAGAACGGTGTTGCTTATCAGTTAAGGGTAAATGGATCAAATGTTTTGGGATCTCAAGTTGGAGATGGAGTTTCACCAATCACTTTTAGTCTTCCTACTTCATCTTACATTTCTGGCCAAACTATAGATGTTTCGGCAACCCTTCCACCATGCTTACCAAAATTAAGCGGTAATACATTAAGTGTTGTTGTGAATCCAACTCCTGTCCTAGTAGCCGGCCAGTCGAAGACAATTTGCTCAGGTGACAATGCAGCCTACGAGATATTATTGGCACCACTGAACCTTCCTTTGGGCACGACCTTCAGTTGGCCCGACCCTGATGGAGCAGGCCCCGCAACAGCCGGTACTAACGTGGCTATGGGTGTAGCAGGCACCACACATATCAATGATGTGCTGACCATAGGCACTACAACTACTACAATCACTTATGTTGTAACACCCACAACGGGAAGTTGTCCTGGAATTCCCCAGAACGTTTCCATCACAGTCAACCCTACCCCTGTTTTAGTAGCTGGCCAGTCGAAGACGATCTGTCCTGGCGATAACACAGCTTATGAGATACTTTTGACACCCTTGAACCTTCCATTGGGCACGACCTTCAGTTGGCCCGACCCAGATGGAGCAGGCCCCGCGACAGCAGGCACCAATGTGGCGATGGGTGTAGCAGGTACTACGCACATCAATGATGTGTTGACAAATGCTACCACAGCGGCTATTACAATTACTTATGTTGTGACACCCACAACGGGAAGTTGTCCGGGAACACCCCAGAACGTAGTGATCACCGTCAGCCCAACCCCCGTTTTAGTCGCTGGCCAGTCGAAGACGATCTGTTCAGGCGACAATACCGCTTACGAGATATTATTGACACCGTTGAACCTTCCGTTGGGCACTACTTTCAGCTGGCCCGACCCAGATGGAGCAGGCCCAGCGACAGCCGGCACGAATGTGGCAATGGGCGTAGCAGGCACCACACATATCAACGATGTGCTGACCACCGGCACTACATCCAGTACAGTCACTTATGTGGTGACACCATCCGTTGGCACTTGCGCGGGCTTGCCCCAGAACATTACCATCACAATCAATCCAAAGCCTGTTTTAGTTGTAGGCCAATCGAAGACGATCTGTTCAGGTGACAATACCGCTTACGAGATATTATTGACACCGTTAAACCTTCCGTTGGGTACGACCTTCAGCTGGCCCGATCCAGATGGAGCAGGCCCCGCGACTGCCGGCACGAATGTGGCGATGGGTGTAGCAGGCACGACACATATCAATGATGTGTTGACAAACACTACCACAGCGGTAATTACGATCACCTATGTTGTGACACCCACAACGGGAAGCTGCCCTGGAATCCCCCAGAATGTTTCCATCACAGTCAGCCCGACCCCTGTTTTAGTGGTAGGCCAGTCGAATAC
>JBJXEB010000046.1:0-9023 GCA_046155095.1 Cyclobacteriaceae bacterium
GCCGATTGGAACCTTGGATAAGATGCGTAGCCTGGGATGCTGGCTAGCTCGATTCTAATCCCACTCCCCCACCTGTCAACGAACCGCAATGCTTCTGTGAGTGTCTGAGCGGTCAGCAAGTTCCAGAATCGCACCAGATTTTCGGGTTGCAGGGGCAAATCGTACCGGCGATGTTCGCCTTAAAGACTCCCGGTTTGATCGGGTGGTCGTTTGCACCAGACCAAACTCAGCCTGTTTTTCTATGGTTTTTCTATGACTTTTACGGTCTCTAATGAAGGCGGCCATAGCCATCTGGGCTATTAACGCTCGTCGTCGATGCCTCTTGGGACGGAGAAAACACTGGTCGTGTGGGCAGCGGATGAAATCGTGGGTAGGGCGGGGCAACTGGCAATTGTTTTTTCTCGTGCCATTTTGCCAAAAATCCTGGAAGCGGGGGTAAAGGGCTTGGAGTGCCATCACATTCAGACGCGCAGTCCGCAGCATCCGTCAAAAAGTTGCCTTGATTTAGACAATCATTTCGATGGCTCGGTACGCCCACGAGCGAACATCCTCCGGTGCAAAGAAGTCCAGCAATAACGGCGATTTTTGCAAAAGCAAGATGCAGTTGCATTGTCTTCGATCGCTTCCCAAAGTTTTGCAATTCGATAGCATGACCATAGAACGTCCGCGTACTATTGGATCGGCAACATTTGGCTCTGAGCTTTACGCAAACTGGATAAAGATTGACGACTATAGCGCCTATTCAAAAAAAACTAAGGCCTCTGAACATTGGTGGCTTGGAGATTGGTTTTCCAGTCGTCCAAGCAGCGCTGAGTGGCTACAGTGATTGGCCGATGCGTATGCTAGCGCGCGAACATGGTGCGAGCTATACGCTTTGCGAAGTCATGCTCGATCAGTTCTTGGTTTCCTTAAAAAATCGTGAAAAAAACAGACATTTTTTGTTCAATACCCACGACGAGCAACCCGTCGCTGGGCAATTGATGGGAGCTGAACCCGAACAATTTGCGCAGGGCGCGGCCAAGTTAGTTGAAGCGGGTTTTGCTGTGATCGACATCAATTTTGGCTGCCCAGTAAAAAAAGTACTTGGGAGATGTCGCGGTGGATTTCATTTGAGCCAGCCTGCGGTGGCCCTGGAAATCGTTCGCCGAACTCGTGATACAGTACCCAGCGAGATTCCAGTGACCGTCAAAATGCGTCGAGGAATCAATGATTCGAACGAGAGCCGAGATAATTTTTTCAAAATTCTCGATGGCGCTTTTGAGGCAGGTGTAGCTGCAGTAACCGTTCATGGTCGAACCGTCGAGCAGCGTTATCAAGGTCCTAGTCGTTGGGATTTTCTGACAGAAGTCAAGAAACACGTGGGCAAAAGAACGATTTTGGGAAGTGGCGATCTATTTACAGCAGAAGATTGTCTAAGAATGCTCGACGAAACGGGCATCGATGGTGTCACCGTAGCTCGTGGGGCCATTGGAAATCCATGGATCTTTTCCCAGTGTCGAGCTCTGGCGGAAGGACGGCTGCTGCCGCCGCCGCCCAATTTGCATGAGCAGCGACGAGTTCTCGAACGCCATTGGGAGTTAGCGGAGAGAATTTACGGCCCGGATAGGACTGGACCGCTACTTCGCAAGTTCGGCATTAAATACTCGGGTTGTCATCCAGAGCACGAAATTGTGAGGGAACGTTTTACGACGGTTCGGCTTCGGGCCGACTGGGACGCTGTCCTTGAGCGCTGGTATGCAACCAATACAGATGGCGTCTACGCGCAAAAAATCTTTTGGCAATTCAACTTGCCCGCCACAGCTAATGACAGATTCAAAAATGAATGCAGCGGGCTTGCGGCCAAGCTGGTCCATATTTTTTATTGACTCTTGCACATGGGCCGCATACTTACTTCCGGCCTTTAGGTTATCTGCACGATACAATCCCCGATAGACATCGGGAATGGGAATAACATGAATATGAGGCGCTGCTCCCTTTCCTCCAGCTCCATCAAATTTGTATGAACTAATTTCTACACAGCCATTTGTATTGCCATGATACCCGACTTCTGAAACAATCATGTCTTTCTGACCAGTATAATTCTTTGCAAGGCGCATAGCCAATTCATTGGCTTCACTTCCTGAATTTACCAAAAAAGCAACATTGAGTTGTGAGGGCATAGTACTCAATAATTCCTCAACAAAGTTTACGAGATTCTCATGTAAGTATCGGGTGTTGGTGTTAAGCACAGCCATTTGCCTTTGCCCTGCAGTAACTACACGTGGATGCTCATGACCAACATGCGCCACATTATTCACGGTGTCCAAATACCTACGGCCAGTGTCATCTAGCAGGTAGACACCTGACCCTCTCACCATTTTAATTGGGTTATGATAAGAGATACTCATGTTCTTTCCGAGGTGCTGCTTTCGGTAGGAAACAATTTCTTCTTTGGCGAGTAAAGGCTTTTGATTGGAAGGATTTCCTGTTAATAATATCCACGGATCAGGCGAAATGCTTTTCCAAAGTTCTCGTTGCGAATCAAATGCTACTCCTGGAAAATCTCCGTGTTGCCCAAGCATATCCAGTATAACTTGAAAATGAAGGTGCGGTGGCCAGTTACCATTCTCTTCTTGATTCCCAATTCGCCCAATGACATCACCTTTTTTTATTACCTGATCCAGTTTTAGGGTTGAGATTGAATCTGTAGAGAGGTGACCATATAATGTATAAAAGGTAAGCTCAGGCGAAATTTTATGTTCGATTACAATGGTTGGCCCGTAATCGCGTTCAGCTTTATTGTTGGCGAAGCTATGAACCCTTCCATCATATACCGCTACTACTTCAGTACCTGCTTTTGTGAAAAAATCCATTCCGGTGTGAACCGTTCTCCATTCAACGGCATCATTGCCTTGTGAGGCAAAAGCATCTGTTGTATAAAAAGCCCTTGCTTCATCATAGCGGCCTATGGCCAAGGTTGTATTGGACTCACTCATTAATTGAGAGAGTGTTTGATTAAGTAAATTGGGATCCAAAAGATTTTTTGTTTTCCCAACCTCAAGACTCCCTACGCTCAAGTCAAGCCATCTGGCATTTTCGATTTTATTTATTGGAGCTACGGTATCCTTAAAATATTTTGAAGCCCATGTTATAAATAGTTTATTTTTTGGGCATGGCTCCAGGCCACAAGCATTCCTAAATGAATAATGTATGAGAGCAGGAGAGATACTCCTCAATTTTTTGAGAAGCCCCCATGCCGGGGCATTGCTGATTTGTAAATAATTATTTTCAGGATGTTCAATCCGATTCAGTTCAGAACAGGTAACACTAATCAATAACCTGGCTGTGATCAACGAAAAAAGTACTGTGAGCTCTTCTTCTGCTATTGGGAATATGCTATTAAATCCCTTTACTACTTGACAAGCTGCCTCTAATGGATTTGGCTTGCCCATCATTGTGTATGCAATGGCAATGGCCAATTCATTTATCGTGTGAGTATAAACAACATCTCCAAAATCAATGACCCCCGGAACATGTGGGTCCTGTAGATCATGACTAACCAACACATTATAATCATTTGCATCATTGTAGATCACACTTTTGCGAAGCGTTGAGAAAGCAGGGATAGCTTGCTTTTCAAATAGAGCATAGAAATATTCTACCAACTCCTTTCTTTCTCCTGTAAACTCTTTAAGATGAGGCTTGATCCATTCTGTTTGGGATACATCCCACTTTATAAAGCGATGTGAGCTTGGATGGTTGAAATCAATAAGAGATAGGCATAACTTTCCAGCTAATTCACCCAGTCGTTCCAAAAGGATTGAGCTTTGAGGATTGACCTTTGCAAGGACTCGACCTTCTACCCATGTCAACAGCCTTACCATTCTCAGCTTAGATTCACCCTCATGGATTTCGAGTATTTCTTTGCCATCGAGAGATTTTACAACCTTTGAAACCTGAAGCCCAAGTTGTTTTTCTGCGAGATGATTCATAATGGCATTCTGCAGCTCGAGATTTGGTCTTAGCTCGTTCAGGTTGGCAATTTTTAAGATAAAGGACTGCCCCTGCTTTGATAGGATAAAATAGTTCAGATCAAGTTCTCCTGGCAAAGAGGATACTTTTGCATCGATGGAAAAATTATTTTTCAGAAAGATTTGTAGTTTCTCGTTTGAAAGATTCATGGGTTGCTAGAAAAATGATCTAAAATTAATCAAAAATATCTCTCGATTGGTTTCAATCTTAATGCCATTTGGCTAGTTAGGTGAATGAAAAACCTTGAGTGATCTCTCTAGGATATTACGGATTTTAGATTGGTGATAATTTGTCCTCTTTTTGAAATACATTTGTATTAATTCAATAATTTTTAGATATGATAAAAGTAGGAGAGGTCTTAGTTTCAGATGATATTAGAGATGTTGAGTTTGTTTGCCACTTAGAAAAGTGCAAAGGGGCATGTTGTGTAGAAGGAGACTTGGGTGCTCCGTTAGAAGAATACGAACTCGATGTAATGAAGGAAATTCAAGAGCAAGTAAAACCTTACCTGACTCCCGATGGATTGAAGGCTATTGAAAAACAAGGTGCCTATATCTTAGATGAAGATGGTGACTACTCAACCCCCACAATAGGAGGGAAGGAATGCGCTTATGCTCATTACAATGAATTAGGTATTTTAAAGTGCGGCATTGAGCAAGCCTACTTGGATGGTAAGATTGAATATAGAAAGCCAATCTCTTGCCATTTGTACCCGATTAGGATTACCAAAAACAAAAAAGGTTTTGAAGCAGTCAACTACCACAAGTGGAGCATTTGCTCTGCTGCTTGCTCGTTTGGAAAGTCGTTGCAAGTTCCGCTTTATAAGTTTCTAAAAGATCCGCTTATCCGTAAGTATGGAGAAGGTTGGTATGATGAATTGGTGGAAAAGATTGAAACCAAGTAGTTGGTATTTTAGATTTTTGAATTAAGATTTAAGATTCTAAAGCCTCATATTGTAAATGGTGTTTTAAATCTAAAAATCACAAAACTTAAATCTTAAATTCTTGGGTATGGATATCCTCTGGCTCATTCTTGGAATACTATTTATGCTAGGTGGCCTTGCTGGTTGCCTCTTGCCAATATTACCTGGTCCACCTTTATTTTATGTGGCACTTTTGATTTTGCAACTGCGAAGTTCGCCTCCTTTCACTTTAAATTTTCTCCTTATCTGGGCATTGATTATGGTAGCGATCACGGCATTTGATTATATCATTCCAGCTTACAGCACTAAGAAATTTGGAGGTAGCAGATATGGGGTCTGGGGCTGTACAATTGGACTGATTGTAGGGTTGTGGCTAGGCCCGGTTGGAATTATAGTTGGCCCTTTTGTGGGGGCATTCATTGGTGAGATCATTTCCAACAATAGTTCTGATCAAGCCCTGAAAGCAGCCTTTGGTTCTTTCGTTGGATTCCTTGCAGGTACTTTGCTGAAGTTAGTTACATGTGCGGTGATGGGGTATTATTTTGTGGTTGGGGTGTGGTGGTGAAATGAAAAACTGATATTAAAATCTCCGTTATTTGCATTGATTTAGTTGACTAGTCTTCTTTACAAACTGATTTTTTTTAAATACTAACATGAGAAAAATGTTGGTCTTGCTATTCTTATTAATCATTGTTTTTCAAACTCAAGCTCAATGGGTTGAAAAAAATGATGGCTTGTATGGGGGGCAAGTATCTGCATTGGCTGCCAATGGCAATTATCTTTATGCTGGGACTATTGGAGGCATCTTTCTATCGACTAATAATGGTTCGAATTGGATGGCTGTAAATTCGGGCTTGACCGATCCTCGTGTCAGTTCCCTTTTGGTAAGCGACAACAACTTATTCGCAGGGACGAACAGTGGGATATTCCTCACCACCAACAATGGAGCAAGTTGGACTGCTCTGGGCTTGACCGATACTGGTGTTCGTTCTCTCACTGTGAGTGGTGGTTATCTGTTCGCGGGGACGAATAGCGGGATTTTCCGCTCTATCAACAATGGCACGAGCTGGGAAGTTGTGAACACAGGGCTATTTGCAGATATTGAAGTTCGATCTTTCGTAACGAGCGGTAGCAACCTTTTTGCGGGGACGAATAGCGGGATTTTCCGCTCTACCAACAATGGCACAAACTGGATGGCTGTCAATACTGGCTTAACCAATTTCAATATTTATTCCCTCTTGATAAGTGGCAGCAACTTGTTTGCTGGGACTGCTGGAGGCATTTATATCTCCACTGATAATGGTGCAAGTTGGACAAGCGTTAGCAATGGCTTGACTAGTAGCCCAGTTTATGCCCTTGCACTGAATGGCATCAATCTGTTTGCAGGGACTATTTTAGGCGTCTTTGTCTCTACCAACAATGGCACAAGTTGGACGTCTGTGAAAACTCTTGGTGTCAATGCTCTCTTGGTGAGTGGCAACAATCTGTTTGCGGGTTATTTAGGTGTCTCCCTTTCCACCGACAATGGCGCGAGTTGGACACCTGTCAATACGGGTCTAACCAATCGTTATGTTGAAACCCTTTTGGCGACCGACAGCACCTTGCTTGCGGGCACTGGGGGCATCGGTGGCGTTTATCTTTCAACTGAAAGAAGCGCAAGCTGGACAGATTTGAATAATACAGAGCTGACTATTGTTAATGCTCTCATAGCGAGTGGTAATAGACTATTTGCAGGGACTCCTAGCGGAGTCTATCTCTTTACCAACGATGGATCGAACTGGACATCTGTCAATATAGGTCCTATCAATGTTGGTGCTTATTCCCTCTTAATGAGTGGAAGCAACCTGTTCGCAGGTACTTCCTCGGGTGTTTTTCTGTCGACTAGTAATGGCACAAGTTGGACAAGCGTTAGTAATGGCTTGACTAGTAGTCCTGTTTATGCTCTTGCAGAGAGTGGCAGTAATCTATTTGCAGGGACTAATGATGGCGTTTTTCTATCGACTAACAATGGTACGAGTTGGAAGGCCGTCAATACGGGGATACCGAAAGGCACCTATTTTAATTCTCTATTGGCGAGCGGCAGAAACTTATTCGCAGGTACTTATAGCGGAGTCTTTCTTTCCACTAACAATGGCACAAGTTGGCAGGCTGTAAACTCTGGTTTGAGCAATATTCGTGTAAAATCCCTAGTGATGAGTGGCAATAATCTTTTTGCGGGGACTTGGGGTGGTGGGGTATTCCATACCACTATGGATGGAGCAAATTGGACGGCCGTGAATACAGGCCTTACATCTATTGATGTTAATTCCCTTACAGTGAGTGAGACCAATCTGTTTGCTGGTACAGTTGGTAGTGGAGTTTGGTCTCGCCCGTTATCCGATTTTACTATTACTTCTTTATCGCCTACCTATGGTTCAATTGGTAATGAGCTTGCCTTCTTCCCCAACCCAGTTGATAACTATTTGGAAATAACAGGGCTGGCAGAAAGAATATATGAATCACGCCTCATTGATATGGTTGGGTGTGCCACTTCTATTTTATTAGAGAAAGGCAACGATGTCTATCGCGCCAATTTACAATCTCTATCGGCAGGTGTTTACCTGTTAAGGATACAAGAGAATGGAACTGTTCACCAGATTAAATTCATGAAAAAATAAAAAAGCCCTCCCGATTTTCTCGAGAAGGCTTTCCATCAATTCTTAAACTAAATTACTCAGCCACTACATTCACAGTAATAGTGTGCTTCACTTCCTTGTGAAGGTCGATGTGTGCAGTATAAGTACCCAACTGCTTAGGTTGTTCTTTGAAGCTGATCTTTTTACGATCTACATCAAAGCCTTTTGCTTTTAGGCCATCAGAAACTTGAACGGCTGTAACGGCTCCGAAAATCTTTCCAGATTCGCCTGCCTTTGTTCCGATCTCCAATGTCAACTCACCAATCTTAGCGGCCAATGCTTCTGCATCTTGCTTTAGCTTGGCTGCTTTGTGCGCTGCTTGGCGGATGTTCTCTGCCACCATTCTTTTGTTCGAGTCGTTGGCGATCAACGCCACACCTTGAGGGATAAGGTAATTGCGGCCATAGCCAGGCTTCACCTTCACCGTATCATTTTTGTAACCGAGTCCTGTTACGTCTTGCTTCAATATTATTTCCATGGTTGTACAGGTTAAAGGTTATTTCATCTGGTCAGCCAAGTAAGGAAGAATAGCTACGTGCCTTGCTCTCTTTACTGCTTGCGCAACTCTGTTCTGATATTTCCAGCTATTGCCGGTCAATCTACGTGGAAGGATTTTGCCTTGCTCATTGATGAACTTCAACAAGAAATCAGGATCCTTGTAATCGATATACTTAATGCCATTCTTTTTGAAACGGCAATACTTAGGCTTTACCTCAGCCCGCTTTACGGATTCGTTTACTAGTGTCATGCGTTTACGCCCTCCTTGCGCGGTGCTTGTTTTTTGGTTCTGTTGAATTCTCCTTTGCGCCTGCGCTCATTGTAAATGATGGCATGCTTGTTCAATGCGAGGGTCAAAAATCGCATGATTGATTCATCGCGCCTGTACTCTGTTTCCAAAGTGCCGATGAGCGTGTTGTCTTCTGTCGCGAATTCGATGAGGTTGTAGAAACCGGTGGACTTGTTTTGGATAGCATACGCCATCTTCTTTAGTCCCCATTTTTCTACGTTGATGACGTTGGCTTTCGCCTTGGTCAACAACTTCACGAATTTCTCGACTTGCGCACAACCCGCACGCTGCCCAGGCGTTGGCGGACAATCTCAAGAGCTTGCCGCGCGGCGGCCGGCGTATCGCGGTGTTTGCGATGTTATCGGATAAGGATATCGCCGGCGTGATTGCCATCGTCAAACCGCAGATCGATCATTGGTTTGTCGCCGGTATACAAGGGCCGCGCGGCACTCGCGCCGAAGCTATCGCCCAGCGCTTGTCTGAAGCCGGCGTCACGCAATTGACGTCGTGTGACGATGTTACCTCGGCGCTCAAAGCGGCTCGCGAGGCGGCGGCGGTTGATGATAAAATTATTGTGTTCGGATCGTTTTACACGGTGTCCGAAGCAATGCGAGCGCTGCAGCAGTTG
>JBJXEB010000047.1:0-143749 GCA_046155095.1 Cyclobacteriaceae bacterium
AGATACAGTGGATGCAATAAAAAGTAGGCAGGAACGAGCCATACCGCCAGCGCGAAAAGTCCTACCAGTATACCTGAACGCAACTTGTACTTTGCCTTTGGCAATTGGAGCGCGCCTTGCATGGTGGCATACTCCCACACATCGGCTGGAGGCTCGCCAAAATTACTTTTATACAATTGATGCGTGCGCTCTTTCGCTTGTTTAAATCGAACGGCATCTTGTCGGTTATGCGTGGAAGGAATATGTTGCACGGCTTTGCCCAACAACTTGCCAAAATCAGCATAAGATTGCGTAAACACCAGATGCTGGTGCCACACCACATCCACGATTTCAGAAGGCGACACCATCGCATCGTGGGTGGCGGCCAGGTACATGAACTTCTTGTATTCGAGGATGGCCTTTTGGGTGAACGCTTGGGTCCAGTAGTTTTCTTTCGCAAGCCGCACAGAGAAACCGTATTCGCTGAGTGGCTGATCGAAGTCGTAGGCCAATACCTCGTTCCAAAGAATCGTGTTCATGGTAGGATCGTTTGCGTTGGGTAAAGATAGGGATTTAGTTTTTTCGACTCGCCAGTCTTTCTTAGTTAAAGTTGGCCGCCAGACCAACTTTTGTTTCTCATCATTTTTGGTTTACTGTTTTCTCCACGTTGCTGGGCAGGCGATCCGCAACAACTATATTTGACCAACGACAACTAGGGATTTGTGTTATTTTAAGTGCCCTGAAATCAAATTCAGATTGTCGTTATGATTAGAAATTTTCTCTCGAATTTCTTTACAAAGCTCATCAGTAAAAGTAATGATTTCACCTCGCTTTGGGACTAAAACCTTGTTACCTTTTTCATCTACTTTTGGTGCGACATGAGCAAAGGCATTTCTCGGCTGTATAATTTCTTTATTGTAGGCGTCAAGAAAATTTGCAAGGTGAGAAAGGTTTTCCTTACTCAACATTTTTACAATTTTTTGAATCACTCTTGCTCTTTTGAATGAATCAAAAAGCAAAGTATCATTTGCTAAACCTATTGGATCATTATTTTTTTTAAGGTTACTGTAGGAAGCATTCTTTTCAGAAATAAAATTATCAGCGATTTCAAAAATGTAACCTGAAATAGTTATACTGTTTTCATTTCCCATTTTGATGAATCTCTCAATGATTTCTAACATCACTTCATCCAAATCACTTGTCGTTGCCATAATCAAACCTCTCATGTTGTTTATGTCTTGAACCTTTTTGAGAGTTGTTTCGATTACCTTAGTTACTTTCCTTTCAAACGCACCTCCGTCTCTTGATGCACAAAAAACGCCATCAATTCCTTTGCCAGCAATCGTTTTTCTTATTTCAACATCACCATCTGTTGAGTAAAAAATAATTTCAGTGTAAACGTCATTTGCTCTTATCTTTTCGATAATAGAATCTCCTGTTTCGTTGTCCAACTTGAAGTCAACAAGTATCAAGTCAAAATCCCGAAGGTTTTGCGAATCCCAACCAACTGAATTTTTATACCTAACTGGTTCTGGGAAATTAAAGCCATGTTCATCTACGATGTTCGCAACTGTTTTTTTTGCTTCATTATACCATTCATCCCTATCTTCAAACCACAGTATTTTATAATCAAGATTCATTTGTAAAAAGTGATTAAGAGTTCAAAATTATTTTTTTGTGATGAGGTTACGGCTACATCACCTTTCATTCTTTTTACAATGTTGGCTATGTGATAAAGCCCTAAACCCGAACCTTTTGTTGTTGTAATCCCTTTTTCAAAAATTGTTTTTACATCACTGATGTCCCGATGTAAACCCTTCCCGTTGTCAGTAAATCTTAAGAACAAGATGTCATTCTTTTTTGAAGATGAAAGTTCAATTTTCAATTTTGCAGCATCTTGTTTTAGCGCATTACTTACGATATTGTCAACGATGATTGAAATTTCAATCGGTGTAAATGATATTCGGAATTCTTTCTCTGTTTTATCTTCAAAGAAAATTTTAATGTCGGAGGTAAATCCCTTAAGAATTTGAACATATTGCTCAATGTAGGAAGACAAGTCAGCAGTGATGTTGTTTGTTGCATCTTTAAAATTTGCTCTTGTAGTAAATTTTGAAATTCCACTTATCTTTTTGTTTTCATACGAAACCTTGTCAATAAAATTTAACAATTCAGTTTTTGAAATTGTTTTTCCTTTTGCAATGTCATAGGAAATATTTTTTATTGCTAAATCAATCGTGTCAGAAGATACAATTATTTGGTGCAACAGATTTGTAACATTGGACAAATCTTGCGAGACGACCGATTGAAGAAATAAGGATTGTTTTTCTCTCTGCTCAATTTCTTTCGTGTAATGTTTTTCCGCTTCGTCTTTTGCTTTTGTTAATTCTTTTAATCTCCTCTCCGCTAACGCTGCTTCTTTCTTTAGTCTTGGATTATTCGTCTTCTCTGCAATTCTCGAAATATTTTTTAAGAGTTTGGTTGCACTTTTTTCTTGCTTCTCGTCAATTATATTTAGAAAATCTTTGTCATATTCAACCTCCAAAATTTCTTTTGAATTCGTGAGGTTGGAAATAATTTCAAATATATCTGTCTTTACATCATCAACATTTTTGGCTGGCTTTCTTTCGGTGTCATTTTCATTTTCTTTATAAGGGTCCCCCCACTTTATCACATCAACGACATATTTTTCAAAACGCCTTAAGACCTTTTCAAAGAAAAAATCATTTAGAGCATAAAAACTTTTGTTTTTAATTAGGCCACCGTCTCTACTTGATGTTTCTTTAAAATCATTTTCAGTTCCATTAATTTCTACTCGTCCAATTAAGTCTCTGTTCCCTAAATATCTTGCTCTTCCCTGCGCCTTCCGTCTGTCGATTAAGAAAATATCAGAACCCGGCTCACCGAATGGATATATTCTGAAACCGTTTTTGTAAAGAAACACATCCCCATATTCAACAGCATGCATCCCCATCGTTTTGTGAAACTCTAATTTTGCTGCACGGTTAAGTTGGAATAAGTGAATCTTAATATTGTTGAGAGGAAGAATATTGAAAACATTCTTATACGGATTGCCTTCTTTGATTTTATAGATCAACCTGTCTTTGTCCCTTAAGGTTGTAGTAATAAACTTCCCGTCTTTAGAAATTTCAGAAACGATAATTGGAGTTTTTATTTTTAGTGACTCAAAAAGAAAATTCCTAACAGGGCCATTAATATTTTGTTCTCTTGTTCTTTTTTTGTCATTTATTTTTTCATCTTCACAAATAATTTCAATCGCGAAATTCTCACTATCATTTTCTTGAATGGGGTTGATTAGTTTTTGAAGAGTCTGCTTTAACTTTAACAAACTTTCAAAGTTCCAATCATCTCTTAATTGTGTTATTTCTAAAACTGTTCCATGCTTGATTGGATAACTTATTTTTGGTAGGACTCTATGGTCAACTTCAATTTCATAGAATTCTTTTTTATCGTCTTTTTCAAACTTTGTCCAATCAATAAATAGATTTTCAATGAGCGCTTTTTTTTCGTTTTTTATGGAGATAAGATTTAATGCGCTTCCCAACCTGTCACATGAAAACCTTCCTAATCCTTTTGCTCCGGCTAAACTTCTTTTAGTGATTTTATCCCTATATGATTGTTTTTTGTTTTTCTCTGAGTATGCAACAAATAACCATTTGTTTTTTAAGTCATATTCATTCATTCCATCTCCATTGTCCACGATGACAATTTTATAAATAGATTTTGCCTTTGACTCAAAAACTATTTTTACATCAGTTGCATTTGCATCGAAGGAGTTTTTTATAATCTCTTGAAATGCAATGAACTCATCCGTGATTAGATCTTTTCCGATATGATCTTTAAGTGCAGAACTGATTTTGAAGTTTTCTTTCTTATCCATTTTTGAATAGTGAAATTAAAGCAAGTCCTGCTTGTTCACCAAACAATGGTGGGATCGCGTTACCTAATTGTGTGTATCGGGGAACTTCTACCTTTCTTAGTTTGCCACCAGTTGTGTATTTGCCTTTGAATTCATACCAATCCGGAAAAGATTGTATTCGCGCATACTCACGTACAGTGAGAATTCTTGGTTCTGAAAAATGTATATAGTCGTCAGGGTGTGAAGTCAAAACTCGGCATGGGGAGTTTTTCGCCAGCGCAATTAAAGCCCTTTTCTTAATATTGTATTTTTTCCTATCGTCTCCTTCAATTCGCTTGTTTCTTGGGGCAACTCTTAAAAGAGTTGAAAATAGATTTTCGGTTTCTACACTATGGTTTGCAAAGCGGTGACTGTCGGGAATTTCAATTTGCAAATCTTGTTTTAAAAATTTTTGGTACTTTGTTTTAGGGTTGGCATACAAACCGGATTTGAAACCTTTAGAATCAGGAGTGTCGGCTGTACCATTACTTTTCAACAGGTCGGAAATTGCTTGACTTAATCCAGTTGTGATAGACAAGCCTTTTGAAACCAGAAATTTTGTTTTATTTTTCTTGATTGTTTTAAGGAATGATTTGACATCCGTTTTCACAAGGTCTTTCCTAACACCAATCAAAATGAACCTGTTTCGCTTTTGCGGAACTCCAAACTTTGAGAAATCGATAATGTTGCCTTCAACATTGTATCCAATTTTATCCAATTCAGTTTTTACAAAATCTGAATATTTTTTTCCTTTGGTTTTGTTCTGCGAAAATTCCATTGTAAAACCTTTGACATTTTCAAAGAAAATTATTTTCGGTTTTACAAGTTTGATGAATTTTAAATAAGAATGAATTAACTCATTTCTTGAATCTGATTCGTTACGGCTTCCGGCTGTTGAAAAGCCTTGGCATGGCGGTCCGCCCGCTACCATATCAACTTTCCCGTTTAGTTTTTTTAGTTCTGCTTTATGGTTTTTGAGAATTTCATTAATGTCGTGGTGTTCTGGTGTTAACCATTTAGGAAAAGCAAAGTGGTTTAACTTTTCAATCAAGTTGTGCTTTAAAGTTTTGAAAGCATCTTTGTTCTTTTCAACAGCGAAGAGCCCCTTCCATCCTGCATTGTGCAAGCCAAGTGAAAGCCCGCCACAACCGGCAAAGAGGTCAATATATGTGAATTTTTTTCTCATTTATGCGTCCTCAAACTTAGCGTTTTTATCGGTAAAAACTCTTTGCTTTTCGTCCTTTTTATCAACCTTGATTATCTGTTTCTTCTAGTCAAGAAGCAACCATCGTTTTCGTGGTTGGTTGGTTTTTGTTTTCAGGATGACGAAGGCGCGCTATATTTCTTTTGATCTTGGCTTATTCGTAGTTGAAGAAAAATGATAGAGTATTTTGTTGGAGCGGAGTAGGTTTTTACAAATTTATTTTAAGGCGTTGGCATTAGAGGCTGTGTCAATTACCATTCCAAGTTGTTTGAAATAGTTGTTTAAAGAGCCCCGTTTGATGCGATAAGATCACTAATAGAGTTACTGCTAACTTTTATATACTCAATGTGAAACTTCGCGTATACGTAATGCATTGGCTGTATATGCGAAACAAGTGAAGATCAAAATATCAAGGTATTTTTATCGAATAGTCAAAGTGCTCAATCGTAATAATGTAAACAACATCGCGTTAGGGTTGGAATCAGTGTTTTAGCCCAAAATGGAATGTGCGGTTGGTTAGCGAGTGCGTACAGCCCGGCCTGCAGGGACAAGCCCTCGTTCGCCAAGGCTACGGTGTGCAAGCCCAAATCTGATTTTTCATTCTCTCGCTCTTTCATTTTCTCTGTTCAATATTTTACCTCTAGCACAGCCCTGGGCCACGGAAGGTAGGCTTTGTTTTTTACTTTGCTTACAGCTTCTAGTTTAAAAAAGGCGGGCACGTTGGTGGCGCGCACGGTTTTGGGTGGGCGGGTGTAGCTTCTAAAAAAATCTTCCCAATGTAGCCACATAACAGCCGCGGGGTTGAGTGCTTTGAGTAGCTCGGCCGGGTACTGTGGCGAGGCTGCGTAGGAGGCAATGCCCAGGAAGGCAATGTCTATGGGGTGTGGAGGTAGTGAATCTAAAAAGGAAAAGTAGTTGCCCTCCTTCGCCAAGGCTACGGAGGGCGAGCACGAACTAGATTGGATGTAGAGGCGAAGGGTGATTTTATTTTCGCTGAGGTAGTCGATGACAAATGCAAAGGTGTTTCCTTCGAGCCATGTGTTGGCGGTGGTTTTGTCGTAGGGGTTTGTAAATGTTTGGTTGGGCGTGGTGATGTCGCCATCAAAGGTTTTGATGTTTTTGAGGTGTGGGTTGTGGTCGGCCAGGATGGGGTACACATGTACGCTGGTGCTGTCGGTCGCCCATGTGATGGGCGGGCGTGTTTTGTCTGCGGTGGTCATGTGTGCTTCCAGCACGTCCATTTTATTTTTGTCAATGGCGCTATAGCAGATGTTGTAGCCGGTTTGGTTGAGGTACACCATCGGCTTGTTGAGTGTGGCGAACACGGCCGGCACATCGAGGAGGTGATCGTAATGGCTGTGTGCCGAGAAGATGGCTTTGACCTGTGGAGCGAGTGGGCCGGTTTGTGCTTCAATAGATTTTAATCCGTACGCCACCATTTTTTTGTTGGCGCGTATATTTTCTTTTCCAAACAATACAGACTTAGCAAGCTTGCCCACTTTTTGATTGGAGAAAAACGGATCGATGAGGATGCCTTCATTATTATTCAACAAATACAATCCGCCCGCCCCAAGGTATTGGATGGTGAGGGTGTTGGGGCCGGTTTGGTATTCTTTAAGAGGTTCTCGAGTTTTTATGATGTGGATGTCCTTGGGCAGCTTACTCAGGCGGCCGGGGGTGAGGCAGGAGGTGAGGAGGAGTGTGTAAACAAATGGGTGAAAGTGGCGGGGCATCGGTATAATTTAATTAACTGGTTACCCAATTAGCATGACCATTTCTTTTCCGTTTTCGCCTTTGTACTTGATGCTTGCTGTTCGCTCAATGTACTGTTGTAATAAAGGTGAACTTTCTGCTACCATCGCGATCAAAGCAGCCAATGTGTTGAAGTGGTGTGGATGACGCCAAAAATCTTCAATCTCATCAAAAGCTTTTGGGATAACGGTGTTATGCAGTTTGGTTGAGTTGGCACTGTTTCCATCTAGCAGCCGCTGAAAACCAGCTGCAAGCCGTTGCTGTGACAAGAACGTGCGCGGATTTACATTGAGTATAAATCCAAAAGCTTCTGGTTTTGTTGTTCCTTCTTTATAATCTCTCTCGGCCACGGCCAAAGCAGGATCTACTTTTTTCAATAATCGATAAGCAGCATCCGCAAGGAGTTGTGTATTTTCTTCTGGGTTACTTCCGTCTGCTAAATAGGCTTTCCACAATTGTGAATAGTATTGTGTACGAAGCGCGATGTTGCTCCGTATGGCATAGTCTGCCCATCGCGGCATAGCTTTCGCCAACGCGTTTGCCATCACAGTCATATTCTGACTAGCAGAAGTCAATGCAGGGAGCATTGGTTCAAAGGCCAAAGCGGAAATCTTCATCTCGCAAGAGAAGGTAACATTTTTGATATCTTTTATTACGTCATAAATTTTTTGAGTTTCGGTGTCTACTGCCCCTTCGGGTATAATCCCCCAAACAGATGCTTGGTCGGTAATGCGCGCTACCTCGCTCATGTTTACGCGCCTCTCTGTCCATTCTTTACTGAGATACAAGCCGTAGTCAAATTCATTTGCATACGGAACGGGATGAGGCGAGAAAGCATTCATCTCGGCATCTAAATCTATCTTCCATTGCACACCATCTCCTCCTGCCTTTTCACTATATGATCGTTTTCCCTCGTAGGCTAATTTGTAATCGCCTTTTTCGTTTAGTTGCTCTTCTTCTTTGAAGGCAATTTTCTTTTTGCTAGCGGCTGCCCAATTTCCAAAGCCAATTGAAAAACCGCTGGACTGAACCGTTTCGGTTATTTCCTTTTGCACAAACTTAGCGTCTACTAAAAGTTTCTCGTCATCTAAATAGGATTTGATCAATGGCTTTGCATCTCGCTTTAGAATATCGGCATGAAATCGTGAAATGCCCTCATTCGTAATTTTTGCTTCTAGCAACACGGATCCCGTTTTGATACGGCTATAATCGTAGGCAAACCCTGCAGAGACTTTGAGTTTTGAAAGTTCTTTTATCTTGTCTTTTAGGGTTGTCTGCAGTTCATCGTACCGTTGTTTCACTTTTGCAAGCTGGTTGCCATCGGGCAGTATTCCTAGTCGGTCAACTATTCTTTTTAGTTCGTCTGTGTCTTTGCCGGTAAGCTCAGTCACCTTTTTGCTGATCAGGTTCTTGAGTTTGCTTTCGGTGGTATCAAAAACACCTTCTACCAAATTTGAAAGTACTTTTTCAATATCGGCTTTGTTCTCAAACTCTGCGCCCACTTTTAAACCTACCGCTCCCGTTTTGGCGCGCGAGTAGCTTTTTGAAATGTTAAGAGAAAAAAGAGTTTTACTTTGTCGAGCGATTTTTACTTCAAAGCTATCTTCTACATTGACCGAGAAAGCTACAGAGGCTTCGGCTCCGATTTTGATTTTAAAAAGTTTCTGCTGACCAAGCAGTTCACCGAATGCTTTCAAATTGGCAGAGAAAATGTCACTCCACGCGATGGTCAGAGATGCCTCTAGCGTTCCGGCAAGGTTAAAAGTCACCGCTTCGCCAATAGCTAGATCTAGAATTTGTTTGTCTGAAAAAATTGTTTTTGGATTGGCTAAATCTCGAAGAATGGCTTCGCCTACTATTTCGGTTGGTGCATGAACTCGATAAACGGATGCGCTGACTGATCGCTTGTCAGAAACGCTAAAGCCCAACTGTTCAACATCTAAACCCGATTCTGTTTTAATACCAACAGAGGTCACATACTTGAGCCATGTTTTGTTGCTGTCAAATGGTACGATGGCATTTGCCACCCCCAATACTTCATCGGGGGCTTGCGCATTAAAATCATTGGCATCATTGAAAAGCAGTAGCTCTGCTTTGCCAGTAACGCCAAATGAAAAAATGATTTTGTCTTGCTTCCACTTTTTTTCAATTAGCTCGGGCTTATCAAGTGTGTATTCACCTAGTGAAACAGGCAGCTCTTTGTTGCTAAGTTCTTTGAGGAGGTTTTTTGGATCGATGGATGGCATATCTTTTAGTTGTTGTTGGGTTAGTTTTAGTCCGGTAATTTTTTTATTGCTTCTTTACCTTAATCGTATTGTTAATTCTATCTACTGTTATCGGTTTAAGGAAGTGCATTTCTCCATTCGTGATCTCTACATAAACCACTTTCTTTTTCACTTTCTCGTCAGTGATATGAAGAAAGTATTTGCCGGAAGGTACGCTGTCGAATACAAAGTTGCCTTGGCTGTCTGAATAGGTTTCGGAAATACTTTTATTTGAAATCCCTTTGAGTTTCAGTTGGGTTTGGTTGGGCACAATGAGCGTTGTGTCTTTTGAACCATTGCTAATGGAAAACTTTTTTAACAGACTCCCAGCAACTTTTTGACTAAAACCTACGGAGGCCGTTGCCAATAGCAGTAGTAGGGTAAGGTTTACTTTTTTCATGGCACAATTTTTTTAAGTGAAATAGGTCCAATTTTTATTTTTGATTTGGAGGGCTCTGCTGCTTTAGCAAATTCGCTTAGGTGGACGGTGGACGGTAAAAATCCTGCACATTCGAACTGAAGTTTTGGAAAATCTGGTTCCCCAGCTTCATCTTTCCCAACAATCACCAGCATTTCAAAAGACTTGTCCCCTTCGGCAATTTCAAAATTGGTGGGTATCACGCGCGGTAAAATATCAGAAACACCTATGGTCTCGTTTGCAGCTTCCAGGTTTATTCTACCTTCTACGCTCCAAACTTCATGTTTAAATAGGTATTTGCTGATTTGAGGGTAGATTTCTTTGTTGTTGAAAAAAGTTACAATCAAAATAAAGACATACAGTGCAGCGCCTCCGCCAAAGTCATACTTAATATCTTTAAAAGGGCCAAGGGAGAACGTGCCATCGACACGTGCAAAAGATCTAATTCCTACAAACAATAGGTAGGAGGGGATAATGGGAAGCAAAATGATACTCGCCAAAATCAAAATTGTAACAAGGGCACCGCTCATGATTTTTTAGTTTAATAGTTGACTAATTATTTTTGAAAAATTTACTTACTTCTTCTCCCATTACTTCTCTTACTCTCTCATCCATCCTCTTTCGCTGATACTTACTAATCACCCAATTCATCGGGTAGGTTTCGAGTGTATCTTTTCGATATAGGTTTACATCTGTACTCATTGTATCGCTACAATTGCATAACCTTTTTAAAAATGACTCCAACCTTCTATCGTTTACCGTAGTCTGCGAGCCGTAGGTGTTAAACACTGTGAGTAGGGGCGCGGCTAAATCGTTGGTGAGGGGGTGCAGGGCGTTCAGGCTACTTTCGGTGTACGGTGAATTGGTGAGGTGGATTAAATGAAATTTCATTTTTCTTAATCGTATGTGTAGGCTATCAGTCGCTTTGGTTTTAATGATTTCTTCAATCCGCTGCATCATCTCGTGCACAATGCCTCCGCCACTGTTATCGAAATAGCCACCGTCTACAAAGGAGTGGTTACGCACTTCGCACTTAGTGCTATAAGAAATACCCCCCGCGGGCGAAACATAAGGGAAGCGCGCACCCAACACGGCTGCGGTGCTGAGTTGAATGTTTCCTTTTCCACTTTCGTGTGTAGAGTCCACCAAACTGAGCACGTCTAATCGCTCACTAAAGTTTTTTAATTTTATGGAACTCACCACCGCTGGCGTGCCTTCTTGCACACGCGTGGTGTTGATGAAGAGAATGGGCAAGCGACCACTTTGGTCGAACACTTCATCTACATTTTTGTGAAATAGATTTTGATCATCATCCGACCAATAGTCCATGTTATTGCTGAGGGCGGTGGCGCGATCGCGCAGGCCAGGAATAAAATGACCAGCCAAATCAGAACCTAAATAATGTGCAATGGTGTAGGTAAGAAAATCGCGGCCTAAAAAATCTTGTGCGTGTTTAAGAATGCCCGTGTCACTCTCGTTATTCTTTAACAAACCATAAAATGCAGCATTGCCTACACTTCCTCCTGAGGCACCCGATAGCACGAGCAGATGATCGTTGAGTGTACCAGTAGTAGCAACATTTGCCAATGATTCTTTTTGCCAAGCGGCCAACACACTGGCAGCCCAATAGCCAGAACGTGAAGCGCCACCATCGGCCAATACCAAATAAACAGGGTAGGTGTTAGGGGAATCAATTTGGTCGATTTTCTTTTTTCGATGCGCTACCCAATTTTCTAAATATTCTTCCAGTGTTGGTCTATGCTGATAAGCATTTCGTTTTTCTGTTTTCGTGAGCTTTACCGAGTAGGGGTCAAAGAAGTTTCCGGCCACTATAGCAATTACCAGCAACACAAAAAAGAGACTGAACTTTACCCGCATCGAAAAGTAAGTGATAAGTGTGGCCAAGCCGGCCAATATGCCAAAGGCCAGTACCAGCACAGGCAATGGCCCTAAACCATTGGCTGCCCCCACACTATTGAGAATAACAAAGTACAACGCGATGGCCAAGCCTGCCATGATGTTGAAGTAGATGAACGTATGCTGCTCTTGTGCCTTCAACCACGCAGGTACTTTTATTATTTTTATTGAACCTACCGATACATAGTCGATGGCATTATTAGGAAAATTATTTTTTGCATTTTTATTAATGCTCGCCCTGCGCTGAATAAAAAAGTAGAGAGCCAAGATTTGCAAACCAAAAAGTAACAAACCTACCCATGGCAATTGCAGTTGGTGATGGGCTGCTCCGTTTTTGTGATGGAAGAAAAGATAAATTAGATAGCCCAAGTAAATAGCCGCGATCACAATTGCAGCACTTACCATTGCTTTCTTTTTTGTTTTGAAGGCACTGTTTAGAATAAAATAATAGCCGTTGTGCAGAATCACAAACGCCCACAAAAAATAAGCATTGTCGCTGCCCACGGTGGGCAAAGCCACAATGGCCGCCTGCACCGTCACAAACGTGTTGTAGGCTAGCAGCCGTGGAAACAATGACAAATACTCAAGAGGCCATTCAGGGTCGTTGAATTTTTTCTCGTAGCCCAGCAATCGGCTGCAGTACCATACAAAGAATGCCCACAGCATCACACCGATGGCGGTGAAAAGAACCGGCCACCCCGCTTCACCTACCAGCATCACCACATCTTGCCCTTGGGTCAATTTGGTGAGCAAAAAATAACCGATCAAAATGGTGAGCACGCTGGGGGCGTAGAACCAGAGCGATTGGAGGGTGTAGCGGAGGTGGCGGGTGAAGGGCATTGTGTTTTTGGTTTCCAAGTTTATTAAAGCTTTAAAATCAGTATCACCGCTTCCTATTTTTGGTTTTCTTTCTTGAAGAGGCGCTTGCACCAGCCAGTTTTATTTGCATGGATATCTCCTTAGTGAGCGAGTTGATTTGTATATCTGAAATTTCGATTCCTGATTTGGGTTGGCCAGGAAATGAAGTACTGATTTTTCCAGTGTCGCCCAATTTTGTCTTTTTGGCTGTTCCAGGAAACGGATCACCCGCATCACCTTCGTTCCAGTTTTCTTCTAAATTATGAAGTCCATCTGCTTGGATCAGCAACAAGGCGGGATCGTTAGGCGCTGTCATCTCTTGTGATTCATCCATGCGCCACACCATCAGGCCGCTGCCTGGAAGAAACTGATCAAACCCTTTGCGGGTTCTGTTCTCCAAAACTAGGTATTGCCCATTTTTAAACGATTGACTCGTAAGCTTCAACACCCCACCAGATTTTTTTGAATAGGGCTTCAGTACAATTTTCTGAGAAGAATTGATTTGTTTTACGGTAATCCATTTGTGTTGCGCCTTATGCACACCCGCAGGATGTGCAGGGGTAGCACCACCATTGTTCCAAGAGCCACCTGCCATTAAATCCCAATTGCCAGACCCGCTCCAAGCAATACCGTCATCTTTATAATTCGGATCATAGAAGTCATCCCATTGAAAGGCCAAGTGGCCAAGCTCGTGTGCGCACACACCTAACTTACAATCTTCTGGTACTGTTAGATAAATGCTCGCGGCTAAACTAGGTTTTATTTGATTGGGAATTTTTAAATTCCATTTGTGCGACCAGATTTCTTGTTTGCCCATCGCTGCCGGAAGTTCTTCTCCTCCCCTACCGGCATGAATGATAAACAAAGCAGTGATGATTCCCTCTCCTAATTTATCCAAATCATTTTCAAAGGGAACATTTTGCCGGATTGCTTCTGCCACTGCGTCTTCAGCCATCTTCTGGGCATTTCGTGGGTAGCTGGTATTACTCATGCCTGAGGAATTATTGGTATAATAACTATAAGGTTGAGGCATCCTTAACCAACCGTGTACCGAGCCTGTAATTTTTACTTTGCCAATGGTCACTTCATCATAGTAGTCCACTAGACTTCCACTCGGATACTTTCCTTTTGAGAAAAGTAAGTCCTCGAAATGTTTAGGACTGAGTGTTCCCAGCTTGTCAGAAAAATCAATCATCAGTACTTTGATTCGTAGTTGCCCCGTAATGGATTTGGTGGGCACGTTAACAAGTTGCGGAACACCAGGTGCTGCCATTACGGAACGAACCTTGTCGTCCATTCCATTAACGTCCACGGAAGGGTCAATAAAGCCGATGGACTCTAAATACTTTTTGAAAGACCCTTTGAACTTACTGTTCTTGTAATCAAGATATAAGTCACTTAGTACTTGGGGGGATGGAGGAACTCTTTTCATAATGATGATGATTGCTTACTCTTCTTCGGATTTTCGGCTTGCTCCGTTTATTTTAATTGTCTGAATCATAATTTTCAGGATTTCTAAATTTTCAGGATTGGTATTTGTGTTAAATCCTGTTTATTCTATCATTCTGCAAATTCTGATTCTGATTTATTTTGGTATTTTGGGTTAAACAATAATTTATACTGTAAACTTTTTGCACCGAAGTTGATAAGCAAACCATTTGGAAAATCGTACGCCACCACGTAGTTCTTGGCTTGTGCGAGATGGACGTCTTCTAAATTAACCAGTGCTTTTAATTCTACTACGATTTTATTTTCGACCACAAAATCTGCCCTGCGTATTCCCACTTCGATGCCTTCATAAAAGATAATATGTTCTTGCTCGCGCACAAAAATTAAACTCGCACGTTCGAGCTCAAGGGCTAGGCAACGTTGGTAGATCACCTCTTGGAACCCAAGGGCCAAGGGTATTGTGTACCTTCATAGCACAACCAATTATTTTATAAGTGAGGTCATCTTTTTGCATCTGCTAATTGTCCGGATCAGAATTTTCAGGATTTCTAAATTCTCAGGATTGGTGTTTTCCTTAAATCCTGTTTATTCTTTCATTCTGCAAATTCTGATTCTGATTATTTTATCTTTACAAAATCACAATACTTTTAATATTCTGCTTCAAAATTTTCACGGGCTTGCCTTCTTTGCTTTGCAGCTTTATCATCACTTCATCTTGGTGCGCAATGCGTCCGCAGTAGCTATTGGTGAGGGTAATGATTTGGTACAGCGTGGTGTCTTCCATGAGTTTGTTGCGCGGAGATGTTTTTGTAAAGGGCGTGAAGAGCTTTAGTAATTCCATTCTTTTTTATGCTTTTTTAACCAATGTTCCTTTTTGTAATATGCGCCCTTCAAGGTGTTGTTGCAGTCGCTCTAAAAATTCTTTACGCATGCGCGGAGTGACTGTCATAGCCGTGCACACTTCTTGGATGGCGCGTTCTACTACGCTTTTGCGGTATTGCGGAAAAGCCATCATCACATTTTCTACCAGCCAACCTCGCTCGTGCGGTTCGTGGCAGGCCACGTACTCGCGGTGGAAGGTGGCTTTGTGCTGTGTGTCTAGTTGCTCCCAATTCATGGTTTTTGCTTTCGGGTCTCGCTTTGTTTGGTTTTGTTTCATTATCGGCTCAAGAATTAGTTTTTGATAGCACCTTCAAACTTTTAGGAAATGTAGG
The DNA here is from genome assembly GCA_046155095.1 of Cyclobacteriaceae bacterium. Classification (GTDB taxonomy): domain Bacteria; phylum Bacteroidota; class Bacteroidia; order Cytophagales; family Cyclobacteriaceae; genus ELB16-189. The sequence continues at coordinate 14,975 of JBJXEB010000047.1, forward strand.
CTTCTCAACCAATCTTGTCAACGGGGAAAACCCCGTATTTTCACGGTATTTTCCCCGCCCAAATACGGGGAAAACCCCGTTGCGGAAATGAGAAAAATTTAGTATTGGGTTTTTTAGCACTGATCACTTTTACCAAACTATGGCAAGTGGGCAACAGTAGCTAGCTGCAAGTAGAGAGTGGTGGAGATGGGTTAGAATTTGGTAGTAATGGGAAAGAAATTGGTCTTTGCTGTAGGGAGTTTAAAAGCGGAGGGCACGGAGTGGCCATTTCCTTGCTTGATTTTTTTCTGGAATGTAGCTGTACCCACCAATATTTTCAACGGGTAAAAAACCCTGTATCTCCAGGTATTTTTACCCGTATAAAAAAAAAGGGGAAAACCCGCGTTGTGGATATAGATAAAATTGAGTGAGGGAATATGTACGAAAACTTTATTGTAGACTGAGCTTGTTGAAGTAATTTTGGAAGGCCCAATAGGTTCAACTTGAGCTACATCTCTTTGTAGCGCAAAAGAGAGTAAGATGATTGAGAGGCATCTATATTTAGTTCTTCTTTTAAGTAAGCTTCTATCTTTTTTCCCTTCCCGCTTTTCATTTTTCCGCTTGTGGCAACGCGTACCTCCTGCCCCTCGCTAAGTGTATTTATTATACCTTGTCCTTCTCCTTTTATTGTAAGAATAGATAAGGTAACAGAATTACCATCTGAGGACTTCACATAGCCAACTACTTGAATGGTGCTAGGCGGCAGACCAACCGAATCGGCTGCTGTGTAAGGAACTTGAGAAGCATGTGCACATGATAGAAACAAAGACATACCAGAAATGAGCATGAAAGTATTTCTCAATTTCGTAAAACAGTAAGAAGCATTCATTCGCATTATCATTTAATTTCAATAGTGTGTGAGCCAAACGGAACAACAAAAATACACTGCCTAGCTACAATATCCATACCAACGAAATTGGTTTAGCGGAGTTGTCGATGCCACCAAAAAAAGAGGCTACCCGTACGGGGCAGCCTCTTGTGTTCAAGTTAGCATTAGCGAACCAGTCAACAAAAATTACTCTTTCGCCAACTTAATGGATTCGGAGTAGATAAGTTGGTTCACTTTCAATATATACGTCCCCGATGCATACTCTCTTGCATCGATTTCAACAAGCGAGTTGCTTTGAACTTTTAAATCTCTCACACGATTGCCCTTGGTATCGTACAATTCTAACCCCACTTCGTCTTCGAATGGTGAAGAAACCAGTATGCTGAATTTCTCTTTCGCAGGATTAGGCCAGGCCTCTACAATGAAAGGCACATCTGTTTCTACATCCGTGTAGTCGGTTTGACGATCGCGCCCATCAATAATGGCCACATCATTATTCACACCTGTACACTGCGTCTTGCAAGAGTACCGCACTGCCAAGCGTGTGAACATCCAATCATCTTTCCAAAGCAGGAATACAGTATTGCTTGAGTTGGGTACTGTGTTCGTGGTGAAGTAAGACACACCCGGTGGCACCGAAATAGTATCGGTTTGATTAGTTCGGTACACAAACCAAGTTGCTTCAATTTCAAAAGGATTTGGATTGGTCACTTTCCATCGTCTTGTTACAGTAGGATTATCTGAACAAACAGATGCTAAACGTAGGTTTCGAATTGACGCAACAGTAATCACGTTGGAGTTCTCTGATTTACCTCCTGCATTGATAGCTCGAAGGCGATATTCATAGTGCTTATTGTATAGTGTGTTCCGTACCTTAAACGAAGTACCCGTTACTGACTTTCCATTGAATCCTGAAAAGAAAGTGACGAAGCCATCCGAAGACACATCTAATTCATACGAAACAGCACCAGGAGTTGATTCCCAATTGGCCACGAAGAAGAAAGGTGTTACATAGCTGGCCAGTTTTGCTTTTGGCGCAGCTGGTATTACAGCGGTTACCGCAATATTAGAATACGCTGAGGTATCGCTCACGCCTATTGCGGCTACTCGATAGTAATAGCTCAAAAGTGGATCGAACAAATCAGTATCCGAATAAAAAGCGACATTCGAACCTACTGTTGTCCTTTTTGCGAAGGTTGTTCCATTTGTAGATCGCTCAACAATAAAACCTATTTCATTAGAAGAATTATCCATCCAATTCAAATTAAATTTGATGGGACTTTGATACAAGGCAGTTAGCCCTGTTGGTATGGTTGGCGCAGGCACACCCGTGGCTTTCCCAAAAAGTGCGAAGAGCATATCCACGGGAGTTCCTCCAAAAGCACCTGACTGGGTCGTCCAATCAATTGCACCACTACCAAATAAATCTGAAGGGTCTCTAAATCGTGCCTCCGAGCCAGTGAGTGTATTGGTGGTGGCCCAGAACCATTGATTACCAGTGCCAAACGCAAGTTGCACATAAACCGATATCCAAAATTTTCCTGCATTCAAATTAGCAGGTGTGGTCAAGCGTAAGTCAAGCGCTGGATTAGCTGTGCCAGAAGCAGGAACGAGCAAACCTGAATTATAGATTTCTACACCTGGCGCGCCTACCGTGTCCTTAAAGATTATTACTCGTGCCGCATTCAATACAGGTGCTCCATTTACAGCACCAGGTACTGTTACTTTTTCAATAGACCAAGTTTGCCCAACTGGAATTATAAAATCATCTGCACTTTGCGCTAGGCTGTTGCCAAAGTCGGTAAATAATTGAGATGGCCTTGTACCTGACTGAAGCGTACTTTGATTGTAGAGATTGGCTTCTAGATCGCGGATGGTTACATTAAACACGTCTGATATAGATTCAGTACCCGATGCGGCAATAACGCCAATGGTGCTTTTGCCCTTTGCTGCCGCAGTATAAGAAAGTGTTAAGATGCTGCCTGAAATTGCGGCTGTTACCAATGCAGGGTTTGTATTGATGATCGAGTAAGAAATAGGATCACCATTGGTATCTACAAATACTGTATTCAAATTGATAATTGTATTAGGGGTGTTATTGACCACTAAATCAATATCGGCAATAGGATTAACAACTTTTAGAGTCGGTTGAGGTAATGGAGTAACCTCAAATTTCGCACTGTACAATCCATTACCGTGTGTTGCCACTGCCACAAAACCATCCTCGCGTGTCCTCACCATTGGCACTACCACATTGCCAATACCGGCTACATTTTGAGGCGCCCATGTGGTGGTTCCTGTGAGGACGGTAGTTGCATAAAGCCCTGTACTCGTTCCTACATAATACTTATCACTGTTACCTTCAATGGCCAACCACCGCACCGATGGGCCATTGCCAGTACCTGTAGGTGTCTGCTCTAAATTACCGCTAATATTTGTCCAGCTCGTTCCTCCGTTATCTGAATAGAAAATACTGTTGATATTATAATTAGAGAAAACAACAAATACGCGATCGGCATTCGTTGGGTCTACAGTAATACAGCTAACGTTTCCTATCGGCAATCCTTTCCCTGTAGCAACATCTATTTTAGGTTGGTCGCCAATATTGGCATTGTCAATTCTAAAAACCAATCCTCTGTTAGTGCCATAGTATAATCGATTGGCTGGCATACGTGAAACTGCTAATGCAGTAATTGTATTTCCTGTAGGTACTGCAGAATTAGCAAGATTATTCCAGTTTACAGATGTGGCTGCATTGCTGAAGAGAGGAATACCATCTAGGTTATCATTTCTCCACATCCTCGTTCCTGCTGGCATGTACATAATGTTGTCATCATTTGGATCAAGTATGAATGGAGCAATGAAACCAAAACCAGTTGCAACTGCAGGCCGCACCCTTGTAAATGAGACATAGTCATCTGGAACTGCATCTGCTGACGCATAATTAAACCGATACACATTCCCGCTTTGCGAAGAGACATAGCGAGTCAATCCGTTATCAGCAAAAAGATTGTATGACCCATCACCGGTAAACATTTCAGCCCACGGGGTAGTAAGATTATCTGAATTGGTAAACCAAGTTCCATTGTCTTGGAAGCCCGCCATCAATTGTTCTCCAGTTCCTTGTGAGTTAAATGATAACGCATACGGTTGAGTTGTCAAGTAGCCGTTGTTTAGTGATGTCCATAGCACAGGCTCTGGGCTTGGGTTGTTGGCCAAGATGCTTTCTGTTACTTGCACACCGCCATCATTACCTGACAATGCTTTGGTGGGGTTAGAGGGATAGAATACCAATGCATGCTGATCGGGATGCTGGTTCGGATATACAGAAACATTGTTGAGTGGAGAATAACCACCCACCCACGTGGTCGCTCCCGTAGACGTAAACCCATTGGTAGAGCGATATAGGTTGGTAGCTCCTATAAAAACAATATTTGGATCGCTCGGGTGAACCTTTACAACCATGTTGTAACCGCCTTGTGTATTTAAGTTTCCTACTGAACCGCCAAAGGCAGGTAGGCTAGCCGTCAAGTTTATCCAACTAGGGGTAACAGGATCATACGTATATCTCCAAAGAAAAGCTCTTCCATTTCCAGTTGCATTATCCGCATAAACATAAATGATATTCTCGTTGCTTGGCGTATAACCCAAAACAGTTCTTCCCCAGATTGTACCCGTACCAGGAAAGCCTGTAGGTGTAACATTAGTCCAAGTGGTACCATCCAATGAACGGAAAATACCTTTGTTTGGAACACCATCGCTTTCTATGCTAGCGTAGATTGCTCCACTAGGGGTAATCATTACGTCTGTCCAATTGTCTGTGCCACCAGCAAGTACTTCTGCGAAAGAACTACCACCATCTTGTGAGCGATGAATACCCCACCAAGTGGCTACGTACAAATCTCCAGAAGCTGGGTGTACTGCTAAGTTAAAAATCAAATCATAAGGTGAATTAATTTGAGGAAGGTTATCTGCAATAGAAGGAAGGAGCTGCCAAGTTCTTCCACCATCTATTGATTTATAAATACCATTTCCACTAAAAAAAGCTCCTGCACCTGATGCCGAATTTCCAATGCGCTCACCCGTAGAGTAATACCACACGTTTCTAAAACCAGCACGAGGATCCTGTACAATAGACGTTACACTTTGAAGATCATTGGTGCCCGTTGTTTTGGCCCATGAAGCTCCTCCATTCTCAGAACGCCACATTCCGCCAGACACACCACCTGCTAACAGTATATTCTCGTTGTCTAGATCAATGGCAAGAGCACGCGTTCTTCCACCCACATTAAAGGGGCCACGTGCATGCCAATCATTTATAACAGTACCTGTAGCCGCGCGGCCTGCTTTGTTGGCAAGGGTTTGCATTTGCTGTGCAAAAGCAAGTTCTTTTTCACGAATCCCTTCAGGAATGAGACCCGTAGTAGGGTCCTTCAGTAATTCCAACTCATACAATCGTCTCAGTTGGGCATCGTCACCAACTGGCGCTGGCTTACTTCCATTGCCAGAAACTTCTTTGTCATAAATAGACGAAAGTTTCCGCACGTTATTATGCCCAGAAAGAGATGACGCACTTTTTGGATTGGCTGCTTGCGTTTTTAGTTTAGACTGCTGCGCAGATACTAAAAGCACACTACATTGAAATAGGAATAGAAGTAGAAATGCTCTTCGATTCCAAATAATCGGTAATTTTTTTTTCATAGATTTGATTTTTGGTTGGGTCTGCGAATTTAGTAAATGAATTTAGAAAAGCTATTATAAATCCACGCGGAATTTGAGTATTTAACCCTTTTCATTTAATCAAAACCCAAAACACGGTTTCTGACGTTTTGCATCAAGTAAGCTGCTTTGCAAAATGCTGTCCCGAAGACTTGCTCTGAATAAACTTCACTGAAAGATAACTAAGGAGCTTGGAGCGAATAGCGCTGCTTTGCGAGCCCTCGTTTAATCTGCGGCCTAGCCTTTGTGTTTCGCTTTGCCGTGCAGCACTTTCACTAAAGGTGAACAAGGCTGCAAAAAAATATTCCAAAATAACAGAGACCCAAAACGAGGGCCTTGCTTACCGATTACCAACTACTGCTTACCAAACCTACTCATACCTCAACGACTTCACCGGATCGCTCATCGCAGCTTTTAGTGTATGAATACTAACTGTTAATAGGGCAATGACTATGACGGTGATGCCCGGGATGGCAAAGAGCCACCATGCCAACGGAATGCGTGTAGCAAAATCTTGCAGCCATGAGTTCATGATCCACGCAGATAGTGGAATGGATAAAAGGATAGCCACAGTAATCAGCACAATAAAATCTTTGCTGATCAACCGCAGGATGCCTAACAACGATGCGCCCAATACTTTGCGAATGCCAATCTCTTTGGTGCGCTGCAAGGCCGTGAGTGATGATAGGCCGAACAAACCCAAGCACGCAATGAAGATGGCAAGGCCAGAGAATATCCCGAAAATGTTTCCAAACTGCTGGTCGGCTTGGTACTGTTTGTTGTAATGCTCATCTAAGAAAAAATAATGGAACGGATTGCCGGGGAATATTTCTTTCCAAACCAATTCAAACTGCGCCATAGATTCTTTTACTTTCTGTGTGTTGAACTTCACCGAGTAATAACCGCCCGGTGCTTCATCATAACGGAAGATGAGCGCATCATACGCTTTCTTCAACGACTCTTGGTGATAGTTTTTTACCACGCCTACAATCTTAAATGTATCGCCCCAGAAAAATATTTGGTCGTTGATGGCATCTTCTCGTTTTGCAAAACCCATCAGCCGAACTGCTGATTCATTGAGCAAAACATTTTTACTTTCGTTGGCCACTTCATCGGAGAACTCACGACCTGTGGTCATTTGCAATCCAAAGCTTTTGATAAATTCACCATCCATCATAATAATGCGATATTGATTTTGCTCGTCTTCGCGTTGGCTTAATCTGCGGATGCCGCCTGCATTCCAATCCGGCTGCGCGCCAGGTACAGATGTAGAAGCACTTACAGAAACTACTTCGGGGTATTGAGAAATTTTTTGCTTGAAGGCTTGAAATTTATGTTTGTAGGTAGAGTCTGTTACCGTGGGTGAGTTGATCACTACTGCTTGATCAATGTTCACACCCAACTCTTGGTTGCGCATGAAGCTGATCTGCCTGTAAACAGTGAACGTGCCGACCATCAACGTGATGGATGCAACAAATTGAATCACTACCATTCCTTTTCTCAACCACACACCTTTGTCAGAGTTTCTAAATTTTCCTTTCAATACTTCCACCGGGCGGAAGGATGACAAAACAAAAGCTGGGTACAATCCTGATAGCAATGCGCCTAATAAAATAAGTGCAGCCAGCACAATCCAAAATAAAGGTTGCTGAAAAAGTGCATAGCCCAACACGCGGCCTGTCAATCCGCTAAACCAATGCGTCAACAAAAATGCAAATGCCACTGCCAACAACACGGCCAACACATTCAAGAAAAGTGACTCCGTTAAAAATTGTTGAATCAATTGAGAGCGAAACCCGCCCAAAACTTTGCGCACCCCTACTTCACGCGCCCGCTCAATGGATTTTGCTGTAGAAAGATTGATGTAGTTGATCCACGCAATGAGCATGATCAACATCGCCACGATGGATAAAAAATAAACCGATTGCCTGCTGCCGTTCGGTTTAAATTCCATGATGAAATCTGAATCCAAATGAATATCCGAGACAGCCTGCAAGTGAAACACCATGCCCGCATTATTTTTTTTCAACTCCTCCCCTTCTTTCTTTTGAATAAAAGCAGGCAGTTTGCTTTCAAATGTTTTGGCATCTGTTTTTTCATTCAACAACACATACGTCATAAAGCCATCCCATTGCCAAGAGTCCATTTGCGTATTCCACAATTTCATCAAGCTACTGATCGAGCCGAGTGCATCAATCTGCATGTGCGAGTTGGCGGGCAGGTCTTCAAACACACCCGTGATTTCATAATCGGTCTTGCCATTGAACTTTAAAAATTTACCCACTGGATTTTCTTTGCCAAAATATTTTTTGGCCATCGACTTTGACAGCACCATTTTAAATGGCTCTTTCAGCACCAACGAATCCACTCCCTCGATCAATTTAACAGAAAATATTTTAAAGAAATCTTCGGAAGCGAAACATGCATTCTCTTCTTTGAAAAAAGTATCGCCATTGGCCAGTGTGGCATTCAACCGAATCAATCGCGCATACTTTTCCACTTCAGGAAAATTCGCTTTTATATCGGGCCCAATGCCAGCCGCGCCTGATGCCCAGCGTGTGGAGAGTTCGCCTTTGTCGTAGCGATCCAACTGCAAGCGGAAGATGCGATCCTTCTTATCTAAAAAATTATCGTAACTCAACTCGTGCAATACAAACTGCGCTATCAACATACAAGCAAGCATGCCAATGGCAAGCCCCGCCACATTGATGAACGTAAACACTTTGTTTTTGGAAACGTAACGCCAGAGGGAAGTGAGGTAGTTTTGGAACATAGCAGGGGGATTTACAGGGATTACTTTATAAATCAGGAATAGTTACAAGAATCGAAAAAATCTTGGGCGGCAGCCGGGCTATCCGTTACAAGTCCTCGCCCCACCGCACCAACCCAACCCTTCGCTGTGGGCTTTCCACTGCTATCCCTGCCGCGGCACTTCGTAGAAAGGTAAGTATTTTAGTTTGAAAAATCTCTTAGATGCCCAACACTTTCAAGGTGTCTTGATGCCTAATCCGATAGTGTGACCAACAGGAAGGCTTCAGAATCAGGAACGACTCTATCTAAATCGAGTAACAAAAATCTAATTGGCACTCAAAGAATACTCCACTCCATCTTTGTAGTAGCCTTCTAGCTTTGCAATTCGCGAAAGCTCGGCACCACCAATTCGGTTTTTAAAAACTACTGGTTCATCACTAAACTCCTTGACTTGCGTAGCCAACTTTGCTTCTATTTCTCGAATTGCCCTATTGGCCACAAACTCATCTTTTGATTGGTTTACAGTCAGAAACAAATAGATCGCTTTCATGGATGCTTTAATTTACGGGCAACCTAGACAAAAGGCCATTTCAGGTTCAAATTATTAGTTGAAACCAAGGTTTTACAAGGTGGATACCTGTTTTCACACGGTGAGAGATTTCAACAAAATCATAAAAAAAAGCCCCCGCTCTTGTCAGCGGGGGCCTGGAAACTAAGGAATGGCCTACTTATTAGTCTGCCTACTTAGACGGTTTATTTTCAGCTTCCTTTAAGCTATGCGTTATTTTAGAATAGTCCATTCCTCGGTGGGTATTAGAAGACGAATCTATTAATTGCTCAATCACGCGATTGACTAAGTCTCCGTTGTTTGATGAAGTTCCCTTTACTCCTTCCAATTGTTTTTGCAACTTCCCAATCTCATTCATAAGTTTCATCTCATTTTGCTTGGCTGATGTTAAATCAAATGCCACTTTCATGATTTTCGTTACTTTGCCTGCTTTGTCACACATAGGTGTATAGTTTCCGTTGATCCAAACGGTATCTCCTTGTTTATTGATCCGTTTAAATTTACCTTTTTGTTCTACACCATTGGCTAGGTTACTCCAAAATGCTAGGTAATCACTACTTTGCTTTGTTTCACCATCCACAAACATTCTGTGATGCCGACCCTTTATTTCTGATATAGAATAACCCATCAAAGTGGCAAAATTCTGATTGGCATTGAGTATGACTCCGGTTGGCTCGAACTCTACCACGGCAAAAGAAGAGTCGATGGCTTTAATCACGTTTTCATTATCCAGTTGCCTTCTTGAGATTTCCTCTTGTGTGGCACTTAGCTCCTCCATATTCTGGCGCATCTCTTCTTCTTGGGCGCGTAATTCCTCAGCTTGCTGCTGCGAGTGTGCCAATAGACCTTTGGTATGTTCTGTTATCTTTACAGATGAGATAGCAGATGCAGTACTCTCAGCCAGTTTCTCCGCTAAAGCAATCTCAAATTTTTCATACGTCTTAAAAGAAGCTAGCTCTATCACTCCAAAGATTTTCTTGTCCACTTTCAAAGGCACTACCAAAATACTTCTAGGGTTCGCTCCACCCAAGCCAGATGTGATCTTAACATAATTGCTGGGGACTTCCTTCAAGTATATAGTGTGTCCTTCTTGCCATGCTTGGCCTGCTACTCCCTCACCCAATCCTATTCTTTTCTCAACGAATTTCTGTCTACCCCACGCATAAGCAGCCGACAACTCCAAATGAACATCTGAATTATTGTCCTCGTTGACAATAAATAGAGCGCCTTGGTTAGCACCTAAGTATTTCACCAGGTAACTAATCACTTTATTGGATAGCTCTCTAAAGTCTTGCTCATTGCGCAGTAGCTCTCCAAAATTAGCCAACCCTTGTGTAGCCCATGTACGCCTTTCTTCTTCATTGGCAGCCTTTATTAATTTGCCGTGCATATTTAGCAGTGCCTTGGCCAACACATCATCTATAAAGTTCTCATTATACTTAGCAGAGAGTTCTCCATTGCCCACTTTATCGGCAAAATCAGTAGCCGTTTTCACCCGTTCAATCAAATTGTTGAGGGCGAGCTGGCTCTCACCAAACTCATCTACCGTAGTCACTTTAGTTTCTTCAGGGTATGTTCCGTCAGCCAATTGAACAATACTGTCTCTAATCTTAACTGTATTTTTCGTAAAATCATTTGCAAAAGATATAGCCAATACTGTGCCTAGTGCCAATTGCACAAGTACCGCTAAAACAATAAGCAGAATAGTTCTACTAACGACCTCATCTATTTTTGCCTTAGCGAAGGAAGTCATCCTCAAAGTGACTAGGTCAAGTTTATTCAGAGACGTTTGCATCTCCGCCAATAGCCCATCATTTTCAGTAAGACCAATGGCTATTTCAGCTTCTATAATTTCATGGAATTTTGACTGGTATGTATCAATGTTCTTCAGCGCCTCCTCCAGTGTAAGCGAATTGTCTTTATCAGATGAAATGACATTTCCTTTTAAAGCCTCAATTGCTTTATCAAACTTTGCTTTATACTGAATATCTTTACGCAAGAAGAAATCCTTCTCGTGTTTGCGCAACTCTAATATCAGTGCTCTGTCTGCCGCTTTATCTTTCTCTACGGCATGAATGGCCTTGCGAAGTTCTCCCTCATCTCCCCAATCCTTAAAACCTCTTTTTTTTATTTTCTCTGTAAGCAAATAAAATTTTGTTGTATACTCAGACAAATATTTTTTTGTTTCATCCAGTTGCGCAGATAGACCCAACGATTTCACAATCGCATTTTTACTCAAACTATCCACTTTATCTTTTAATGGAGCATCCCACTTTTTGAACATACTGAGATGAAGGCTTTCTCCCTTCTCGAACAAAGGTGATCGGGTAACGTCCCTCAACAAGAAATTTTTTTCTGCCTCTCTCAATTGCATTCGTTGGGTATTGATACCATCAAAGGCAACATTCACGGCTTCGTAATCAAGGATTTTATAAATGGAATAAACACTCCAGCCAGAAAGCAGCAGTGAAATAAACAGCACTGCACCAAATGCGAGCAATAACTTAGTTTTGATTTTTTTTATTTTCTTCATGGTCATTCTAAATTGATCGACACATTCTTTTTTTAGCAAGCGGCCGCAAACGTATCAATTTTTTTTATTCGATTTAGAAGTAAATAGTACCTAGAGAATAATTAAATGAACTATTTTTAAATCAACATCTAATACTAACTTAATCTTACACCCATCTTACATTTTAGTTTTTTTAGTCACTAATTCTTCAACAAATAATAATATTGCGCTAATATTCTAGTCAATTCCTGAATATTGTCAAAAAGATAAATGTTAAAAGATATATATCGATTGAATAGAGAAGGTTAAACAAAAATATTTTAAATTGTCTTTGCTGTTTTGGTGGTGAACCAAAATTATCTCTCGTTTACCAATGGCTTTACTTTCTCGCCAATCAACTCAATAGCCTGCATCAATTTTTTATGCGACAAACCCGCGCTGTCCATTTGAAAAGAAAGTCGAGAGATGCCTCCCAATGCCTCGCTATGACGAATGATTTTCTCTGCTATTTCTTCTGCACTGCCAACTAAGAAAGCGCCTAGTGGCCCGCGTTGTGCATCAAAGCCAGTGCGTGTAACAGGTGGCCAGCCACGCTCTTTGCCAATGCGCGTAAACATTTCTGCATAGCCAGGGTAGTAATCAGCAATCGCTTCCTCTGTTGTATTGGCTACATAACCCAACGAGTGCAACCCCACTTTTAATTTTTCGGGAGCATGTCCTGCTTTTTTTCCCGCTTGCCTATACAAATCAACCAGCGGACGAAAGCGGTGTGTGTCTCCGCCAATGATTGCTACCATCAAAGGCAAGCCAAGCGCACCAGCACGAACAAAAGATTCTGGCGTGCCGCCCACGCCCAACCATATCGGCAACGGATTTTGCATTGGCCGCGGATACACCGATTGGTTTTTTAACGCAGGCCGAAACTTACCTGACCAGTTCACCACCTCATTTTCGCGAATAGCAAGCAAGAGTTCGAGTTTCTCTGCAAACAGTTCATCATAATCGTGAAGGTTCAAACCAAACAGCGGAAAAGATTCTATGAACGAACCACGCCCCACCACCATTTCCGCACGGCCTTGCGAAACCAAATCAAGTGTAGCAAAATTTTGAAATACTCTTACTGGGTCGGCAGCGCTCAACACCGTAACCGCACTGGTTAATCGAATGCGCTTAGTACGCGCTGCTGCTGCCGCGAGTATAATTGCAGGAGCAGAATCAAGAAATTCTTTACGATGATGCTCCCCTATTCCGAATACGTCCAAGCCACATTTATCTGCTTGTTCAATCCGTTCTAGCAACTCGGTAATCACTTGCGTGCCGCTAAGTGCTACGCTTCCATCGCTTGCTGTGATGCTGGCAAAGCTGTCTATTCCTATTTCCATTTTTCAATCGAGCTTTAAAATTCCAAATGCAAAGTACCATTTTAGAATTTGAAAAAGGAGGTGAGAATTGATTAGGGTGCATTTCAAATTAACACCCTTAGGAAGCTCCTACGGAGCTATAACATACTCAATCCATTCAATTTCTATAAACAGGTTGCCACCTCTGGGGCCAAGAAATCCCAGCGGGATTGCCTGTTTATAGAAATCAAGGTAAACTATTGACCCTAGCCCAAGAAGGGCTTCCTGATTTTTAACTGACGTGTATTTTTGAAATACACCCATGAGACTCTACTCCTTCCTATTTAAAATCGGGCACGGAATAAATCGTTCTTTCTTTTTTGTCTTCTCGTTCAATTGAATGCCCATTCTGTAAGTGAGCGCCATTTCATGGGTACCTCCAGAAATAGGGCCAAGAGAAGAAATGGTGAAATCATAACTGTACGTCACCTCAAATTTGTTGAATTGGAAACCCAAGATAATCACCGCGGCATCTTGACTAATATTGCCTTGCACATTTTTAGTAAGCGGAATGCCCCTGTACCACACGCCCATGATAATTGGATTATACAGTAAGTATGCACCTGCATCCAACTGCTGAAAATTTCCTTGTCGCTTATAAACAAACGAGGGCGATAGCACGGGGATACTGTGCTTTTTGAATGCCCCCGTGTAAAGTGGAATGCGCACGCCTCCATGCACCGTCAGCTTCATAGGAATATATGCTTCTTGATTGAGCAACGAACGATTGGGTTCGTTGATATGCCCCACGGCAAAGCCCAACCAAAAATTTTTGTTGTAGCCCAACATGCCGGCTTTGAAATCAAAGTAGTGAGCGTTACCTAAATTGAACACCGCAGGGTCATCGCTTGGCACATTTCCTTGGGCATCAAATTGCAACTGATCTCCAAAGAGGAGTTTGTTAAAATTAATACTGCGCACTGCGTACCCAAAATTAAGCCCGGAAGAAATCACCCATTTGTTGGATATGCTCCACTTGTAGCTATACAAAAAATTAAATTGAGATGACTTCATTCCCGCTGTTCCTGCCTGATCTACCGTTGCCAAAAAACCAATACCGCTATTGTATTGATACAAATTGTAATCGTACGAAGCTGCATACGTAACATAGCCCCTCGCAATGTTAGGCCATTGGTTGCGGTAGTTGACAATGAATCGATGATCGGGCGTAGTGCCTGCAAAAGCAGGATTCAAATAAAGTGGTGCCGCATAGTATTGAGAAAATTCTGGATCCTGTGCTTGCGCCTTCATCAGGGTAAGCGAAAAAAATAGAAGTAAGACACTCTTGAAAACATTAATCTTCAAAAAATCAAAAAATTCAAATCGAAAATCAATATTCATCTTATTGTGCAAATCTAAAGGGCTAAAGCCCTCACTTCGTTTTTATAAATCTTATCCACGGCCTAAAGGCCGTGGCAACTAAATTTCTTCTCCAAAAAAATCTATCCAATTAATTCCTCGCTAATTCAAAATTCACAAATCTCATATCTTATATCTCACATCTCATATCTGCTTCTATCTAATCAAGTTCACATCCCCTACCCTTACCACGGTTTCACCCGTTTCAAAACTTGCCGTGAGTTTATACATATACACATCTTGTTGGCAAAGCTTTCCGTTGTAAGAGCCGTCCCATCCGCGAGTAGCATCCCTACTTTCAAAAAGCAGTTCGCCCCAGCGATCAAAAATGAGCAACTCAAATATGGTTACACCGCGCATAACAGGAAGGAACATATCATTCTTTCCATCGCTTATCGATCCACCACTGCCAGATGATCCCGCTCCACCACTTAAGTTGGGTGAGAATGCGTTGGGCACTAAAACTTGTCCGCCTTTTAGTACTTTCACTACGTTAACAAGTTTAGCAGAATCTGCACAACCAAATTGATTGGAGGCTTTTAATCGAATGGTATAATCGCCTTCAGCAACATATCGGTGCTCGGGCTCTGGATCAGCAGAAAAAGTATTATCGCCAAAGTCCCACGAAAAAGTATTGGCATCGAAGCTTAAATTGTTGGTGTATAAAATGCCGCCTGGTATATACAACAGTCTCGGTTTCACATCAAAGCTGGCTGTTGGCCGAGGATAAGCTTGAATGATACGCTGTTTTGTTTTTGTAATGCGCTCCCCTGTAACATTGGAAGCAGAAAGGGTGACAGTATACGTATCTGCTCTTCCATACACATGTGCAGGGTTCATATCTTTAGAAGTAGCACCATCTCCAAAATCCCATTGGTAGGTAGATTGATCCGCATACTTTGAGAGGTTAGTAAATTCTACGCGCAATGGCACACAGCCAGCAGGCGGATTATAGGAAAAATCTACAACTGGAGGGATAGCCAAGATAGTGATGGTTTGAGTCGATTTCTCAATACAGTATTTACTCGTAACTGCCAATGTAATAGTGTAGACACCATACGTTTCATAACTATGGCTAGTTATGTTTGGGTCAGTTGAGGTATTCTTGTCACCAAAATCCCACAGATATGTCCATGAACCAGTATTGGTTGTATTATTAATCGTTACCGTTGAGTTGGGCAATGTTTGAGTAGCTGGCGTAACATTAAATGAAGCATTGATATTTTCTTGCTTAGGAATAATAATGGGTACGTTTGTAATTGGACTTAAGCAATTGGCAAAATTTTTCGTATCTAAAGAAAACTGTACAGCCAAATTTGTAGAAGAGGGAGCTGGTCTTATAAATATTCTTTCAATCTGATCTTGAGTAGAAGTAGTATTTAAAACAGTCACTGCATTCTCAGTAACTACCCAATGGTATGTTGATAATCCTTTTTGAATAGCCGTTAATCTCACCTTCACTTGTTGACAATCAAATAGAAGTGTGTCTATCACAAACAGAGAAATTGGCACAGGACTAATACGGATGGTGCGCGCGGAATCTCCCTTGCAACCCGCGGCTAGTGTTGTAATCAAATTGACCGAAAAATCTTTGAATGAATTAGTAAGGTTAGAGAAATTAAAATTAAAGGCTGGGTTTGTACCCGTACTTGTTTGCGACACCACTCCATTCACATCACTTACTTTCCAAGTATAATCAGTAGGGCTAAGTGACTGCGTTTGATTATCGGCTTTAAAATTTACAGAAACAGGAGAACAATTAGAATTGAATGGTGAATAATTCAGTTCGCTAAAACCAGAGATCGGGCCTGGAAAAACAGTAATGACCTGCGCAGTTGTTAGCTGCTCACAAGTATTGACAGTAATTACCCGCAGTCTAATATCATATATTTTATTGGTGGTGGTGAAATTCTGAAATTTGGTTGTGAACAAAGAACTAAACCCCGGATCAGTCGGTCGTTGCGTAGCGATAGGTTGAAAGCCCAAGCCGCCACGCGCATCTACTTCCCACACAAAACGATCAATCGCATCGGGCTGACCCGATACGGAATTATTGGCAAAGTTAACAGCCAATGGGCCGCAGCCTGATGATACGTTAGGAGTGAAAGATGCATTGGGCAACGGATTTATACGGACAGGAACAACGAGCAAACTGGAACACGCATGTTGATCAGTAGTTACACGCAATGCCACTTGGTACGTAGCACTTGGTCCCATCAACCTAGTAAAGGTACTTAGGTTATCAAAGGCAGGGTCTTTATTGAACACCGTCCCGTTATAGTTGAAATCCCATTCTCTCAATACAATTTTTTCGCCATTGACAGCTTGGAGCGTAGAAGCTTCACTAAATGAAACAACCTTGCCTTCACAGGTGCGCGGGGCAGTGAAAAGAGCAACAGGCTTTTCATACACAATCACTTTCACTTCATCCATCGATTCGCACGTAGTTGCGTTATCGCGAATGCGAAGTTTCACTCTATAAATTCCCTTGGTAAGATAGGGCTGATCAAATGGGCCCAACGGTAAAGCGGAAAATCCAACGCTCGGCTCTTGGCGAACCAATACATTGCTCTCATTATAAAATTCCCATCGCCATTCGGTAGTGGCTGTTACAGTACCTACAGAAATATCTTTGAACCTCGCTTGAAACGTAGTGAAAGGAGAAGCTGCTTCTTGGCAGAAAAGTGGCGAGATCGGGTTATTTGCTAAATCGCTTATGCCAATTTTTGCTATGAGTGATGGGGAGATGGTGATTACATTATCCACCGTATTGGCACAAGTGCCTTGTGCATTGTTATCTTTTACAGTAAGACGAATTAATTTTTGCCCCCCTGTTGGGTAAGAAAAAGTTGGGTTGGAAGAATTTGATGTAGAGAGCGGTACGCCAACGCCCGTGGCATTATCAAAGAATTGCCAAGTATACCTGAATGATGCTCCACCGATAGCAGGTGTATTGTCATCGAAAAAAATAGCATCATCAATACAAAATATAGTTTTTATTGGACCGCCCGAATTTCCTAAACGCGTAACAAAAGTTGGCTGTGGTGATGCCACAATTACAATCCGTGCGGTAGTTACTTGCGCAGCATTATCGCCATTCACCAAATCTCCACCTACTGGATTAAGTCCATTTCCATCCAATAAATTATTATCATATGGATTGCATTGATTCCAATTTTTTAGTGTCACCACAAATTCTTTTCCTATGTCGGCAACCGCTGTAGCTGGCACATTCATGGGCAAGCTGATTTGCCCTGGAGCTAATACAGGATACATTGGGTTCTTAACGGGAGCGGGATTCAAATAAGGAAAGGCGCCAGGCAAAATACTATTCACTTGCATACCCGGAATCTGATTGACCAACGGCCCTGTACCATAAATCCATTGTACCCAACGAGGCTCTTTATTTTCTCTCGTGGCTCTAGGGAAGCAGTTCCATGTGCTACCATCTGTAAAGGATAAGTTTGTGGCAAATCCTTGGCATACCCGGATCTCTGCAGGATTGATTTTAACCACATCCTTTGTCCACACAATCACTTCTGTTCGTATTGGCACAACACTGCCACGCGGGTTGCACGCATTAGAAGCGTCAATCACTAAATCATAACCACAATCAACGGATGCTACCGGATACACATGCGATACAGTTACGCCTGTTGCATTAGCTTGGGTAAATGATTGCTCAGGGGTACCATCGCCCCAGTCAATAAAATATTTTGTGCCAATTGCAGTATTAAGATAAAGAGTCTCAAGATTAACCGTATAGGGCGCACAGCCCCTACTGCTGGTAAGAAATTTAAAGCCTGGCTCCAGAATGCCTCCGCATTGCGAAAAAGCCTTTGAGATTATGGAGGAGAGACAAACTAAAAGGAGAAAAGGGAAAAGTTTTTTATTAAACATATTTTAATCGAAAATTCTTCGACTAAGCCAACCAGACGCCCATAAATCAATGCAAAGGAAAGAAAGAAACCGCTTGTATGCCGAGTGTTTCAGGATTTATCGACTAACAAAATAGAGTAGCGGTGAATGAACGTGAGAGGGGTATGATCAGTGGATATGTTAGAAGTTGCAGTTGATACGCAATCCGTTCTCACCATCCCAACCTCCAATCTCTAACTTCCACTCTTTTAATTCCAAAAGCCCGCTTTGCTGTTAAAGGTAGGGCAAGGAATAAGGCGGTTGCGCTTTTTTACGCCACGATGCATTGGCTTTGCTTCAAATTCATAAACCAGTGAAACCTCATGTGCTCCACCTGAGGCGGTAGAGAACCCAGATGTGGTAAAGTCATAACTATATCCGATCGTCAAATTTTTCAAATAAATACCCATGGTAAAGATCAATGCATCTTGCTGAATGGTATTCGTAACTGTAGACTCAAATGGTTTTCCCCTGTACCAAACACCTATTGACACTGGATCGATATGATAGTTCACTCCTAAATCAAGCTGAGAGATAAGCCCTTGAATACGGTAAATAAATGATGGTGTTAGATAAGAAGCCCTGGCCACTGTGCGTATCCCACCATTCAGTGTAAGACGTCCTCCACCATGTATTACCATTTTCATTGGCAAACGAGTTTCGGTACTTAGGATAGATAAATTTGGGTTGTTGATATGACTAAAGGCAGCACCAAGAAAAAGATCTTTATTGTACAATACAAACCCTGCACCAAAATCAAAATACTGTGTGTTGCCCAACCGTTGCAATTCAGGATCCAATGACTGACCACTAAATTCCAATCCATCACCCAATGAAAGTTTGCTTCTATCCAATCCGTTAATTCCATATCCGAAATTAAGTCCTGGAGAAAAAACAATTTTGTCAGTAAGTCTTACTTTGTAACTATAGTTTAAACCAACTGTTGTTGTCCTCCACCCTGCAGAACCCATCTTATCTGTTGTTGCAATAATACCAAACCCACTTTTCAATTCATCAACCCATATATCATAACTGGCGGCTGAGGTTACAAAAGCTTGTGGGAGATTGGGCCATTGAATACGCTGAATAAAAGTAGCTCGTTGTTGATTGGTAATGCCTGTAAAGCCAGGGTTCAAATACAAAGGCGATTGATAGTACTGCGAGAATTGCGGATCCTGCGCAAAAACAATCATCGTAGCCATGCTTAATAGAGCCGATCCAAAAAAATTCCTCATGCTTTGTGTCATAAAGGTATTCATTTTAATGGATCATCGTTACATCGCCCACTTGTGTAGTACGCTGCGAATCAGAGAAGCGCAAAGTCAACTTATACACGTACACACCTGCTGGCATGAGTTTGCCATCTTTATTGTACCCATCCCACCCTCGTGTGGAGCTAGTGCTTTCAAATATCAAATTTCCCCAACGATCATAGATCTGCAAGTTGTAGGCATCTGAATCGTTAGGGATACCTTTCACCAATGGCAAGAACACATCGTTGAACGTTCCATTCGCTCCGCGTCCATCAGGGCTTGGACCATTTACGTTAGGTGTAAATGCATTCGGGATTTTTGCTTGGCCACCTTGCTTGGCTGTTACCTTGCGCACTGCCGTATCGGCACAAATCACGCCATTACCATGATCATCTTTCGCAATTAGTGTAACATCATAGATACCTTCTACTTGATAGGTATACTTGGGATCAGATTCTGTTGAAGTTCCTCCATCACCAAAATCCCATGAGTAGCTCGTTGCTAATTTACTAAAGTTGAATGCTGTCATTTCTGTATCTGGTACAAAGACCACATCAGGTCTTGTGTCAAATGAGGCAATTGGTTTATCATATACTGTTAAATTCTTAGGCCCTGCAATAGCTAATTGCCCTGTGGATGGAGAAGTAACCGTAAACGTAATGGTATAAATCCCTGGTTTGCTTACACTAAACTGCTCTGGATTTCTAAGGTTAGATTTCAACTCTATTTCTCCAGCGTTCAGTAATATCCACTCATACTTAAGCCCTGCGCCATCAGGACCAGTGGCAACAATATTCTTTATTTTAATTGTAGTAGGGAAACAGGTCAATGCAGGATCAACATCAAAGTCTGCAGCAAGCGGGGGCAGTTTAATAAAAATTGATCTAGCCTTTTGAGCTTCGCAAGATAGACCCGCTGCCTCGGCAACCTTGTTAGTCACCGTAAGAACAATATCTTTATCGCCAGGTGATGCATAAGTAACATCTAAGGGGCTATATGTAGCCTGTTTATCTGGTAAAGCATCTCCCGCTAAGCCAAATGACCAAGCATAATTAAACTGGGAATTATTTACTGGCACCGAATTATTTACAAATGAAACCGTGGAGCTTCCATTCCAATCAGGAACTGGACCTGGTATAAAGTCAGCCGTCATCCCTTGATAAACCAATAGATCAATGACTTGAGTTGGAGCTTGACAATTCCCGTTATTAGATTCATACAACACTGTAATTGGTTGAGGGTTCAATGGCCCATTGTTGACAAATAAGTATTCTACAGTTTTAGAATTACTAAGCTCATTGACTTGATTAGTACCCGTATTCTGCCAATACCACCGATGAGAGGTAACTCCTTGCGAGTTATTGGTGAATTTCACCTTCTCACCGCTACAAATCGAAGTTGTAGGTGTAAACACATTAGGTGATATCTTTCGGTAAATAGTTATCTGCTGATCCTTCGAACTCAAGCATGTAGGATAACTATTGGGGAAAGCGGCTGGATAGTTAGCCGCAAATTCTGTTGAAAGAGTAACCTTTGGCTTAAAATCCGCATTGGGGTTTTCATTTTCAAATTGATGAGATGGAACAATTTGATTAGGTAAATCAACTGATGAAATAGATGCCACAAAATCTGGAGAGCCATCTCCGAAACTCCATGTATACCGAATACCCGCTTTTTGATTGTAGGTTATAATAGGTGTGAATGGGCTGCAACCTTGCAATGCAGACATCGTAAAGCTTGGATCCGTTGCGCCAACATTAATCGTTGCTGCCAAGGTATCCAAAGCGCTCCTTGTTGGGTCCGCAAAATAATCGCATCCGTAACCATCTTTCAATGAAGTGAGTCGATAAGTAGTAGTAGCTAAAGGCTTCAACTGAATTGGATTAAAGAGGCCTTGTCTTGTTAGTGAAATTGGGCTTCCACCGTCTATTGTATACGAACCATTGAAGAAAGGATGCCCCTTCAACTGTATATAAACAAACTCAGGGCTACCCTTACAGATATAGGTATCATCATCGGGCAGACTATTTTGATTGTAAACAAATACGGTCGGTTTGATTTTAGGTGCCACACTCACAATCATCACGGCATTGGCAGTACAAGTAGGTAGAGCTGTAATGGCAGATGTAATCGTATACGTGTAGAAACCAAGGGACGAACCATTATTCTGCAACGTCTGCGTAATAGCACTACCAGAACCACCTACCCCACCAGAGAGATTGAGATCACCTGCTGCATCGGCACTCCAGCTAAAGCTCGTTATCGTTGGGTCTGAAGCACTTGCTAAATTCACGTTAAGTCCATTCGCTAGCGCATGACATACTTGTTTTGCAGAAATGGGTGTAATCTTAGGAGAAGGATAGATCTGAATGGTAAATTGTTGTTGTCTTCCTGCACACTGAGGTATAGTGGCTACATTTTTGGGTATGGCTGTATAGGTAATAGTTCTATCCAATGAATTGGTATTTGTGAGAATTTGAGTAAACGCATTTCCTCCACCAGATGTAACCCCTGTTACGCCAGAAGGAGCAGCCGATGTAGTCCAGTTGATGATAGTAAACGCAGGATCGTTCTCCGTAGTATTGAAATTTAAGCTTACCACTTCGCTACTGCACACAACTTGATTTGATATAGGATCTAACTTAGGACGTGGACTAACATTAACCGTTACGGGAGTTGGATCACCCAAACAAACCCCCGTTGAGGCCGTGGTAAACTTAGGAGTGAAAGTGTAAGTGATAGGATCAACGCTAAGGCTGGTAGTGACTAACTGATCATTCAATGTGGTGCCAACAAGCAAATTGGTTCCTGCTACTGTAAATCCAGTAAGTGTAGCAGCTGGCACAGTAGGGTACGAAACATCAAACGAAACAGAAGGCGCACCAGTAGACGGAACCGTAGGACTTGTTAATGACAAGGCCGTAGGTGTAGCCCCCAAAGTAGCATCATTTTCGCAGATGGTTTTGGTAGTGATCGAATTGAGTTTAGGCTTAGGCTCTACGGTAATGGTGGTAGTACCAGCCCCAGAACAACCCAGCCCATTCGCAGCACCTGTCGCACGTGGTGTTATGTTGTACGTTATACCAGCAGCACTATTGGTATTGTTGGTAAGCAGATCTGTGATCGTACTAGGGCTGGGCAAGCCATTCCTTGGGGCATTAAAGCCTTGCACCGTTGTAGCGGGCACTGCAATATCAAAAGTAATAAGTCCAGTCGAAGGAGTAGTAACCGAGCTTAACTGTATGTTAACATTTCTATCACTGCATATAGCTGCCGCACCAACAATTATTCCCACCTTAATCACTGGCTCCACGGTAAGCACTACGTTTTCAGGCGCACCTTTGCAACCTGTTGCTGCCACAGGCTGAACACTGTAAGTGACAAGTTCTGGATTATCTTTTGTATGGGTGAATGCATCTAAATTCAAATCCGATGCCGCAACATTTGACCTTACAGGAGGAGTGAAATTACCTGCCGTTTGTGTGAGGCTTGGATCTGATTTTGTGATGGAAAGAATATTATAACCAGTAGCAGTGGTGCTGGTACTCTCAAAGTTCAGTGCAATCGTTGAGCTAGCTCCTTGGCAAACTATTTTACTTATTCCATTTAACAAATCAGGAGCTGGATTAATGTTTTGCACAAAAGCATACGGGTCGCCATCGCATCCATTGGTGGTAGGTATTACAGTATAGGTCACTTTTTTAAAGGTCGTTGCCGTATTGTAAAACACATCGTTCCGCAAAAAATTATTCACTGTAAACGTCTGCACAGGCACCTGATTTGCTCCATCCGCTACCAGTGGTGCTTCCAGCACTCTGCCTGCATAAGTGTATTGATCGATCGTTGCAATAGATCCCCCTGCAGGCAACATGAGCAAATTGACTTTGTCTCCACTGCAAGCATCTACCGTTGCTGTGTTCAAAAAAGGTTCTGGTTTAATGGTAACGGTAAACGCAACCGCATCACCAAGGCAACTTAGTGGGCTTGGTCCGCGAGGAATGATCGTGTAGCCAATTGTTTGAGATGTGGCTAGCTTATTAGTGAATTTTTCATTTAACAATTGGGTACTTGTAACAGCTGTAAGAGGGGTAAATCCTGTTTTTATTACGTTGGCCACATTTTCGGGCAAGGCAGAAGCGTTCGTATAGGCCTGCACCAGAAAGTCAGTTGCTGCCACTGATGTACCATTGGTGCCCAATGAAAGACCTGTGGAAACATCACTGCAAATAGGGCTTAAGGCTGGCAATGCCATTACTGGCTCGGGGTCAAATGCCACTACAATATCTTTCGGCTGACCGGCACAACTACCCAACGCAGCGGGCCCTGTAGGAATTACTGTATATGTGATTTTTGCTTGGCTACTTGCCCTATTGCGAATGACATTTGGAACAGGGTTAGTTGAAGCATTATCTGCCAAGGCAATACCCGTTACTGCACCAAAGATGTTGGTCACGTTCCAAGCAAACGTAGAGCCTACTATTTGCGAAGCAAAAACGAGAGACGATGCATTGTTACTACAAATAGTAGCAGGGTTTGTGTTGGTAACAAAGGGCTCTGGATTGATTGGCACCTCAATAGTAAATGGTAAGCCTACGCAATTGCCAGCACTGGTAGAAGTAGGTGTAACCGTGTAAAAAGCTGATATCTTTCCAGTAGTTTTATTAACCAATGTGCCCACCACATTACCAACTTGCGTACCTATTAATCCTCCCGTCAATGATCCATAATTGCCTATCCACGTAAATGTGCTACCCAAGCCGTTGGTAATATTTGTCTGAGGGTTAAAGTTAAAAGGGGTAGAAGAACATATATCTGTCTTACTGGTATTTGACCCCACTGGGCTAATGTTTACGATAACAGAAACATCAATAGGAGTTCCGTCACAACCGTTGGCTCTTGGGGTAATTCTATAAATAACGGAACCTGGGCTCACTCCATCTGTGCTTGTGAGGGTTTGTAAAATAGAAGTACCACTACCAGGCGATGCACCCGTAACGTTTATAACAGAAGCACCAGGTACCGTCCAAGTAAACGTAGTGCCTGTAACACCATTTGGATTAGAGATAAATACATTGCTATTGAACCCAGAACATACCGCGGGGTTGGTAGCCGAAGCAGAAGGCAATGGCAATACCGTAACTACATAGTCTCTAGTTGCACCCGAACAGCCCGCCAGTGAGGGTGTTATCTTATAGGTTACTGTACCCGAAGAGTTAAAAGCATTGATCAAGTTATCTGTAATGATACCACTGCCTGAGGCAGTATTGCCTACAGGTAAGCCAGAAGAGATAGAGAACCAATCCAAATTAGCGGCTGGTATTGGTATGTTGGTAGATGCCGTGAAATTCAATGCCCCACTATTGCTACACACAGTAGGGTTTAGTTGAGCAAGCGTATTATTGATTTGAGGAATCGGATTAACTGTTTGAACTACATCAATAGCAGCACCAGGGCATGAGTTGGCAACAGGTGTAATACGATAAGTAACAGTGCCTACATTAAGTCCGTCTGTACTGGATAAAATCTGATTGATGGCCACTCCCGATCCACCTGTTGCACCCGTTACATTGTTAGGGTTTCCAGGAATTGGAGAAATCACCCAACTAAATGTTGTTCCGGGTACACCATTCGGGTTGTTAATAGTGATGCTGTTTGCTACTCCAGAACATATATCCAAAATTGGGCCTGTGTCAACAGTTGGCACTGGATTTACAATAACCGTGTAGTCTTTAGATGGTCCTGCACAAGACCCACCAATAGATGGCGTAATCGTGTACTTTACAATAGCTGGCGAGCTACCTGTATTAATCAAATTATCTAAAATGGTATTTTGACCCGCAGCAGTATTACCACTAACCGTACCCGAAACAACGGTAGATATCCAATCCAATTGCGCGCCAGCAATAGAAGTAGACGCAGTAAAATTGAGCGATCCTCCATTACTACAATACGAGTTGTTGGTCAACTGCAATGCCGTGTTTATAATGGTAGGTGATGGATTTACCGTTTGAATAAAATCATAGGGAAGACCAGAGCAACCCGCAGCTGTCGCTACTATTTGATAAGTCACCTGCCCCATGTTTACTCCATCTGTAACGGTAAGCAATTGTGAAATGGTATTTCCGTTACCCGGCACAGCACCAGTTACGTTGATATTAGTAATCGCAGGTACTGTCCAACTAAAAGTAGTGCCTGTGATTGTATTCGGATTACTAATAGAAATAGAAGTAGTTCCGCCTGAGCAAATATCTGCTCCTATTGCTGTAGCATCTGGCAAAGGACTAAGCCTGAAAACATAAAAAACGGAGTTACCAATGCAAGGACCTGCGCTAGGTGTTATCTTATAAGTCACAACTGCTTCCACATCTCCGAGATTGGTTAACACATCATTGATTGGAATAGCCGTAAACGGCCCAACGGTATTCCCGATTACAATACCAGCAGAGACTGCAGATGTGATCGTAAACGTGGTTCCTGGAACACTAGAAAGTGGCGTGAAGTTAACAACCCCACTACAAACAGGCACTGGGTTTAAGGCAGAGGATGTATTAGTGATGACAGGCAATGGATTGACCACTTGAATAACACTGATAGCAGACCCCTTGCATCCATACACAGTTGGAGTAACCAAGTATTGCACTTGACCAGAGGTTGTTCCATTGCTAGACAACAAAGTCTGCGATATCACAGATCCGAAATCCGCAGAAGCCCCCGTTACATTACTCGTCAAAGGGCCGATTGTCCAACTGAAAGTAGTACCACCAATTGCCTTTAAATCAGTTAAAAGAATGTTTGTCGAACCACCAGAGCAAATGGGTAAGAATGGTATCGCGAAGGCATCTGCCAAAGGAGCTATTGTAAGGGTAACCACTACGGGATCACCTTCACAAGTTAAAGCGCCAATGGTAGAAACTGGAGCAATTGTATAACTCACATCTATAGGCACAGAAGCAGGATTTGACCACACATCATCAAACATCTCTGAGGCAGGGAAAATAGTAGTTGGGCTAGATGTAGGTAGTCCTGCCGTAGCAGTCAAGCCATTTGGGTTGATGCTTAAAATTTTGTACCCAGTGGCCGGGTAACTTCCTGTGTTCACAGCCAAATTCTGAGCATAAGGAGATCCACTACAAACTGCTTTGCTTAATGTGCCGCTCAATGTAGGGCTAGGATTAACCGTGAGCGTTACAATAGTCGCAGGAAAGCCATTGCAAGTAACACCACCAACTGGAACACTCACAGGTATGATTGTATACCTCACGTCAATCGGCCCACCAGTATTGTTTTCATATTGATCATTGAAAATGGCCATATCACTCAGCCCAGTTCCAGCAGTAGGTCCAACTATTGGAATCAAACCTGGTGCACTGTAGGAAACGGCCGTAATATCATAAGAACCAATGGCGGCTGTGCTGGATAAACTAGCCACAAGTTGAATACCAGAAATATCTTTGCTACAAACTGTTTTGTTTAAATTAGGATCTAAAACGGGAAGCGGTAGCACCGTTACCGCCTTTGTATCGGGTGTGCCCGCGCAACCTGTTGCTGTAGAAGGGGTCACTTTGATAGTCGTACTGATCGTACCAAAATTTACAATTATTTTATTGGTGCCTTGCCCGCCTATAATGGAGGCAGTGCCTGCATCCCACGCATAGGTTGTATTGGTCAAGAAAGCAACCTCGTATGTCTTTGAAGAGTTTGCGCAAACCGTAAACGGGGATGGGTCTCCTACAATAGAACTGGTAATAACAATGGGAGGCGGAGTTGTTTCAACTTGAATATTGTAGGTTTGAACAGCTTGAGCCGGGCAGCCATCGGGTGATATTTCTTGAACGGTGATATCAAGGCCAGGAGTACTCACCACATTGGGGAAATAAATTAAAACAAAAGGATCGTTGATGCCCCCACCAAATCGTCTTACAAATTGCCCTGGACCTGTGGGTAGAGTCCAAACATAAGTAGAACCAGGAACAACAGTTGTTAAGCTATAAGTAATGAAGTCTGCTCCTTGACAAAGTTTGTTGGGTCCAAAAATAGGGTTTGCTACAGGAGTAGGGTTTACTGTAAACCTAACCTCTGCAACATTCACACAGAAGGTGACATTATCTACCACTTTTGCAAAAAGAATATCTCCGTTGATAATAGTATAGGTCTCATCTTCTCCCGGCAAATTGCCTTGGGCTATAGGGCTACCAAAAGTCTTTGAAGCATAGCTGTAATTCAGCCACCAAGTAATGGTTGCTGTTGGATTAATGGTAGCGTTGATCAATGTCAGATCAGAAACATGGCTATTGCCCGTTGGAATATCGGAGCAATAGGATATAGGTATGATGGCAGCCGATACACTAGGCAATGGGTTGACTGTTAAAGTACCGAATGAGCTAATGAGCGAACAAGAACCAGTAGTGGTAGTTACTACCCTAAACTGACGGGCATTTAGCGAAGTATTTACATTTGTAAGAGTAAGATTGGAAGTAGTCGATCCTGCAAAAGTAACTCCTCCAAAAGTACCGTCTACAATGTTTACTCCGTTGATCTGCCATTGATAGGTAATGCCCGGGCCAGTGGCGGTAACCGAGAAGCTGGTATTATCTCCATCGCATATCACGGGAGAGGGTGGAGGAACCGTAATATCTGCTTTGGGGTTGATGGTATAGATTACCGTGGCAGGGCTTACGCAAGTTGTAGATGTATTCGTTACTCTCACAAAAATGGGTACGCCATTAGTGACTACATAATTAGTGGTAGCTATAGGTGTAGAAAAAACTTTAGTCCCTGCATTATAATTTTCAAACCAAGCAAACGAACGTGCAGCGTTTCCATCGATCGAAGGCTGCAACAGAGTAAGATCTGGTATAGTCGCAGTTGTACCAGCGCCACTATCAGAGCAAGCAACGGGAGTGAGATTATTTACAGTAGGCAGTGGTCGTACAGTAAGCGTGCCAGCACTGCTTGTAATAGGGCAAAGTGGTGGTAAACTTGGCAGATTGTATCCAGTTACAATCACTCGGTATTGGTTAGTGCTCATGGCCAAGGTGGCACCTGTTAGGGTTAATGTGGAAGTAGTTGCACCAGAATAAATGCCTCCATCAATAATATTGGCAAATGCCCCTGCCCCTATCTTTTCTTGCCACTGAAAACTTAAATCCGTTCCTGTTGTGGTTACGTTAAATGATGCATTACCGCCATCACAAATAATCGGTGATGGAGGTATACTTACAGTAGGCAATGGCCTTACTGTATAGGACAAGGCGATACCTAAGTTAGTGAGGCATCCTGTAGGGGAGATGAGTGAGACCAGATTGATGGTGTGAGGACCCAGATTATCCAATTCTATATCAGAGAAACTAATTGGTGCAGTGGGGTCTCCTGAGGCATCTGTTGCAAAAGTCTTTGGTGGTTTACTCAATCCATCTACTGTATAATTCAATGTAAAATGTGGTGGGGCCGAGTTGGCAGAGCCTGCATCCAAGCTAAAGTTAGTAAGAGTAGGATCTATTGCAGAGTTACCATTGCAAGCAATATTAAAACTTAGTGCGGGAGGGCCAACATTATCTAAAGATGGAGCAGTGCCACCAATAATAATCGTAGCTGTTCCACCAAAAGCGGTGGCATCGCAGCCATTAGCATCTCTCAGTGAAATTATTTCATACGAACCGGCAAGAAGCGTTATGGGTGAAGTAATCGTAAAACTGGTTGCTGTCAAAATGGTTCCCGGTTCTGTAAAGTCAAAGACAGTCACTCCGTCTGTCCACGTACTATTCAATGGATCAAATGGTGCTTTGCCGGTTAACGTCCAAACAATATCCGGGGCTGGATTGCCAGAACAAACAGATCCACCCCCAATTGGGCCAGTAATGGTTGGCAGTGGGTTCACTGTTATCTTAATCTCGTTGGAGGGAACATCCGAACAAACACCTGAAGAGGTGGTTCTCCTATAAAAAGTGGTCGTAGTTAATATCGGTGGATCATACGTTGCCCCATTATTGACTCCTGTAGCAGGGCCAAACCCAATACCTCCACCAGTAAGTGATTCTTCCCACTTAAAAACAAATATCCCATTTCCGCCACTTGGCGCACCCGTAGAGGTAATCGTTGTAGGGTTTGCACCACTACAAATGGTTTGAGGGTTGCCAATGGTGCCAGGATTGACGATACCGTTCACAGTCATAACTATTGATGGTGTAGTAGCTGCTGACGTTGGTACGCAAACTCCGGAAGTATTTACCCTTCTAAAATAAGTAGTTACTACAATAGGGGCAGTGGGTGTAAAGGAAGATGAAGTAGCTAAGGGTATAGTAGTAAATAAAACGTTATCAGTACTAGACTCCCAAGTATATGAAGGTGTTCCATTACCGCCCGATCCATCAGTTTGGTTTGAAATAACAGGCGGTATGCTGCCCGAGCAAAGTGTAGTCCCCCCTAAAATACTACCCGCAACTACAGGCGTGTTGACAACAAAGCCGATAATATTAGAAAACACCGTAGCGCATTGACCTGAACTGGCAGTTCTTCTAAAATAAGTGTCGGAGGTAATAGGCCCTGGGTCAAAAACAGCACTATTTGAAGCAGGTATGTTAGTAACACCTGCAGTGAACGCAGCGTTGGTTGCCGATTGCCATTGGTACGTTAATCCCGGGGGGCTAGGCCCTCCTCCTACTGCTGCTAAAGAACTTGTAAAAGCTGCAGGATCGGTGCCGCTACAAATCGTTATCGGGCTGATTGCGCTCAAAGGATGGGCAATTGTTCCTGGTGAATTGGTATCGTCTATTCGAATAGTGATGGTCGTGGGTTGACTCGTACAATTATTACTACCCTGCGTTACTGTTACATATCTAGTAAATGTTTGACTCCCAGTCACGGCTGGGTTAATTCTATCAGCAATAGGTCCTTCTGTAACTGGGTTAAATGTGTTATCTGCACTAAGGGCTTGTAGTACCTGAGCTAAAGCAGCATCCTTATACCAAGTAAATCTTGCACTCCCTGCCACTGTAGTTGGAGTAGCCGTAATATTATACCCCGAAGTGGAAGCTGTCTCGCAAAGAATAGGGCTATTAACTGTAGGTGCCCCTGGTGAGCCAATAATTGTGATCCTAGCAGTAGTAGTAACAGGTGCATTATCTCCATTAACAATATCCACAGGAGTACCAGGTAGAGCAGGATCGTCATACGGGTTACACACGTTCCAATACTGCATAGTGATTTCAAAGAATTGCGTAATTGTAGCAGTAGCTGGTACGGT
This sequence comes from Cyclobacteriaceae bacterium, assembly GCA_046155095.1. Classification (GTDB taxonomy): domain Bacteria; phylum Bacteroidota; class Bacteroidia; order Cytophagales; family Cyclobacteriaceae; genus ELB16-189. The sequence continues at coordinate 45,565 of JBJXEB010000047.1, forward strand.
AATATTGTTTGTAGTAATAGGCACAGGTAGAGCAGTAGAAGCTGTAGTCGTGAAGGCAGGTACTCCAGCTGTATTAAATGGAAAAACTTGGGCCACTCCATTAATCAATACAGAACCTGTCATCGTGTTTTGAGTGCCATAAACAAACCTTCTCCATCTACCATTGTCGTTTACAGCGGTGCTGAGTGCAGGAGGGATACAATTTAGGGTAGTGCGGTCAGTAAATGTAACTGTTGGACTATCCCCAGCACAAACTTGAAGATTAGTAACGAACGTTACAGTCTCGCTCAAACGAAGGACACCGCTGTTTTCATTGTCCTTATTCCATCTCACAAACGTGGGGGAAGTACCTAGAGCAGTCGGGCAAGGTACTCCTAAGATTACAAGCCTCGCTTCTGGTATGTATTCACACTTAACATTCGATCCAGTGGCTGGAAAAACGTGAGTAACTAAAGGGTTAGAGTAAAAATGACTACCAACACCTGACCAAGTCAGACCTGGTACTGAGGTAGTTGAATATGTGTTAGTCGTCCCATCACCCCAATCTACCAGAATTGCAACATTAAGTGGATTATTTAAATCCGTGACATTTCCTGCACTAATTGCTACTGTCACTGGACTAAGCTGATTGGCGCAAATACTACCTACTGAAAGACTCGTGATCCCCCCCGTTGGATTACCTGGAAGAAAACCAGTACAATTTTGAGCAGTTATACTTTGAGGAAGAAAAAATAAAAAAAAAGAAATGAGAAAAAAGACAGATATAAAGCGGTATAGAACTTTTGAATAGGAAAATATATTCATAGACAAGCGTAGGCTCAAACAATCGTTGGTTATATACAAAGAAAAAACAAAGGGTAACCTTAAAAAATTTACTGATTGACCTTCAAACTTATTGATAAATTCATCAAAAACGAAATATTACAAGAAATCAGGGGTTTGATAGCGTGGCAAATCCCCTACCTTTGCCCCCGAAATTTAAGGGCTTCATGTCATCCACAACCAAATATATTTTCGTCACGGGCGGTGTTACTTCGTCTTTGGGCAAGGGCATTATCTCCACATCGCTGGGCCAGAGATTTTGGCGCTTTTCTTAGTTTTCAGCAAAATCATGTATCTATTTTCATTAGACCCTTGTTAGATCGGCATTAGACGTTCATTAGAGTAGCGTTAGTGTGCCGTTAGATGAGCATTAGATGAGGTGGCTATAAACAGGCGTTTTGTTCAGATAATACCCCTGTTTGCTTAATAAAAAACACATTCTATGAAAGGAATGACCTAATCTACTGGCCAACTACCCTAACTATCTAAGGTTTCTCACTGCTGCACCAAGGTGCGAACAAAAAAAATGGTGCTTCATAGCGGCTTAGTGCCTTTGTCGCAAAATCTGCATTTTGTCGTGCACCCTTGTAATAACATCTGGTTTTGATAGCGTGGCAAATCCCCTACCTTTGCGCCCGAAATTTAAGGGCTTCATGTCATCCACAACCAAATATATTTTCGTCACGGGCGGTGTTACTTCGTCTTTGGGCAAGGGCATTATCTCAGCCTCGTTGGGCAAGCTCTTGCAGTCAAGGGGATTTAGTGTTACCTGCCAAAAGTTTGACCCATACATTAATATAGACCCTGGCACGCTCAACCCTTATGAGCATGGCGAGTGCTATGTAACGGATGATGGGGCCGAGACCGACCTAGACCTTGGCCACTATGAGCGCTTCTTGAATGTGCGAACATCAAAAGCCAATAACGTTACTACGGGGCGCATCTATAATAATGTAATCACCAAAGAAAGACATGGCGAATACCTTGGTAAAACCGTGCAGGTAGTCCCTCACATTACAGACGAGATCAAACGGAATATTTTTCTACTGGGCGAAAGCGGTCAGTACGATTTTATCATTACGGAGATTGGCGGCTCTGTGGGTGATATTGAGTCTCTTCCTTTTGTAGAAGCAGTGCGCCAAGTGCGGTGGGACTTGGGCGCTAACAACGCCATGGTTATTCACCTTACGCTGATCCCCTACTTAAAAGCCGCCAAAGAATTAAAGACAAAACCTACCCAGCACTCGGTAAAAGAACTCCTCTCCTACGGCATTCAGCCTGATATTTTAGTTTGCCGCACAGAGCATCCACTTTCGATGGAGATCAGGAAGAAGTTGGCGTTATTCTGTAACGTCAATCTCAACTCGGTTATCGAGGCTATGGATGCGGATACTATTTACGATGTGCCGCTCCTGATGAAGAAAGAGAAGCTGGATGAGCGCGTACTTGCCAAAATGAAAATCACCACGAAGCACGAACCAGAACTAGAGCAATGGAAAGCATTTCTTGGCAAATTGAAAAATCCTGTCAATGAAGTGACTATTGGTTTGGTGGGCAAATATGTTTCGTTGCCCGATGCATACAAATCTATTGCAGAGTCTTTCATCCATGCAGGTTCGCAGAATGATTGCAAAGTAAACGTAACTTGGATATCATCAGAAGATATTAATAAAGAGTCAGTTGCAAATATTCTTGGTCAATTGGATGCAGTGTTGGTAGCTCCTGGTTTTGGCGAGCGCGGGCTGGAAGGAAAGATCGAGGCTATTAAATATGTGCGCGAAAACAAGATTCCTTTCTTGGGCATTTGCCTTGGCATGCAGTGCGCAGTAGTGGAGTTTGCAAGAAATGTACTTGGATTAGACGCGAGTTCTACAGAATTGAACCCTAAGTCAAGGCATCCCGTCATCGACATGATGGAAGAACAAAAGAAGATTACCAACAAAGGCGGCACCATGCGCCTAGGGGCATACGCCTGCAAGTTGAAAAAGGGATCAAAGGCAAATCATATTTATGGCGATACACTAATTCACGAGCGTCATCGTCATAGATATGAGTTCAATAATAAATATTTGGAGCAAATAGAGGAAGCGGGCTTAAAAGCAGTTGGCATCAATCCAGATTCTAACTTGGTGGAGGTAGTGGAACTAAAAGACCATCCTTGGTTCATTGGTGTACAATATCACCCAGAGTTGCGAAGCACCGTGCTGAACCCGCATCCATTATTTGTAAAATTTGTGGCGGCAGCGATGGAGCATAAGGTTAATCAGTAGAGGTGGATAGTAAGTGGTAAGAGGTGAGTAGTAAAAGGTAAGTGGTGTAAATAGACAAAAGATAATCTGTAATCCCAATTCTAAATTCTGACTTCTATCTTCTGACTTCTTTTCAAATCAAAAAAATCTAAAATCTTAAATAAAAAGTATGGATAGGAATTCGGCCATAGGCATGACGTTGATCGCAGTGTTGTTGATGGTATATTTTTACTTCTTCTCGCCCGCACCCACTCCGCCTCCTTCTAAAAAAGCAGATTCCATTGCTTCTGTATTGAAAAAAGAAATCGCAGATCAAGTGCCTACCAAACCAGATAGCGCGGTGATCCAATCGTACGGAAACTTGGGGAGCTTATTGGAAGGAAAAGAGGAGATTACCAATGTAGAGAACAATGATTTGCGCATCGCCCTTTCCAGCAATGGCTACATCAAAAATGTGGAATTGAAAAATTTCAAAACCTACTCGCAGAAGCCACTGTATTTGATCAACAATGGAAACAATTCCTTTTCGCTCAAGGCGCAGCACGATAGCAAGGAAGTAGATTTGTACAAACTTTTCTATCAAAGTGAAACAGCCAAGAAAGGTGATTCCACCGTTGTAACTCTCACTGCAAAAATCGCGGACAACGCATTTGTCAAACATACTTATTCTGTGCCTGCTGCTGGTTTTATGATTGGATACAAAATAGAATCTTCTGGACTTTCCTTTACAGGAAAAAATATTGCCTTCCAATGGCAGGATGCTATCCCATTACAAGAAAAAGACCTAGAGGATAGTCGCAGAAAAACGACTGTCAACTATTACTTGGCAGATGGCAAGTTCGATGGCTTGGGTGAAGGCTTAGATGTGGAGGAGGAACCATTGGCCACTCCTGTGAAGTGGGTTTCTATCCGGCAAAAGTTTTTTATCAGCTCCATCATTGCACAAAATTCTTTTGCAGGGGGTGAACTGAGGATGTCTACCAACGTAGCGGACTCATCCGTAGTTAAAGACACACGCGTTGAATTGTTCATCCCAACAGAAAATGTATCCACCAAAAAAGCAAACTTCAATTACTACTTCGGACCTAACGATTATGAAATCGTAACGAAAGTAACGAAAGGGTTTGAAGAAAATCTTTCCCTGGGCTGGCCTCCTATGAGTTGGATCAATCGCTTTGTCATCATTCCCATCTTTCATTTTTTACAAAAGTATATCAGCAATTACGGCCTAATTATTATTTTGTTAGTGTTGCTAGTAAAAATTGTTTTGTTGCCCCTCTCCTACACTTCTTACCTCGGCATGGCCAAGATGAAATTACTCAAGCCAGAGATGGACGCCATCAAAGAAAAGAATGCCGATAACATGGCGCAGTCGCAGCAAGACACCATGAAACTCTATAAGCAGGCGGGAGTGAATCCATTCAGCGGATGCATTCCATTGATTTTGCAAATGCCGATTCTCTTTGCCATGTTTTATTTTTTCCCGATTGCAATAGGCTTGAGACAAAAACATTTTCTGTGGGCAGAAGATCTTTCTACCTACGATTCTATTTTGAATCTTCCCTTCACCATTCCTTTTTATGGAGATCACGTAAGTTTGTTCGTTTTGCTAATGACCATCTCCACGTTGATCTACACGTGGCAGAACAATCAGATCACTTCTGTAACAGGCCCCATGAAGTCGATGTCGTACATCATGCCCATTGTGTTGGTGTTTGTGTTGAATTCATTCTCCGCAGGCTTGAGTTTCTATTATTTCGTATCTAACTTAATCACGTTCGCGCAGCAGGCTGTTATCAAACGCTTTGTAGATGAAGATAAGATCAAGGCATTGATGGAAGAAAATAAAAAGAAAGCAGCCACCGGCACAGGCAAGAAATCAAAATTCATGACTAAGCTGGAGGAAGCGATGAAGGCGAGTGAAGAGGCGAGGAAAGCGAGTGCTACGAAGAAGAAAAAATAATTTGAAAATGAGCCAATTGAAAATTTAGATTAAGGCAAATCAAGGACTTAGCCCTACAGGTTTCAAGAAAAGCACCAATATTATTTCTTCAACAATACAAACAGTTTTTCCAAGTCTTCAGTAAATGTTGGCTGAGTACCCAAATAATTTTTTATATCCTTGGTCAAATAGTTAGGAAGTAATTCATTGCGGCCTACTTTGCTCCGCAGGTCTTTTAGTAAATCAAGCACATCTGTTTTATTACTGAACTCAGCAGTCGCTTCTACTTTTGAAATAAGGGAATTGACAGCCACCATCTTTTCGCTTTCAATTGGAGTTGGTTCAGGCACGGCCTCAATCTTCTTTTCTGTTTTAAATTGTAAGCAGCTATTGTATCTATCAATGATTTGGTCAATATCCCTGCGGCCAAGGTCACCGTTTTTTATCCGGCTCTCCACCTCATCGCAACCACTCAAGAAGTTGGCCATGCTTTTTTTAAAAGTAAGGTTGGGTATTTCCATACCCGCGCCATCTTTTTTTAATAAGTATTGGCCATCATAAGAAGATTGATTGGGCAACCGGAAGCCGTACAGGCTCAAGAACCCTGACTTTATCAACTTCATATAGCGATAGCCCTTATCGTATTTCACAGTGTGATAGGTAACGCCATCGGTAAACAGCGTCTTTACTTCTAAAGCAGTGTAAACTTTCTTCTTTTTATCGATCGTTACTTGCACTCTATCGAGAACATCATAAGTCAATAATTTTACTTTGCCACGAAGTGTATCTCCTTTAGAAGTGACGGCAAAATCGGTTTGGGAAGAAAGGCTAAGTGAGCTGAATGTGATCGCCAAAAATAAAATAAGTTTCATATCTCAATTTTTTTGTGAAGATAAGGATTGGCAGTGAAGATATAATTTAAAAAAAACGGTGCCAGCAATGGCACCGTTTTTTTATTAATGAAATATGTTAAAATTATTCAATTAGGATTTGCTAAATCCCATTGCACTTCAGCATCAGGTTTGTTAAACTGAGGAAATACTGCATAGTTATTTCCATTGACAGCTCCTTGCAAGGGAAGAATACTAACCTTGTTATATCTTCTAACATCAAACCAACGATGACCTTCAAAGAACAATGAGTATCTTCTTTGATTCAATAATTCATCTAGCAATTGAGCTTGTGATGTGATGGTAGGCTTAGCAATGCCCATGGGTTGTAATCCATTATCTACTCTAACTTTATCCAATGCTGCAATGCCACCAGCTAAATCATTCTTTTGAATTTTCGCTTCTGCACTCATCAGAATTAATTCTTCATTCCGAATTATTGAAACTGAAGAAACATTTGTAGCGTACATCCTAACATCATACTTAGATAATAGGGCCTGACCTGATTGTCTGGCAGCATCACGAAGGCCAACTTTTGATACCCTGATGTCCTTTAGCCCAGTAACCGAATTTGTTTCAGCGTCAGTTACAAATTCATCGTAAGCGACATAGGGAGCACCTGTATCACTTGGCTTTGCCCATAATGTATTAAGTTGATCGCCTGGCGTTGTTGCAAATGTAAAAACAGGCCCCGTTGACAATACACCTGCCCCTGATGCATTAATGAAAGATCCGCTAAGAGCAGTTAGAACACCATCCCAGTCTTTTTGATACAATGCAACACGAGCAGTAATTGCCTTATTAAATTTCAGAAAAGAAGCTGGAGTATCAAATCCTGCCCATCCTTTAGTCATAGGAAATGCAAAGTTAGAACCGCCACCTGCTAGCAAAGTAGCTCCTTCATCTAAATATCCTTTTATAAGGGTAAGCCCGCTTTGATATGTGCCAAATGGTCCAGGTTTTAGTTGATCTCCAGGCGATGTTAAATCTTGGAAAGTTTCACGAATACCGTTATTGTATTGCATATTCAGCAGGTTTAATGCTAGGTAAGCCTGAACGGTTCTTGCAAAACCTTTGATTCCCGCTTTTTGTTCAGTCGTCAAAGTTTTTGAAGTCTCTGCTGATTGGGTGAATACTTCTGCTCTGTGCCTTCCTTGAGAAAAATTAAAATAATAAGCATTGAAAATCCCGTTAGGATCATTTGCTCCATTAAAATTGGCCGCTTCAGTTCCCAACAATTCATTGAAGTAACGATTGTCCGTTGAAGCCGAAAGTATAACTTCCCTTCCAACGGTTCCGGAATTCAAATAAAAATCTCTGATACCGTCACGTATGGTCGACTGAACTCCTATTCCTAGAAAGTTTATCTGGTTGGGTGAAGGATTATTTGTTACAGAGCCTAACGATGCTCGATTGGGGTCTATGGTATTGTCTACATCACAGGATGTAACACCCATTACTCCAATCAAGAAAAGCAATATTAATTTTAGATTAGTTTTCATAGATTTCTAGATGTTAAAAGGTGACAGTTAAATGGAAAAATATTCTCTTTGATGACGGGAAAGATAATAAGTCTACACCACCACCTACAGGTCTATTTCCAAAGTTTGACGCCTCTGGATCATAACCGTAATAATCAGTCCAAAGAGCCAAATTATTTCCAGAAACACCAACTCGGATACCCTCAATGGAATTTTTCCAACTCCCGGGTAAATTTTTAACAGGCACATTGTAGTACAATGCAACCTCTCTTAGCTTAATATAGCTCGCGTTTTGAACGAACTGCCGAGTTGTGATACCGGGCTGGCCAAGTTGCCTTGCCACTCCAACAGGGGTACTGCCATCAGCCGACTTATTACTCCAATCAGGAGAAGTTCCGCCCTCATCCGTAAGTTCTTGATTGAGGGATGCGTTGTAGTTTCCTTGACTTGTATGCAACAAGAAAGAAAACTCAAAATTATTAAGAAATGTAAACGAGTTTCTCCAAGATATTTGATAGTCGGGCTGTGAATTTTCATACCTAGTCCTTTGTCCACCAACTACAGGAGTACCATACCAGGCACTTGGTGATTCTCCTATTCGAATTCTATTTGTCCCGAAGGCACCAAAACCACTTGACCCAACTGCATATTCAGGGACAATTAGCTTGGTGATCTTACTCCTATTTTGCCAGTAGCTTAGCTGAGTATTCCATGTGAATTTAGCTTTACTTATCACAGAGGCACCAAGACCTAACTCAATTCCTTTGTTCTCCAAATCCCCAATGTTAAAAGCTTGAACTGAGTTAACACCTGTGCCTGGTGACAAGTTGTAAACATCAATAAAATCAACAACATTTTTGGTATAAAAAGAAGCCTCCAGCGTAATCCTATTATTCAAGAAACCCATATCAGTGCCAAACTCTATCTCATTAGCCGTCTCTGGTTTGATACCAGGGTTCCCATTAGCTGTTGTCGGTACATAGCCAGATTTACCATCAATGATCACATCGTTCAATGCTGTAAACTTCGAACCAAAACTTGGTGAATTGCCGGTTTGTCCATAAGCGGCCCTCAGCTTAAAAGCAGAAATGGGCTCAAACTTCCAAAATTCAAAACTAGTTAGATTAACAGCGGCTGAAGCCTTTGCAAAAGGATAGAATTTAGTATAATCACCATTCAAACTTGATTTATCAAATCGAATACCTCCGGTTACAATCACTTTATCTGCCCAGTTAATCTCTTCTTGTGCAACCACACCGACATCCTGCCAAGTTGCAAAGAATTGATTTGGTGTTCTAACGGCCCCAGTATTTGGATTTTTTTGTCCAGGTTTCAACCCTTCACCTTGGATAGAGCTAATGTCTTGATCAGTTGTTAATCTAACACCTCCTACTGAAGTTGTAAAATTGAAATTATTTACCTTCAATTCGTCTATGAGAAAGGCTTGAATATTTGTATTAAAATTTCGGCTCTTTGTGTAGCGTGATGCCCCTGGATTCGCTCTCCTTGCTTGAAACTGAATATCGTCAGACATGTATACTTCCGACTCTGTCAGCACAAAATCAACACCACCTTGCACTGATAGCTTTAACGAATGATTTGCCTCATTTAAAATAAACAGATTACCTGAAAAGGATTGGATGAACCTATTTGTCCTCTCATTGTTTACACCCTTATCAACTATCTCAAGTGGGTTTTGTCCGGTAATTGGATTTGATGGGTAAACTCCATTTACAGGTCTTTGTTCAAGCCAGTTTGGCAAATATGCCAAATTATAACCTAGGGAGACTCCGTTATTATCATTACCGCTAAAACTCCTGCTAGAAGTTGTATTCAAATAATTTGAATTAATAGAAATGTTAATAGCTTTTGATAATTTAAAATCCAAATTCATCCGAATAGAATTTCTGGTGAACCCTGTTCTCTTTTGAATCCCTTGCTCATCAGTGGTTGTTCCAGCTACAAAATATTTTAGCTTATCAGTTCCACCGGAAACATTCAATCTAGAGTTGGTTAGAAGTCCAACATTTCCATATACTTCTTTTTCATAGTCAACAGTTTTTGATCCTGATCCGTTTGCCGCATACAAGTCAGCCATATCCGAATTGGAAATAAGCCAAATTCCATCATTTATTTTTTGAGTATCCCATGATGTCTTATGTATACCCAATAAATGAAGTGCAGAAGCAAATCCAACATCTTGACCAAACTGAACCTGTGTTTTCCCTACCTTTCCTTTTTTTGTTGTGATTAGAATTACCCCGGCATTCGCTCTCGTTCCATAAATAGCAGCTGCACTTGGACCTTTTAATACCTCAATACTTTCGATATCTGCTGGGTTAATATCAGCTATTCGATTTGTGGCTTGATCCTGAGTACCAGCAGTTTGACCAGTTGCTCCACTAAAAGCATTTGTTCCAGCCCCTGTTGCAAATTGACTATTATTGACATACACCCCATCTACAATATAAAGAGGTTCAGAGCTTTGATTAATCGATGAAATTCCACGTAAGCGAACAGAAAAACCGCCACCTGGTGCTCCGCTATTTGCAGAAATATTAGCACCAACTATCTTTCCGTTCATTGCTCCATCCAGTGTCACTGCTCTGGTTGTTCCAACTAGTTCTTTAGCAGAAATAGAAGCAATTGAATTGGCTAGATTCGATCTCTTAACAGATGTTGCCAAACCTGAAACAACAACTTCTTGGAGAGTTGAGACATCCTCTGTAAGTTGTACAGCTAAAGTAGTAGAACTACCCACCTTAACAGTTTCTGTTACAAACCCCACAAAGGAGAATATCAACTCAGAATCTGCACTTGGTACACTTAGCGAAAAAGCGCCATCCGCGTCAGTGATAGTACCTGAGGAGGTACCCTTCAATGTCACGTTCACTCCTGGCAAGCCAGAGCCATCAGCCCCCTTTACCTTGCCAGTCACATTCCTTTCTTGTGCATACAACCTAGGACTAGCCAAAGTTGCAAACAGAAGAAATAACAGTAGAATTTTCTTCATAGTTGATTGTTTTTAGTTTAACATTTGGTAAATCTAAGAAAAACGAATTTAAAAAGTGGTATTTATCAAGTAAAAGAAATAACCCAATTTGCGGTGTGAACAAGGTATAGATCCTTTTTGCTACAATAATATACTAGAATTGATTTAACATCTCATGGTTAACTACAACCCCAAAGTCTGGTTCTCGGTCGTTTTCCACGCCTACAGCCGCGCAGTGATGCGCACCCTCACGCCAGTGCTGATATTCATGACGCTTTTTTCTACCGGGCTTTGCTATGTATTGCTGGATATTCTACGCTTTCATGAAAACGACTTTCATACCACCATTAGCATGCACTCGCTGCTGGGCATTGTGTTGGGGCTTTTCTTGGTGTTTAGAACTAATTCTGCCTATGACCGGTGGTGGGAAGGTCGCAAACTATGGGGAAGTTTTGTTAACAACACACGCAACCTCTCGCTCAAGCTCAATGCCTTTTTAGAAAATAATGATGCGGACAACAGAAACTGGTTTGCTAAAATGATACCCAACTTAGTGATATCGCTCAAAGAGCATTTACGCAAAGGAGTGGACTTCCACGAGCTAGAAAAACCAACCGATAACTTTGAGGAAAAATTGCAGGGGAAGAAGCACATACCCAATGCCCTCTCGGCCATGCTCTACCAACGCATAAATGCGCTTTACAAAAAACAACTGATCTCGGGTGAGCAACTTTTTCTGCTGGACAAAGAACTGAAAGAATTTTCGGATGTGATAGGTGCTTGTGAGCGAATTAAAAATACGCCCATCCCCTACTCCTATACCATGTATATCAAGCAGTTTATTTTTATTTATGTGATCACGCTTCCGTTTGCGTTTGTTACAACTTCAGGATATATCACTGTGCCTATTGTGGTACTGATCACATTTGTATTGTTAAGTGTAGAGTTGATTGCGGAAGAGATTGAAGATCCGTTTGGTAAAGACATCAACGACTTGCCTACGGACGAGCTTTCAGTCAAAATCAAAGACAACGTTCGCGAAATATTGCTTTAGGTCTAATCTACGGCCAACGTATAAATGGCATAGAGGATAATCATTAAGATCATTACCGCATACATCACTAAATCTACCCGCACATAGGCTTTGTATTGTTGGTAAAAGTCTTTTAGTTTTTTAAACATTGTAAAGTAGCCTCTTACAAGTCGTGTGGATTCACACACTTTAATCCTAGAATGTTCTCCAATACTTCAATTTTTACAGCAACCGAAATCAAAAAGTCTGTATTGAAAATATGTTCAGCGAAATCACTGCCCTTTAGCGGCAAGCGTGAAGAAGTATAATCGATAAGCACATTGCTATCAATCAAATATCTCTGTCCCATTCGTTACGGGCTTGTTTTAAACAAACGTGGAATTTATCGGCCTCCTCATTGGTTAACAGTCCTTTGAAACGAGCCGCATCCTTTTTGTTTTCATTTTTTCCTTCAGAAACTTCTTCTTTAGAATAAAGCAGCACCTCTATCTCTTTGCCAATATAACTATTAGGCAGCGTCAAGTGAAGATCATTGTTTTCAGGTATAACTACTGTTTTGATCATAATGGAATCAATTAGAATACATATTTACACAAATTAGAGCGAGCAAAAAAATAACCATTCAGTTATCACGGAGTAAAATAGCCATTTGCTTTCAACCCATTACCAAGCTATTTTTACGATCAAGCCATTTAACCACATAGGCACATAGAGGTTTGTGCACTAACTATGTGCTCTATGTGCCTATGTGGTTAATGAAATTACGGAAACAAAATTGGTACTATGAGGGCTTTACTTCTACTCTTGATTCTTTTAAGGTTCAACTCATTCGCCCAAGAAACCACCGTCAACGAAAATAATCCTCCTTCTTTAAAGTGGTATCAACTCAACACTGCACATTTTCGTGTTTTATATCCATTGGGGTTTGAAACGCAGGCGCAGCGGATGGCCAATACGCTAGAGCATATTCACGAGCCAGAGTCGCGCACGATGGGTGCAAGCCCAAGGAAGATTTCTGTTGTGTTGCAAAATCAATCTTCTATATCAAATGGGTTTGTATCCATCACACCACGCAGATCTGAGTTTTACGCCATGCCTTCGCAGAATTATAATTTTGTTGGCAACAATGATTGGCTGAATCTTTTAGCTACTCATGAATATAGGCATATCGTGCAGTTTCAACATGCCAATCGTGGGTTCAACCGCCTACTCTATTATGCTTTTGGAAATAACGTGTTGGCTGCCATGTCGTATGTAGCAGCCCCACAATGGTTTTGGGAGGGCGATGCAGTGGCCACCGAGACAGCCTTTACGCAAAGTGGAAGAGGGCGCATCCCAAATTTTGATTTGGTGTTTCGTACCAATTTAATGGAAGGCCGAACATTTAATTATCACAAACAATATCTACGCTCATATAAACACAACATCCCTGATCATTACAAGCTGGGCTTTCACATGGTCTCTTACTTAAGAAGGAAAACCAACAACCCCGAAGTGTGGGAGAATATTACGAGGCGGTCTTGGAATGTACCGTTCATCCCGTTCACGTTTTCCAGCTCCATCAAAAAAGAGTCGGGCTTGTATGTGAATGGGCTTTACAGGGAAATGGCTGCCGACTTGAAAAAACAATGGCAAGCACAATTGGATACTACTGTCCTTACTTCTTTTGAAAAAGTAAATCCACGAACAACAAAAGCTTATACCGATTACCGTTTTCCGCAAGAGTTGGAAGATGGTAGCATTCTTGTACAAAAATCTGGTATTGGAGATATTGAAACATTGGTGATTTTAAAAAATGGGCAAGAGAAAAAAATATATACCCAAGGGATTGTAAATGATGCGGCCATGCTTTCGGCAACAAATAGCCGAGTGGTGTGGAACGAGTTTCGTTTCGATCCTCGGTGGAGAGTGAAAACTTTTTCCACTATTGTGGGATATGATTTGGGCAGCAAAATCAAAAGAGTCATTTCAAAAAAAGGGCGTTATGCTTCGGCCGCCATCTCGCCTGATGGTTATCTAGTAGCCACAGTGGAAACCAAAACGGATTATCAAACTAAACTAGTTGTATTGGATTACCTCAACGGGAAAGTGGTAAAAGAATTTGATAACCCTACCAACGATTTTATATCCATGCCTCGCTGGACGGAAAACGGGAAAGAAATCATCGCGTTAAAAACCAACAAGCAAGGAAAAGTAATCACGCGATTTAACTTAGAATCACGAACAGAAAAAAACTTAACTGAATTCACTGACGAAAACATTGGTCATCCTGTTCCTCACGGAAAATATATTTTGTACAACTCCCCAATCAGCGGCATCGATAATATTTACTCGTTGGATACTGAAACGAATCAACGCTACCAAATCACATCAAGTAAATATGCTGCATATAACCCCTGCGTGAGCCGAGACGGAAAAACCATTTATTACAACGAACAAGGAAAGGATGGAATGGATGTGGTGAAGATCTCATTCGATCCATCTTCTTGGAAACTGTGGACAAGAAAAACTCAACCTTCGACTTTTTTCAATCATTTGGTAGAACAAGAAGGAATGCCCAATCTTCTAAGCACAATCCCCGATAGCACGTTGAAAGTAAAAAAATATTCGAGGTTGAAAGGGATTATTAATCCGTATAGTTGGGGAACGTATTTTAGTAATAGTCTATCCCAAGCAAATATTGGAATATCCTCACGCGATTTGCTTAGCACAACTACGATCAACGCAGGCTATACTTATGACATCTCAGAAAAAACAGGAAGTTTAGTGGCCGGTGTAAGTTATCAAGGATTTTATCCAATCATTGATGCCCAGGTTTTAAGTGGTGACCGACAAGTTCAAACATCTGTTTTTGACCGTGATGTAAAGTTTACTTGGAAGGAGAATGGATTTTTGGGAGGGCTACGCCTTCCTTTCTTATTGACAAAATCAAAATATTTTTCAGAAATCGAAATCAGTAACTCAGTCGGAATCACAACTATTTCATCCTTTCAAAATGAAGTGAGCAAAGACGGAACGCGTATCAGCTCTGGAACGGATCGTATAGTGCCAGCCAACGACACACTATTTTTTAGCTTCAATGATAGAGCAAGCAATGGGCAATTACTTTACAACAAGTTTATGTTTTCGTATGTCCACGCTATAAAACAAAGCAGAAGGGATTTCAATCCTAAGTACGCTCAACTGCTAACGTTTGAAAACTATGAGACTCCTTATGGTGGAAATTTTAGGGGCAACTTGACCGCTATTCGTGCAACACTTTATTTTCCTGGCTTATTCAAACATCACTCGTTGTATTTTAGAGGCGGGTATCAAACTTCGTTTTCAAGTACTGATCTCAATACATACCAGTTCAGAAATCGAATTTTCAAGCCAAGGGGTTATGCGTATCCGCGCGATTCAAAATTCATTATGTTTTCAGGCAACTATGCTTTTCCCATTTGGTATCCCGACATCGCAGTTGGCCCCATCTTAAACATTCAACGAATTAAAACAAATTTATTTTGTGATTACGGAAATGGCGAAGGGCGCTCTTACTTTTATCGGCCTAAATCAAATCAGCAGGCTGATGTTTATTCTTCTAACAATGGTGCAAGCTATCTGTCATTTGGAGCAGAGTTGACATTCGACATTAACATACTCCGCTTTTTACCACAATTTGAGTTGGGGTTAAGAGCTTCTTACATTACCGCCAATAGATTCAACAATAGCGGTTCTGTTATAGAGTTTCTTATTGGAAATATTCCGTTTTAGTTTGAATGGACATTGGAAACATTAAATCATTTTTTGTTAGATTTGAATGATCAAACTACAATTATGTACCGAGCCATTGTCATCCCTACTGAAAAAGAACATACTATTGACCTGCCCGAGAAGTTTTTTGGGAAAAGGGTGGAGGTATTGATAAACGAAATTTTTTCCAATGACTCCCCGTCATTGCCAAACGACCTAAAGAACAAAGCATTCTGGGAGGACATTGAATTCAATCCTAATTTTCCATCTGTAGAAGAAATTCGAAAAACTTCATGGCCGAAAAGGGAATTGTAATTCTCGATACGAACATACTGATAGAAATTATCAGGAAGAACAGAGAGGTTATCCAGAAATGTGACTCTGCTGGTACAGAAAACCTTGCCATATCATCAATTAGAAGAAGTGAATTCCTATTAGGCAGTCGCGATAAAGAGGACTTTGAGAAAAACAAAAAGTTTGTTAGTAAATTCAGTCTATTAAAAGTTACAGAACCTATAGATAATATCTTCACGGAATTGTATGAGTTATTTTCTTTGAGCCATCGGCCAGGTATACCTTATTTACTAATTGCAGCAACGGCTCTTAATTATACTATTCCACTTTATACTCTGAGCGCAAAAGATTTTCGTTTTATTCCAAATCTAATACTGTTCTGATTTTTGAAACTCGATCCGCGTGAGGGATGGCAGTGGAAAGCCCGAAGTGTGTTTGGCTTTGAGCGCGGACGGACTTGCAACGGACAGCCCGACCCCGATGGCCTGTGCGGTTGGTATGTGCGCAGCGGGGGCACGCCCTCCTTCGCCAAGACTACCGAGGACAAGCCAAAAAAACATACTTGAATTTCGGGTAAATACGGTTATTTTTGGAGTTAGTAACTTATTCTGCTGCAAAGACGCTAGGGCGAAAAGAAATATCGAAAGCAATTCTTTGCGTTTCAGTGTCTTCGTAGCAAAAAAAATCTTAATTCTAACATCTTAAATCTAAAATCAAAATGGCTGAGATAGTAAGAATGCCCAAGATGAGCGACACCATGACGGAAGGGGTGATTGCTAAGTGGCATAAAAAAATTGGAGACACCGTGAAGTCGGGCGAGCTAATGGCCGAGATAGAAACGGACAAGGCCACGATGGACTACGAGTCGTTCAACACGGGCACGGTGCTTTACCTTGGAGCGAAAGAAGGTGAGCCGGTGCAGATCAATGGTGTGTTGGCCGTGGTGGGAAATAAAGGTGAAGATTATTCGGCATTGCTAGCGGGTGCGCAATCTTCAGCGAGTGCGGGCGGGGCGAAAGCAGAACAACCGAAGCAAGAAGTGAAAGTAGAAGTAACTGCGGCTGCAATCGATACTTCGAGCATTAAGGCGGAAATTGCATTGATGCCAAAGATGAGCGACACGATGACAGAGGGGGTGATTGCAGTGTGGCACAAAAAAGTCGGGGATCAGGTGAAGTCGGGCGAGTTGTTGGCGGAGATTGAAACCGACAAGGCCACGATGGATTATGAATCGTACAACACAGGCACGTTGCTGTACATTGGCGCGAACGCAAAGGAAGCGGTGAAGATAAATGGTGTGTTGGCAATTATTGGAGAGAAAAATGCAGACTGGCAAACGCTGTTGAAAGCACATCAACAGAAATCTGCTGCGGGCGCAAGCACTACCTCAGCGGCATCTGCACCGAAGGCAGTTGTTCCTACTTCTGCACCTACTTCTAATGGAAGTGCAGAAGCATCGAGCAATGGAAGAACGAAGGCATCTCCCCTCGCCAAAAAAATTGCAAAAGATTTGGGTTATGATATTAGCAAAATAGCTGGAACTGGTGAGAATGGAAGAGTGACCAAACACGATATTGAAAATTATAAACCTGCTGTGGCACAAACACTGGCAACGACAGGCGCAGGCGCAAAAACTTCTGCTCCCATTGTGTTGCCACAAGTAGTTGGTCAAGAAAGTTTTGAAGAGGTTCCTGTATCGCAAATGCGCAAGACCATTGCGAAGCGGTTGGCCGAAAGTAAATTCAGTGCGCCACACTTCTACCTCACCATGGAGATCAACATGGACAAGGCCATTGAAGCGCGCAAGAGCATGAATGAAATTGCGCCTGTAAAAATTTCGTTCAACGATATGGTGATCAAAGCAGTGGCCGCGGCACTTCGCCAAAACCCAGATGTGAATGTGAGTTGGTTGGGCGACAAGATGCGCAAGAACCATCATATCCATATTGGTGTGGCCGTGGCGGTGAAAGATGGATTGCTCGTTCCTGTTATTCGCTTTGCGGATAATAAATCACTCTCGCACATTGCAGTAGAAGTAAAAGACCTCGCACAAAAAGCGCACGATAAAAAATTGCAACCAAGCGATTGGGAAGGAAGCACGTTCACCATTTCTAACCTTGGCATGTTTGGCATCGAAGACTTTACAGCTATCATAAACCCACCTGACGCGTGTATTCTCGCCATTGGCGGAATCAAAGAAACAGCTATTGTAAAAAATGGTCAACTTGTGGCTGGCAGTGTGATGAAGGTTACCATGTCGTGCGATCATCGCGCGGTGGATGGTGCGGTGGGCGCAGCATTCTTGAAGACGTTGAAAGGGTTGCTGGAAGATCCTGTGAGGATATTGATTTAAGAATTGCCGCAAATGAATACCGAAGAGCCTACCGCATCCTATCAAAAGAAGCTAATCTCCATTGAGGAATTTATTGAAATGGAGAATGAGGCAACTGAAAAACATGAATATTTTCAGGGAGAAGTATTTGCGATGGCAGGTGCTGGTGATAATCACAATGAAATATTTTCTAGTCTGTTTGGTGAGTTGAGCTTGCAATTAAAAGGAAAGACCTGCAGGCCTTATGGTAATGACAAACGAATGTACATTCGCGAAAACACGCTGTTTACTTATCCCGACATATCGATTTACTGTAATAAAAGCGCACCTTTTGGCAAAGGCGGCATGACTTTCGTTGACCCAACTGTGCTGATTGAGATTTTGTCAGAAAGCACAAAAAATTACGACCGAGGTGGTAAGTTTAAATTGTATCGCGACATTTCCACATTACTAGAATATGTTTTAGTCGATTCCCAATCCATAAGGGTTGAGATTTTTAGGCTGAATGCATCGAAGCATTGGGAATTGGAAGAATACAAAACCCTTGATGAAAAATTTTATATCGCTACTTTGAATGTCCGTATTTCTTTACGTGATGTGTACGAATTTACTTCTTTGGTCTAAATGACAACAATCCACGCCACCACCATTCTTGCAGTACAACACAACGGTCAAGTGGCCATTGGTGGAGATGGGCAAGCCACCATGGGCAACACCATTGCGAAGAGCAACGTAAAAAAAATACGCAAGCTGCAAGATGGCAAAGTATTGACAGGTTTTGCTGGCTCTACGGCCGATGCATTTACACTGCTAGATCGTTTTGATGAAAAACTAAATGCATACGGAGGTAATATGAAACGTGCTGCAATTGAGTTGGCGAAAGACTGGCGAACAGATCGTTTCCTTCGAAGATTGGAAGCGATGCTAATAGCTGTGAACAAAGATGAAATTCTTGTATTGTCTGGCACAGGCGATGTACTTGAACCCGATAATCATGTGGCAGCCATTGGCTCTGGTTCTATGTATGCCCAATCAGCTGCTTTGGCTTTGAAGAAGCATGCCCCTCATCTAACGGCCGAAGAGATGGTGCGAGAAAGCTTGAACATCGCTGCAGATATTTGCATCTATACCAATCATAATTTGGTGATTGAGAAGATTTCTTAAACATTGGGCTTCAAGCCACATGCTTCAAGCTGCAAGCCTATAGTCTACAACTCTTAAGACTTATCGTTATTGAGAATCTTCATTAACCTCGTTGCTTGCAGCATGCTTATCCTCCAGCAAAATCACAAAAGGCTTTAGCGAAGAAGAATAAGAAACCAAAATCTTTAAAATACCAACTGCCGGCACGGCCAAGATCATTCCCGCAATACCCCATATTTTTCCTCCCACTAATAATGCTATAATCGCGGCCAATGCATTGATGCTGATTTTAGACCCAGTTATTTTAGGTGTGATCAAATTGCCTTCTAAAAACTGAACTAATCCGTGTACGGCCACCACACCTAGAGCATACCAAGCACTGTCTTTTGTAAGCAATGCCACCAATGCTGGCAAGGCTGCGCCAATAGTAATGCCCACATACGGTATCATAGTGAGTAACCCAGAAAAAAATCCGAAGAAGATGGCGTGCTCGATACCCAATAACAATAATCCAATGCTATTCAACACACCAGCAATTAACGTAACGAGTGTCAACCCAGAAATATAACCGCGCACCACTACTTGAATTTCGTCCTTCCATTTCAAATCAGAGCCTGGGCGGATGGCCAACAAAAAACCCTTGAATCGTTCGCGATATAACAGAAACAGAAAAATATAAATGGGTACTTGTATAAAGAAGTAAGCAAAATAAGAAGTGGACAAAAGCACAGTACCAACATAGGTGGATAGATCCTTCAATCCATCTTTTAATATTTGAGTCTGTTCCTTGCTGTTGATGTGCAGCAATTCATTTGCCTGTTGCTGAACTGTATTGATCAGTGCATCGAACTTACCCTCCAAATCTGGCAGGCTTTGCGTCAAACTGGAAAGCTGCGCCACCACAAACCAAGAAACCAGTCCCATTACTAAAAATACAATCATCAATACCACTGCAATTGAAAAAATCCTTCCTAACTTCTTTTCAAATCGTTTTACCAATGGCAACAACACTACAGAAAACAAAGCTGCAAAAGCGATAGGCATGACAATGTCTTTGGTGAGTATCAAACCAGTGATTACCAGCGCTACTACCATCAATGATTTGTAGATGGAGTCGAGTTTGTTGTTGGTTGTTGTATCCATTAAAGTGTATTAGTCAGTAAGATCAAGAATTCTCAATAGCTTTCAAAATAACAGTACAAGCTTCTCTAATTTCCGATTCAGTTATAGTTAGCGGTGGTGCAATGCGAAAACTATTGGGATGAGAGAGAAACCAATAACAGATCACGCCATGCTCTTTGGCATATTGCACAATACAGTTCACTCTTTCTTCTGAATCGAAATCGAAGGCGAAGAGCAATCCAAACCTGCGCACTTCTTTTATTTTAGGGTGAGCTATCAACTGCTGAATCAATTTGCCTTTCTCTTCAACTGTTGCCAATAACCCCTCCTCTTCTATCACATCCAAAACAGCCAAAGCAGAAGCACAACAAACGGGGTTGCCACCAAAAGTAGTGATGTGACCAAGCATTGGATTAGAAGTTAGCGATTGCATTTTTTCATAGCTCGAAATGAATGCTCCAATAGGAAGGCCTCCACCAAATGCTTTAGCTACAGTAAGAATATCTGGTACTACACCAAAGTGCTCGAAGGCAAAAAGTTTTCCTGTGCGCCCCATGCCGCATTGTATCTCATCCAGAATAAGTAAAGTTCCCGTTTCATCGCATCGTTTTCTTACGGCTTGTAAATACTTTTTATCAGGGATTCGGACGCCCGCATCACCTTGAATGGTTTCCATGATCACACAGGCTGTGCGTTCTGTGATTTCATTCACATCGTTCATGCTATTGAAGTCGATGAATTTTACATCAGGTAATAGCGGACGGAATGCTCTTTTCTTTACTTCATTGCCCGATACACTTAATGAACCATGTGTGCTGCCGTGATAGGATTTCCTACAAGAAATGATTTCTGTGCGGCCAGTCACTCGCTTGGCCAATTTCAACGCAGCCTCGTTGGCCTCTGTGCCTGAGTTGACGAAATAGCAACAATTCAACGAAGGTGGTAAAAGGCTCGTTAATTTTTTAGCAAGCAAATTTGGCGTTGATTGGATGTATTCGCCATACACCATCACGTGAAGATGCTTATCAACTTGATCTTTGATAGCCTTCACTACTTTGGGATGACGATGCCCCACATTGCTCACCCCAATACCCGAAATCATATCGATGTACTTCTTTCCATCTGTAGCATAGAGATAAACGCCTTCTGCACTTTCGATAGGCAGCAAAAAAGGATGGGGCGAAGTTTGCGCTAACTGATGTATAAAAATATCTTGGCTAAAGTCGTCCATGAAACAAACGTACGATACTAAGAGTGAAATTGCCACTCCATCTTAAAAGTAGGCAGTTGGCAGTTGTAAAATTGACAAAAGAACAATTGACAGTTGACAAAAAGTGTGAGAACAAATATTGGAAGGCCAGAACTGGAAACCAGTAACTTAGAACTGGTAACCGATACTAAAAAGAAAGCCCCGATGAAAACTCACCGAGGCCTTACACTAAACACCCTATCTTTAATTTCTTCCTTAATTTTTCTACTCTCTCACAGATTCTGTTCTATTCTTAGTGACTTGCGCTGTCAGTACTTGTTTGTTGTTTTTACGAACATAAGAAGGTGCATCTACTTCTGCTTGTGGCTTGTACTTTGGCTTTCCCTTTAAAAAAGCAAACATTGGTTGCTTCGGTTCTTGCGTGCGCTTCTTTGCCAAGATGGTACACACTCTATCATTTTGCCTGATCTGCTTTTTAAATTTCCCTTTAAAATGTTTTGCTTTTGACTGATGGTAACTCTGCGCTTGCAGAGAGCTAGAGATAACCAAACCCACTAACATGATCGCTAAAAAAATTAAAAATTGGTTTAGTCTTTTATTCAAATTGATGTTCGACAATCCTCTCGCTGCTGCCATAAATTTGTCTGTTTAGTGATACAAATGTGGTCTAAGGAGTGCAGCTTATTTTACAAAAGACGTGTGGAAACCTACATCCGTAAAGTAAGCGTATGAAATGGCGCAAAGGTTTGAATTGCCCAAAAACAGATGGAGCTAAAGCCTCAAAGCGCAAAAAGAGGGAACTTCTTAGCTACTTTTTTGAATTTTAAGGAAGTCTATGACTTCTTTCCTTACATCCTCTGGCGAGGACAGGTCAAATTCGGCTGTGGCAATGGATTTAAATAGATCGCCAACTAGACTGCTTTTAAAACCTAATCGTGTGGCGTAAATAGAGGCCACTTCTAGTTCTATGTCTTCCACAATTTGATCTAAGTAAATCATGTGAACCAAATGGTAGACTGATTCAAGTTTGGTCACTTCATCTTTTGGAAACGAAAATTTTGAGTTCACCAATCCCTTTCCCAAATCATCGATGTCTTGTGGGTTTATGCCCAATTGAGCACCCCATTTGATCAAGCACCTTGCGTGGGGTGTCTTAATAGTTTCTTGCTCAAAATAAGCTGCCAGTAAATTGAAGTAGCTTACCTTAATTGCCTCCTCACTTTCTGTTTGACTATTATTATTCATAAAGTTTCAATACTTAGACAGAAGCAAGTTAAATCAAAAAAAACGATTTTGAGAAACTCGCTTAAAAGGCTCCATTGAGAGTATCCGTTTTTTAGACATTAATTTGTCGCATAACTGACCCTAAAAATAGTCCTTTTTAATCACTTTCGCGTAAATAGATTACCCATGAAAACTAAAATGTTATTGATCTCTTGTGTGTGGTGTTTATCC
This sequence comes from Cyclobacteriaceae bacterium, assembly GCA_046155095.1. GTDB lineage: Bacteria > Bacteroidota > Bacteroidia > Cytophagales > Cyclobacteriaceae > ELB16-189. Next base: position 68,262 of record JBJXEB010000047.1, read on the forward strand.
TGCATTGGGGTGGATTTGAAGGACGATGTCATTCGTGAACCGTTGGCCAAACTTGTCAACAATAGTTCTAGTAAGTTGATGATCGTAGATAAAAGAGGTGAAAAAATAACAACTGGCGACTCTGCCATTTTAGAGTTACGGAAAGGGCAAAAGCAACCTGTTGATATTGAATATCTAAACAAGTATGGTATTAAGGAGCTACCTTCTATCACGTGGGTTGTGAGTAAACCATCTGTAGCATCAGTTTCCAATAATGAAATTACTGCGTTGGCGGCTGGAAATACCCTTGTTACTGGGACTATAGGTACTACTAAAATCAAAATAAATTTAACCGTTATTGGTCCCATTGCAAACATTGTGGCATCTGGGAAACTGGTGGTGATGGACAATGCAGGGGGCTTTTTAGCAAAAGGTCCATTTGCGTTACTAGGATTGATAAAGTCTGAAAAGCAATTTGTTACGCTAGAATATTTAAATGAATTTGGCATAAAGGAAGATAAAGTATTCACTTGGATAGTAGAAAATCCTTTAGTGGCATCAGTATCATCCAACAACGAAATTACTGCGCTGGCTGCGGGTACCACATTACTTAGTGCAATTGCCAACGAGGCTAGTGTTAGAATTAATTTGACGGTGGCACAAAATAGCAATGAAGTTACGAGTGTAGTAGTAGCTGCGCCCTCAAGCTCCACATTAGAAATAGGCCAAACAGCTCAACTTACTGCTACCTTAAAGAATTCTAATAATCAGAATTTGCCAAATAATGGAAACACAATAGAATGGTTTAGCGAAAACTCAAATATTCTTACCGTAAGCCCAAGCGGCCTGGTAGCAGCCAATGCAGCCGGCATGGCTGAAGTACACGCAAAAGCAAATGGCAGCATCAAAAGTAATTCGATAAAGTTCACGGTTTTAATGCCAGCTGGTGCTGCTCGGATCGGAACTTTCCAAAGTGCAGGGGGATACTCCTCCAAAGGAAGCGTAACAGTAACTGAAACGGCAGGCAAATTGGTAGTTAGCTTAGGTGTCGATTTTCAGGCCAGTGTTGCGTTAGGGACTTATATTTACTTGGCCAACTCTACATCTGGAAGCACCGTCAAGTCTGGTGGCCTAGAATTAGGCCAATGGAGCAGTGGCGCGAAAGTGTTTGAAGCCAATGGAGTAACACTTAACCAGTACAAATACGTGGTGGTGCTCTGCAAACCAGCTAGTGTCACCTTCGGATTTGCCGAACTAAAGCCTTAGAAAATATGCACTCTACAATCAAGAAATTATCAACCATTATCTTCCTAATTTCCATTTCTATCTCCACCTCATATGGAGGGGGTGGATGGCCTCAAGAGAAAGGGAAAGGGTATTTTAAACTTTCCCAAAACTTTATCATATCACCGTTCTATTATAGCCCGAGTGGAGAGATCATTGATATTAGAACAACCAGTCTATTCACAACAAGTCTTTATGCTGAATTTGGTTTTACAAATCGTTTAACAGGCATCTTGTATCTCCCTTTTTTCGTTAGGGGAACGTTGAACGAGGTACGATTAAACCAAAGCGGAAGGGTAGATCCTGGTGATTCCTTTCAATCTATAGGCGATACTGATATTGCTTTAAAGTATGCTTTAATTGTCAATAAGCCGGTGGTAATAAGCGCAACGTTACTTTTAGGTATTCCGCTAGGAGAAACTGCTGGTGGGACTTCTCAAATATTGCAGAGCGGGGATGGAGAGTTTAACCAAATGATTCGGATTGATGTGAGTCATTCTTTTCACCCTAAGCCTGTATATGTTTCTGCGTATGCTGCTTTCAACAACCGCACCAATGGCTTCTCTGACGAGGTGAGATTCGGTGCCGAAGTAGGACTTACGTTGAAAAAGTTTATTCCAATTTTAAAGCTAAATGTAGTGCAATCGCTTTTTAACGGAGAAGGTGGAACATCAACTCAAAATGGAATTTTTTCTAACAACACAGAATATCTATCTCCTACTTTTGAGTTGAACTACCAAGCAACAGATAAATTTGGGATTTCGGGATCAGTGGGTGGAGCATTTGCTGCAAGGAATATCTTGGCAGCACCTAATTGGAGTTTAGGGGTTTATTTGAAACTTTAAGTTTCGGGACTTAGGGATTGGGACTTGGGCATCGAAACAGGTTGCAAACTAAAAGAAATAACCATAGAGGACACGGAGAAACACAGAGTCGCCTCTCGAAGATTAAACCTCTGTGACTCTCTGTGTACTCTTTGGTGAAAAAAAAACCGAGCTAAATTAAATTAGGTGGACTGCGCCCGCGTGAGGGATGGAGGCATTTGTTTGAGCCCGAAATGGAATGTGCGGTTGGTTGGCGAGTGCCGGCAGCCCGACCCCTTGCGCGGGTTGGATTGTGAGTGGGCAAAAGCATGGGGGCACGCCCAAAATAAAAACGCCCGACCATTGCTGATCAGGCGTATTAAAAAAAAATTTGAAATTATACTTTCGCTAGCTCTTGTGTGAGGTCGATGAGTTTGTTGGAGTAGCCCCACTCGTTGTCATACCAAGCCACTACTTTTACAAACTTGTCGTTCAATGCAATCCCTGCTTTGGCATCGAAGATAGAAGTACGCTCGTCACCCAAGAAATCTTGTGACACTACATCGTCTTCGGTGTAGCCAAGGATGCCTTTCAGTTCGCCTTCGCTTGCTTCTTTCATCGCAGCTTTCACTTGCTCATAAGTAGCGGGCTTATCTAACCGCACCACTAAGTCAACAACCGATACATCGGCCACGGGAACGCGGAACGACATGCCTGTCAATTTTCCCTTCAACTCTGGCAACACTAAGCCCACGGCTTTGGCTGCGCCTGTTGATGATGGGATGATGTTGGAGAAACCTCCGCGGCCACCTCTCCAATCTTTGGCCGATGGGCCATCGACTGTTTTTTGCGTGGCGGTAACTGCGTGCACGGTGCTCATCAACCCTTCTACAATACCAAACTTGTCGTTCAGCACTTTGGCGATGGGTGCCAAGCAGTTGGTGGTACAACTTGCATTCGATACAATAGTATGAGCGGATGTTAATTTTTTATGGTTCACGCCCATTACAAAAGTTGGGGTGTCGTCTTTGGCGGGTGCGGACATCACTACTTTCTTTGCGCCAGCGGTGATGTGCTTTTGGCAATCGGCAATGGTGAGGAACAAGCCTGTTGATTCGATGATGATTTCGGCACCTACTTCATTCCACTTTAAGTTAGCAGGATCTTTTTCTGCTGTTACGCGGATGGTCTTGCCGTTGACAACCAAGTGTTTGTCTTTTACCTCTATGGTGCCTTCAAACTTGCCGTGTGTGGAATCATACTTGAGCATATAGGCCATGTAGTCGGGATCTACTAGGTCGTTGATGCCCACGATCTCAATGTCTTTGCGATTGATTGCAGCCCGGAAGGCAAGACGGCCTATTCTTCCAAAGCCGTTGATTCCTATTTTTGTCATGATATATTGTTTTTAAAAATTTAAGGACATAAAAATATACTTCTATTAAGCCAAAACCAACGGGAAGGGTTGACTTTACACAATTTTTTTACCGCCAAGGTTTGCAATTACAAGGTAGGAATCTATCTTTGCGCCTCTTTACAAGGAATGGCCCGTTCGTCTATCGGTTAGGACCTCAGATTTTCATTCTGGTAAGAGGGGTTCGACTCCCCTACGGGCTACAAATAGGGCAAATCAAAATTTTGGTTTGCCCTATTTTCGTTTCTAGGCATCTATCTTAAACCATCTAACTGCATTGTATTGAAATATCTTATCAATTACTTCTTTTGGCAATTTCAGTCCTTGAAACTCTCCCTTCACCTCTTCGGCTGTCATCTTATCATCCGTCACAAAATATTTCCAATGAGCTAACCAGGTTTCGTGCATGTTTTTTTTCTGCTGGGCAAGATTTGTGGTGTCAGAAATCCCTGAGTCGGAACCATACGTTAACCGATCTTGATACTTGATAAAGAACTGCCTCACTTTTTCTCTGTCCAATACCGTTTGATGTTGAAGGTGAGAAATGCGAGCGGCCATGTCCACGGCCATGTTCGGGAATTTATCCAATCGCTGGGCGAGTTCATCCACATCCCACTCCAAACTTCCTAAGTGTGCGCCCACAAAACGCATAGTTGGATGTCTTTCCAAAAACCGATCGCGAGCGTTGATCTGGTCTTCATACGAAGGATATTCGGGATGAAGAAACATGTGGTATTGCGGATGTTCTTTAAAATATTCGCGATCATTCTCCACAGTCATTTGTTCCAAGGATAGCCAACAATTTTTTGGTTCACCCAAATGACCCATCACCGTTTTATCTTGATCAATGATAAATTGAATGACGGGATCGAACCTCGGATTGTCGATCATAATAAAATGGTCAGCCGAATCTTTATACACCATGCCGATGTTCTTCCACAGTTTAATTCCTAACGCTCCTAATTCAAAAGATGTTTTCAATTGAGCGATGGTTTTGTCTGCCCAACCCGCAGAGTCCCACGCATTCAAGTTAAACGCTGTGAGGTATCTTATTTGCTCTGGGTTTTGTTTTATCTGCAACAAAGCCAGACGCTGTTGCTCCAGCACATTCGGGTAATCGGGCACATCTACACTTACATCCAACAATAGAAAATTATCTTCTTTGGCTTGGTCGGCAAAAGCAGTTGATTCAGAGTTAATATGAATGTGCGTGTCGATTTTCTTTACTGTTGAAAAATCATCCATTGCATAATACTCTTTCTCGCAGGATGAAAAAAGAATTACACTAATTGTTCCAAGAATTAAGGGCCTCATCATAGTGGTATATTTTACTGTTCAACATTTACAACTGGACAATCACTTACGAACCGTGATCTCTTTTCTTTCCCCTTTAAAATCAACAACTACTATTTTCACTGCATCTATTGGATACTGCAAACTCCTAGAAGATTGCGACAAGTAGGTAGACCCATACGAAAATTCATGTTTATAGGTCTTCCCATTTTTCAATGTTATCAATGCAAAAGCATCAACATCTTTAGCTGTATAACTCTGCTGTTGGCTTACTTGATATGCTTTGATGGCTCCCGAATTATTCCCCACAAGCAAAAGTCCATGTCCATCTTTCCTCACTAATTTGGCCATTCCTTTTCCGTCACCATCGGCCAGAAATCCAGAATCTTTAGCTCCTATCGAAAAAAAATTTCCTTTGCCATCACCTTGTAGATACAAGCCGACCGAGGCATCATACGATCCTGTGCTGAGCTCCGTAGCATACAGGTTGCCCACCATCAATACATCTTGATTTCCATCGTGATTGGAATCATCTGTCACCATTCCGTAGACAGGAGCAAATTGCGCTTCGAGTGGTAATGCTTTTATAGAAAATTTTCCGTCACCCACATTTTCAATATAACTCGTTTCAAATCGTTCGCTGCAGGTCACATAAGCTGATTCCAGTTCTGATTTTAAAAAGGATTCTTCAAAAGTCGCTTCCGAATAATCTTTATAAGTGCGAAAGCGAGCACGTATGGCACTGATTTGGCTGATGAGCTCATCGCGGGCGTGGACAATGTGCTTCGTTCCTTGCAAATAATAAGTCATCACTGGATCAAGCGATCCATTCTTATCGTAATCCTTGGCGTAAATACAAAGCGGTTCTTTTTCATTTCCTTTGTAGCGCGTGTTCAATCCTAAGTTGCCTGCGATGTAATCCGTATCACCATCGTTGTCAAAATCACCCAAGGTTAAACTGTTCCACCAGCCCGATGTATGAGCAAAGGAATCTTTCCCAAAAGCCGTGAACGATTTTCCTTGATTATTTTTATAGCATGTGATCGGCATGAACTCGCCCACTATCATCAAGTCCATCCAGCCATCGTTATCAACATCTGTCCATAAAGCTGAAGTGACCAACCCTAACTTTAAAAACGTGGGAGCTATTTCTTTGGTAACATCGGTAAACTTGCAGACAGTATTTTTTGTATCGTTGCGAAAAATATAACTATCCGCTGGCAGAGGGTACTCACCCCGAACAATCCTGCCACCTACAAACAAATCCATATCTCCATCTCGATCATAGTCTGCCGCTACCACACTCGACCCACTTTGAAGAATGGCAGGAAGTGATCCAGGCGAATCTTTAAAATTTCCCTTTCCATCATTGAGGTAAAGATGATCTAAATATAAAGCAGAACCCTTCATTGGCTCTGATCCACCACTGGCAATGTATAAATCTTTGTCGTTGTCATTGTCAGCATCAAAAAATAAAACACCCATGTCTTCCGAAAGGCTATCGATTTGTGAAACCGAAACACACTTAAATTTTCCATTGGCTTGTTGGATGAATAGTGCTCCTGCGTGGTCAGTAGCACCACCTACATAAAAATCTTCCAAGCCATCGCTATTTAAATCTGCCACTGCAATGCCAGGGCCGTTCTTGCTGTGCAGGTGCGGAAGCAAAGGCTGTATTTTGAAATCAACAAAATCATTTTCTTTATGCGTAAAATCAATATCCAGTTCATTAGACACCTCAGTAAAAAGCAACCGTGATGTAGTCTTTTTTTCTTGTTCGATTCGTTGAACAGCCGAAGTATGCTTTAATACAAGTGTTTGATTGGCTTTTACATTTTTAAGCAACTCGTATTTACCACCAGGCCAAATTACTTCCAATGAATCGATCACGCTTACAGTATCCAAACCAAAATGCAAAACACCATCCACTGTTGATTCAAAACCACGGTTGAGGAAGTGTTCCATGAATTGTGTTTTTTGATGACAGTGTGTTATTACTTTCGCACCTATGCCGTTGCGGTTTTGATCACTGCCTTCAAATTGGATACACAAATAATTTCGTTTGAATATTTCATTGCTTTTGTTTTCATACAGGTACGCCTCTTCGTTCATATTGTTCACCACCAGATCCAGGTCGCCATCGTTATCCAAATCAGCGTATACAGCACCCTGCGAAACACCTTTTGCATTCAATCCCCATGCATCTGATTGGTTGGAGAATGTGAGGTCTCCATTGTTTTCAAAAATATAGTTTTGAAGTACGGCACCTTCCAATGACTTTATCTTGCTAAGTTTTTTATCTGCCTTGGTTTGCTGTTCGCCCATTGGTGTATTGTAAATATTTTGGTACGTGATGTAATCCATATTGCCGAGGTCGCGCAAGAAACCATTTGTAGCAAATAAGTCTTTGTCGCCATCGTTATCATAATCGGCTAACAATGCACTCCAGCTCCAGTCGGTACTACTGATGCCTGATAAAAAAGAAATTTCACTGAACTTTCCGTTGTCTCGATTCAATTGTAGCGTGTTGCGGGTAAACTGTGGCTCATACCCCACGCGTAGTGATAATTTAAATTTGTCATAGCCAGTAGGGGGGATCATTAATTTTTGTCGTTTGTTATCCTCTGGCCGCATATCGAGTTCCACCACGTCCACTAATCCATCATTATTAATATCCGCCACATCATTGCCCATGCCTGCATAGCTCGTGTGTTTGAAATAATCGCCAGCACGGTTGGTAAACGTGCCATCTTGATTATTGATGTACAGGATGTCGTTGCCAATAAAATCATTGGAAATATAAATATCTGGCCATTGATCATTATTAATATCACTGATGGCTAACCCAAGACTGTAACCCTCCACTAAAATTCTTGCTTCTTTGGACACATCTGTGAAAGTTTGGTCGCCATTGTTTCGGTAGAGAACATCTGTACTTATTCCTTCTCCATTTAACTTTCGCGATTGAATGTTATTCACGCTGTTTTCATACGAAGCAGGGTTGGTAATAATGAAAAGGTCGAGATCGCCATCGCGATCATAATCAAAAAAAGACGCGTGCATGGATTGACGTGTATCAGCCAAGCCGAATGCTTTAGCAGATTCCGTGAAGGTACTATTCTTGTTGTTGATGAATAATAAATTTGCTCTATCTGGTTTGTTGCCCGATACGCATAAATAAATATCCATCCATCCGTCTTGATTTACATCGGCCATTACTGCGCCTGTACCCCAGCTTTTATTTAAAATGCCAGACGACTCAGTAACGTCTTCAAACTTCATGTTGCCTTTATTAATATACAATCTGCTGCTCACCATATTACCACTGAAAAATAAATCCTTGAGTCCATCATTGTTCACGTCTCCAGCGGCCACTCCGCCTCCTGTGTAGATATTCATGTAGGTGCCCACATTGTTTTGTTCGTCTTCTTCAATAAAATTATTAAAGTGAATGTTGGTTTGATTGGAAGAGAGGCGTTCAAAAACACGAGCGGGTTTTTGTTGGCAGGAGGTTAATCCCAGTACCATGAAGGAGAAAAAAAATAAAAATATTTGCAAAGCCTTCGTAAATGAACCACATAGGCACATAGGTACATAGGGCTTACACATAGGCTTTTGGTGTATCATTTCTATGTTGGTTTTTCTATGTTCCTATGTGTCTATGTGGTTCAAAAAATTACAATGGCCTCTTCTTCCCCGCAAAATCATACACTTCAAAACTAACTATCTCATCCGACAACTCCATCGTTCGGCTTGACTGCGACAAATACGTTGATCCATAATAGAATTCGTACCTCCTGGTTTTTCCATTCTTAAACTTTACAATTGCGTAACTATCATTGGCACTTGCTGTAAAATATTTTTTTACCGCCCTCACTGCATGTGCTTTCAGTTGGTCGTTGTTCACTCCGGCTAAAATTAACTCGCGACCATCGTGCAAAATCAATTTGGCTAATCCCTTCACATCCTTGTCCACCATGAAGCCGCTCTTCGTAACATTCACAGAAGTGAAGTTGCCTTTGCCATCGCCCTGCAAATACAAACCGATGGATGCGTCATAGCGCCCAGTTGATACTTCCGTTGAATACGAATTACCCACCATCAATACATCTAAGTTTCCATCGGCATTGTAATCGCCCGCGACCATTCCGTAAACGGGAGAGAATTGTACTTGCACGGGCAGGGCTTTCACTGAAAATTTTCCTCCTCCTACATTTTCGATGTAGCTGCTTTGAAACCATTCGCTACAAACTTTATAGGCCGATTCTAATTCTGTTTTAGTAAATGATTTTTCAAATGTTGCCTCAGCATAAGGCTGATATGTTCTAAACCGTGCTCGAATGGGATTCATCTGTTTCACCATATCATCCCAAGAATGAGCAACTTGTTTTTCGCCTTGGATGTACAAACTCATCACAGGATCAATCGAACCATTCTTGTCGTAATCGCTGGCGTAAATGCAAAGCGGCTCTTTTTCATTGGCTTTGTAGCGCGTGTTCAATCCTACATTGCCTGCGATGTAATCTGTGTCGCCATCGTTGTCAAAGTCGCCTGCTGTTAGGCTGTTCCACCAACCAGTAGTATGCGTGAAAGAATCTTTTCCAAAGGAGGTGAATGATTTTCCATTATTGTTTTTGTAGCATGTGATCGGCATAAATTCGCCCACGATCAGCAAATCCAACCAACCATCGTTGTCAACATCCGTCCATAACGTTGAAGTGACCAAGCCTAATTTTAAAAAGCTTGGCGCAATTTCTTTGGTGACGTCTGTAAACTTGCAACTATTGTTTTGTGTGTCGTTTCTTAAAATGTAACTATCCACTGGCATTGGATATTCAGCTGGGATTATTCTCCCCCCAACAAACAAATCCAAATCGCCATCACGATCATAGTCTGCAGCCACTACACTCGAACCACTTTGAAAAATTTCTGGGAGTGCATTGGGTGTATTTTCAAATTTTCCTTTTCCATCGTTGAGGTAAAGATGATCTTGATAGGCTGAAGAATTTTTTGTTTGCTCGCATCCTCCACTGGCTATGTACATGTCGGCATCCCCATCATTGTCGACATCGAAAAAAAGAACGCCCATATCGTCAGTAAGAGTAGCTGTTTTGGAGAATGTAGATTTTTTAAATTTTCCGTTGGCTTCTTGAATGAATAATGCTCCACTCTGATTCGTGGCGCCACCCACATAAAAATCTTCTAAGCCATCGCCATTCACATCAGTCACGGCAATGCCTGGTCCATTCTTGCTGTGCATGTGCGGGAGCAGCGGCTGTACTTTGAAATCCACGAAATCATTTTCTTGGTGCTTGTAGTCAAGCCCTAGTTCTTTTGAGGCCTCTGCAAAGAGTAAGGGTGCTTCCAATTTTTTTTCCTCTTTCCGATGCGATGCAGAAGTGTATTTGAGGGTTAAAACCTGATTGGCATTTACGTTTTTCAATAATTCATATTTTCCATCAGGCCAGACTACTTCGAGAGAATCAACATTGGTTGCGTTGTTGAGGCCAAAATGAAGATACGGTTCTACCGTTGACAAAAATCCTCGGAAGGGTGAGAAGTATTGATATTGCAATTTGCCTGCATTCCTCAAATATACTTTTGCTCCGAAGCCTTCGTGGTTTAGTGGAGGGCCATCAAAACTAATCCTTAAAAAATTGGACGTCTTGTTTTCTGAATTAGACTTAGTGTTTTTATAGAGTGTTGCAGGTGCATCAATGTTGTTGATCACTAAATCGAGATCACCATCATTGTCCAAATCAGCATACACAGCACCATTGGAGAATGATGGTTCAGATAATCCCCATGATTTTGATTGATCACTGAAAGTAAGGTCGCCATTATTTTTGTACATATAATTATGTACCTGAATGCCGGGGATTTTCTTGAGCATCTCTACACGCTCCTTTTTATTTCCCTCTACCGTGCCCATTCGCAAAGTACGTTCGCTGAATTTTATAAAATCAAGATTGGTAATGTCTTGGCGATAACCGTTGGTGATAAACAAATCTTTTAGGCCGTCATTGTCATAATCAGCCAGTAATGGGCTCCAACTCCAATCGGTAGCTTCAATGCCAGCCAAATAACCGATTTCACTGAATGTTCCATTGCCACTATTGAGTTGTAGTGTGTTGCGTACATATTGTGGTTCGTAACCAAACTTCAATCCATTTTCAAACTCATCGTAATTGTTGCCCATGATGGTGACTTTCCAACGCAGGTTATCTTCGGGTAACATATCGAGTTCCACCACATCCACCAGTCCATCATTGTTGATATCGGCCACATCGTTGCCCATGGCATTGTAGGTGGCGTGTTTAAAGTATTGACTCGCTTTGTTGGAAAATGTTCCATCGTGATTATTGATGTACAACAAATCATTGGTGATAAAATCGTTGGACACATACACATCAGGCCAGCCGTCATCATTGATATCGCAGACTTGAACACCGAGGCCAAAGCCCTCAATCAAAATCCCCGCTTCATTGGATACATCTGTGAAAGTGTTATCTCCATTGTTTCTGTAAAGTTGATCGGTGGTAGAAGATTCTCCTTTCACTGATTTTGGTCGTGCTCGATTGCGACTGTAATCCACAAAGGCATTTCGCAATAAGTAAACATCAAGATCGCCATCTTTATCGTAATCAAAAAAAGTAGATTGGATATTATGGCCAGTGCCTTGCAGTCCGTATGTAGAAGCAGATTCTGTGAAAGTGCTATTGCCATTGTTGATGAACAATAAATTTTTCTTTTTGGCAGCTGGCGTGTGACGAGTGCCAGCCACGCAGAGATAAATATCCTTAAAGCCATCTCGATTGATATCAACCATGGTGACACCATTCACCCACACAGAAGTAGCAAGACCTGCTTGTGTTGTAATGTCTTCAAATTTCCAATTGCCTTTGTTGAGATAGAGTTTCCCTGAAGTCATATTGCCAGAGAAATAAATATCTTGTAGGCCATCGTTGTTGATATCGCCAATGCCAACGCCAGCACCGTTGTACAAATACTCAAAATCTAGAACGGTGAGCGTATCTGTGTAGATAAGATCATTGGAAAATTGGATGCACGAAGATACTGGCTCAACCAACTGAAAGAGTTGTTCGGGTTTATTGCCGCAATTGCAGAGAACAAATGCAGGGAGAAGAAACAGTAAATTTTTTAACAACTTTTGCATAGATGAAATACTTGGCTCAAGCTACGCAGTACTGCGTAAAAATAAAACAGCGAAGGAAAATCCTTCGCTGCTTATGTTTATATTAAGTAAGAAATATTAGTAGCCTGTATTCTGCTTAATTACACCAGCGGTTCGGTCAATTTCACTTTGAGGGATTGGGAATACAGTTAGCTTGGTCTTCCAATCAGCCCCAAAAATTGCCGGGCCTGCTCCCCAGCGTGTAATATCAAACCAGCGATGAGGCTCAAAGCACAGCTCAACCCTCTTCTCTTGTTGAATGGCTGCAAGGGTGGCTGAACCTACTAGATTTGGCAAGCCTGCTCTGTTCCTAATATCATTGACTTGCTTAGTGGCATCAACAGTTCTTCCCTTTGTTAAGAGAGCTTCTGCATAAAGGAGTTTCATTTCAGCATAGCGATACAACCTTTCGTTATTAAAGTTGCCTTGTTGGTTTCCTGAAAAATCACTGCCAACCGCATTTCGTTTGCCCCCGTATTTTTTAATGGTATAGCCAGTTGATGACCAAGCTGGCAAGTAAGGCACATCTTTTGCCTCGCCATTCCACACATAATACCTATCATTGGGAACAACTCCATAGATAAATGCGCCTTTACGCGCATCGCCAGTCTCAAAAGCATTAACTAAATTTTGAGTGGGTGTCCAAAATCCGAGTTTACCACCTGGGGCTGGATCAGCAGCACTAAAATTATTTGCTTCCCAAAACCAGCTACGTCCGGTTCCTTGTGATGCCTTGAAACTTTCCGAGTGAGTATCATCGAATACCCAGATATTATCGTCTGAGTGTGGCCCACCGAATTGACATTCAAAAATAGATTCCACATTGTTTTCATTGTCAAAAGCAAAAACATCTTCAATATCTTTAGCTGGATTGCCAGTATTCAATAACTGATACTTATTGCTTGCTATAACTTCTTCAAAAGCTGTGATCGCACCATCCACATCGCCCTTCCAAACGTTTACTTTTCCAGCAAATGCTTTGGCTGCCCACTTAGTTGCTCTTCCAGTGTTACCAGCATCCCAGGCAGCGGGTAGTTTGTCAAACGCATCTTTGAAATCGGCAAGTATCTGAGTAAATAATTGATCTTTGGTTGCATTAGGTACGGCTAGATTGCTCAGACTTGTTGGTGTCTTTATTACAAGAGGCGGAGTGCCCCAAAGCTTGAGTGCTTCAAAGTGGAAGAAGGCGCGCAAAAATTTAGCCTCTCCTTCAAACTTTGTTTTTTCGGCAGCCGTTAATTCATTCTTTAGTTCTAGATGTTCCAGCACCGTATTGCACCGGTAAATCCCTTCATAAATCTGAGTATAGATAGCACCAAACGGTTTGTCGCTAGCATTGACATTGAGATTGTCGGCATTTTTTGATTCGGTGTCAGAGTTACTACCAGGCTCGGCTTTTGCATCATCCGTTATAGTCACAGTAATCTTCCAATACTCACCAAATTCACCAAGGGTCTCTGTGCTAGTTCCCCAAAAATCTTGAATAGACGAATAGGCTGAGAAAACTGCTCCATCAAAATCTGCTGCTGTCTTGTAAAAGGCACTGGCAGGAAGTTTATCTAATGGCACCAAATCTAGATTGTTACATGAGTTAATGATAAAACATGCAATTATAAGGTATGTGATCTTTTTCATATTTCTTGGTTTAAACTTTATCATAGTCCCTTCGGTTAAAAAGTTACTTGCCAGCCAAATTGAATGACTCTTGGTTGCGGAGCAGAATATCCTGAATCCTGTCCATTAGATAATGGCGTTTCCCCCTTCTGGAAACTAAAGCCCCTAGTAACTTCTGGGTCAAAGCCAGTATAGCTGGTGAAGGTAAATAAATTTTGTGCTGCTATATAAATACGGAAACGACTAATGGCACCTTTGGTCAACTCTTTAAGTTTATCGGAAGGGATGTTGAAGCCAAGTTGAATGTTTCGAACTCTCATGAAGCTGGCATCTTCAATCCATCTATCAGAATACCTGCGGTTGCCATTATCATCATCCACAGTTAAACGGGGCATAGTGGTGCTAGTTCCCTCGCCTTTCCAATAACCAAGCGTAGATGTCAGGAAGTTATTTGCGCCACTCAAATTCTCGAGTGTCCTTCGTGATTCATTATACACCTTTTGACCACTCATGCCTTGCAACAATATAGAGAGATCAAAATTCTTATACGATGCTGATAAATTAATCCCATAATAAAATTTCGGGATCGGGCTACCAAGATTTGTGCGATCCTTTGAATCCACTTTGCCATCTGGCTTCCCATCTGCTCCACCGCCCACATCCGCAAAGCGAATATCACCTGGAGCAACACCATTTGAATTAGCATCTGGCAAGGCGGCCGCCACTTCTGCTGCATTTTGGTAAATACCATTTGTTTTGTATCCGTAAAAACTTCCAAGGGCATCTCCCACCACAGTTCTATGAGTTGAATTACCTTGTACACCAGAAATGATTTCTGGTATGCCTCCTAAATCTAACACCTCATTGTGATTCGCTGTGATATTACCTCCAACACCATATCTGAAACCTCCAGCTCTATTCTTATAGTTAATGGCCAACTCAATACCAGAATTCAAAATTTTACCAAGATTTGCATCTATAGGAAGGAAAAAACCAGAAGTGTACGGTGCTGGGAAGCCGAGAAGAACATCATTCGTTGTCTTTCTATAGTAATCAAACGTAATATCGATTTTGCCTTGTAGCATGCTTATGTCTGCACCAATGTCAATCTGTGTGGCTGTTTCCCATTTTAAGTTTGGGTTGGCAAAAATTATTGGAGCTGGTCCACGCACAACAGTTTGAGCACCTGTTCCCACTACGTAATATATAAAGGGATGCAAGGTAGATACGAATGCGAAATTGGTGCCTGTAAATTGATTACCTGTCTGCCCCCAACTAGCTCTAATCTTAACGTCATCAAATATCCCGTTTTTAGGAAAAAAAGATTCTTGACTAAGCCTCCAACCTGCAGAAAGAGAGGGGAAGACACCAGTACGATTGGCGGGAGAGAACCGAGAGGAATTATCTTGACGGATGTTGAAAGTAAATAAATATTTATCGTTAAAGGAATAATTGATCCTTCCCAAGTAACCCCTCAATGCCCATTGATCAGCTTCATTGGCAGCTCCCACTTGAGTTCCAGTAGAAGCAAATTTGATTGCTGAATTGAAAAGATCATTGCCCTGCACCCTCACTTTATCATAGCGGTAGTTGGTCTCCTCGTGACCAACCAAAACAGTTAAGTTGTGCGCTCCGAAGGACTTATTATAAGTGATCGTATTATTGAAATTAGTTGTTAACTCAAGAGGACGCTCCTGAACCAGCAATGACGCTTTAGAAGTTCCGTTGTAATTGACCGTTCCCTGATAAAAGGCACCATCCACTACATTGTAGTCGAGCCCGCCAGAAATACGGTACTTCAAGCCTTTGATTATTTCCAACTCCCCATAGATATTTCCAAGTACTTTACGAGAAGTCACAGTGGTATAATTATAATTGGGATCGTTACGCATCAATAGGTTTGAACTGCCACCTGCAGATCCAAAATTTGCTGTTGTCTCTAGGTTATAGCCAGTTGGATTAGTAGGATCATATACCTGAAAGAAAGGCTGGTTCGATGCGGATTGCAAAGTGGCATTGCTTCCATCTTCAGATTGCACATTCCGATCAAAAGAACTCACCAAAAGAGATTCCCCAAAACGCAAGTGTTTGCCAACTTTGATATCTGAATTTGCTTTAATGGAGTATCGTTTGAATCCTATAGCTGGTTGGGTGCCTTCAAAATTCATATAGCCAACACCCACGAAGTAATTAGCAGTCGGTGATCCTCCATTTACGCCAATGTTGTGACTTTGCACGGACGAGTTTCTAAAAACAACATCTTGCCAATTTACGTTCGGTTTATTAGCAAAAGCACTAAAGTCTCGGCCTAATTTAGATTGTATGTCAATATACTGACTTGTATTTAACACATCTAATTTTTTCCAAGCTTGGCCTGTGCCCACGTACCCATCATAAGTAACGGTAGCTATTCCGTCTTTTCCTCTCTTTGTAGTAACAATAACAACTCCATTTGCAGCACGTGCCCCATAAATTGCTGCCGCAGAAGCATCCTTTAGCACATCAATAGATTCAATATCAGATGGGTTGATCCCTGCCAATGGATTTGACTCTGTGGAGGAACCAGTATTTACTGTGGCGTTTGAAGACTGTACTATGGGCACTCCATCTATCACCCACAATGGCGAGTTAACACCAGCAGTACCCACACCTCGAATGCGCACATCGATAGGAGCTCCAGGATCACCACTTCGACTGGATATCTGAACACCTGCGATGCGGCCAGCTAAGAGTTGATCGGGACTTGCAATCGGTTTTGACCCAATGTCAATATCAGATGCGCGTAAGCCCCCCACTGCTCCAGTGAGATCCGCCTTTCTTTGTGTACCATACCCAACAACAACTACTTCTTCCAATGCAGCAATGTCTTGCTTCAAAGAAATAGTTAGAGTGGTTTGATTCCCAACTGGGATCTCAGTTGTTTCATAGCCAATGAAACTGCAAACCAAGATGGCGTTGTCATTGGAAATAGATAGCTTAAAATTCCCACTTGCGTCAGTAGTAGTGCCACTAGTGGTGCCCTTGATGAGGATGTTTACCCCGGGCAATCCTTCTTTGGTTTCACTGTCCCCTACAAAGCCAGATACCGCTTTTTCTTGCGCTTGCGCTAGAAAAGTTGACACCATAAAAAGCAAACATAGCAACTTTTGAATGGTAGAATATTTCATAGTTTAATGGTTAACGTTTACTAATTGATTATTGTGTTACGTTAAAGTTAACCAAGGATTAATTAGATTCCATCGTTTGCAACCGTGTTTTTATCAACAAAATGCAATGCAAACGTTTCGCTAACGCAATAAAACTTGCAACTCGCATCATTAAATCATACCATCGCGTAGAGAGGACACAATAACAAACACTCCTAAACCTTTACTGCAATGACGATTCAACCCAACTCACAGCGGCTTCGCTCATTAGATTTTATGCGCGGCCTGATCATGGTGCTGCTCATGCTTGAGGGCACCAGGCTGTACGATCATCTTTTTGAATTAAGTGAGGGAAATGGCATTCAATTAATCTTTCTTCAATTCTTTCATCACCCGTGGCATGGCCTGCGCTTTTGGGATTTGATCCAGCCGGGCTTTATGTTCATGGCTGGCACTGCCATGGCCTACTCGCTGCATCGTCAGCAGCAAGAAGGCATGGCGTGGAGTGAATCATTTTTGAAAACACTCAAGCGTTCGGGCTGGTTGTTTTTCTGGGGCGTACTAGATTATGCTGTTCGCCCAAATGGGCTGTCGTTTGAATTGTGGGATGTGCTTACCCAACTTTCATTTACTACACTCGTTGCCTTTTTGATTTTCCGTTGGTCGTATTCATCACAAATCATTTTTAGTGTTGGTCTGTTGGCGTTGACAGAAATCCTTTACCGATTTACCAATGTCGCAGGCTTTAATCAGCCATTTACGGATCAACACAATTTTGGAAATTATGTCGACTTGTTGTTGATGAATAAAATAAATGACGGTGGCTGGGTAGCTATCAATTGTATTCCCACGGCTGCACATACCATTTGGGGTGTGCTGGCGGGGAAGTTGTTGCTCTCTGAAAAAAATAATTCTGAAAAAGTAAAATGGCTTTTGCTAAGTGGAGTAACTGGATTGATAGTTGGCTTTGGAATGGATTTTACCGTGACGCCCATCATCAAAAGAATTGCGACCAGTTCTTTCACCTTTGCTTCTGGCGGATGGTGCTTGTTGGGCTTGTGTTTGTTCTATTGGTGGATAGACCTAAAAGACCACAAAAAGCATTTGCAATTTTTTACCATTGTAGGCATGAACTCTCTTTTCATTTACCTCTTCTTTGAAATTGTGGGTGGCCGCTGGTTCAACGAATATTTTGGTGCTATCACCAATGGGTTGATGGGCATGATACACGTACCTCATGGATTGATGATAGTGATCTCATCGTTAGCACTCTTTGCAGTGGAGTGGAAGATGTGCCAGTTTTTGTTTAAGAAAGGGATATTTTTTAAGATATAAAGGAAGTTTTATTTCCTCCGTCCTTCAGGAAAAACAAAACTCTGTCTTGCTCTTAAAAATTTTGCCTGGCTCTAGCAATGTGCTTGGAAAATGTGAGTGATTAGGGGCATCAGGAAAATGATGCGTTTCAATGCAGAGCCCACTGCGAGTGTGGTACTCCTTCAACTCTTTCCCTAAAAATATTTCGCTCAAAAAATTTCCAGAATAAAAATGAAAGCCTGGCTCTGTGGTCGATACTTTCATTTGCATGCCCGAAACAGGTTCTGTTAAAATACATGTGGGTTTTAATACAAGAGAATGTTCCTTCTCCAATACAAAAAAATGATCATACCCTTTGCTGACAATTAGTTGAGGATGTTGAGAATCCATTTCTTCACCGATTCTATTCTCTATTAAAAAATCAAATGGTGTTTCTTTTACTGAATCGATTTTACCTGTTGGGATTTGCCTCTGTGTGGCGGGCAGGTACCAAGGTGAGTAGGTCTGTAGTAAGTGATTGGAGATAGTTCCACTGGCATGCCCGCCTAGATTGAAATAACTATGCTGTGTTAAATTAATCAAGGTGGCTTGATCTGTTTCTGCAAAGAAATCAACCGACCATTTATTGGCATCAAACAGCGTGTAAACCACTTTTACAGAAAGATTCCCTGGAAAACCTTCTTCCAAATGTGGACTGGTGTATTCTAAGACAATGCCTACTGCACCTGCCTCGCTAAATGTTTCAGCATCCCACACTTTTTTATGGAATCCATTAGTACCACCGTGTTGATGAAATCCATCTGTGGTAACGGTAAGTTTATACCATTGCCCATCAATATTCACTCTACCGCTTTCAATGCGATTGGCAAATCTGCCAACAACGGCCCCCATGCAAAAGGGATCTTGGATATATTCATGAAGGGAATCGTACCCCAAAACAACATCAACGCACTTTCCGTTTGCAGTAGGAACGAACAATGATTGCACAATACCGCCATAATTGGTCACCGTCATTTGCAAGCCATTGGGCATACTCAATTTATATAACCAAATTATTTTGCCATCCACATTGCCCCAATAGGCTTTCTCTATTCGAGGCTTACAGAGAGTAGGGTCCGATGAGGTATGGGAACTCATGATCGAAAGAGGTACGTCTTCGTTGCTAATTCTTCGGAAATCATTTTTTGAAACACTTCACTTTTTTCTTCCAATTGATGTAACAGGCGCATTTGATTACCTGCACGCACAAAATTCTGATCGGGATAGCCAGCTCCATAATACAAATCATTGTTGCAGTAGTCTGCAAGGAAACGAATAGCCTGCATATAAATCAAAAATGACCCAGCGTAAAGAATAAGGTGCTTTTCATCACCCGTGAGTTCATCACCCATTTGGCCTACGTAGCCCTGTACAATCGCCCGAAAGAAATCATTACGTATTTCTATTTTGTTAAAATCTTTTTCTTCTTCGTTGGCGGGTGAAAGGTATGTGCGCATCATATCTCCCATATCACTGATGAAATAACCCGGCATTACAGTATCTAAATCAATCACACAAATGCCTTTGTTCTGATCATCAAATAACACATTGCTGATCTTCGTGTCGTGATGAGTAACACGTTGAATAATTTGTGTACTACTTTTTATTTTTTCATACGAAGTGAGAATGTGTTGGTGTTTTTTAATTTCAGAGATCAATCCTCTCGATTGCGCTATTCGTTCGGGATTTCCATCTTTTAATGAGTCTTCGAACTGATGGTAGCGTAGGATTAAATTATGAAAATTAGGAATAGTGGTGTGAAGCTTTGTTGCGTCAAATCCGGACAAGAGTTTTGTGAACTTTCCAAATTGAAGAGCGGCTTCATACGCTTGTTCAGGCGTGGACACTACGCTGATCGTGTGCGAACCCTGCACGAACGGAAAGAGCCTGAAAAATCCTTCTTGTGTGTCATGAACTATTTCCTCCTCAAGATTATTTCTAATCGGAGATACAAATAAATACGATGGATTGTGCTGCGCTAAATAGCGATCGATCATCCGGATGTTTTCCGCAAGTTGATATGGTTTCTTAAAAACATGATCATTGATTCGCTGTAGTATAAATGGTTGTTCATTATGTGTAATCTTCCATGTTCTGTTAATAAGGCCACTGGCAATAACCTCTACACGGCTATTTTCATAGGGAATGCCATACGCTTGTAAAATGGAAGAGGTCATTAGTGAATGAATAAGCGTGGCTCCAAAATTATCTTGTGATACTTTTTACTTTGCTTTCCGTTTTTACCCGAATTTAATATTTCCAATAACATCT
This sequence comes from Cyclobacteriaceae bacterium, assembly GCA_046155095.1. Taxonomy (GTDB): domain Bacteria; phylum Bacteroidota; class Bacteroidia; order Cytophagales; family Cyclobacteriaceae; genus ELB16-189. The sequence goes on from JBJXEB010000047.1 coordinate 88,614, forward strand.
CTGTTGCCCGTTGTCCTTGCCTATAAGGAAACTGCTCTACCGATGCCAACGGGGGATTCTCCATATAATTGCAGACTTGCAGGTTCGCAAAACTTACGAAGCTGATATCTTTATTTATTTTAATATTCATTTTTCTGGCATACTGCATGGCATCCAATGCAACATAATCATTAAAGGCAATTACTGCCGTAGGGCTTGGCTTCAGCGTAAGAAGGTGCTGCATGGCGCGATAGGCAGTTTCAGGAGTGAGATCACAATGCACAATAAACTCAGTATTGAAAGGAACGCTCAACGACTTTAAGCCACTCTCGTATCCGATCATTCTCTCCTTGGTAGCGAGTAAGTCTTTTGGTCCATTGATAAATGCAATTCGGGTATGGCCGCCCTTCACTAAAAATTCCATTGCCTCAAGCATACCCGCTTCCATCTTACAGGTGACAGAGTGGCTTTCTTTTCTATCTGGTACGCGATCAAAAAACACCACAGGCACATCGTACTTTTCAAGCATGTCGAAATGCTCAAAACTTTTAGTGTTTTTTGCAATGGAAACGAGGAGTCCATCCACACGGTGATTTTTCATTGCCTCCACTATTTTCTTCTCGCGCTCTGTATCGTCATGCGATTGCCCCATCAACACATTGTAATTGTGTTCGCTGGCATAGTCTTCAATTCCGCTAATGGCTTCTGAGAAAAAAGCCTCAGACAAATGCGGTAAAATTACACCCAAGGTCAGCGTCTTGCCCGATTGTAAAAATTGAGCAGTTTGATTTGGCTCGTAGCCTAATTCCAATGCCACCTCTTTCACACGCTTCGTGGTGGCGGGGCTTATGTCTTCGCTGCTATGAAGTGCGCGTGAGACTGTGGACACCGAAAGGTTGAGCATCTTGGCGATTTCTTTGATGGTAGGAAGCTTGGATTTCATGATAAAGGTTGGTGATAAATCGGCTTGCGTCTCAAATTAATTTTACTCATCCCAAAACATTCCATCCATAGATTTGAATTAATTGACAAGCTAGGTAAGCGCAAATCAATTCTGGCCGATTTACCAGATATTCTATCAACAAAATATGAGTGAAACGTTTGCATGATTTTGTATTGCCACAAAATGTAATCAAAATCATAAGATTATTCAGTATCGACCAAAATCATGTTCGGCATCCGTCACCTTAAAAGTGTCTTGACTCCTATATTGTTAAGAAATAGCTCCATTTTTTATTTCATCAACAACGCTTGGATCGAGCAGTGTAGTGGTGTCCCCTAAATTTGTAGTGTCTCCTTCAGCTACTTTGCGCAAAATCCTGCGCATGATCTTGCCTGAGCGTGTTTTGGGTAGGCCGCTCACAAACTGGATTTTATCTGGCTTGGCTATAGGACCAATGATTTTTGAGACAACTTCTTTTATCTCCTTTCTTAGATTGTCCTCTTCTTGCACAGGATTGTACGTAACCACAAAAGCATAAACACCTTGGCCTTTGATGTCATGTGGAAAGCCTACCACGGCAGATTCGCACACGGCTGAATGTTCATCGATGGCACTTTCTATTTCGGCTGTGCCCATGTTGTGGCCTGATACAATAATGATATCATCTACACGGCCCGTAATTCGGTAGTAGCCATCTTCATCTCGTTTGCAACCATCGCCCGTAAAATATTTCCTTGCAAAAGTAGAGAAGTAGGTTTCTTTAAATCGTTGATGATCTCCATAAATAGTGCGCGCCATAGAGGGCCATGGAAATTTAATAGTTAGCCTTCCTTCTATATTATTGCCATCCAACTCTTTTCCATTTTCATCCATCACGGCCAGCTGCACACCGGGTAGTGGCAGCGTAGCAAAAGCAGGTTTTGTTTTGGTGACACCTGCAATGGGCGATATCATGATGCCACCCGTTTCTGTTTGCCACCACGTATCTACTATGGGGCAATTGCCATTTCCAATATGCTTATCATACCAATGCCACGCTTCTTCATTGATAGGCTCACCCACGCTGCCCAATACTTGTAACGATGAGAGATCATATTTTTCAACAAATGAAAGCGGGGCTTTCTCCAACGAGCGTATAGCAGTCGGTGCAGTATAAAAAATATTCACTTTGTGTTTTTCCACCACTTGCCAGAAGCGCCCCATGTCTGGCCAAGAAGGAACTCCTTCAAACATGAGTGTGGTTGCACCTGCCGATAGCGGGCCATATAAAATGTAAGAATGCCCTGTGATCCATCCCACATCTGCCGTGCACCAAAACAGTTGCCCTTCCTTGTATTGAAAAACTGTTTTGAATGTGAAGCTTGAATAAACCATATAGCCCCCACACGTATGCACCATTCCTTTTGGTTTGCCAGTGCTACCCGAAGTATAAAGGATGAAGAGCATATCTTCGGCATCCATTTCTTCAGCAAGGCAAATGTGGTTTGCTTTTTGCATCTCGTCATACCACCAACTATCTCGCCCTGGTTTCATGCTTACCGTTGATTGGGTACGAGCCAGCACAACACATTTTTCAATCGTTGGACATTTTTGTAATGCTTCATCAACGATTGATTTCAAATCTATTTTCTTATCTCCACGAAAAGCGCCATCGGCCGTGAGCACTACCTTGCAGCCAGAGTCATTGATACGATCTATGAGCGAGCCCGCAGAAAATCCCGCAAAGACTACCGAGTGCACAGCCCCAATCCGTGCGCAGCCAAGCATGGCGTAAGCCGTCTCTGGCACCATGGGCATATAGATACACACTCGATCACCCTTTTTTACCCCGAGGCTTTTGAGCATGTTGCCAACCTTGCAAACTTGATCATGTAGTTCTTGATATGAAATTTTTCTAGATGGCTCACTTGTATCATTTGATTCCCAAAGAATAGCTGTTTGATTGGCCCTTGCTGGAAGATGCCTGTCAATACAGTTTTCAGTGATGTTCAGTTTACCACCCATGAACCATTTCACTTCGGGTTTTTGAAAATCCCATTCAAGAATTTTGTCCCATTTTTTCTTCCATGTAAAATCATTGGCCACATCAGACCAGAATTTCTCTGGCTGCTCAATGCTTTGTTGATAGATACGTTGGTAGTCGTTTTGGTTTCGTATTAATTCCATGAGTAAAAATATTGCAATGATTAAATTTTTTAACTGATCTACACAAAATAACTAAACGAATGTCAGTAAAACCCATCGCTTAAAGTTAAAGGGCTTAAGCCCTCCAACGCTTTGACGCTTTACCTTTGAACCCGCCCTAAAGGGCAGGGCAACTGTTGTTCTATCTTCGATTAATTGCCCCGTCCTTTAGGGCGGGGTTTTAATTGCTTTGCGTCCTCTGAGGGCTTCGGCCCTTTAATAAAACAACAGACACTTTTAAGTTGGCACGATACGCAATGATAAAAATACTATCCACCCGCAATGGCACCGATTACTAGAAAAGGTTCTTCTCCCGCAATTACTTTATCGGGCAACGGTGTATCGGGTGAAACGAGTGAGAGGTCTTCTCCACTGGCATAGAACCGCACAAAGGGTCTTCGCTGTTTCGTAACGTGATCGCGAATCGTACCTGCTAACATGGGATAGCGCTCCTCGATAGCATCCAAAATGGATTGCACGGTGGCTTCACCAGTTACCGATAGCTGCACTTCGGATCCTATGTTAGCCAGATTGCGCAAATGATACGGAAGAACAACGCGAATCATGGGATTGCCTGAACTTCTACCGAATAAACGGAAGGGAGATTTTGCACGATCGGATTCCAACTGTCGCCACCATCTGGTGATGCATACACTTGCCCACCTGTTGTGCCAAAATAAATTCCGCAGGGGTCGAGTGTGTCCACGGCCATGGCATCGCGAAGGATATTTACATAGCAATCTTTTTGCGGGAGTCCTTTTGTGAGCGCTTCCCATTCATTTCCACCCGTGCGGCTGCGATAGACACGCAGCTTTCCTTCTGGTGGAAAATGTTCGGAGTCACTTTTAATTGGAATCACAAACACGGTGTTGGGTTCGTGTGCATGCACATCTATCACAAAACCAAAATCGGAGGGCAAGTTGCCGCTGATTTCGTACCACGACTCACCGGCATCGTCACTCCTCATCACATCCCAATGTTTTTGCATAAATAAAACCTCGGGGCGCGAAGTATGCATCGCAATCCGGTGCACGCAATGACCTACCTCTGCATGAGGGTCTGGGATATAAAGTGATGATAATCCTTTGTTGATCGGCTTCCAAGTTTTACCACCATCATCAGATCTGAATGTGCCAGCGGCAGAGATGGCAACATAGATTCTTTGTGGATTATTTTGATCTTCAATAATTGTGTGTACGGCCATGCCCCCCGCACCGGGTGCCCACAATGAACCAGTATGATGACCACGCAGCGTTGACAGTTCATGCCACGTGCTCCCGCCATCTGTAGATTTGAAAAGTGCTGCGTCTTCCACACCTGCATAAACCGTATTGACATCTGTGATGGATGGCTCCATGTGCCATACTCGTTTGAATTCCCATGGATGTTGTGTACCATCATACCATTGATGCGTGGTAAGTGGCTTACCTTTCTCCGTTGTGTTGTAGGCAAACTTGTTACTTTCTGTTACGGGCATTCCTTGCGAAGTGGTAGTTGCTTCACCGAGCTTGAATCCTGGTTGGAACCATGTTTTACCTCCATCATCCGATCGCTGTACGATCTGCCCAAACCATCCGCTGCTCTGCGATGCATAAATTCGGTTAGGGTCTGCTGGTGATCCCTTTATATGATATACTTCCCATCCGGCAAAAAAAGGACCGTCAACATTCCACTTAGTTCGTTTGACATCTGAGGTAAGGACAAATGCGCCCTTTTTCGTGCCCACAAGAACCCGTACAGCTTTCATAATAATGTTGATTTATTTTTCTGATTACGATTCAGTTTCAAATTCTGAAAAATAAATCAGGAAACCAAACATCATAGGCTGCTAGATTTTCAGTTAAAGGTTCGATATTGAATATTATGGTTAAAAAACCAATGCTATAAATTTTTCCCAATCCCCGTTTTCACATACTGCATAGGTGTTAGCCGAACCACTGTCTTAAACTGCTTATTGAAGTTGGAAAGATTTCCAAAACCTGACTCATAGCAAACCTCGACCATTTTCTTGTTCTCATCTTGTAAAAGTCGGCACGCATAACTTACCCGTATTTCATTGACGAAAGAAGAAAATGTCTTGCGTGTATGCTGTCGAAAGTAACGGCAGAAAGAAGTGGGGCTCATACTGGCAGCTTTGGCTGCCTCTTCCAATCGGATAGGCTTCTTAAAATTGGTCACCACATATTGGTACACGTTCTTGATGCGCACCGAATCATCTGGCAAATAAATGCTGGTAAAGCGAGGAGTCGTTAAGAGCCTGTTTTCCGATGAAATACTGATGCGGTCTAAGATGTCGAGTAGCGTGATCAGTCTTTGAGCGCTGGTCTGTTCAAGCATTTTAATCATGAGTTTGGATACCTCTCGCTTGGTCTTGCCCATGAGTTGAACTCCCCTAGAAGATCGATCAAGCATTTCTTTCACAAGGTGCATTTCAGGAGTCTGAAAAAATTGATCCCCCAAAAATCTTTTTGTAAAGTGCACGGCCACCGAACTGGAATTTTCTTTTGGATTATTTGACTTGTTCTCGCTTTTCCATACGTGTGGTAAGTCCGCACCTATCAGAACCAAATCGCCCGATGAAAATGGTTCGATGGTATCACCTACAAAACGTGTTCCCTCTCCTTTTACAACAAGAGTAAGCTCGTATTCTGGATGGTAATGATAGTCGCCATAGAAGGTTTCACAGTCTTCATGAGTGACCGAAAAAGAGTGACCTGGGCCAGCGGTAACTTTTAAGAGGAGCTTTCTCATGGTGCTATTATAGCAAAGTGAAAGGAATCGATATCATTGATGGTAATTTAGCACCAAAATTGGGTAAAATTTCATAGGATTTTCAATCGTGTGCAAACAATCTTTGCAATGCAAAAAGAAATCATGATTGCCACTCTTATTAATAGACTGCAAAAATCCGTACAGCTGCACCCATTGGACAATGTGCTTGTGGCGTTGCATAATTTGAAAGCAGGTGAAACCATTTATCACAATACCAAAAAAATTATATTGAAAAGTGAAGTGCCGGCCAAGCACAAATTTGCTATCCATGATTTCAAGGTGGGTGATCAAGTAATGATGTATGGGGTGGTCATCGGAAAAGCCACTCAAGCGATTGGAGCCGGAGATCCGATCACTACCCAAAACCTAAAACATGATGCGAAAGGCTATGAGGTAGGTGCCTCCAACTACCAGTGGCAAGCCCCCGATGTCTCCAAATGGAAATCGGCTTCCTTCATGGGCTACCACCGCAGCGATGGGCAAGTGGGCACGCGCAATTTTTGGTTGGTAGTGCCGCTCGTCTTTTGCGAGAATCGAAATGTTGACTATATCAAGAACGCATTTGCGAAAAAATTAGGCTATGCAAAACCTGATAAATACGAAGGCTTAGTAGAAGACCTGATTTCTGAATATAAAAAAAATGGGGTGGTCAAATCTTCTCATCTCATTCAAGAAAATAAAGATGTTAATGATCAGCGATTATTTAAGAACATCGATGGCATTAAATTTCTATCGCACAGTGGTGGATGTGGTGGCACACGCGAAGACTCCGATAATCTTTGCAAACTCATAGCAGGCTATTTGAACAATCCCAATGTTGCTGGTGCTACTATTTTAAGTTTAGGTTGCCAGCACGCGCAAATCGAAATACTGAAACAATCAATAGAGATCACTAATTCAAGTTTCGATAAGCCATTAGTATTTTTTGAACAGCAGAAGTTCCTTTCTGAAGAAGCACTACTCAAGCAAGCTATACTAGAAACGTTTAGTATGCTCGTCAACGTAAACAACATTAATAGAGAACCTGCGCCACTTGGCAAGCTTACCATCGGCTTAAAGTGTGGCGGATCAGATGGTTTTTCGGGTATTACCGCCAACCCTGCCATGGGCCATGTATCTGATTTGTTGGCAGCACTAGGCGGAAAAACAATACTCGCAGAATTTCCTGAGTTGTGCGGAGTGGAACAAGAGTTGATTGACCGAACCGTCAATTCAAAAATCGCAAACAAATTTGCTACGCTCATGACAGCGTACAATGGTAAAGCCGAAGCCATTGGCAGCGGGTTTTCTATGAACCCTTCACCGGGGAATATCAAAGACGGTTTAATCACCGATGCCATGAAGTCGGCTGGGGCTGCAAAGAAAGGTGGCACTTCGCCCATAACAGATGTATTGAACTACGCAGAATACATTCACGAAAACGGCTTGAATCTTCTATGCACACCTGGCAATGATGTAGAAGCGACAACAGGCATGGCGGGCAGTGGCGCGAACCTGATTATTTTTTCTACGGGGCTCGGCACACCCACGGGCAATCCTGTTGCCCCCGTCATCAAAACTTCAACGAACTCTGCCTTGACAAAACGACTATCAGACCTCATTGATTTTGATCATGGCGATATTATCACCGAAGGAAAATCAATCGAACAATCCGGTGAGGAGTTGTTAGGATTGATTGTTAAGATCTCTAGCGGTGAGGTTTTAACCAAGGCAGAGCAATTGCAGCAAGATGATTTTATACCTTGGAAAAGAGGGGTTTCGTTGTAACTTGGTAAGTGGTAAATGGTAAGAGGTAAGAGGTAAGAGGTAAGTGGTAAGTGGTAAATGGTAAATGGTAAATGGTAAGTGGTAAGAGGTAAATGGTAAGTGGTAAGTGGTAAGTGGTAAGTGGTAAGTGGTAAAAAGTAAGAGGTGTAAATAGGCAAAAGGTAATCTGTAATCCCAATTCTAAATTCTGACTTCTATCTTCTGACTTCTTTTCAAATCTTAAATCTTAAATCTCACATCTCACATCTTTAAAAAATGAAATTCTTTAATCTATCAAATAAAATAGCCGTAGTAACCGGTGGCGGTAGCGGAATTGGTCTTGCCATTGCAGAACTATTTGCCCAGCAAGGCGCGGAGGTTTTTATTTTAGAATTGAACAAAGAGGCATCCGAAGAAGCCGTTAAAACAATTGGCAGTACGGGAGGAAAAGCATACGCCATTCCCTGCAATGTATCAGATCAAAAAGAAGTGGCAGAAATTTTTTCTTCCATACTCAAAGAAAAAAACAAGATCGATATTTTAGTGAACTGTGCGGGCATCGCGCACATTGGCAGCTTAGAAAATACGAGCGAAGCGGATTTTGATAAAGTGTTCAATGTAAATGTAAAAGGAGTTTACAACTGCATGAAGGCGGTTATTGTAAAGATGAAGGAAAGCGGAGGTGTAATTCTCAACATTGCCTCCATTGCATCCAGCGTGGGTATTGCCGATCGCTTTGCTTACTCCATGAGCAAAGGGGCTGTACTTACCATGACTCTATCAGTGGCCAAAGATTATATTAAACACAATGTGCGCTGCAATTGCATTTCACCTGCGCGCATCCATACCCCATTTGTTGACGGGTTCATCCAAAAAAATTATCCAGGCAAGGAAAAAGAAATGCTTGAAAAGCTTTCTGCCTCTCAACCGATTGGGAGAATGGGAAAGCCTGATGAAGTAGCGTCATTGGCTTTGTACTTATGTTCTGATGAAGCAACTTTTGTTACAGGAAGCGATTACCCGATTGATGGTGGGTTTATACGATTAAATAATTAATTAGGCATTAGGGATTGGGGATTAGGACTTAGGCATTGGGAGTTCAATAATCCGAAATCAGAAATCTTAAATCATAAATGAAGCCATTCCGCTTTGGCGAATTTGGAAAAGAAAAACTTGGGGTTGTTACCGCCAAGGGAAAAAAATAGATGTCTCTCATTTTGCAGAAAAGGTTGAGATAAGGATTGAGAGACTGAGGAAGCAAAGGCAACAATCAGCTGCGTATTAATCTTAAACTACTCTATGTTTCAACTGCAATGAATAATGGTAATTGATGCCCATCAACATTTTTGGAAGTACCATCCTGTAAAAGATGCATGGATCACTGACGAGATGAAAGTGATCCAAAGAGATTTTATGCCTAGTGATTTGCATGGAACTCATGTTGAAAATAAAATAGATGGCTGCGTAGCTGTTCAGGCCGACCAATCAGAGGAAGAAACTGTTTTTCTTATTGAGCAAGCAAACAAAAATAATTTCATTAAAGGTGTGGTGGGCTGGGTTGATTTTCGGGCAAGCGATGTGGAGGAAAGATTGATTTACTTTTCAAAATCTAAGATCATAAAAGGATTTCGGCACATTGTGCAAGCTGAACAAGATGATGCCTTCTTGCTTCGTGATGATTTTTGTAAAGGGATAGGCTTACTAGAAAAATACAACTTCACGTACGATGTGTTGATCAAGCCAAAGCATTTGATCTGCGCGACCGAGTTTGTCCAACGTTTTCCCAACCAAAAATTTGTGATCGATCATTTGGCCAAACCATTTATTAAAGATCAGTTGATCGATCAATGGAAAAAAGACATTCAACGCATAGCTCGTAATGAAAATGTGCTTTGTAAAATATCAGGCATGGTAACTGAAGCTCATTGGAAAAATTGGAAACAAGAAGATTTTAAATCTTACCTTGATGTTGTTTTCGATGCTTTCGGCACAGATCGGGTAATGTATGGCTCTGATTGGCCTGTGTGCTTGGTAGCGGCATCTTATCAACAACAACTAAACATAATCACAAATTATTTAAGCTCATTTTCAGTTAGTGATCAAGAAAAAATTATGGGCGGCAATGCCATTCATTTTTATAAACTTTAATAGGATGCACTCAACTAGTAAAACATATCTATTTCTCATTTTCATTTCGTTGGCTTCATGTAAGAACAAAGAAATAGCACCGCCTCAAGCAGTGTTGCCAGTGCCAAGCGAAGCACAGTTAGCTTGGCATGAAATGGAGATGAATGCCTTTGTTCATTTTACCACCAACACGTTTACAGATAAGGAATGGGGATTTGGCGATGAGAAGCCCAACGTGTTCAATCCCACACAACTCAACATAGACCAATGGATATCTACATTAAAAGAGGCAGGTTTTAAAGGAGCTATCCTCACTACCAAACATCACGATGGATTTTGTTTGTGGCCGAGTCAATTTACAGATCACTCTTTAAAGAGCAGTATGCTACAGAATGGAAAGGCTGACATTGTAAAAGAATTTTCAGAGGCATGCAAAAAGTATGGATTGAAATTCGGTATCTACCTTTCTCCGTGGGATAGAAACCGTAGCGACTATGGATCCGATTCGTATCTACAATACTACCGCCAACAACTCAAAGAACTAATTACTGCCTATGGTCCCGTTTTTGAAATGTGGTTTGATGGTGCCAATGGTGGAGATGGTTATTACGGAGGAGCCAACGAAAAAAGAAAAATCAATGGAGCCACTTACTATGATTGGCCCACCACGCTGAACTTGGTTCGCGAAATGGAACCGAGCATTATTTTCTTTAGCGATGCCGGCCCCGGTGTGCGATGGGTGGGAAATGAAAAAGGCAGAGCAGGAGAAACAAATTGGAACACCATCACCCCTGATACCCTTTTCGCTGGGAAATCCGATATCAACAAATTGCTAAACAGCGGCCATGAAAACGGAACACACTGGATCCCCGCAGAAACCGATGTGTCCATTCGCCCTGGGTGGTTTTATCATGCTAAAGAAGATTCAATGGTTAAAACACCTGAACAGTTATTTGACATTTACCTTACATCCGTAGGCCGTGGTTCTACGCTTCTGCTCAATGTGCCGCCTGATAAGCGGGGCGTGATCCATGAGCAAGATGTAAAAGCACTGCAAGGTTTTCGTGCGTTGCTGGATCGCGAATTCAAAACCAATCTAGCAGTAAATAGTAACACCGAAGCTAATTCGTATCGAGGCAATTCAAAAAATTACTCACCCAAAAATCTAACCGATGGAAACAAGGAAACATATTGGACCACCGATGATGGAGTTACAACAGCAAGCCTAGTGGTGCAATTACAAAAAGAGGGGCTGGTCAAATATATTGTGTTAAAAGAATTCATTCAACTAGGCCAACGGATTAAATCCTTCCAAATAGAAATAGAGCAGGATGGTGCTTGGAAGAAAGTAGCAGTGGCTACTACTGTCGGTTATAAAAGGATTTTAAAGATCGAACCTGCCATATCAGACAAAGTACGCATTAGTATTACGGATGCAAAAGCGTGTCCCATCATTTCTGACATAGAGATTTATTAATGCTTGGACGATAAAAACAAATTTTACAACCTTAGTAGCATGGATTTAAAATTGAAAGATAAAGTAGTGATTGTGACGGGTGGTGCCAAAGGTATTGGCGAGGGCATCGCGTTGGCATTGGCACAAGAGGGCGCGATACCCGTGGTGGTAGGTCGCAGCGAAAATGATAATTTAAAAGTACTAAATAAAATAAAAAAAATCGGTATAAATAGTTTTCAAATTGTGGCCGAGCTGACTTCTAATTCAGAATGTAAAAAAGCTGTTGATCAAACCATAAAATATTTTGGCAAGATTGACGGGCTGATCAATAATGCAGGTGTAAATGATGGCATTGGTTTGGCAAGCGGCAACTATGAAGCTTTTGTGGCATCGCTGCACAAAAATTTGATTCATTATTATTTGATGGCACACTACGCATTGCCCGAGTTGATTAAGAGCAAAGGTGCGATTGTAAACATTGGATCAAAAACTGCCGAGACAGGTCAGGGAAATACTTCCGCCTATGCAGCAAGCAATGGGGGGAGGAATGCACTCACACGCGAGTGGGCAGTAGAACTTTTGCCTTATGGCATCCGTGTTAATTCTGTGATCGTGGCAGAATGTTTTACACCACTCTATGAAACGTGGATCAAAACGTTTGCAAACCCAGAAGAAAAATTAAAATCCATTGCAGAAAAAATCCCGCTAGGAAAAAGAATGACTACTAAAGAAGAAATTGCCGATATGGTTTTGTTCCTTTTATCAGAAAGATCGAGCCACACCACAGGGCAGTTGATTTATGTGGACGGGGGGTATGTGCATTTGGATAGAGCGTTGGGTTAATGAACTTGGAATTTAAGATTTAAGATTTAAGATTTAGAATTTTTGAACTATGCCAATACATACTACAGAAAACATTGTAATTGAAAAACCTTTAATGGAGCAATCCTATCTGCTGCCGTTGATATTGGTTACGAGTTTATTTTTTCTTTGGGGGCTTGCCTACGGGCTGCTCGATGTGCTCAACAAGCATTTTCAAGAAACGCTCAACATCACCAAGCAACGCTCTACGCTTTTGCAAGCAGCCTACTTCGGTGCTTATTTCCTAATGGCCATTCCCGCTGGTATGTTTATGAATAAGGTGGGATATAAAAAAGGCATCATCGCAGGTTTACTCCTATATGCGATAGGTGCATTTTTGTTTTATCCAGCTGCCTATCTATCCAGCTTCAATGTGTTCTTGCTTTCACTATTTATTTTGGCAAGCGGCTTAACATTTTTGGAAACAGCTGCCAACCCATACATCACTGTCCTTGGCAAGTCAGAAACTTCCGCCTTCCGACTTAATCTTTCACAAAGCTTTAATGGTGTAGGCTCATTCATTGGCCCTATTATTGGGGCGCAACTTTTCTTTGGGGCTTCCACGGGCAATTTAGACTCTGTGAAATCAGTCTATCTCTTCATTGGTGGCATCGTGTTGGGGATTGCTTTTTTATTTTTGAGAACCTCTCTTCCTGAAATTAAGGAAGAGAAATCAGAAGAAGCTAATCCGGTAGCTGGCAAAAGTTTGTTTCAGCACAACCATTTTGTATGGGCGATAGTTGCCCAATTTTTTTACGTGGCCGCGCAAGTGGGCATGGCCGCACTGTTCATCAACTACTGCACCGAGAAAGAGTTGGGCATCACCAACGAAAATGCATCGTATCTCTTATCAGCGAGTTTGTTGTTGTTCACCATCGGGCGTTTTGCTGGCACGGCATTGATGAAATTTGTCCAGCCCAATCAATTGTTGTCTATCTATTCCGTGGCCAACATTCTACTCTGCGCAGCCGTCATTTACTTGCCTGGGATTATTTCTGTCTATTCGTTGATGGCTGCTTTCTTTTTTGCTTCCATCATGTTCCCAACTATTTTTGCATTGGGCGTAAAAGACTTAGGGCCGCATACCAAACGTGGCGCATCATTTATTATCATGTCTATTGTGGGCGGGGCCATTGTTCCGTATGTGATGGGCTCTTTCGCTTCTACTGGCTTGGCATACAGTGTTCCATTAATCTGCTTTGTAGTGGTTTTTCTATTTGGAGTGAAAGGATATAAAATAAAATCATGAGCCATCCTCAAACCTACTGCCTTGCCCTTGACCTGAAAGATGACCCCAAGTTGATTGCAGAATATGAAGCCTATCATAAAAACATTTGGCCAGAAATAGTCAAGAGCATAAAAGACAGCGGGATTGTAAGCATGGAAATCTTTCGCGCGGGCAATCGGCTATTCATGATCATGACGGTACAGGAAGGTTTTTCATTTGAAAACAAACAACTTGCCGATGCAAAAAATGAAAAGGTGCAAGAGTGGGAGAAGCTGATGTGGAGGTACCAGCAAGCCTTGCCCTTTGCAAAACCAAATGAGAAGTGGGTATTGATGGAAAAAATATTTGAGGTTAAATGATTTGGTTTGACCACGGATGTGATAGATTCGCTACAAGCTTCATGCCTAAAGCTCCAAGCAGCCTGAAGTCTCTAACATGAGGCTTGCAACTCTAATAAAGTATTTACGAAATCAGCAAATCACCAAAACATGAAATGGCCATTCAATTCCAACTATCCTTCCATTGAAGACTTAAGAGAAAAAGCGCGAAGAAGAATACCTCGCTTTGCCTTTGAATACTTGGATGGTGGCTGCAACGAAGATGTTAATCTTTATAAAAATACTGCGGAACTGAGAGAAGTTGAGTTGGTGCCGCAGTATTTGAAATCAAATGTCAGCGTTGACATGAAGACCGATCTGTTTGGTCATGTGTATGATGCGCCCTTTGGCATTGCACCTGTGGGACTACAAGGATTGATGTGGCCGAATGCTCCGGAGATATTGGCGAAAGCGGCCGTACAACACAACATCCCTTTCATACTGAGCACTGTTACTACTTCCAGCATTGAGCGAATAAGCGAACTCACCGAAGGCAAAGCTTGGTTTCAATTGTACCATCCTGCGGAAAATACTTTGCGCGATGATATTATCAAAAGATTGCAAGCGGCTCACTATCCTGTATTGGTTCTTTTGTGTGATGTTCCTTCGTTTGGTTATCGCCCTCGTGATATTCGCAACGGTTTGGCCATGCCTCCCAAGATGACATTGAAAAACATAATCCAAATCATTGGCAGACCTACTTGGGCATTGAACACTTTGATTCATGGTAAGCCGGCCTTTGAAACGCTTAAACCTTATATGCCCAAAAACTTAAACATGGAGCAACTTGGACAACTCATGGACAAAACTTTTTCAGGTAGGTTGAACAAAGAAAAGATTTCAGCGATTCGCGATCAATGGAAGGGAAAAATAGTGTTGAAAGGTGTGGCCAGTGAAGAGGACGCTGAGATGGCTGTTCAACTTGGCCTCGATGGAATCATCGTCTCCAACCATGGCGGCAGACAAATCGATGCAGGGGAGTCTTCTATTCATTCGCTAATACCGATTGTAAAAAATTACAAAGGCAAGATAAAGATCATGATGGACAGCGGCATCCGTTCCGGGCCAGACATCGCAAGAGCATTAGCGAGTGGCGCTGAGTTCACTTTTATGGGAAGATCCTTTATGTATGGCGTGGCGGCATTAGGCAAACAAGGAGGAGATCACGCCATTGCTATTTTGAAAACTCAATTGAAGCAAGTGATGGAGCAAGTAGGATGCAATGAGACAAATGAGCTAAATAAGTTCATTGTTGATAAAACCTAAAATTATTGATCTTGCACAAATTAAATTCTCATCTGTCCGATTCGATTTAAATTCATGAGCTATTCAAGAAAACCGGTTCGATATTGAGACCCTTGGGTAAATCTGAAGGTAATGGTTTCTCCTCAATGAGGTTAATAGTGTGATCCTGATTCAAGTTTCCATCTGCCGTTCCTAATGTATTGCGCCATTTATAAAAAGTTGCAAAGCTCGATTTTTTGTCAACGGCTTTTTTATGTATTCCTAGTTTCCCTTTTTACATTTGTCTTAGCTTTGCACACCTATGTCATCCGTAGCCAAGCAATTTTAGCGGTGTTCCCTTCTATGATTTTGGGGGCGTGTATGACAACGTTACCCAATTTGATTTTAGCAAGATGCGCTACTCGCAAGGCATAGGTCTGCGCATTGCATGGAACGTGAACACCATATTGCGCTTCGACTATGCGTGGTCTAAAGAAGATAAACAGTTTTTCTTTAACTTGGCACACGAATTCTAGTTACGTTTAATCACCTTGCGCAGGATTTCTTATTGGA
Organism: Cyclobacteriaceae bacterium; assembly: GCA_046155095.1. GTDB lineage: Bacteria > Bacteroidota > Bacteroidia > Cytophagales > Cyclobacteriaceae > ELB16-189. Next base: position 104,084 of record JBJXEB010000047.1, read on the forward strand.
ATAAATTTTAAAAAAAGTAATTTTACATATCAAAAAGACTAGATTAACTAAACGCTTATTCAAGATAGTCGGCATAGTATTAGCCGCTTATCTCATCGTCTCTATCGGCTTCTACGTGTTCCAAGAAAAATTTATCTTCCAGCCAAAAAAACTAGCGAAAGAGTATCCCTTTCAATTTGATCAACCTTTCACAGAATACTTCATCAAAACAGAAGATGGCGAAACACTCAATGCACTTCTTTTCAAATCACCCACACCCTCCAAAGGTTTCATTTTATACTTTCATGGCAATGCGGGCAGCTTGCAGCGATGGGGGCAATACGCTATTGACTTCACTCAACTCGGTTATGATATTTTAATGATCGACTACCGAGGTTATGGCAAAAGCACAGGCACACCAAGCGAAAAAGATTTGTACCGAGATGCTCAGACCGTTTTAAATTGGTCGAGGGAAAAGATTCCATTCACTCAATTGATTATTTACGGAAGATCACTAGGCTCTGCTGTGGCTTCGCACCTAGCCAGTGAGAATACACCCGACATGCTCATTTTAGAAACGCCCTTTGACGAAATAAAAAGCGTGGTCTACCCTCCTATCCGCCCAATAATTTCATTGTTCCCCACACGAAATTATTTCCCTAATAATCATCACCTACAAAAAGTAAAATGTCGAAAAGTAATTTTTCATGGCACGAATGATTGGATCGTTCCGTTCTCATCAGCATTGAAGTTGAAGCCATTACTAGATAGTGAAGATAGGTTCTTCGTTATTGAAGGTGGCGGGCATAGAAATCTGAGGGATTTTAAGGAGTATCATAAGGCGCTGGCTGAATCACTTGGGTGGTAAGAGCCTTAAACCACTCATCCTAAGCATTTAAAACTACATAGAATGTCACCTAAACAGCGAATCAGTAGCATGGCTTTCATTTACGATTCAATTTTATCAAACAAACCCTTACAATTATCAATTCAATTAGTACTTTCGGCAAATTTTTCGTTCTAATAACTAGCTTGCCCATCCCTCACACTTATTCTTTACTACATGAAATTTCTATCTCTGTCATCTGGAGTCCTACTTGCATTCCAATTAAATACCTTTGCCCAAACCGATGCTACCAAAGCTACTGTTAAAAAACAATTCTATTTTATGTGGGGCTACCATCGCGACATGTATTCTGCTAGCGATATCGATTTTAAGGATTTAACTACCAACAACTACGATTTTACTTTGCGCCACGCCATTGCCAATGACAAACCTGATTGGGATAATTTTTTTACCACACCGCTAACTGTGCCTCAGTATTCTTTTTCCGTAGGATATTTTAAAAATGAAAAATGGGGATATGAGCTCAGTTGGGATCATTTAAAATATGTGGTAAACGACAATCAAATCTTACACTTAGTCGGTCAAATTGAGGGCAAGTACCACGATACCGATACACTGGTAACTCCTTCCTTCGTCCACTTCCAGCATACCAATGGAAACAATTATGCGATGGTATCGGCCTTACGCAGAATAAATTTATTCAAATCGGAAGATGGAAGGCAGCGACTCAGTTTATTAGTCAGAGCTGGTGCAGGTGCTTTAGTCCCTAAAACTTACTCAACCGTGTTGGGGCAAGACAATTCACATCGATTCCATTTAGCAGGTTTTGTAGTTGGTACAGGTGTGGCTCTTCGCTATGATTTCTTTCATTACTTTTTTATTGAGCAGTCTGCAAAAGGCGCTTTCGCTGATTATACCTCAGCCGTGTTAAAAGATGACGGAAGAGCCACTCACACATTTTTCTCCGTAGAATATCTACTCTCACTAGGCATCAATATTCCAAGAGGAAAAATCAAATTTTAGTTTTCGAATCGTTCAGGGTTAAAAGCATCTATGCCGATGCTTACTTTTTCTTGATTAACAATTTCCACGATTAATTTACCCGTACCCGGCCCTAGGCTTAAGCCCATCATGGAGTGGCCCGTGGCTATTATTAAATTCTTGATCTGCACACTTCTTCCAATGTATGGCAATCCATCTGGTGAGCAGGGGCGCAGGCCGTGCCATACTTCATCCACCTTTGGCATTTCAACTTTCATTTCTGGATAATAATTGGGAATTGAATCCACAATTCCCTTCACTCGATTCATGCTAATGCTATGATCAATGCCTGTGATTTCCATCGTGCCTCCAAAGCGAAGTGTATCTTCCATGGGGGTAACTGCCACTCTCGCTTCCAGAAAAATAGATGGGATTCGAATATTTTTCTTTACATCAGGTAATGTGAAGCTATACCCTTTTCCTGCTTGCATAGGCAACGTAATCCCTAATTTCTTACCCATCAATCCAGACCAAGAGCCGGTAGCTATCACCACTTCATCAAAAGAAAAATCTCCCTTATCGGTTTTGATTTCTTTGATCTTGTTTGAATCAATAACAAAATCTTGCACCAAAGTAGAAGTTTGAAAAATTACTCCTCGTTCTTTTAAAAATTTAATTAGCCCACTTACTAAAAGGTTTGGAGAAATGTGTGCATCGCCCGGAAAGTAAACCCCTCCCCTCGCTTTCACTTTCACATCTGGTTCTAATTTTTGGATTTCGTTCTCCGATAGAATATGTGCTTCTATTCCGTGTCGATTTGCAAACTGCGCGGTCTCCGCTTCTTCGTGTTCTGTTTCTTTGGTTTGATAGAGCATGAGTAAGCCTCGCTCGTGATAACCAAAATCGAACGGAAGTTCTTTCGCCAATTGTTGATACATGACCTTACTCAACAAACTAATTTCTTTCAACGCCACGGCAGATCGCTCTACGTGTTCCTTTGTAGCACTCTTATAAAAATGATAGCCCCATTTTATTAACTCTCCACTCAAGCGTGGCTTTACATAAAACGGACTAGTTGAATTGAACATCCATCGAATGCCTTTGGAAATCATGCCAGGCGCGGCCAACGGAATCAAATGGCTTGGTACAATCATTCCTGCATTGCCAAAAGAGCAGCCGTCTTTTAGATCACTTTGTTCAATGATGGTAACTTGATGGCCCGCTTTGCTTAAGTAGTAAGCAGAACTCAATCCGATGATGCCACCGCCAATAATTCCGACTGAGCTCACGATGGGTTACTAGATTCTGGATTCTGGGTAGCGGATGCTTGATTCTGGATACTGGGCGGTGCTTCGACTGGGTTATCGAGTTCAGGATCAATTACACGGTATAGCTTATTATGATTTCGTTCAACCGACTTCAAAAAATTGTTGGTTTTTCGCCCTAAAATTTCAAGACGCTTATGCAAATCTTGATACACCGCTTCGTCCGTAAGGGATTTAGTTTCAAATAGAATCTCAAGGTGATCAATCGTTTCGTCATTTGACGACAACGCATAAATTAAAAATTTGATAAAGTCTTGTTTATATCTCCTTCTCCCATATCCTTCAACAATATTGGATCGTACAGACTTACTTGATCTTCTTATTTGTTGTGCCTCTTCAAATTGCTCGAACTTAGGCAAAGTAAAAGTCATTTCATGAATCTTAATAGAAATGAGCCGAGCTTCTTGCCATATTTCTAAATTTTTGTAACTCATATTTTTGGTTGTTTACTTAGTTATGAAAACACAGTTTCTCTATCACATATCGAGTATCAAATATCCAGCATCAAGTATCAAGTATCCAGCATCAAGCATCCTCCCCTCAAATCACCTGAAACCCATATGCATACGGATCATCTTCAGGATCAATCGTAATCATATTGTAGCCATAGACTTTCGCCCAACCTTCCACACTTGGAATAATAGCTGGCTTGCCATTCAATTCCGTCACTTCTTCTATGCGCCCAATAAATTTAGAACCAATAATACTTTCATGAATAAATTCTTGTCCTTTCTTTAATTTTCCTTTGGCATGCCATTGTGCCAATCGTGCCGAAGTGCCTGTGCCACAAGGTGAGCGGTCAATCGCTTTATCGCCATAGAAGACAGCATTACGCGCAGTTGACATTGGGTCTATTACTTTGCCAGCCCAAAGAATGTGACTGCATGAATTGATAGTCGGATTTTCAGGGTGAACAAATTCGTATTTTTTGTTAATGTCTTTTCGCAACTCTCTACTCCAACTGATCAGTTGGTCGGCTGTATAATTTTCTATGCCTTTGAAATTTGTTTGTGGATCAACAATCGCATAAAAATTTCCTCCATAAGAAACATCCAGTGTCAACTCTCCAAGATCTGGGCATTCGGCTTTGATGTTCTCTGCCGCGAGGTAAGCTTTTACATTTCTAATTTTTACTGACTTTACTTTCTTGCCCTCTTGTTTGTATTCTATCCGTACTAATCCAGCGGGGACTTCGAGGTTTAAAATCCCAGGAGTTTTTGGAATGACTAATCCCTCTTCAATGGCAATAGTGACCGTACCAATTGTGCCGTGACCACACATTGGCAGGCAGCCGCTGGTTTCAATAAACAAAACACCTATGTCGTTGGCGGGGTCAGATGGCGGATATAAAATACTTCCACTCATCATATCATGACCTCGCGGCTCGAACATCAAGCCTTTTCTGATCCAATCATATTCGCGCAAAAAATGCTGACGCTTCTCGCTCATGTTCTTCCCTTCGAGCAATGGGCCACCGCCAGCTACTAAGCGAACGGGGTTGCCGCAGGTGTGGGCGTCTATGCAGAAGAAAGTTTTTTTCATAGTCAGGCGAATAGTTGACAAAAAGGAAATTGAAAGTTGACAAAATTCATGGCTCTGGGTAATTAGTGAAAATGCTTTTCGGGAGACACTATTGGGCAAGCACGTAACCTTAGTAGAAATTATTTGTACCAGTGAATCCTAACCTTATTACCTTATTGTAGAGAGTCAAAATAAGGTAATAAGGTTGGGATTAGTTTCATAAAACGATTTTTCTACTAAGGTTAAAGCCTACGAATAAAATTGGCAATCAAAAATTTATTCACTCAAAGTGTCAATTGTCAACTTCTAGTAAGTTCATTGTTAAACAATCTCCAAATCCCCAACGGATTTCCGTCCTTCAATTCTTCTGGTAATAACGTGTTAGGAAAATTTTGAAAAGCAACAGGACGCACAAATCGTTTGATGGCATCTATACCCACAGAAGTAAAACGTGAATCGGTAGTGGAAGGAAAAGGGCCACCATGCTGCATAGAAGGGCAAACTTCTACACCTGTGGGAACACCATTGATAATCAACCGACCTGCTTTCTCAGTCAATATATTTAGTAGGCTTTGGTGCTTTTGGATTTCTTCTTCGTTGCCAAAAATACTGGAGGTCAATTGTCCGTGTAAGTGATTGACTACAGTATGCAATTCGGCTAAATCTTTGCACTTGACAATTAATGAAAAAGGCCCAAATACTTCTTCGGCCAGTGATGGGTTTTTTAAAAACTCAGAAGCTGGGACGGAGGCAATCAACGGTGCTGCTTGATTGGATTTCGCTTCCGCGGATGATTTTGCTTCTACACTAATTCCTTTCTGGGCTAACGTTTCTGAAGATCGCTTCGCGTAATTATCCGCAATGCCTTGATGAAGCATCGTGCCTGCCATTGTCTTTTGAATTTCTTCTGACAATTTGTGGATGAATTTTTTCAACCCATCATTTTCAATGGCGATGATTAAACCAGGATTGGTACAAAATTGACCTACACCCAATGTAATGGAAGCAGCTAATGATGTTGCTGTTTTTTCTGCTTGAGCAATTAATGTATCAGGTAATAAAATAACTGGGTTGATGCTGCTCATCTCTGCAAAAACAGGAATCGGTTCTGGTCGTTGATTGGCCAAATCAAATAATGCTTTGCCTCCTGCGAGCGAGCCAGTGAACCCAACTGCTTTTGTCAATGGATGTTTTACCAACGCTTGCCCTACATCAAAGCCACCATGCAGATGTTGAAATATTCCTTGGGGCATTCCTGTTTTATCAATTGCTTTCTTGATTGCACTCGCCACTAAGTCGGAGGTTTTTGGATGTGCTGGATGTGCTTTCACAATTACAGGACAACCAGCAGCCAAAGCAGAAATAGTATCTCCGCCAGCTGTAGAATAGGCCAACGGAAAATTGGCTGCACCAAAAACAACTACTGTACCGAGTGGCATTGACATTTTGCGAATATCAGGTTTAGGTGCTGGCATTCTATCAGGCATAGCCGTATCAATTCGGGCATCAACCCAAGAACCTTCTTCTACTAAATCGGCAAACATTCTACAATGACCAGTAGTGCGGCCTCGCTCATTGATGATGCGTGCTTCTGCCAAATTGGTTTCTTGCATGGCTGTTTGCACCAACTCGCTGCCCAATGCTTCTATCGCATCGGCAATAGCGCGAAGGAATGATGCTTTTTTCTTTCCGTTGAAATTTTTGTAGGAGAGAAAAGCGACTTGGGATTCTTGTAGGGCTTTATTTATTTCTTCCATAGCTAGGATGTAAGATTTGAGATGTGAGATTTAAGATTTGAGTATCCTTGTCAAGTATCGTCTCCCGCTTCGGGGACGATACGGTTTTAGGCTCACTGCCCCCTTAGAAGACCCATTACAAACTTGGGCGGTTCATAATTCCTACTTTTATAATTTTCAAAATTCGCTCACGTTCTTCTCCTGCTAAAATCAAACGCGGAGCGCGGACTTGTTCGGAGCCGAGGCCAACTTCTTGCTCTGCCAATTTTATGTACTGAACTAACTTGGGGTGAATATCCAATTCAAGTAGCGGCAAAAACCAGCGATAGATTTTTAGTGCGTCTTCTATTTTGTTTGCTTTCGTCAATTGATAGACAGCTACAGTCTCTTTCGGAAAAGCGCAAACCAAACCCGCCACCCAACCGTGCGCACCTAACACCAACTCTTCCATGGCGAGCGTATCTACCCCGCACAAAATTTTAAACCGATCGCCAAAGCGATTGATCATGCGAGTAACGTTGGAGACATCGCGCGTGGATTCCTTTACAGCTTGAATATTTTTATTTTCTGCGAGTTCAGCAAACATATCAAGCGTGACCTCAATTTTATAGTCGACTGGATTGTTGTAAACCATTATTGGAAGCTCCGTAGAATCGGCAACGGCTTTATAATAAGCAACCGTTTCGCGATGATCGGATTTATAGCGCATGGGTGGCAACATCATCAATCCTTTGGCTCCACATTTTTTTGCTTCACTGGCGAGCTTCACTGCTTCGCGTGTGCTGCCTTCAGCGATATTCATCACCACGGGCACTTTGCCCGCTACTTTGTCAACAGTAAATTTTACGAGATCGAATTTTTCTTCATTGCTCAACACGCTGGACTCGCCCAACGTGCCGCCCAAGATCACGCCTTCGACTCCCGCAGCTAATTGCGCGTTCAGATTTTTTTCAAAGAGATTGAAATTCAGTTTATCATCGGAGGTAAACTTGGTGGTGAGTGCGGGGAAAACCCCTTTCCATTGTAGACTCATAACTAGATGTTAGATGTTAGATGTTAGATGTTAGATGTTAGAAATATGCTTTCAAAAGTAACATGTGTTTTCTCCAATCGAGTTATCAAATTTACTGATTATCTATACTATTTTGACTTATTCCATACCTTTGAGTACTGTTATCATATCAATATACTAACAAGTGAAGGTAGTTCCATTTAGTGTGCCATTAACTTTGCGTGAAGCGTTTCGGTTTCAATCTGATGAGGCCGATCATTTCTACGATCAACTTCATCAACATCCCGAACTGCAAATTATGCTCATACTAAAAAGTGAAGGCACGTTGGTGGCGGGCGATTACATTGGGCGGTTTGAGCCGAACGATCTTTTTATTATAGGCAGCGAGCAGCCGCATGTTTTTAGAAATGATGAATCATACTATCAACAAAAAAAGAAAGTCAAGGCCAAAGCGATCTCGTTGTACATCCATGAAAAATATGTGGGCGAAACTTTTTGGAACTTGGATGAGATGAAAGCCGTGCGCGAATTTATAAAATCAGCAGGGCGTGGCTTTAAAGTAACGGGTAAAGTCAAAGAGGAGCTAACACAATTGATTTATAAGATCAAAGAAGAGAAAGGGTTGAGCAAACTATTTACGTTTCTACAATTGCTTCAACTTATTGCCGAAACAAAAGACATAGTGCCGCTCAGTGTTACAGCACATCATGGCGACAATCAAATTGACGAAGGCAAACGGATGAACGGCATTTTACATTTCACGTTTAAAGAAAGTCATCGCAAAATTTATTTGCATGAAGTTGCCGAGATTGCCAACCTTTCGGTGGAAGCATTTTGTCGCTACTTTAAAATCCGCACCCGCAAAACGTATACTACTTTTTTGAACGAGGTGCGTGTGAGCAATGCGTGTCGGCTACTAATGAACCAAGAGGTGAGCATCCAAGATGTTTGCTACCAAGCAGGGTTCAGCAATATTTCTAATTTCAATCGGATATTTAAAAAGGTGACGGGCAAGGCACCTAGTAATTATTTAAGGTAGGGCCGTATGATCATGCGTCCCTACCTTGTCAATGTCCCACAATGATGACGTAAAGACCAATGAAACAAAAAAGTTTATCTATTTTGCACCAATTACCCCAACCTAATGGAAGAGAACCCTACTATTGACGATCTTTTTAAAAAGGTCAACCAACTTACACAAAAGCAAGAGTCCTTAAAGGAGGAAATTGCCGATTTGAAAAAGACAGTTTACTTGTTGAAGTATGCTGGTGGTGAAGCTAAATCAGAAAAAATAGAAGAGGCTTTTCCGAAGCCAATTAAGATTGATCTCTCAGAGGCTCTACAAGCGGAAACGATACCTACTCCTATTGCTCAGAAGATTGAGAAACCGATAAATGTTCCACCTAGTGTAAAAGTAAAAAGAGTAAAAACTCCAATCGAAGAATTTATTGGCACCAATCTATTGAACAAAGTTGGTATCGCCATTCTGGTGTTGGGCATCAGCTACGGGGTAAAATATTCCATCGATCACGAATTGATCAACCCTATCACTCGGATTATTCTCGGCTACCTCGCTGGGTTGATTTTGATCGGCATCGCCATAAAAATAAAACCCAACTACAAAACCTTCAGCGCGGTGTTGTTGAGTGGTGGCATGGCCACGCTTTATTTTATCACGTTTGCCGCGTATGATTTGTATGCGTTGTTCCCCCAAGCGATGGCGTTTATCCTCATGGTGTTATTCACCGCATTTACAGTCTATGCCGCCATTCAGTACGATCAAAAAGCAATCGCCATCATTGGGTTAGTCGGTGCGTATGGAGTTCCTTTTTTACTAAGTGATGGATCCGGCCGTGTAGTGATTTTATTTTCATACATGACTATCGTGAACATCGGCATCTTGCTATTGGCCTTTCGCAAGGCGTGGAAATCATTGTACTACCTCGCCTTCAGTTTGACATGGATTATTTTTGCAGCTTGGTACTTTGATCAATTCAATGTGGATATACACTTGTGGACAAGTTTGATTTTCTCCACTATATTCTTCCTCACTTTTTACATTACGTTCCTTGCTTACAAATTAATCCAAGGTGAGCCATTGCAGCGATGGGATATTGTGTTGCTCATGCTCAATTCATTTATCTATTTTGGATTTGGTTATTTCTCCATTTTAGATCATCCTTCAGGCGAATTATTCTTAGGGTTGTTCACAGTCTTCAACGCTGTTCTTCACTTCATTGCTTGTTATTTCATTTACACAAAACAAAACGCCACCAAAGACACTTTTTATTTTGTGGCGGGCATGGTGTTGGTGTTCCTCACCCTGGCAGTGCCTGTTCAACTCGAAGGCAATTGGGTAACACTCGTATGGGCGGCAGAGGCAGCACTCTTATTTTGGATTGGGCGCACCAAATCGTTTCCGGTTTACGAGCGGCTCTCCTACATCATGATCTTTTTGGCCGTGGGCAGTTTGTTTGATGATTGGAAAGTTTATCATTCTTATAGTTTTGAAAACGTACCAGAACTCTTCATCCGTTTATTTTTAAACATCCATTTCCTTACCTCTCTGTTGGTGACCGCCAGTTTAGGTTGGATATTAAAACTCAGCTTAGACAAAAAATATCCTGAGCCTGTCGGCAAATTTCAACCTGCTTTCACTTGGGTGCTTAGTGGTATGTTGTTCGTGGTGTTGTATCTATCATTCTTCAAAGAAATTGATAACTACTGGACGCAGCGCTATGTTAGTTCCGAAGTAATGATTACTCAAAGTGCCGAATACAAATATCCAACTTATGACAGTGACCTACTTCAATTCAAAAAAATAGTATTGCTAATCTATTCTGCCCTATTTGGAATTGCGTTGAGCATTGTCAATTGGAAATTTATTAAAAATAATTATTTAACGGTAGCATGTCTGGTCTTCAATGTGCTAGTTCTATTCAGTTTCGCGTTTGATGGACTTACTAGCTTGGGCGATTTGCGCTCCAGCTTTATCAACCAAACCGATGCACAATATTATTTCAGGGGTAACAGTCAAATCATCATCCGCTATGTTGCATTGATTTTTATTCTACCCTTGTTGTGGTTTAATAGAAAGCACATTCAAAATGATTTGTTCAAGCCTGCTATCAAAAAAATAGATCTTGCGCTGTTCCATATTTTTATTTTGATCCTCCTAAGTAGTGAAGTTGTGAATTGGTTAGAACTTGCTGGAATAACAGATAGCTTCAAATTAGGCTTGAGTATTTTGTGGGGAGCTTACGCATTGATGCTCATTGTGCTTGGCTTGAAGAAGGACGAAAAATATTTGCGCATAATGGCCATCGTATTATTTAGCGTTACACTTCTAAAACTATTCCTATATGATATGGCCGATATGAGTACTATATCTAAAACCATTGTAATGATTATTTTGGGTGTGCTGCTATTGGTAGCTTCCTTCCTCTACAACAAAGTGAAAAAGAAAACCGATGACGAAACAAAAGATAAAGACAGCAATGAAAGTACAAATGAGTTATAAATTTCTCTTGGCGGCATGCCCCGACAAGTCGGGGCACCGGGCTATCCGCTACAAGTCCTCGCTCGTTCCTCGCTGTGGGCTTTCCGCTTCTATCCCTTGCCGATTTGCTTTCCTACTCGTGTTTCTTGGAATCTTTTCAAGTAGTTACTCACAAGAAAATTTCAACTTCAGGCGGAAGCTCAATGCCGTTGATTCGGGTGGTTGGTATTCAATAACGTTATCACCTCCTTTTTTCAAAACCAGCAAACAATCATTTTCTGATTTACGGATTTATCAATTCACAGAAAAAGATACACTAGAAGCACCTTATATTTTGACTATCCATGAACGACAAGTAACAGAAGGAACACTAGAACTGCCCGCCATCAACCAAAGCAAAAAAGGCGACAAGCAATACCTCACCTTTGAGTTAAAAAAAGATCAATATGTCAACTACCTCGACTTAAAGTTTGAAGAAGAAAATTACGATGGCTCTGCCACACTAGAAGGCAGCAACGATCAAAAGGAATGGTTTGAAATTGATGAGCAACGAATCATTTCAATTCAAAACTCAGAAATGAATTACACTTCAGCCAGTTTATATTTCGCAAAAACAAATTACCGTTATCTGCGCGTTCAATTAGAAATTGATAAGTCGCTCACTTTTATAAAGGCCACATTTAAAAATCAAGTGATTGATCCTGGACTCTTAACTGAAGTACCAACAATTTTCAATCAAATGCTGGACAAACCGGCCAAGCAATCAATTGTCAATATTAATTTGCCTGTGCTACAACCTATAGTTCAACTCAATGTAGAAACAGAAGAAACCACCGACTACTATCGCTCCTTCCGTCTTGAGCGGTTGATGGACAGCACTCTATCTCCAAAAGGTTGGGAATATTTTTACGAATCCATTGCCGAAGGGTATCTGACCTCCATAGACAAAAATGAATTTTACTTTAACTATTCGCTAGCCAAAAAATTAAGGCTTATTGTCTCTAATGCAGACAATGCACCCATTAAGATCAAAACAGTTTCAATCTACTCGCCTAAAGTTGAACTGATCGCTCGCCTAAAACCAAACAACAATACTTTCCTTTACTATGGAAACAATAGTATCGGTGAGCCTTCCTATGATTTAGTTGTGTTCAAAGAAAAAATCCCGACCACTGCTCCAACAATTTCGTTGATGACTGAAGAAAAACTCACGAAAGAAAAAGAGCCCGTCTCCGCCCTCATCGAAAATAAAATCTGGTTATGGGTGGTAATGGGTGCGATCATGGGACTTCTTGGATTTTTTACGTTGAAGATGATGAAAGGTAAGGAAGCATGATCATGCGTCCCTACCCTTGCCTTTCTCATAAAATTTACGTAAACTTTGTTGACACCAAACAAAAAAATATGAGTGTCATTACCAAAATTGAAGGTTGGGGCAATTCTCATCGTCCCGGTTTTCTGGATATCTTTCGTATCGCGTTGGGGCTTTTCATCACTTACAAGGGCTTTAGTTTCATTGGAGACATTGAAAATCTCAAGTTGAGCATCCAAGGAGTCAACATGAATTTTGTTGGCGCATCGTTGGCTCACTACGTTGTGTTCGCTCACGTGCTGTGTGGGCCGCTAATTGCACTGGGGCTGCTCACCCGCATCATGTGTGCCGTTCAATTACCCATCATTATCGGGGCGGTGCTGCTCGTCAATTTCCCTAAAGGATTTTTATCGGTGGGCAACCACATGGAGTTGGAAGTTTCGCTGATCGTATTGGCCGGACTGATTACTTTCATGGTCTTTGGCGCAGGTAAGTTTTCTATTGATGAAAAACGGAGGCAAGAGAAGGCAATGATGGAACATTCTTCTTAGAAGAATAAATCACGCACCGCAAGCAAATAAGTTTAGAATTACCTAGGAACTGCCGTACACCTACTTCACCCGATATCTAAACCCCGCGTAAACAGTAGTACCAAAAATAGGCCCCCAAATCATCGAGCTATCGAAATGTGGACCAAATGGAGCACTTGCTGCAACAATTGGATTACTGATCGTAAAATTATTTAAGTTCTCCCCACCTACATATGCACTCCATTTGTCACCAAAATCTTTGGTCACTTGTGCATTCATTAAAAAGTACGGCTCTGATTGGGATGGCAATTGATGGATAATCGGATTGGATTCCATATCAGGTAATCGCTGCACTCCAATTCGATTCAGCGTCCAATCAAACGACCAATTATTTTTAGTCTTGTAGGCAAGATTAATAAAGGCTCTGTCACGCGGCACCATCGGTCTTTGCAATCTCCCATTTAGATAGTCAGTTTGCACATCCAACCAGCGATAAGCGATTCGAACATCCAATCTTCTCGCCAATTGATAGTCGACCTGCGCTTGAATACTATACGAAAATGATTTTCCCGCAAGGCCAAAAAAATTGATCTCTCTGGCGCTCTTATCCCAATCCATTACAACCTGATTTGCGAAATCTGTGTAAAAATAATCGAAACTAAAATTGCCAGGTTTGTAATTGAAAGTAAAATCCTGCTGTAGTGTTAGGCCATAGTTCCAAGCATCGTCTGGCCGAAAACCATAAGCTTTGTTCGTTTGCTGGTTCGAGAGAACGACAGAACGGGAAGAAGCTAAGAAAGCAGAATTCTCTGCAATGATATTTGCCAACCGCCAACCCCTTCCAAAAGAAGCACGCATGGTAGTGGTTTCAGTAAGGTTGTATTTAGCATGAAGCCGAGGCGTCCAATAAAATCCAAATAAATTATGATAGTCCGTTCGTAACCCCGCCACTAGTGAGAACTTTTTCAAGTCATCGTATGAATATTCAAAGAAAGCTCCGTTGACTTGCTCAGTCCTACTAAAATCATACTGACCCGTATTGCTGTTGGTACCCAACGTTTCAATGTATCGATCATACAAAAAGCTCAAGCCTGTTTTAAATTTATGAGAGGTGTTGTTGATGATCGATTGATAAATCAAATTGACGTATGCTGATTCTTCGTTAGCATTATGAACATTGAAACCAAAATAACTATCATGCATGTGACTGAGTGCACTTAGTTGAAGACCAAAACTTTTATATGGTTTTGAAGGAAACTGATAGCCTAACTTTCCTACAAATTCTAACCGCTCGGTATTGATTTCCAATCCATATCTATTAGAAGTGAATTTATCACTTTCTGAGTTGAATCCAGTTTGCCCTCCTAGTTTGTGATCGTTCAAGTATTTAAACGAAAGTTGCCCAAGCCATCCATTATTGGAATTATACACCCAGCGATTGACAAAATTTACTTGCTGCCCAGAGGGGAAATCTAAAAAAGAATCTTTGTTTTGATCGATTTCAAGAGGGCGCATACTGCCATGCAATAAAAAAGTAGTAGCCCATTTTTTTGAAACTTGAGTAGTAAAGATGGTATTGACTTCTGTTCTTCCAGTGTTGTTAACATACCCGTTCACGTAAAACTTGTCACTCTCTTGCGGCTTCTTAAGTTCGACATTGATTTGACCAGCAATACTTTCATAACTATTCACCACCGATCCAACCCCCTTTGTCACCTGAATGGAGTTAATCCATGTTCCTGGAATAAATTGAATGCCTTGGCTTGCTGCCAATCCTCGAACACCGGGCATGTTCTCTAATGAGATTAATGTATTGGCGCCAGCTAACCCTAACATTTGTATTTGTTTGGTGCCTGTAAGCGCATCCGTAAAAGCAACATCTACCGAAGGATTGGTTTCAAAACTCTCTGAAAGATTGCAACAGGCGGCTTTGAATAATTCCTTTTCGCCCATCTCAATGACATTGATGCCCGAACTAAGATTAGCAACTGTAGACGGTTTCCAACCTTCCACTACCACTTCTTGCAAAACCAGATCAGGTTTCAATTCTACTTTGATATTTGTTTGATCCGTTGTATGGATCGTATCTGTTCGATAGCCAACAAAACTAATCACGAGTTGATCGTTGCCAGCTAAACGATCAATCAAAAACACACCATTGTCGCGAGTGGTTGACCCCTGCGTGGTGCCGAGCCAATAGATGTTTGCGCCAGCAAGTGGCTGGTCTTTGCCCTTCGCATCTTTCTCCACCACTAGCCCCATTAGTTTTTGGGCAGATGAACTAAGTGGGCAAGCCAAGGCAATAGCCAAGAAGCCAATTGAAAAATATTTCATTTTTGAAGTCTTTAGAGTTAAAACCTTCAAGGTCTTTTTGCTTAAGCCTACAGACCTTGAAGGTTTAATAGAAATTAGTGGTGATCCTTCATCTCATGATCGCGATAGAGGCAGCAAAATGGAAGAGATGCATACGTTTCTTCTTTTGCTTTTACTTTTTCTGTATCATGCCCTGCCTTGGCAACGATCTCGTGGATTTGCGTTTCAGAAATTTTTGCCGAGCTATAAACCACTTGTAGTTCTTTGGTCTTTGCATTCCACTCTGCTTTCTTGATGCCTTTGTAATCCAAGGAGGTTTCTATACGCTTCTTGCACATAGAGCAGTTGCCATAAACTTTGATGGAAGCCGTAATAACTTTTGATTGTGAGAATGCCACAGAAGATAGCATTGCAATTATAATAGTAATAAAAAATTTAGTTTTCATGATTTACGAATGTTTAAAATTTAAAAAAGACAAACAGGCTTCAACTGAAACCCTTGATCAATTTTAAATTACGACTCGTAAAAAACAAGACTGCAAATAGCCTGATAGATGGGGATTTTGGGAGGAGAAGGATTCACCTCTGCAACTGCAAGAGGTGCTGATTCGGACAAACGAATTTCTTGCTTATCAGAAAACAACTTACCAATTAAATTAAACTCAGGCGTAGGCGAATGGATTACTTGACTAGCTGACTGATCGTTTTCAAGTTTAACCAACTCATGTTCATCGGCACAGCAAGATCTAGTTTGATCTGCCAATCGAAAACAAGGGCACTTCTTAGACTCAAAAGAAAACAGTGAAGAGTTCTGCTCCCTGCCCATGCAAAAATGGGTTGACTTGGCAATACCTACTGACAAAAGTAGGTAGAAGCAAGCAAGGGATATGACGATTAACTTCTTCACAATGCAAATTTAACTATAAAATGAGGGAAGAAGTTTCGTTTCGGCAAAAGAAAATGGGTTATGACTGAATTTTAACTCGTTTTTAACAAACCATCATATATAAAGTTCGATAATGCGGCCTGGCGAGGCGCCACCGGGCTATCCGTTACAAGTCCGTCCACGCGCAAACCCATTCACACTTCGGGCTTTCCACTACTATCCCTGGCCGGGTGTGTACCTACAAAATTCAATTGTTAATTGTAAAGTTTGCGAAAACCCTAACTCAACTTGAATAAGTGAAGCAATTTCTTCACGCGAATTTTTAAATGATAACCAGACGGGCCAAACCTTAGTAGAGAAAATATTTTACCTTATTTTCAGGTAGCTAGAATAGGTATTAAGGTTAGAGTTTACAGTTACAGATAATTCCTACTAAGGTTAAAGCATCGCACAAATAGTGTTATCGATTAAGGTTTTCGCTACTTACTCCATCTGTCATAGAGTTCAATTCATCCTAACGAATCAAAAACCGTTTTCGCCATCCATACTAATCTCACCCCAAAAACTATCAAACAGATTCCCACCAACACATTCATTACCATAAGAAACTTAGAAGTGATAAGTGCGCGAAGCTTGTCTGCTAGAAATGCTTTTAATAAATCTGTGGCCAATACAGAAACAAGCAATGCTGTAAAAAAAATAAACATCTCCATGCCACGCGTGTAGCCAAAGTCAATCGTGGCAAAGCTGAGTGTACCGATCCAGAAGATCAACACCATGGGTGAAATGCCATTGATGATAAATCCCTTGGCGAAATACTTAAACGAATTGGTTTCGTTTGCAGCTTTCACGGTCGCAGCAAGTGCTTTCCTGCTTTTTATAATAAGGTGATAGAGCCCAAACAAAATCAGAATTGCACCTCCAGCATAAGCCATATTAGTGCGGAACTTGGGATCATTTAAAAATTGAAACAATCCGAAATAGCAAATGGCCACATACACGGTATCACTCAGCGAAACACCAAATGCCACCAAGGCACCATTCCAAAAACCACGCTCAATGCTGGTTTGGATAATGGTGAAAAAAACAGGGCCAATCAAAAAGGCCAGTACAATGCCGAACTTAACACCGTTAAAGACAATATCCATTAGGCTAAATGTTAGATTTAAGATGTTAGAAGTTAGAAGTTAGAATCTCAGGAGTTATATTGAAACATAAAATCTAACATCTTAAATCTTAAATCTCACATCTCTTATTGCGTAATAAAACTCTTCCACTCTTCCAACTGTGCATTTTTCATCACTCGCGGAAATTTATTTTGCCCTCCCACTTTCCCTTTTGATTCCATCCAATCATAAAATTTATGTAGTGGCAGCACTTCCACAAATATTTCTTTCAGTGCTGCACTGCGTTCAACGGCATAGTCGTCATTTAGTTCTTTGAGGTGAAAGTCAATGCGCTCTTTCAATACTTTCTTGTCAACTTTGTCATCTGTGCCAACATACCATTGGTGAGCGAACAAACTTTGATAAGGAATGCCTGCCACTGTAAATTCCTTGATCTGAATGTTCAATTCATTTGATACAAGTTCCAGTGCTTTATTCATGTTATCTACTGATAAATGCTCGCCACACAAACTCAAGAAATGTTTCGTCCTTCCGGTAATAATAATTTCTGAATCTTCTACCGAAGTGAACTTGATCACATCGCCAATTAAGTATCGCCACGCCCCTGCGCAGCTTGAAAGTAACAATGCGTATTCCTTGCCTTCCTCTACATTATCGATCAAAAGAGCCTCGGCATCTGGCTTTATATCACCAGTAGGTAAAAAGTTTTTTTCATCAAAGGGGACAAACTCATAAAAGATTCCGTTGTTGAGAACCATCTTCATTGACTTATGGTTGGGTGTTGCCTGATACGCCACAAATCCTTCGGAGGCTAAATAGGTTTCAATAAAATAGATCGGGCGGCCCATCAATTTCTCAAAACCTTTTCGGTACGGGTCAATCGAAACACCACCATGTACGTATACCAATAAGTTGGGCCATATCTCATGAATATTGGCCACCTTGTAATGCGCCAATACCCGCTCAATCAAAATCTGTATCCAAGCAGGTACACCCACAATAATGCCAATGTCCCAATCCTTGGCTTTGCGCACAATCTCTTCCAGCTTGTTATCCCAATTGCGGCTCTTAGCAATCTTTTTTCCAGGCTTATAAAAATGTTGAAACCAAAACGGAAGGCGTGCCGCTTGGATGCCACTGAGATCTCCTTCAAAGAAACTTCCTTTCCTATTTAAGTGCGTGCTGCCACCTATCATTAATATCCCAGCCTCAAAAACCCGCGTGGGTAAATCATATTTGGAAAGCGAAATGATTTGGCGAACACTTGTCTTTTGAATGGCCTTGGTCATTTCCTTCGTTACTGGAATATGCTTGGAGGCAGACTCAGAAGTGCCGGAGCTCAATGCAAAGTATTTGATCCTTCCTGGCCATGCAATATCCTTTGCACCTTTCAACGAAAGTTGCCACCAGTCTTTATAAATTTTGTTGTAGTCATGAATAGGCACGGCAGCTTTGTAGGCATTATAAAAAGATTGCCCTGACTTTTTAAATCGTCCCAAGATTTTAGGGAAGTCGTAAAACTTGCCAAATTCTGTTTGGCTTGCCGCGATCATCAGTTCTTTCAACTCATTTTTTTGCAGTTCCAACGGAGAAGAATACTCCTGCTGTAAATTTTCGCGAAGTTTTATTCCTTTTTTAAGCAACGTTCCAAGTATGGCCATAATTTGATTTAAGATTTATGAATTAAGATTTTTGAATTTAACTACCTTTCAACTTAAAATCTCTCCCAAGCCCCAATACCTAAGTCCTAATACTGGCAAGATAAACAATGAACATTAAAAATAATATTTCCCTTTTCAATGAATCCCTTCAAGGCAGTGCCTGTCGACTCATTGCAGTGAGCAAAGTACAGCCTATCGAGAAACTGCAAGAGGCCTACGAGGCCGGGCAACGCATCTTTGGAGAGAACAAAGTGCAAGAGATGGAGCAGAAGCATGAAGCTCTGCCGAAAGATATTGAATGGCACATGATCGGCCACTTGCAAACCAACAAAGTCAAATACATAGTTCCTTTTGTTTCATTGATCCACTCGGTGGACAGTGTAAAACTATTGGAAGAAATAAATAAGCAGGGAAAAAAAATCGATCGCATTATTCCTTGTCTTTTACAGATTTACATTGCCAACGAAGAAACCAAATTTGGCTTGAGCGAAGAAGAAGTACTTGACCTTCTCCATAATTATCCTCCCGCTTTTTCTCATGTGCAAATTGCGGGGTTAATGGGCATGGCTACCTTTACAGAAAATCAAGAACAAATCAGAAAAGAGTTCAAAGGATTGAAAAAGCTTTTTGAGAAATTGAAAGAAATGAATCTACCTCCTCAAGTAGAAATGAAAGAACTCTCTATGGGCATGAGTGCCGATTATAAAATTGCCGTAGAGGAAGGAAGCACGTTGGTGCGAGTGGGGACGGCTATTTTTGGGGAGAGGAAGTATCATTGAAAGTTATAGGCTTTCGGCCACAGGCTTCATGCCTCACGCTACAAGTTTGTAGCCTGAAGCTTGTGGCTTGAAGCCAGTATCTAAGTTTAAATCGAAATACAAGCAATGCAACGAAAGATCATTTTGATTGGAAGCCTCCTCGGGGGATTGGCAGTGGCCTTAGGCGCTTTTGGTGCGCATGCTTTCAAAGATTTACTTGTTCAAAATAATCGGGTAGATACCTATGAGTTAGCCGTGCGATATCATTTCTTTCATGCACTTGCTCTACTATTAATCGCTTTGCTGATTGACAAGGTTGACCCCAAGATGGTGAGCAGAAGTGCCATCTGCATATTGATCGGCACGTTGCTATTCAGCGGAAGCCTTTACATCATGGCATTAGCAAATACAACTAGCGTGGCATTGATCACACCGGTTGGTGGATTGTTTTTATTAGTTGGATGGGGGCTGTTGTTCTATTCAGCTTGGGGGAGTGAGGCAAAAGGTAATTGGTAGTTGGTTTCTAGTTTTCCAGTACTATGTCTCTGATTATAGATTCATCATTCTGACTTCCGATTTCTAAAATTCTGACTTCCAATCTCTAACTTCCAACCTCCAGCATCTAATTTCAATTCGGCTTCTTCTCCAAAATAGTTGCTGAGAACATCACCTGACTGTTTCCAAGCATTGCATTAGAAACTACAGTCACCACTTTATTCTGCTTCCCAAATTTTCCTGAACTGTTAAATAAAACTTCCAATTCTCCTTTGTCGCCTGGATTGATAGGGTCTCTTGGCCAACCTTTTGGTACTGTGCAACCGCAAGTGACTTCTACATTGGTTATGATCAATGGCTCAGTGCCCGTATTGATAAAACGAAAAGTATGATGAACTTTGTCACCTTGACTAATATCCCCAAAATCATGTTCTGCTTTTTCCCACGTAATCGCGGGTCCTTTTATTTCCGTAGGGGTCTGTGCGGCTAGTTGGCCGACTGAAATAACCCAAATGATTAGCACACTATTCAAACGCACCATACCTTTATCAATTCGACATTAAAATTAGGAAGTAAATAGATCAACAAACACTATAACGGAAAAAATGATTGATTCGGTTCAAAAAATGTATGGAAATATTTTACGCACCAGAGCATGTGGCCTTTGCATTGAAAATGATCGATTGCTTTTAGTCAATCATCATGGGCTAACCAATGGCGATTTTTGGGCACCACCAGGCGGAGGAATGCAGTTTGGTGAAGTTGCTACCGATTGCGTTGTCAGGGAATTTCTGGAAGAGACGGGATTAGTAGTGGAAGTCCGTGACTTTTTGTTCGCTTGTGAATTTATGAAAGAACCTCTGCACGCCATTGAGCTATTCTTTTTGGTTGAAAAAGTGGGCGGTAAACTTTTCAAAGGAACCGATCCGGAATCGGGCAGCAATCAAATTATAAAGGAGGTCAAGTTTATGGATTGGGGGGAAATTGAGAGCCTTAAAAAGGAAAAACTACACGGGATTTTTGGGTTAACTGGAAAAATGAACAGAATCATCCATTTAAAGGGCTATTTTAAGTTGTAATTGGTTGCTTTTAACCACATAAAATATCTATAATTGCAAGCTAAACCTGATAACCTCATGAATCTGAATAGAATTCTCACATTCGTCCTATTTGCGGCCAGCCTTTTTCTAGCCTTTAGACTTTATCGTGGAGTGCAAGGCACTATTGATGATCGCGAAGCAATCAAAACAACTGAAGAAGCCATTATTGCCAAGTTGAAGCTTATTCGCGAGGCAGAAGTTGTGTTTCAAGAAGTGCACAAACGTTATACTGCCAATTGGGATTCGCTCAGTAATTTTATTGAGAATGGCCGAGTACCAAACATCCAGCGTAAAGAGACAATCAAACAAGTAGGCTACGGCCAAGAGGAAATAACGGTGACTTTTGATACACTTGGCTATACATCGGCCAAAGACCGTATTTTCAAGAAGTATTTCACCACCAATGCTTCTGATAATGGAGTGTTCATGGGTTACAAAGTAAAGAATGGAGACCGTATTCTTAAAAACCAAAAAGCATATCTTCTAAAAGTGGGTGATAAAATACAAGATGTTCCTTTTCAAGAGCAAGGAATAATTACTTCGCTAGCCCCTATTGCTAATGGGGCAGAGGTAAAAAAGGGTGACCTTCTTATTAATTTTTGGGACTATGCCTTCGATCCGAATGTAGACGTCAAGAAAATGGGTGAAGTGCCTATGTTATCTGGCAAGAGCTTTGACATTTTCGTAGGTAAGGTTGACAAAAATGGTGTGCTTGTTCAAGTTATAGAAGTTACTGATCCAAAGCCAGTTAATCCGTTGCGTAAAGCGAGCAATGAGGCGAAAGGAAGAAAGCCTTTACATTTTGGTTCTAAATTAGACGTAACCACTTCGGGTAACTGGGAATCTCAATAGTTCCTTGCCTTGCAAACAACTAACGCCAGTTATAAATTAATCAGAAAGATCAAAGACGATCGGTTTGATGAAGAAAACCTTCATCAATACCGATTGTTGATTCAACTAGGAGTTAGGGATTTTCAAATAGCCGTGGTTGCTGATAACGACCAACGGCTTCTTTTTTTTGAAGACTACGTACTGGCCGACCTTTACTCTCACACAGAGTTGCTAGAATTGCTCAAAACACTTTTTGAAGCACACTCAATATTGCAAGCAGGTTTTTGGAAGGAAGTGAAGGTGTCGGTTAAGAACAATAAGTTCGCACAAGTACCAGCGCACTTATTTAATGCCAACTCCCCTACCGACTATTTGAAATTCAATGCGCAAGTAGATGCGCAAATAGAAACAGTTCTTCATTGCCTCAACCACTCCATTCAATCGGTGACAGTGTTTGCGGCACAAAATGATTTGCTTGAGTGGCTTCGTGGCATTTATCAAAATACCCAGATCACATTTTTCCATCAATCTACTGCCTTGATAGAGGGTGTCCTCAACTATTCAGAGAAAATATCTGCCAATCCACTTTATCTTTATGTGGATCGTTTTAAGCTTCATATTCTCTCAGCACAAAAAGGCAAGTTGATTTACTACAATCAGTTTGCGATCAAACAATTCTCCGATTATGTGAAGTACATCATGCTGGTGATGAAGGGGCTTGATATGGATCAGCAAACAAGCGAAGTGGTTCTTTGGGGCTACATCGGCAAAAACTCTCCGCACTATGTGGAATTTGTAAAGTACGTACGCAACGTAAACTTTGGCACACGCCCAACACACTTGGGTTTTGGTTATCTGTTTGACGAAGTGCAAGAACATCATTTCTTTGATTTGTATTCGCTCGATCTATTGAATTAGGACTTTGGTATTAGGGCTTAGGACTTGGAACTTAGGGCTTGGGACTTATAATAGGCACCCAAAACTGGAAACTGGTAATAGGAAAACATTAACACTTCAACACGTCAAAACCTCCAAACATCGCTATGAAGCGCATCGCCCTATTTCCTGGCTCATTCGATCCCTTCACCAAAGGCCATGAAGACATTGTATTACGAGGCTTGCAGCTCTTTGACGAAATCATTATAGCTGTTGGCTACAATAGTGGAAAGACACAACGCTACTTCCCCATTGATTTTATGATCAGCAAGATCAACGAGACTTTTAAAGATAAACCTTCTATCTCCGTTCAAACCTATTCAGAACTTACCGCAGAGTTCGCCAAAAAGAATGGAGCGAAATATCTACTCCGCGGCCTGCGCAATACCACTGACTTTGAATATGAAAACAGCATTGCTCAAGTGAACAAGCATTTGAATGGCGAACTGGAATCTGTTTTTTTGATCACCTCCCCTCACTTCGCGGCCGTCAGCTCTTCCATCATCCGAGAGGTACATCGGTACAAGGGAGATGTATCCGGATTCTTGCCTTATAAGTTGGAGTAGTTCAAAGTTTTTTATTTCAGCGGCCTGGCGAGACGCCACCGGGCTATCCGCTACAAGTCCGTCAGCTCAAAAATCCATCTCACTTCGGGCTTTTCGCTTCTATCCCTGGCCGAGATAAATAGTTATTTTTCATTCGAAATGATACACCCTAAAATCAAGAAACTTCCATACATAAAGTTCGTGCCCCAAAAAAATATAATCATTATAGCACAAAGCTGATTCGATTTTTCTAAAGTTGAAATATTCAAACTGCATCAACTCCAACTTTCTTCCGTCTCTTAGATATATTATTATTTGCTTGAATGTGGCAATTCTATATGGAATCTCTGAAGTACTGAATCCTCTTATATTTTCTTTAGAAATTTTCTCTGTTTGTAATGTTAATAAATTAAATACTCTTAAACTGAAATTGTCAAGAACATAATTTTTAGTTGACCTCGAAAACCCTTTGAGGAATACATAAAATAAATATCCGATTAATGGAACTCCAACAAATAATATAAAGTATTCCCTTGCAGAGTTTTCTGTTAAATTTCTGAAGAAAGTGTAAAATATCTTGATCAGAACCACTCCAAAAATCAAAACTCCTAAGAATCTAATTAATGGAATAAGAGGATTAAGGTTAGTCTTAAATTCTTTCATACCCTCTCCTTCTTATAATACTCCTCAAACACAAACCGTATCGATTTGTAAGAGTTTTCGAGGGCGTGGTATACTTCTTTTTCGGTCATCCAGCGGAGTTCTTCAATGTCTTCTTCTAGGCTAGGCTTGCTGCGCGAGTCATCGACCAAATCCATTTCATACCACTTAGTCTTCTTGAGCATGTTATTCTTGTTCATGGTGTAGGTGTGCCACGTGGTGCAAATCTTCTTGCCCAACTTTACACTTACATTACACTCCTCCTCCACTTCGCGGATGGCCGTTTGAGAAGACTTTTCACCACTTTCTTTTTTTCCTTTTGGCAAATCCCACTTCTTCATTCGGTAGATCATCAAGAACTTATCTTTCTTGCGGATCAATCCGCCTGCTGCTTTGATCACTTTGTATTTATCCTTCAGATATTGCTTGAATGCCTCATAGTCGTTGATACTAACCGTAAGCGAAAGCAAATTCATGGGCACCTTGGAATTGATCAGGTCGAAGACCAAGTCCATATCTTGCACACTAGCGTGACTGAGCCAAACATGGTTAAGCAATTTTGCCTTGCCAATTGGTTCTGTAGAAGCATTTATCTCCGCATTGAAATGACCTGATTCAGGCTTTTCAGTAGGTAGTAAAATCCGTACAGGAATATCGTTTATGAAAAGGTTCATTATTATGTGATCGCTACAAAGTCACTAAGGCACGAAGTTCGCTACAAAAATTCCCATTCCGCCTTTGTGCCTTTGCAGCAACTTATTTATCAATGTGCAAAAACACAAATTATTCGCAATCCACCAACTTGTAAAGCAATAAATAGTGGCAAGCGTTGAACAAAGACCCAAGCCCCAAGTTCTAAGTCCCAAGTCCTAATGCCCAATGCCAATAAAGTTATAAATTGCCGCCATGAGTCAAATTAAAATCCAAGAAAATACCGCCCGCGAAGTTGCCTCAAAGCTACTGGATATTGGTGCGATTAAGCTAAACCATCAAAAACCTTTTACGTGGAGCTCGGGCTGGAAATCGCCCGTTTATTGCGACAACCGATTGGCACTCTCCTACCCGCCTATTCGTTCTTTCATTAAAAAAGCATTGGCCACAGCCACCAAAGAAAATTTTCCGTTAGCTGAATGTATTGCAGGCGTGGCCACTGCGGGGATTCCTCAAGGAGCGTTGGTAGCAGAAGAATTGGGATTGCCCTTTGTATACGTTCGCCCCAAGCCCAAAGAACACGGCATGGGCAATTTGATCGAAGGTAAAATTGAAAAAGGGCAAAAGGTAGTTTTGGTAGAAGACTTAATTTCAACAGGGGGCAGTTCATTGAAAGCTGCACAGGCCATGAAGGAAGCTGGCTTTAAAGTGATTGGCATGGTCGCTATTTTTACTTATGGCTTCGAGCAAAGTGTAAAAAGTTTTGAGGAAGAAAAAGTGCCGCTCATTTGCCTAAGCGATTTCAATTATTTGCTACAAGAAGCATTGGAAAGAAAATACTTAGATGAAAATCAATTGATCTATGTGAAATCGTGGATGTTGGATCCTGCAAACTGGAAGTAGAAAGCAGTTAATAGTTACAGGTTACTTGCCCATTAACCAATCAAGGGTCATTTACCGAATACCACTTACCTCTTACCAATTACCTCTTACCTTTCACCACTCACCTCTTACCACCATGAGAGCACTTCTGTTCACACTAGCCCTAACCCTTCCCTTCACAGGTAGTTCACAAAATGCAATTGAAGAAGTTGTATCCATACTAAATGCCGTTCGCACTGATCCACAAAATTTCATAATCGAGTATCTCAATCCATATATTGAAAAGAACAATTTATTAGAGAATAAATATGCAACTTCTCTTATTACCGAGTTGAAGTCTGTAAAGAAAATGGAAGCATTGCAGCTCGCACCAAAAATTTCAAAAATATCTAAAGCACACGCAATAGATATGGGGAGCAAGGGCAAAGTAGGGCACAACAGTTCGGACGGAACTACTTTTGACAAACGCCTTCGACTGAAAGCAAAAGCGGGCGGAGCGATTGGCGAAAATTGTGATTACGGAAATGAGAAGCCTATAGACATCGTGATGTCTTTGCTTATTGACAATGACATTGAATCATTGGGGCACAGAAAAAATATTTTAGAACCAAGATTTAGGTTTATTGGAGTTGCCATTGAGCCGCACAAAAAGTATCGCATTAGTTGCGTTATGGATTTTGTGGAGAAGATTTAAGTTAGAGGTTAAGAGGCAATATGGCAAGCCAAATTGGCAAAACATAAGGGAAAGCCAGATTAGCCGTGTATTTTGAAAAAAATGCAGAGTGGACTTTAGTCTCACTTTCATTTACAAAATTACTGACTCAGTAGTTTACGTAACAACGAAATGGGCAGCATGTAATCGAGTAGCCAACTTTCAAGTTCTTTCAGTTTGGGTTGTATACTCCCCATGCGGAAGTAGTTCATCTGGCTGTAAATTTTCTTGGTAACAAGTATCAATTCCTATTTGAGTGCTTTCCATCCTTGTTCGCTCACCACCATTACGCATCGAAATCCAAGCGATAGGCTTGATTGACTAAAATAGCCCTTCATTGATGTTGGGTATTAAAATTAAAAAAGGATTAGTTGTATCACCAACTCTAGCAAAGGCGGCATTACTCAACCCTCCCTCTTCACTATTGTAGCACTCGCCTGCGCCACAGGCAAAATGATCATGTCTGCTAATACTACATGGGCTGGCCTTGTTACGGTAAACAAAATCACATCTGCAATATCAGCAGCGTGGAGTGGCGTGAGGCCTTGATATACTTTTCCTGCGCGCTCCGTATCACCTTTAAATCGCACTATCGAAAATTCTGTTTCTACCATGCCAGGATGAATGCCCGTTACTTTGATTCCGTAGGGATTGAGATCGAGGCGCATGCCGTTGGTAATGGCATCTACGGCAAACTTGCTGGCGCAATACACATTGCCGTTGGGGTAGACCTCTTTGCCTGCAATCGAACCAATATTAATAATGTGACCCACTTTCCGCTCAATCATCATCGGCATCACTTCTTTTGATACATAAAGTAGGCCTTTCACGTTGATGTCCATCATGGCATCCCAATCTTCCACACTACCTGTTTGCACGGGCGACAGGCCATGAGCATTGCCTGCATTATTTATCAGCACGTCTATATTTTTCCATTCGCCTGGCAAAGATTGAATGGCTTGTGCCGTTTGCTTTTGATCACGTACATCAAAGCTACGTGTGGTCAGTTCAGTTTTAAGTGAAAGTTCCTTAACTAAATTTTCTAGCCGATCTTTTCTTCTTCCACAAAGAATGAGTTTGAAATTATTGTCAGCTAATAAGTGGGCAGTGGCCTCTCCTATTCCCGAGGTAGCTCCTGTGATGAGGGCGGTTCGTTTGTTCATGGGATTTAGTCGTTATCAGTTAATGGTTATTGGTGACAAGAAGTCGTATTACGATTAACTGTTAACTAACAACTATTAACATTTATCATTGAAAGATAAGGTACACCCCAATCGTATTCGTGTTCAATCGACTGAGCGGATCTTTGTAAATACTTGCATCATCGCCCAGCATATTGGTAATGCCGCGAGAGAAGCGCAGCTCGGGTGAAAACTTGAACAATGGAAAATAGAAATCGAAACCGATGCCCGCATCGAGTGTTATATTTCTTTTTAAAATAGGGATTGCGCCAGATGAATTGCCGATATCATTTTTCCCTGAAGCTTCAATGCTAGGTGTAATACCACCCACCATATACATGCGAACATTGCCTCTGCGCATCGATTTAAATTTTAGCAACAAAGGAAACTCTACCATGGTAGTCTCAACTCGCTGAGATTGGGTAGTTCGATTGGTATAGTAATAAGTGAGATAATGCGAATAAAAACCCGCCTTCGGCATCAGCCTTAAGTCAAAGAATTCATTGAGCCGATAGTTAACTAAAAAGCCTAACGAAAAGCCCGGAAGAAATTGAGGCTGAACCGAGGTAACCGTGTCAAATTTTTTAGCGACAAACTGATCAGAATATTTGACTTGATAAGAACTAGTGTGCAATCCAATGGAAAATCCATAGCTGATCTTTCGTTCATCGTAGTTGGGATTGTGCTGCCTTGCCCAACGAAACAATTGCGCTTGCGCAGATGACCCAAGCAGCACAAAGACAAAAACCAAAGTTACTTGGTGCCTGAGTAGAGCGAACTTATTCCGAAGGTCAATGGCCTGCATGAAGTATTTTTATAACCTAATTGATCTAATATTGTCGTAAAGTCTTTTCCGTCAGGAAACGCCTTTACAGACTCGGGAAGGTACGAATAAGCTTCCGAATCTTTTGAAAACGCCTTTCCAATAGCGGGAGTAACAAATTTAAAGTAAAAATGATAGAGCGGTTTAAAGTACCAAGCAGTAGGCTTTGAAAACTCCAGTACCACAACCCTACCTCCCGGTTTCAGCACACGCAGCATCTCCGCCAAGCCTTTCTGCAAATCCTCAAAGTTCCTTACACCAAATGCAACGATGATGGCATCGAATTTATTTTCCTCAAAGGGTAAATTTTCTGAATCCCCACTGCGCAGCTCAATTACTTTATCATACCCGCGGTCGATCATTTTCTTTCTTCCCACCTCTAGCATCCCTTCGGAAATATCGATGCCGATTACTTTTTCAGGATTGAGCTTCAACGCTTGAATGGCAAAGTCGCCTGTGCCTGTGGCCACATCCAAAATCAATTTTGGGTTTTCTTTTTGTAATAACTGAATAGCCTTTTTGCGCCAGCCGATGTCAATACCAAAGCTTAAAAAATGATTGAGGAAATCGTAGTTGCCGCTGATGGTATCGAACATGCGAGCCACCTGTTGCTTTTTGCTGGATGGATCGGTCTTGTATGGGACTACTGGCAAGGGGAATTAGAAGTTAGAAGTTGGAACTCAGGGGAAATTTAAAATCGCAATTCACAAATCAAAAATCCCAAATCAAAAATCTTAATTACCCAACACTTTAAACTCTACTCTACGGTTAAACTGACGGCCTTCGGCTTCATCATCGTTGCTAGCGAGTGGTTTGCTTTCGCCATAACCAACTGTTTTTATCCTTCTGGTATCGATGCCTTTAGAAGTAAGGAAATTTTTTACCGCATTGGCTCTCCGTTCCGACAGTTTTTGATTGACTTGATTGTTGCCATAACTATCTGTGTGTCCTCCAATCTCTACTTGCAGGTTTTCATTTTGTTTCATCATGGTTTCAAGCTTGTTCAATTCAGGATACGCTTCTGTTTTGAATGTGGCCATTTCATAATCAAAATAAACATTGCGCAAAATGGAAACCACGCCCACTACCAACTTCCTCATTTCAATGGTCTTGGTAATCGTTTTTTCTTTGGTGGTTGCACCCTCTACTTTCACATTCAGGTTTTGAAACACATATCCTTCTCTCTCGATAGACAAGCGATAGTCTTTTGGTTTGGTAGAAGTAATAGCAAATTCATAAGAACCATCGTTTTGGCCAATCGCCCCAACCATTACATTATCTTTCAAGCCTTGCATCCGCACCTTCGCCTCTATAGGGGTTTTTGATTCCGCATCCACTACATTAACCATATACTTGATAGGCTGTACAGATGGTTTCACTACTACCTTGGGCTCAATTTTGGTCTTTACCTTTGTCTCTACAATCGGCTCTACTTTTGGCTCTTCTTTAGGCATCTCCTTGATTGGCTCTGGGTCTTTAGCAGCTACAACTGGTTCTTTCTTTACTTCCTCAGATGGTACAATCGTGTATATATCTGTGTACCCTAAACCGTCTTCGCGAACGGAGGAGTAATACCAATGCTTACCATCTTTTGTACCTGTGAAAAAAACATCGTCATCTGGCGAATTGATTGGATAGCCCATGTTCTCAGGGTCGCTCCATTCATTCTTTTCTTTATCGAGCAGGTTCGACTTGAAAATATCAAATCCACCCATGCCTTTTCTTCCTTTCGAGCTAAAGTACAGAGTCTTTGCATCATAATCGATAAATGGTCCATCCTCGTCATACTCGGTATTGATACTTGGCCCCAAGTTCTTTACACGACTCCATTCTCCTTTGCTATCTTTATAACAAACATAAATATCTGATCCACCAAATCCACCCGGGCGCTCGCTGGCAAAGTAAAGAACGTCCTCATCTTTTGTAATTGAAACGGACGACTCTCTGAAGGTTGAATTAATAATACCTGGCAATGCCTCCAGGGTTCCCCATGTACCATCGTCCTTTCTTTCAGTAAAATAAATATCGCCATTCCCTTCATCTTTATAGACGAAGAGTGTTTTTCCATCTGGCGAGAAAGCCAAGCTCGATTCACTAAATTTAATGTTGATAGGTCCAATATTCTGCGCCTTAGCCCATTTGTCTCCAGATCTCTTGCTATAGAAAATATCCTCGTAAGGTTTGTTATCATCTGCCACGTTTTCATAGGTATTGCCATCACGCCTGCGCGTAGTAAAAACAAGCTCACTTTCATCGGCTGTTAAAACCGGGGCATAGTCCTCAGAGTCTGAATTTATTTCCCTACCGATATTAATAATAGAAAAGGGTTTAGGAGCAGCTATGAATTCTTTGCCATTTTTGCATTCTTCCAGCCTGCGATCCACTTCCTTCATATCCACTTTATCCTTCCCTTGATAGCCTGGTTTTTTAGTGAGCTTATTTTTATATTCTGTGTAAAAACGAATTGCATTATCAAAGTCAAGTCCGTATTGATATCCTTTTCCTATCCAATAGGTTAGGGCAAAATTGTACTCGGGATCTTGCCTGTAGATTCTAAGGAAAAATTTAATTGCTAAATCTTTATTGATGGTGATCAAGTGCAAATGACCTGCTTCAAAGTTTGCTTTAATATTCGTTGTGTCATAGTTAGCCGCAACTACCATCTGATCCCTAGCATCATCTTCAGCTTTGGTTGCTTCCAATATAAGATCAGCTTGTAGCATATATTCTTTGGAGAGCTCCTTGTCCTGCTGTTGTGCAAAAGCTGAAAATGAGGCTACCAAGACAATACCGGCTGAAAAAATGAGTACCCTTAAAAGGCTGTACATATCAAAAAAATGGTTTTACTCGATTAAAAAAATCATTCCAGAGGGGCAATTTAGCAAAATCTTCCAAAAAATAAATAGGTCATCTTCAATCATAACTAACACGTTTCTTACATTCTTAGTAATTTGCGCCTCAATCAATACTTTAAGCATGGTCATCAGGTCGGCAGAGTTCATCATTAGCAATACCGACTACCTCAAATGTCCGGACCCAAAAAGGCCTGAATTTGCTTTTATTGGCCGATCCAATGTAGGAAAATCATCTCTGATCAATATGCTTGTGCAACGAAAGCAATTGGCCAAAGTTTCTGGAACTCCTGGCAAAACACAGACAATCAATCACTTCCTTATTAACGAAGAATGGTACTTAGTGGATTTACCGGGCTATGGGTATGCCAAGTTGAGCAAGGAAGACCGTTGGAACTTTGGACAAATGATTGAAAACTATCTACAGAACCGAGAGAACCTATTCTGTACGTTCGTCCTCATCGACTCTAGGTTGCAGGCGCAAAAAATAGATTTAGATTTTATCAATTGGATGGGGAAAATGAATCTTCCCTTGGCCTTGGTGCTCACCAAAACAGACAAACTCAAGCAATCTGAGTTAGGCAAATTAAAAAACGCCTTTGAAACAGAACTTCTAAAATCGTGGGAGGAGTTACCTTCTTTGTTCATTACCTCTGCAGAAAAAAAATCTGGGAGAGATAAAGTGCTCGGTTTTATTGATCAAGCCATCCTCAACGCTAATGAAAATGATTAGTTTTGCGACCAAATAGAAAAATCAACTTATGGAGCTGAAAGAAATAGCATCGATTAGTGGAAAGGGCGGATTGTTCAAAGTTATGAAACCTGGGAAGGCGGGTGTGATTTTAGAATCACTAGACGCAGCCAAATTGAAGTTGGTAGCGGGCGGAAAAGAGCGGATGTCTGTGCTGAGTGAAATCTCTATCTATACCACTACCAAAGAAGGAACGGTATCGCTGCAAGAAGTGATCACGAAAATAAAAAAGCAATATGGTGCCGAAATTGGCGTGACCCCAGAATCAGATAATGCTAAGTTGAAAGCATTTTTAAAATCAGTGCTTCCAGAATTTGATGAAGACCGTGTATACATCTCAGACATAAAAAAATTGGTGAAGTGGTATTCAATTCTTCTAAAAGAAGCCCCTCAGGTGTTTGAGCAAGAAGAAAGTAAGGAAGAGGTGAAGGGGTAATTCGGTTGTCAGTTATAAGTAAGAGGTAAGAGGTAAGTGGTAAAAGGTATTCGGTTATCGGTTAAATGTCCCCTAACTTTCAGCTTCTAAAATCTACTTTTTATTATACTTTTTCAATTGCCTTCTCTACCATCTTCAACGAACCCACATAAAACGGAGTTCGCTGGTGCAAGTCTTTCGGTTTAATCTCCATAATACGACCTTTTCCAGTAGAAGCCTTCCCTCCCGCTTGCTCTGCAATAAAAGATAGTGCATTACACTCGTACATCAAGCGAAGTTTACCATTGGTGTCTTTAGCCGTAGCGGGATAAATATAAATACCTCCTTTCAAAAGATTGCGATGGAAATCTGCCACTAATGAACCAATGTACCGAGCTGTGTAATTATTGTCCTTACAATATTGAATGTATGACTTCACTTCTACTGAGAAAGAATTGGCAGAACCTTCATTGATGGAATAGATTTTTCCCGTCTCGGGGATAATCATGTCGGGATGAGAAAGAAAATATTCACCTAGAGTTGCCTCATAGGTAAAACCGTTCACCCCGTGGCCTGTGGTATAAACTAACATAGTGGAAGATCCATATAAAATATAACCTGCCGCCACTTGCTCATCACCTGTTTGTAAAATATCTTCATCGCTGATTGGTAAACCAACTTTACTTTTCCTTCGATAAACCGAAAAGATCGTTCCGATAGATACATTCACATCAATATTTGATGAGCCGTCTAATGGATCAATGGCAATTACATATTTCCCATCGTTGTTCAAATCCACAAATGATTCTGTCTCTTCTGAGATCAGTGCACAAACCTCCCCGCCTTTAGTCAAAGCACGAGTAAAACGAATATTGGCTAGCACATCTAACTTTTGTTGCTGTTCTCCTCCTGAGTTTTGAGAACCCATCGAGCCCATAATATCGATCAAACCTGCTTTGTTGATTTCACGGTTCACCACCTTAGAGGCCAAGGCAATGTCTCGCAGCAATTGAGAAAGCTCGCCACTCGCGTATTGAAATTGGTATTGGTTATTCTTTATGAATCGATCTAGTGCGGTGCCGATGGGCAGGGCAATACGAGAAGCTTCCATGATTTGATTTTAGATTTTAGATGTAAGATTTAAGATTATTAGATTTAGGGCTTAGAATCATAGAATTTTCGGAATATCTGTCAACGCAAGGGTTGTTTCAATTCAACAATCATAAATCCTAAATCAAAAATCTTAAATTTCCAGCCACAAATATAGTTCGCAACCGTTTGAAATAACTAAAAATTGATGAATATCTTTAAATTTGGTGGTGCCTCGCTAAAAAATGCAGCAGGCATTAAGAATGTAGCCCAAATCATAAAAGTCAACTCCAAAGATGGTCTCTTGGTAGTAGTCTCTGCCATGGGCAAAACCACCGATGCGTTGGAGCAACTGGTTTCACTCGCACAATCAAAAAAGAATTATCAAAAAGAAATAGATCAGCTTAAGCACTATCATCTTTCTCTTTGCAAGGAATTATTTTCTGGCGATCCTTTCAATGAAGAGATTGAAAAATTATTCAGTGGATTAAAAACGCTGATCAAGGACAATGGAGAGGCCGATCTTTTCTACGATCAAATAGTTTCTTTTGGTGAGTTGATTTCCTCCAACATTGTTGCTCGCTATCTGCAAATTGAAAATACATCTGCCACTTGGATCGATGCGAGGCAATACATTAAAACCGATACTACCTTCCGCGAAGGGAAAGTGGATTGGGTGGAAACCGAAAAGCGGATCAGGCAACTCGATTTAAAAAATCAAAAAATAATTATTACCCAAGGCTTCATTGGCTCAACAGAAAATAACCTCACCACCACTCTTGGCCGCGAAGGCTCTGATTTTTCTGCTGCGATTTTTGGTTGCTGCCTAAAAGCAAAATCAGTTACGATATGGAAAGATGTACCTGGTGTGATGAGTGCAGACCCGAAGCAGATCAGTGATGCCATTGTGTTTGATGAATTGCCCTACAAAGAAGCAGCCGAGATGACTTACTTTGGCGCTTCCGTCATCCATCCCAAAACCATCAAGCCATTAGCGAACAACAATATTCCACTGCTAGTAAAAAGTTTTATCGATCCTAGTTTGGCTGGAACAAAAATCCACGAATGTCATGTTGACAAACTTCCTCCGTTGATTGTTTACAAAGGCAACCAATGCCTCGTATCATGTAAAGTCACCGACTACACTTTCGTGGATGAGACGCAACTTGCTATCATCTTTAAGGCATTGACGGAACTGAACATTCGTATTAACTTAATGCAAAATTCTGCCATCTCGTTTTCCTTTTGTATTGATTATCGCGAAAGCAAGGTATTGAAGTTGATCGAACTGCTCAGCAAAAATTTTGAGGTCTATTACAATGCCAATCTCACATTAATCACGATAAAAAATTACGACACAAAAACCTCCAGCGAATACCGGAATTTGAAGGGGGTTATCCTAGAGCAATCGTCTCGATCTACATTACAGGTTTTGGTGAAGGGATAATTATTTAGAGGTTGGAAGTGTGGTGATAAAATTTTCGATAGAGCGATCAAGGATATCGAACACCAACTGAAAGTCTTTCTCTCCTCCGTAATATGGATCGGGCACATCCCCCCGACCCTGCGGATCAAACTCACGCATCATCTTTATCTTTTCCTTGTGCAAAGTCGCATTGGGAATACTGAGAACTGCCTCTAAGTTATTCTTATCCATTACCAAGATGATATCAGACATTTCCAAATCCGTTTTACTAAATTGCCTTGCTTCATGTTGCATAGTGACTCCATTCTCGCCTGCGTTTTTAATCGTCCTTGGGTCCGGTGAATCGCCAATATTGTAATTGGAAGTACCGCAAGAATCTGCCTCGAATTTAGGAGAGAGCCATTTTTCTTTGATTTTATGATTAAAGATAGCTTCCGCCAATGGCGAGCGGCAAATATTGCCCAGGCAAACAAATACTATTTTCATTGCTCCAAAAATACGAACAAGAATGAACACTCGAAGCCGGAGACCGGGAACAGGTAACTTGCAACTGGAAACTAAGCTGATTAGCTTTGGAACTACAATCAACTACTTCACTTATGGAATTCATAAAAGTAACAGAGCAAAAAGAACCCTTCGTGGCATTGATAGAACTCAACCGGCCCAAAGAATTGAACGCGCTCAATTTTCAATTGATGACAGAACTCCTAGCTGCGCTGCAGCAATTGGACAAGAATGATCAGGTCCGCGCCATTGTACTAACGGGAAATGAAAAAGCCTTTGCTGCTGGTGCGGACATCAAAGAGATGGCAGATAAGAGTGCCATTGAAATGCACTTGATGGATAGGTTCACTACGTGGGATCAAATCCGTAGAACAAAGAAACCTATCATAGCCGCAGTCAGTGGTTTTGCCTTGGGAGGTGGTTGCGAACTTACTATGATGTGCGATATGATCATCGCTTCTGAAACCGCCAAGTTCGGCCAACCAGAAATAAAAATTGGCACCATACCAGGTGCAGGCGGCACACAGCGATTGACAAAGGCCGTGGGTAAAGTCAAAGCGATGGAATTGATTTTGACAGGAAGGTTTTTATCTGCCGAAGAAGCACACTTTTATGGGCTGGTAAATAAAGTTGTGCCTGTAGAAATGTATTTGCACGAAGCCCTCCAACTTGCTAAAGAAATCGCACAGATGTCGCCTGTAGCAGTGCAGTTGGCCAAGGAAGCCATCAACCGTTCATTTGAAACTCAGTTGGATGAAGGCTTGGCATTTGAGCGCAAAAATTTCTATCTCACCTTTGCCAGTGAAGATCAAAAAGAGGGCATGAAAGCTTTTGTTGAGAAACGGAAACCGGAGTACAAAGGGAAATAAAAAAAGAGGCTACCTTATTAGGGCAGCCTCTTTACTAAATCATTTTTTATTCTTAACGAACAGCAAAGCCGAAGCCGAGTGTCAACGCATCGTATTTTTGCAAGGTGTAATCTCCGCTAAGATAAACAGGGCCAAATTTTAAGCGAATACCTGCAGTAAGTTTAGCACTGCTACTCGACAAACTCAAAGCGAGCGGATCCTTCAGAGCAAAACTTGCAGCCCCAGCAGGTACTAAGAAATTACCAGTTATATCAACGTTAGAGCTAACTGACCCATAACCTACTCCTAAATAACCAGTAAGCACCGATATTTTTTTAGAAATGATTGCTTGTGCCACCCACGAGTTTAATTTATATGCTAAAATTCCATTACTACTCGTAACACCTGACGTGCTAACAAGGCTCGCTGTGCCTGTAATAGAATTGTATGCTGCCAAAACAGAAAGATCAAATGGTAATTTCTTGATACCTGGAATGTGTTGCTTTATATCATGCATTACGCCAATGCCAAACATTTTGAATGTAACTGAATTACTTTTTTGCTCTGGCACAAATCTGATTTTCAAATCCGTATTTTTAATAATGCCTATGCCCAATTGAACCATCGGAACAGGCAATGCAGAGAAGCCAATATTCTTTTTTAGATCAAGACCTTCAGGACCGTTGATGGTAAAAGTCTGGCTTGGCAATGAGCCAGATGTCCCATCGGGATCATAAGTAGACTTGTATTCCGTAAGATCTTTAGGCCCGACAACAGAAGGAGCTCCTTGGCTAGGGTTTGTCAGATTTTTGAAAGTCGTATTAGAGCTCAAAGATGGCGTAAAATAATTATCAGAAGATGTTGTAAATACTGCACTCAAAGACACTCCTAAATCAAAGCCCAATGTCTTATGCGCCTTGCCAGTCGTGTACCAACCACTGGTCATGCCATTAGAAATTGCATTCACCGCAGGAGTCACATAAGATTTTACCAAAGCAGAAGCATCATTCTTTTCAGCTTTCAAAAATTGGGTCAGTTCTGAAATATTTTGTGCGTATGATGAAAGCGAGACCAATGAAAGGCACATTAACAAAGTTGATTTAAGGTACTTCTTTTCTATGTTTTTCATATTAGTTGTGGGATTACGGTTGGTATATCCAATCAAACAAGTTTTGGTAATCGTACAAATCTCTAAAATAAAACCAATACAGCCTATCGTTTTTGGTATTTTTACGAACTCATGAGCCAACTCGTTTACAACCTATCTATACAAATACTGAAGTCAGTTTACTTCTTGGCTTCTTTTTTCAATGCCAAAGCAAAGCAGTTTGTGGATGGACGAAGAGATATTTACAATCAATTAAAGATAACATTCGTCAATGAAAATGCGAGAGTGATTTGGGTCCACTGCGCTTCCCTTGGCGAATTTGAGCAGGGTCGACCAATCATGGAAGCGCTGAAAGAGAAATACCCAACCACAAAGATATTGCTGACCTTCTTCTCTCCTTCAGGGTATGAAATCAGAAAAAATTATAGAGGTGCAGATGCCGTTTTCTATCTTCCATGGGATACGCCAAGTAATGCCAAGCGGTTCGTTGAAATAGTAAAACCTTCAATGGCAATCTTTGTCAAGTACGAATTTTGGCACAACTATTCCAGCCAACTAAGGGAAAAATCGATTCCTTTGATTTCTATTTCGTGCATATTGAGACCAGATCAAGTCTTTTTTAAAAGTTATGGCTCACTATTCAGAAAAATCTTAAAGAACTTTGACTACTTCTTCGTCCAAAATAAAGAGACGCAGGAATTACTCAATGCGCTCAATATCAAAAGTACGCTGGCTGGCGATACCAGGTTTGATCGGGTAATGCAAATCGTTCAATCATCGGAAGAAATTAGCATTGCCAAAAAATTCAAGAGCGATCAAAAATTATTGGTGGCCGGTAGTTGCTGGCCAGAAGATATGGATGTACTTGTTCCGCTCATCAATGAGAATAAAGATCGACTCAAATTTATCATTGCCCCACATGAAATTACGGAAGGGTTTATATCTTCCATCGAAAAATCATTGGAAGTAAAATCAGTCCGCTATTCAAAGGCTGATGAAACGTCATCTTCCGATTTTTCAGTTTTGATTATTGATAATATCGGAATGCTATCGCGACTTTATAGGTATGGTGAGTTTGCTTATGTGGGGGGTGCCTTTGGTGCAGGGCTACATAATATATTAGAAGCAGCCTGCTATGGCGTGCCTATCTTTTTCGGGAATAAGAATTACAAAAAATACCAAGAGGCAACTGATTTGATTATGTTGGGTGGAGCATTTGAAGTAAGTGGATTCTCTGAGCTGAAAGCAAAATATGAATTGATGAACAATATGCCAGAGAGCTTTTTGCTTGCTTGCGAAGTAACCCGCTCTTATGTGCAAGAAAATTTAGGCGCAACCAAAAAAATAATGGATTACTGTTCTACTTTACTTTCAAAGTCATGAAAGGCGTTGTTCTAAAATCCACAGGCTCCTGGTATGAAGTACTTGCCGAAGACAAGACTAAATTTATGTGCCGAGTGCGTGGCAAAATAAGATTAGACGAGATCAAAGAAACAAACCCAGTTGCGGTGGGTGATTATGTATTGTTCGATCAAGAAGATGTAAATGGTGCCATCTATGAAATCCTCCCTCGCAAGAATCATTTACTCAGACAATCAGTAAAAAAAACAGGCCATGCGCATGTGCTGGCGGCCAATGTAGATCAAGTGCTTTTGGTAGCGACTATTAAGCAGCCGCGCACATCGCTTGGGTTTATAGATCGGTTTTTGGTCTCGGCAGAATCGTTTCGGATTCCGCAAATATTGCTTTTCAATAAATTTGATTTACTTACTGAAGAAGAAAAAGAAGGACAAGAAAAACTGATCACATTGTATAATTCTTTGCAAGTCGCAACCAAATGTATTTCTGCCCAAACAGATGACTTAGATTTTCTTCATAAACTATTAAAGAACAAGGTAACGTTGATAGCAGGTCACTCTGGCGTGGGCAAATCCACCTTGCTCAATCGCCTCGCTCCTACTATCCATCAAACCACTAATGAAATCTCGGGCTTCTCTAACAAAGGCACGCACACTACTACGTTTGCCGAAATGTTTCAACTGAATGATGATACTTTTATCATCGATACGCCCGGCATAAAAGAATGGGGGTTGGTGCAAATGGAGCCGCAAGAGATTTCCGATTATTTCGTAGAGATGCGCGAGCTGAGATCAAATTGCAAATTTGGATCGAAGTGCTTGCATTTAAGAGAACCTAATTGTGCTGTGCTGAAAGCTATTGAGAAAGGAATTATCGCGCAAAGTAGATATGAAAGTTATGTGAGTATGGTGCTTGGAGAGGATAATCGAAAATAATATTTTCCAACTGTGGAGTACAGCATTAACGACCAAAGAATATCGTACGAACCCAAGGGTGAACGTTTTTGGGGCG
>JBJXEB010000048.1:0-7205 GCA_046155095.1 Cyclobacteriaceae bacterium
ATAGAAGATAGAAGATAGAAGATAGAAGATAGAAGATAGAAGATAGAAGATAGAAGATAGAAGATAGAAGATAGAAGATAGAAGATAGAAGATAGAAGATAGAAGATAGAAGTCAGAAGTCAGAAGATAGAAGATAGAAGTCAGAAATTGGGAGCTAGAAATTCGGAGCTAGAAATTCGGAGCTAGGCTTTAGGCTAAGAATAAAATTGGGAATTTTGAATTCGTGGTACTATTCAAACCACGAACCCAAGCGGGGTTCACTGTTAGTAGGCAAGGGTTTCAACCCGTGGGTTTAAAGAAGAAGAATCTAGAGTGCGCCACAGGTAAACCCAATCGAAGGAAATATTCATTGGCGAGCAATAGATACGTGAAATACGAAGGAGATTTTTAGGTGGAAACTCGGCAAGGGATAGAAGTGGAAAGCCTCCCTCGGCTTCGCTCGGGATGAACTCCGCGTGATGGAAATGTGTGATGGCCGGACTTGGAACGGATAGCCCGGTGGCCTTGCGCCTCGCTTGGCCATGCCGCAAAACTTAAAAAAATCAGAACTAAAATTCTACGCAAAAATTTAATCAATGAAAACCATCACCACCGAACTCCAAACCATCATTACCACCTTCTCTCAACGCATTGCCGAAATACCTGAAGCAAATTTTTCTGCAAAGCCCAATCCAACCCAATGGAGCAAGAAAGAAGTGCTAGGACACTTGATCGATTCGGCCGAAAATAATTTACGAAGATTCATTTGCGGGCAATATGAAAACGTGCCGAAGATTAGATATGAACAAAATTTTTGGGTGAATGCTAATGATTATTTGCATGCACC
The DNA here is from genome assembly GCA_046155095.1 of Cyclobacteriaceae bacterium. Taxonomy (GTDB): domain Bacteria; phylum Bacteroidota; class Bacteroidia; order Cytophagales; family Cyclobacteriaceae; genus ELB16-189. The sequence goes on from JBJXEB010000048.1 coordinate 827, forward strand.
ATCGAACGAAGTAATCGCCAATTGGAAATTGATTAACCTTAAAATCTGTCGTGTATTGAATGCAATGCCCAGAGAAAATTATTCTAAGGACTGCGATACGGGAAAAGATTCGCCTAATCTTCATTCTATTGAATGGCTAGCCATTGATTACGTAAAACATTTAAAGCATCACCTCAACCAGATCATTCCGAAATCCTTTGACATCGTTTATCCATCATGACCAACGCACCGTACATATCCATCACCAAAATCTATGAGTGGCTAGAGGAAGTCAAAGACCCAGAGATACCCGTATTGTCGTTGGTGGATTTAGGCGTGGTGACCGAAGTGGAAATCGATGGCGGCAATGTACGCATCGAACTCACTCCCACTTTTGCCGGTTGCCCCGCCATGGACGTGATGAAAAATGAAGTAATCGAAAAACTAAAGAGCAAGGGGATTGAAAATGTGAAGGTGGAAATCTCCTTTCGCATCCCGTGGTCATCTGAATTTATTTCAGAAAAAGGAAAAAAAGCACTCAAGCAATACGGATTGGCTCCTCCCCCCTCCAACAAGGTATTTACCGAACTAGAAATTTTAGAAAACGCCATTTGCCCCCGCTGCGATGGCACTCACACCGAAATGAAAAGTCCTTTTGGGCCTACGCTTTGCCGCTCTCTCTACTATTGCCTCGATTGCAAAGAAGCTTTTGAACAATTCAAACCGCTCTAAAATTTATAATACGCGTGTGGATGGTACACGACCTTTTTAGGCTCGGCTAAAACCTTTATCCTTGCTGTTCGTTTAGCAATCAATTATGGAGTTTTCGATCAAAAAATATTCGACATTCGGGCTCTTGGTTGGCTCTTTCGCGCTTTTAAGCTGTGGTAGATCGGCTACCTCAAATGAAAAAACCTCTTTTACAAGAATAGATTCGCTTACGGAAACCTATCTCACATTACAGGATACCCTCTTGCACTCTTGGAATATTTTGATAAAAGACGAACAGGAAAAAATGAATAGCGTGAATGCCGCCCTTGATCACCTCAAAAAATTGACCTTGCCCGATCCCTCACAACTGGCTTCATTGAGCACTCGATTTGAACAATTGAAGCAACTACACCTTACTCAAAAAACTTTGTCAAACCAATATGTGATAGAAGAGTATGACTTTGCCACCAATTCCTTGATCAGCGAAATACTTTCCATCTCTGACGCAAATCCTGCGTTGCTTCAAAACAAAGACTTACTTAACCTGATTGACAAAATTAAAATCGCAGACCAACGCACTTCTATTTACCGATTGGGTTATGATAGCATTGCTTATCAGCTCAATGTATTCATAGAAAAAAATAAACTGTTGCTAAGAGATGTAGACAATGGCAGCCTCGAAAAAAAACCCATGTTTAGCGTAGCCACAAGTCGATAGCCTACTAAAAAAAACAAGGTTGAAAGTTATCACTCTCAACCTTGCATTGTACAATAAAGCTTCAGGTTTTTATTACCAACGTTTCTTTCTCTCTCTCGTCCCCCCACTACGTTCGCTACTTCCTCCACTGCGGCCTGCACCACCACTATAAGAGCGTTCACCGCCCCCACTGCGATTGCCACCACCATAAGGTCTCTTTTCACCGCCTCCGCTGCCACCATCAAAAGAACGTTTCTTTCTTTCGTAGCCACTGCCTCCATCACTAAAACCTCCACCTTCCTTGCGGTCGCCAGACATTTCTAAGCGCACCTTGCGGCCACGTACCTCCACGCCCTCAAAGCCCTTCATCACTTGTGCAGTAACATCCTTTTCTATTTCAAAGAAAGAGAAAGCACCTTTCAAGTCAATCTTACCAATTTTGCCTTTGTCAATCTCACCGTAGTCACAGATCAAACCAAGTAGATCACCAGTCTCCAAGCCATCCATTCTTCCAATGTTGATGAATATACGGTCTCCAGAACCACCAGTTCTTTCATAGCCATCACCTCTATCACTACGTACTCTATCCTCCCCAACAAAACTCTTTGTACGATCTGATTTATTTAGATCGCGAGCATCCCTATAGTATGCTAAGAAACGGTTGAATTCTATAGATGCAAAACGCTTGATGATATCTTCTTTCGTCAAGTCATTCAATTCGTGATATACTTCTGGCAAGAAGCTGTCGATCTCTTCTTCATTCACTTCCACATTGCGCATCTTGCGTGTGAGCTCCATGATCTTGCGTTGGCAAACTTCATCGCCCGTAGGGATCATGATCTTTGTGAATCTGCGCTTCAATGCCTTTTCAATTTGGCTGATCTTGCCCATCTCTTTTTTAGAAACGATGGCCAACGAAATACCTTTCTTGCCGGCACGAGCCGTACGACCGCTTCGATGCGTGTAGTATTCCATCTCATCGGGCATGTTCATGTGGATCACGTGCGTAATGCCCGTTACATCAATACCGCGAGCCGCTACGTCTGTTGCTACCAACATCTGCAAGGTCTTGTTCTTAAAGCTCTTCATTACACGGTCGCGCTGCATCTGCGTCAAATCCCCGTGAAGGGCATCTGCATTGTAGCCGTCTTTCATCAAACTCTCCGCTACGCGTTGAGTATCAATTTTAGTGCGACAGAAGATCACACCAAAAATATCAGTCGTGTAATCTACCATCCGCTTCAGGGCTTGGTATTTGTCACGTTCATCTACCACAATATATTGGTGATCGATGTTCTCATTGCCTTGGTTCCGCTCGCCCATCGTGAGCTCCTGCGGATTGTTCATGTAGTTCTTAGAAATCTCACGCACCTCGCGTGGCATGGTGGCTGAGAACAACCACACATTTTTCTCGTCAGGTGTGCCAGATAAAATTTCGTCAATGGCTTCTTTAAAGCCCATGTTCAACATCTCATCCGCTTCATCCAACACCACATATTTGATGGTGGCCAAGCTCACCACCCTGCGCTCGATCAAGTCGATCAAGCGACCAGGGGTAGCTACAATAATCTGCGCGCCTCTTTTTATTTTACGAATCTGGTCAGAGATACTTGCACCGCCATAGACGGTGACAATGTTCAGGTCTTTCACCGACTTGCTAAAATTTTCTAAGTCAGTAGTAATTTGCACGCTCAACTCGCGTGTAGGCGCAAGAACCAATGCCTGTGTAGTGCGGTCTTTCTCATTGATCAGTTCGATCAACGGAAGGCCGAATGCGGCAGTTTTTCCAGTGCCCGTTTGGGCTAATCCGACTAAGTCGGTGTTTCCTTGCAACAAAACCGGGATGGCTTGTTCTTGAATGGGCGTAGGAGTTTCAAAGCCCATTTGGCGGATAGCCTCCACCACTTGCTCAGAAAGTCCCAGTTCGCTAAAAGATTTCATTAATTAAGTATTGTTTTAAAAATTAAGCCGCAAAGGTAACCTAATTAATTGGAAGTGACATTATTAGCTCAATCACAAGCATTGGAGAAGGATTATAGCGCGAAGGGCAAAAGCACCTAGGTTTTATTTGGGGTTAAGACGGTTTCACGAAAAAGGACAAGATTTCTAGAGGCGGCCCCCCGATGCACACATTCCTTATGCGCAGTGCCATCGGGGCCGGGCTATCCACTGCAAGTCCGTCCACGCACAGTCCATCTCACTTCGGGCTTTCCGTTACTATCCCTGGCCGATGCCAGTCCATAGTTTTTTACTTTGCTCCTTGGGGTTTGTGATCTAACGTAGTGTGCAAAGCCGTGCATATAGTAACAAGCTGCTAGAAAATATCCAGCGCTTTCCATAATTTTATTGGATCATGAAATGGGAAGCCAAAGAAATTGTACACAAAGGGCAGAAGAGAATAGCCATCTATTTTGAAAAAAATGCGGAAGCCATCAAGCGGATAAAACTTTTGCCTGGCGCCCGCTGGAGTGCGACACTCAAAGCCTGGCACTTGCCCGATGTGCCAACCTATCGTAAAAAATTTGGTTTGCCGTTACAGGCCATTGGCAAGGAAGTATGGAGCCAAATTCACCCTATCAACCAGCCCGCCTTCACCAAGTTGGTAGAGATGCTGCAGTTAAAGGCATACAGCCAAAGCACCCTTACTACTTACAGCAATGAGTTTGCACAATTGCTTTACTTATTAAAAGACAAAAACGTAACCGACTTAAATGCCACCCAGCTCAGGAGCTATTTCCTTTATTGCATCAACAAACTGAAACTTTCTGAAAACACATTGCACAGCCGGCTCAATGCCATCAAATTTTATTTTGAGCAAGTGCTGAAGCGTGAACGCTTTTTTATAGAGATACCGCGCCCCAAGAAGCCATCTATCTTGCCCAAAGTGATCACCGCGCAAGACATTAAAAAACTATTTGCCGTAACTGCCAACCTTAAGCACAACACCATGCTGAAACTGTGCTATGGCATGGGGCTGCGCGTAAGCGAAATAGTAAACCTGAAAGTACAAGACATTGACAGCAAGGCCATGCAGGTTTTTGTAGAACGTGCCAAGGGAAAAAAAGACAGGTATGCCAACCTGCCCGCAAGCTTGCTCGAGCAATTGCGCGAATACTACAAAGAATACAAGCCAAAGAAATTTCTCTTTGAAGGACAATATGGCGATCAATACAGCACCCGCAGTGCGCAGCAAGTTTTTAAGGACGCTTTAGTAAAAGCGAATATCAATAAGGCCATAGGCATACACGGGCTGCGCCACAGCTTTGCCACACACCTATTGGAAAACGGCACGGACGTTACCTTTATACAACAACTACTAGGGCACAACGATATTAAAACAACCATGCGCTATACCCATGTAAGCCAGAAGAGCCTACGGAACATAAAAAGCCCGCTCGATAATATGGATTGATTTTGGACTATTGTGGGTAACCTTTTGAACCACATAGAAACATAGGCACATAGACCTTCACATAGCTTCAAAATCTTTCTATGTGTATTTTCTATGTTTCTATATGCCTATGTGGTTCAAAATATTACTTCGTATTTTTGAAATGCACTCGATTGAAATTAAATATAACCCATTATGAGAGGATTGAACAAAGTCACCCTGATTGGCAACTTGGGCAAAGACCCAGAGATGCAGACCTTGCAAGAAAACGTAAAGGTTGCCAAGTTTTCACTGGCCACCAGCGAAAGCTATAAAGACGATAAAGGCCAGGCGCACACCAGCACCGAGTGGCACAACGTGGTTTTGTGGCGGGGTTTGGCCGAGCTGGCCGAAAAATACTTGAAAAAAGGGAGCTTGGTGTATGTAGATGGCAAAATCAAAACCCGATCTTACGAGGATAAAGTAGGCACTAAAAAGTACGTAACCGAGATAGTGGCCGAAGAAATAATCATGCTGGATAAGAAGGAATAACCTACTGCGCATTCCATATTGTTGAAAGCCGCATTGATTTTTTTGCGCAATGCGCATTTTGTATTGTTTTGTTGTAAAGTGCCGTGTTAAAATTTTTCATAAATAGCTGATAGGCAAATTTTTAAAGCCTACTTAGTTAACGATATTGGACGAGAAACAGAAATTTCATAGTATTGAGGGAGCATGCAAAACATGCGTATATTTAAGAGTTGGCAGTCATTTTTTCTATGAAGATTCAACTACTAATAATCGGACTATTGACGACTTTGAGTTGCACGACAAAGACGGACTCTCGGACTTTTAGTCAACCTGACACTTTAACCAATGACATTAACCGTAGACAAGCTGAAATACTAACTGTCGACACAATTCTTTATAAGAACGTGACCACTCATTACTTTTCTTCGCCAGGGGACAAAGACACATTTAAAATTACTGTAACTGGACAATCCATTAAAAGCGGACATTTTAGGTTTCAGATTATAACAAAAGATGGAGAAATAATTCTGGACGAGAACTTCGAAACAACAATGCTTTTGGACTATGGACTCAAAACAAATCCGACCGACCAAGAGACGGAGGAATATATAAAGACCAGAATAGATAAATTGTTTTCAGACGACAATTTCCATCAACCCGCAATTTCAAAGTTAGATACATTTGACGAGGACTATTCTGACAAAGAAATTTGGGACGACATAATTTCAGACCAGACCTCAATTGGATTTTATTATTTAATTGGAGAAGAAGACGGCCGACAAATTGCATTTTCAAAGAAATTAGGGAAAGTGGTTCTTTATTATAATTGTTGTTGAAAAAACGACTGCCAACAAAATGTTTGCGCAATGGTGGCGGGACGTGTAAGTTCAAAGTGTTATCTTCGTTCAACGTTTGCCCACGCGGACAGTGGCGGCTTCGAAAAGCCACCACTGCGCAAACACAAACGTTGGTGGCGATTCATTCATCGGGACTTGAAAGACTAGAAGTCGGAAAAAAATTCGTGGGCCGCGAAGCAGAGAGAAGGATAGTGCACCTACGATGACGGCCCCTTGCGCATTTCATAGTCCGTG
>JBJXEB010000049.1:0-32887 GCA_046155095.1 Cyclobacteriaceae bacterium
AAGGATTTGAACCACATAGGCAGATAGAGATATAGAAATACACACATAGAAATCAATAACCCTATGTGAAATCTATCTGTTCTATGTCCTATGTGGTTCAAATGCTACACATAGGAGCTTAACTTAAGACATTGCCCAGCGGGGTAAACTGTTAGTAGAAAAGTAAAAGTTATAAATATGATAGCTCCATAGGAGCGGCCTAATCATCGCGTCAATTTGAAATGCACCCCATGGTTTTGAAATGATTTCAAATCCTTACTTTTGCCCTACTTCCTTTTAATCCTATGATTTACAATTCCATCATTGAGACCATTGGCAATACGCCAATTGTTAGACTAAATAATATACCTAAGGGCATTCCGGGCAACATTTTGGCCAAAGTGGAATATTTTAATCCAGGCAACTCTACCAAAGACCGAATGGCGCTGAAGATGGTAGAGGATGCGGAGAAGGCTGGGCTTCTTAAACCAGGAGGCACCATCATTGAGGGGACTTCGGGCAACACGGGCATGGGCTTGGCACTGACGGCCGTTGCAAAAGGGTACAAATGCATTTTTACAATGGCTGATAAGCAATCGCAAGAAAAAATAAATATTCTACGTGCAGTGGGGGCAGAAGTAATTGTTTGCCCCACCAACGTAGAGCCAGATGACCCACGCAGCTATTACTCCGTGGCTCGCAAACTGAATAAAGAAATCCCCAACTCGATTTACCCTAATCAATACGATAACCCGTCAAACGCAATAGCGCACTATGAAACTACCGGGCCAGAAATTTGGCGACAGACTGGAGGAAAGATAACTCACTATGTTGCCACCGTAGGAACGGGGGGCTCTATGTGCGGTACGGCTAAATATCTAAAAGAACAAAACCCAAATCTTATAACGGTAGGTATTGATACATATGGATCGGTATTTAAAAAATACAAAGAGACAGGCGTTTTTGATCGCAATGAAATCTATCCATACCTCACGGAAGGCTTTGGCGAAGATATTCTACCAAAGAATGTAGACTTTGATATGATCGATTTGTTCATCAAAGTAACGGATAAGGATGGTGCGATCATGGCCAGAAGATTATCTCGCGAAGAAGGAATTTTTGGTGGATGGAGTTGCGGCTCAGCTTTGCATGGTGCATTAGAGTATGCGCGCGAGAATTTAAAGAAGGACGATACGATGGTGATCTTGCTGCCCGATCATGGCACTCGTTACTTGGGCAAAGTATACAATGACATGTGGATGAAGGATCATGGATTCCTGGAAGAGCGTACGTATGGCACCGCTCGCCAGATTATTGCTGGCCGCAATGGAAAAGACACCTTGTTCACTGTGACTAAGCAATCTACGATAGGTGATGCCATTCGCATCATGAACAAAGAAGGTGTGGATCAAATGCCCGTAATCGAGGCAAATGAATTTGTTGGTAGTGTGACTACAACCAGTTTGATCGAGAAAATAATTAGTGACCCCAGCATTAAAGATAAATCTGTGGGTGAGATCATGGATAAACCAATGCAAGTGGTGGCATTGGATAGCACGTTAGATGTGCTTTCATCTTTATTGAACAGAAACAACAAAGCTTTACTTGTGCGAGACGATCAAGAGAAAGCGCACATCATTACCCAACACGATATTTTAAAGGCAATAACGGCTTAGTTTCAGTATAGTGAAACTAGTAAGAAGCAATTGATAAAAGGTAATCGGTTTGGTGTAATCACTACTTACCCCTTACCAGTTACCTCTCACCTTTTTCAATGCTTAATAAACTCTACCTCCACTCGATCATTGTATTGACCCAGTGTTCCTCCTTCAGGATACAAAGGAATTTTTCCCCCTTCTCCTTTTGTGCTAATGCGACTTGCTTCAATGCCTTGGCTTACCAAATAGTCTTTAACAGCCTCCGCACGGAAAGTTGATAAGTCTTTGGCCGACATTTTCCTTTCTGTTTTATCCTCAGAGGGGTTAGTTGCGAAGAAAGCTGAATTAGCTCCTCTGATAAAAGACTCTCTGTCTAGAGTGCCATTCACATGCCCATGTACTTTGATTTTATACTTCCCATTTTCTTTCATCAAGTCAATCAGTCCATCTAATTCATTTTGTGCTGCAGGTTGCATGATGGCGGCATTCTTAAAAAATCTAACATTATTAAAATCGATATAGTCACCCTTCTTGGCTTTGGTAACAGGTAGCTCAATGATAATTTCATCTTGGCTTCCCTTTTCGCCTGCGGGGTTTTGGTAATTGAATACGGTGTTGATAGGGCTGTAGCCTGGTACCTGTGTAACGATGGTGTAGGAGCCTCGTTTGTTTTTGGGTGCTTCCAAATAAACTACTTCACCAACCTTAAAAGATTGGTATTGCGTGGTTCTGATTGCTTCTTGAATATGCACCTCGCCTGATTTTACTTCATTGTTGTCTCTTGCATTGAAGACTTTGAAATAAAACGGTTTGCCCACTGGCTTTTTTACGACAGGCTTTACTTCTTCAACAGGTTTTATCAGTGCTGCGGAATCAATCGTTGGCTTTACTTCGGGCTCGGGGTCAACAGGCTTAATCTCTACAACGGGTTCAACGGGTTTTGTTTCGACTACTGGCTCATTCTTTGCAAACACTTCTTCACCCAGCTTCCCTTCAAAAACCCAAGCGTCTTTGTATTCTGTTTCGGCTCTCAACTTAATTGCAAGGGCAAAGGCTTTTCTCTTCTCTGTGGTACTTAAGACATAAACATAATTGAGATTTTTAGCCGAGTTGGTGGCGTACTGAGCAGTAAGATCTTGCTTCTTCGTATTTTCAACCAATCGGGTGGCGTTTTCTACCTTAGCAAAGACACCAATCGTTACATAGTAGTTGGATACGTCTTGTGCAATGGAATGGGATGATAAAAGACCTAATAGAAAGACAATGAGTAGAGAGGGTATTTTCATAAGTGGGGTTTAGCATACTAAAAGTATGAAATTTTTATTTAGCATTTCAAGACAATGTTAATCTCAGCAGATGGCTAATCGATATTGTGGATTTCGGCCAGGGATAGCAGTGGAAAGCCCACAGCGAAGGGTTGGAATTTTGAGCGTTGGGGCGAGGACTTGTAACGGATAGCCCGGTGGCCTTTGCGCTTCGCTTGGCCAGGCCGCCCCTTAGTCATCAAACTTAAAGCCTGTGGCTTGTTGCTTGCGACCTAAAACACTCTAACCCCCTGAAAATCACCTCTATTATTTCCTCCCCTGCCTTTGCTGAATAAATATATCGGGCTAAATTTGCCGTTCTTTAAAATGGCATGGTCGGCCTTACCGACTCTTAATCTTTAACTAATTTTTTTATGGCATTGATTGGAACGTTGAGGGATAAAATGACCAAGTGGGTGGTGGGATTCATAACAGTAGCTATCCTCGCTTTTATTTTAAATGACTTGTTCGGAAACGGCCCTAAGTCTGTTTTTGGGGGTAGCGATGATGAGGTGGGTGAAATTGCAGGGACATCTATTTCCAGAGAGCAATACCAAGCGTTTGTGCAAGAGCGCGAGAACAACTACATCATGAGCATGGGGCGCCAGCCTGGGGAAAAGGAAAGACCTACACTACAAAGTCAAGCATGGGAGTTGCTGGTGGTAGAACACGCTATCAAGCCTCAGTTTGAAAAGACAGGCGTGAAAGTAACTGCCGATGAGGTGTGGGACATGGTACAAGGAAAAAATGTGGACGAAAATGTGAAACAGTCTTTTCAAGATTCTGCTGGCAATTTCGACCGCAAGAGAGTAGTTCAATATATCAATAACTTCAATTCTCCTGCCCCTGTTGGCAATCAGCAAATGTTGGCGCAATGGCAAGAAGGAAAATACCGTTGGAGCATGTTCCAAAAAGATTTAGGCCTTGGCCGCGAGCGCATCAAATATGAGAACCTATTGATCAAAACAAATTACGTAACTGAAGCAGAATCGGAGCGCGACTATCATACTCAAAACGATGTGGCTGAGGTTAGATATTTGTACGTGCCCTTCTTCGCTATAAGCGATTCGTTGGTAAAGCCGACAGATAGCCAACTACGCGACTACTTTAACAAGAACAAAGAAAAATATAAGGCAAAAGAAACACGCAACTTGAGTTATGTAACTTTCCCTGTTATGCCCTCATCTACTGACTCTCTAACGTTAAAGGAAGAAGCTACTAAGATTGCTTCTGATTTTAGAACGGTTGCAGACGATTCGGTTTTTGCCGCATCCAACACAGAGGGCTCAACACCTTATTCAAAGTACACCATTGCCACGCTACCTACTTTGCTGAGCAATGACCCTTCAAGCATTAAAGCTGGAAACTTGATAGGCCCTTTCCTAGAAGGCGGTAATTACAAAATTGTAAAAGTAGTGAAAGTAGGAACTGACACCATTTTTAATGCCAAGGCAAACCATATATTGATTAAGTGGGAGAATGAGACAGCCGAAGCGAAGAAAGTAGCGAAAGAAAAAGCAACTAAAATATTGAAGGATATAAAAGGTGGCGCAAGTTTTTCTGATAGGGCGCGCGAGTTCAGTGCTGATAAGTCAAATTCTGATCGGGGTGGAGAACTCGCTTGGTTCCCTTCCGGTCAAATGGTAAAGCCTTTCCAAAATGCAGTATTCAATGCAAAGAAGACTGGCTTGCTTGGCGACTTAGTTGAAACGCAATTTGGTTACCATATCATTGATGTTACCAACTTGAAGGACAATACAAGCTACACCGTGGCCACAATAGAATTAACGATCACACCAAGTGATGAGACACAAAATGCCGCTTTCTTAAAGGCACAAACTTTTGGAGCTAACCTTTCTGGAGTAGACGCCTTCAAAGAAAAAGCTAAAAAAGAAAACCTGATTGTTCAAGAAGCCAATGACCTTGGCACTGCCGAGCGTAGGATTGGAAATTTGGGTGATGCCCGCCAAATGGTGACATGGCTCTATCGCGATGGAAAGATTGGAAAAGTTTCGGATGTATTTGACCTGGAGGATGACTACGTGGTGGGGGTGATGACAGGTGAAACAGAAGAAGGCTACAAAGCTTTTGACAAAGTGAAAGAAGAGATCACGCCTATTGTTAAAAATCAATTGAAAGGTGAAAAGATCATTGAAAAGCTAAATGCACAAAAAGGCACGTTGGATGAAATAGCAAAAGTTTTCGGAACAGACGCTTCTGTAAACTCCTCAAGCGATTTGAAATTAAATTCCAATTCTCTGCCTTCAGTAGGATTAGATGCGAAAGCGGTAGGCATTGCTTTTTCACTCGAGAATGGAAAGCGCAGCAAAGCTTTTGCAGGTGAAAATGGCGTATTGATCATTGAAGCTCAGAACAAAACATTGGCACCAGCAGTAGGGGATTACACCATGTTCAAAAATCAATTGCTGCAAGGCCTCAATGGCAAATCGGGCTATGGAATTGTGCAAGCGATCAAAGAAGTTTCTAAAATTGAAGACAAGCGCTATAAGTTCTTTTAGTAGTTAATCTAAGATGGGAGTCGGTTTTCTAGTATAGAAGGCCGACTTTCTTTTTTTACATGGAAGCAGATTGGACAAATTCACTTAAAGAAAAGCTTGATCAGCACTACGCTTGGCCGGCACTTTATACCTTCAAGTTTATTGTACCGAAAGGAAAAGAAGTTGAAGTCACTTCCTTATTTCCAAATCACACCGCTACCGAGCGCGTTTCTAAAAATGGAAATTACACGAGCATAACATTGCAGATGATGATGCCCTCTAGCGATGCGGTGATTGATGTGTATGTGGCGACTTATTATGTGGAGGGGATTATTGCGCTCTAGTATTAAGGCTTAGTGATCTAAGTATTTTCGTTATGGGTAACTTGGCGGCCTGGCGAGGCGCCACCGGGCTGTCCACTACAAGTCCGCCCTCGCTCCTTTCCATCTCGCTTCGGGCTTTTCGTTACCATCCCTGGCCGAAATTACAGTTACGGAATCATTCCGTTGCCCTTCATCAATTTATTTGAGATATTTAGGATTGAATGAGTAATCGCTCTTCAACCAACAATTATGTGGAAAGAAGAAAACAACCGCCTCACCAGAACTTTCAAATTCAGCAATTTTGTAGAAGCCTTTGGGTTTATGACCAAAGTTGCCTTGCTAGCTGAAAAACACAACCATCATCCCTTCTGGACAAATGTCTACAATACGGTAACCATTGAGTTGAACACTCACGATGCAGGAGATATTGTTACCGACAAAGATCACGCACTGGCTAAGGCAATTGACCAAATTAAAATCTAAACAGATTTTCAAATTAATTTATTTTCAAATCAACTCCGTGTCAAAACCTTCTCTCTATCTCGTCCCCACCCCTATCGGCAATCTCGGTGATATTACCATTCGCGGACTGGAGGTGTTGAAGCAAGCAGATACGATCTTGGCAGAAGATACACGGACATCAGGCACATTACTCCGGCACTATGAAATTTTAAAACCACTACAGAGTTTTCATATTTTCAACGAACATAAAACATTAGCTGGATTGATCAAGCGGATGCAAGACGGGGAAGTACTGGCACTAATTACCGATGCCGGCACACCAGGTATTTCAGATCCAGGTTTTTTGTTAGTGCGTGAATGTTTGAAATCGGGACTTAAGGTAGAGAGTTTGCCAGGGGCTACAGCATTGATTCCCGCTTTGGTAAATTCAGGATTTCCTACAGATCGGTTTGTATTCGAAGGGTTTTTGCCCCATAAAAAAGGAAGACAGACTGCTCTAAAAAAATTGGCCGAAGAAGAGCGCACCATTGTGTTGTATGAATCTCCACATCGATTAGTAAAGACCTTGGAACAGATGGTGGAATTTTTCGGTGAGGATAGAATGGTTTCTGTATCGCGTGAGCTGACTAAAATGTACGAAGAGACATTTACGGGAAGTCTGCTTGAAGTAACAACTCATTTCAAAAGCAAAGAAGTGAAAGGCGAAATTGTATTGGTGATCGATGGCAAAAAGTAATAATACATCGCTACCACCTTGGCTACTCTTCGTTATTAGTGCCATCTTACTATCGGCTGGTTGGCTGATGAAGCCTTTCCCCATTTTTATTTTCTTTGGTTTTGCCCCGCTCTTTGCTATTGCCGACCAAGCCAAAGAGGGTGATGACTTTTGGGTACACATTGAATTTATATTATTGGCATTGGTCGTTTCTTTTTTTGCAGCTCATTCGTTCAATGTATCTTTCCTAGTTTCGACCATTGTGCAAGCCATTGTTTTCGCACTCGCATTTTTAGGCTATGCGTTTTCTTACCAAAGTTTGGGGAGCCGTCTCGGCAAGTTCACCATCATTTTCTTTTGGCTGGGGCTAGAATACATTTTGTTGAAGTTATCTTGGCGCGAGCAAACTGTTTTCTTAGTCGATGCTATTCAACTCCGCCCAGAGTGGATGAAGTGGAATAGCTACACAGGTTACTTAGGCTCATCGCTGTGGATACTCTGCACCAACTTATTGTTATACGTGGCTGTATTCAAAGGAAAATTGAATTGGTATTTATTAGCCCTGACTTTCATTTGCTTAACGGGCCCTATAATTTATTCTCTTATTCTTAAAACAGAAGGCATTACTCGCTTGCAAATGATTTCGTTATATTCGAATGTGAAAGTGGAGTCAGTCAACTATTCCAAGCGAGGCGAGTTGATTACTCGCACAGCCACATGGATTTCGGTATTGATCCTTTTGTTAGCATTGGTTAAAAGTCAAACAAAGAAAAAATAATATGAACCTAGCCTCGGTAGAAAAGCAAGTGATGCAGCTCTGTGAAGAAGTGGCTGATTTTATCCGTACCGAAAATCAAAATTTTGATCGATCGAAGATTGAACAGAAAGGAAGTTTCAGCAATCTTGTTTCGTATGTGGATAAAGAAGCTGAAACAAGACTTGTAAAAAAGCTATCTGAGATAATTCCTGGCTCGGGCTTTATAGGTGAAGAAGGAACAGAGATAGAAGGTACTAACGAATACAAATGGATTATTGATCCGTTGGATGGGACTACAAATTTTCTTCATGGCCTTCCTATTTTCGCCATCAGCATCGGGTTGACCAGAAAAGATAAAACCGTGTTGGGCATTGTCTATGAAGTAAGCCATAAGGAATGTTTCCACGCCATTGAAGGTGGTAAAGCCTACTGCAACGACAAAGTGATTTCCATATCGCCCATCAAAACATTGCAAGAAAGTTTGCTCGCCACTGGCTTCCCTTATTACCATACTGAGAAAAAAGAAAATTATTTAGAGATCATTAGAATATTTTTGGAACAAACTCACGGCATTCGCAGATTGGGAAGTGCTGCTATCGACTTAGCTTATGTTGCTTGTGGAAGAATGGAAGGTTTTTTTGAATACAATTTAAAACCGTGGGATGTAGCAGGCGGTGCTTTCATTCTTCAACAAGCGGGAGGAAAAGTCACTGATTTTTCGGGGGGGGATAATTTTTTATTTGGAGGTGAGCTGTGTGCAGCGGGGGGTGTTCATGCAGAGATGTTAAAAGTGATTAGTGAGAGGTGGTGAAATTGACCAGTGAGGTAGTAGCCCTAGATGTAGTCTGATTTTAGTTTTTGTTTTCAATCCTACATTTTCAAAAACTCAACGAATAGATGGAAAGAGGAAATTCGAAGCCAGGAAGTAACTTCAAATATAAAGATGGTAAGAAACTTTATCTGGATGAATATTTTAAAGATAAAACGGTTTTTCAAAGGATAAAATCGAAACTATCGTATTGGCGAACCAAAACGCTCTATTCATGGTACGATTTAAAGAACGGCATTAAATCGATGTTCCGTTGGAGAAAGGCAGTTTGGAGTGACTGGACTTGGGGGCATTCTCAGATTATCACCATATTGATTTTTAAAATACGAATGGATCGCGATGCGATCAAGAGGCGAGATATTCTGGAGGGCACTGAAGCTAGGGTTGAGAGTATGACCCAAGTGATCACCTTGCTAGAGAAATACAACTCCTTTGATTATGATGAAGAGATTAGGATCAAGCATGTGGCAAAATGGGGAAAGGATAGGCACTATTTTTTAGAGTTGGAAGATGGCAATTTTGAATGGAAAAGTGAAAGGGACGATGAATTGCCAGAGGATAAACTTAGAATAGAACAGGATGAGCACTTGAAAAATATAGAGGCCGCTGAACAATTAAGAAAAAAAGATTTAGCCGAAGCTTTTACTATTATGCAGCGGGAGCTTGACAATTGGTGGGATTAAATATAGATTTGAGATATGGAAATTACTACCAAAAGGATAAAAGTCAAGAACGTTAAAGATAAAGATGGAACGAAGGGAGTTTTTATCCCATCGGCTGATTGGAAAGCGTTTAAGAAAGAATTGGAAGCATTAAAGAAAAACCTAGCCGAGAAACTTCCTAGAAAAGAAAAGCCTTCTGTTTATAAAGACGTTAAAGAGGCATTGCAAGAAGTTGCCCTCATCCGCCAAGGAAAAGTAAAGCCAAAAGATATAAAAGACTTATTGAGTGAGCTTTAAAGTAATCCCCACTACCCGATTTGAAAAGGAAGCAAAAAAGATTTCTCGGGTATATCCAGGATTCAAAAAAGACATCGAAAAATTAACAACTTCACTGGCCACTCAACCCATTCAAGGGTCACACCTTGGCCACGGCATCTACAAAGTAAGAATACTCATTAGAGGTAAACCATCAGGAAAAAGCTACGGTGCAAGAACGATTCACGCAGTATTCTCTACCGACAAAGAAGTTTATCTTCTATCAGTATATGATAAAAGTGAGAAGAAAGATTTAAGTAGCAATGAAGTAAAAGAGTTATTACAAATAGTTAAGGCAATAAAATAACTATACGTAAAGTGGTGAGTTCTTTTTAAAGGAATTCAATAAATATTCCTGAATGAAAAAAAATCTGCTTCGATATGCCACTATATCTACACCCATATTGGCAATGTACGCATTGTCCCCTTTATTAATCTTTGCGATTGCCCCCACGCATGAAGTCTTTCGTATCAGTATTGGGATGCTTATCAATATCTCAATTGTTTGGGGCATCAATATCTACATCACGCTTCAATTCCAAAATATCGAAAAATGGAAGAGATATTCGCTTAGCTATTTGCTACAATTGGTATTTCAATTCATACTATTTTTTGTAACAGATTTTATCTCTGTGCGACCCGAACTAGCAGAAAAGTATGTTGTATATCCCGTATTAATCTCTATCAGTTTCAATGCCATCATTATTCTTCTCTGCAATTCGGTTGAGAACGCCTATAAAAAAAATGTGGCTGAAATTGAAAATCGCGAGCTAAAGTTTCAAAATAGCGAGGCGCAGAAACAAATACTACTGCAGCAATTACATCCCCATTTTCTATTCAACGCACTAAGTGTACTAAAATCGTTAATCAAAGAAAGTCCAAGTGTGGCAGAAGACTATTCGGTAAAACTTTCTGAATTTTTACGCTATTCGGCTAAAGCATCTGAACAAACTACGGTGACTTTAAAAGAAGAATTGGAATTTACGAGTGGCTACATTGAATTACAAAAAGTACGATTTGAAAATACCTTTTCGTTTTTCGCAAACATTCCTACGGAGGTTATGAATTTTAAAGTGCCAGTGTACTCAATTCAAACGCTGGTTGAAAACGCTTTCAAGCATAACTACTTTACTGAAAAAAAACCATTGCACATTCGTATAGATTATTTCGACAATCAATTGAAAATACAAAACAACAAGGTATCCATCAAAGTAACCGAACGAAGCGGTTTGGGCTTGGCCAATTTAAATCAACGCCACAAACTTATTACTGGCAAGGAAATCCAAGTTACTGAAACCGAAGATTCATTTTCCGTCACTATCGATTTGATCGCAGCACAGCGTACTATTTGAACCACATAGGCACAGTAGGGACATAGAAATGCACACATAGAATATAGAATAATCACATAAACCCTCTATGTGAAACCCTTTGTGTTCTATGTCCTATGTGGTTCAAATTCGTAACTTAACGACACAGTAAATCTTGCCAAAAAAATGACCGAAGTAGTATGAAGATTGTCATTGTTGAAGACGAAAAACCTACCGCTAAAGATTTAGCTCAGACCATTCAGGTAATTGAGCCTGATGCCGAAATTGTGAAAATGATTCACTCTGTAGAAGACGGCATTGAATACTTTCAATCTAATCCACCCATCGACTTAATTTTTTCTGACATTCAATTAGGTGATGGGCTAAGCTTTAAAATTTATGAGTCTGTAAATAATCACGCCCCAATTATTTTTTGCACAGCTTTTAACGAATATGCACTGGAAGCATTTAAAACCGCGGGCATCGATTATTTATTGAAACCGTTTAGCAAAGCCACCGTGGCAAAAGCCTTGGAAAAATATCAAAAGTTAAAAACCACTTTTGCTAAACCCTCTCCCGATTTTTCAAACTTACTAAAAGAGCTAGAGAAAAATATTTATAAAAAAAGTCCCTCTGTTGTTATTTACCAAGGCGATAAGATTATCCCATTGGATGGCGCAAGCGTTGCTTTGTTCTTTATTGAAAATGAGAATACCTACGCTTACACCTTCGACCAAAAAAAGTTTTTAGTCAATGAAAAGTTGGATAGATTGGAATCAACTTTTTCGCAGAGCTTCTTTCGTGCCAATCGTCAGTTTTTGATTAATCGCAAGGCCGTAAAAGATGCGGCTCATTCTTTCAATCGAAAAATCTCAGTCAATCTTACCGTTCCGTTCAAGGAAGAAATTCAAATAGGTAAATTGAAAGTGACGGAATTTTTGGAATGGTTGGCTGAACACTAACGGGAGTATTTGCGTTCGAGCGTGGTCTTGAAACCGCGTCCCGTCACCGACACCGAACGGAATAGAGATACGAAATGTTGGATTACGCGTCAACCCCGCTTGACGGAAATACATTGGGCAGCCGTTTCTACATCCTCTCAACCTTGTGTCCGATGTCTTTAAAATATTTTCTCAATTTGTCGAACACTTTAAAGTCAGTTCTAATTCGGTTTGCGTCTTCATCCTCTATCTGGTCACATGATAGGCAAATGCTTAGGAGTGATACAATCTGGTTCGACTTGTCGTAAAAAACGATCATCTCTCTAAAAACTGGCCAGCACATAAACTCATACTGCTGCGTATATTCTTCAGATAAGATTGAAAAAAACTCATCGATCTTCGGGTCTGATTTTTTAAAGATGTTTGTTCGTTGACCAGTAGGATGTGGTGTCCCAGTTTCAATTAAAAGCCTTTTTGTTCCACGTACTGTCAAATCGAGCAGCCTTCTTCTCTCACTATCGTCTTGGACAGTCTTAGCTGTTGCTTGTAGATTGTCAACGTAGTCCTTTGTTTCTAATTCTCGAAGGAGCGAGAATGTCTCAATGTATTCAAAGTCCAGCTTTTTAATAAAATCATTTGTCGTCATGTTGTCTTTGCAGAAATGGCTGCCAACTCCCAAATATACGTAACTCCTTTAGCGAAACTTACTCAAATCACCCAAAAATAGCTGTCATTCGCAGCGGTAACGCTCAACCTATAATATACCTACCGTCCACTTCACCTCCCCTTTTGTCCATTTCACCCATAAACTCATTCCATAGCTGATGGCTTTGTAGAATTTTTGTGTCGTAATCAAACAAAATTATGACACACTATGTAAAGCGAACCACTCTAACCTGCGCTACGGTACTCTTAGCGCTTGCTGCCTTTTCACAATCAGCTTCTTCTATTGTCGGTCAGTGGAAAGATGAAAAAGAACCTGACCGCCAAATGGAATTCTACCAAGATAAGGACGGCCTTTACTACGCCAAAACAATCAATTCCAAAAAGAAGGAAATGGTTAATGGACAGGTTCTGGTAAAAAAGTTGAAGTATGATGAAGCCTCGAAAACATTCAAAGGCACGATGTCTCCACCTGATGCCAACCTGGAATTGAATGCGACCGTAACGATTGTCAGCAATGATAAATTGAAAATTGTAGCCAAGAAATTGGTGATGAGTAAAACGATACACCTTATACGCATAAAGTAATTTGAAGATTAACCAATCTGTTCCAAGGAATGCCTTTGGCAAGAATTTGAAAATCATTGCCACGCACACCAATTTTCAAATTAGCACATTTTCAAATTTTCAAATTAAACTCAAACATGATATGAAAAAGATAATTATTCTATTACTCTGCTTGCAATTTGTAAACTCAAACGCTCAACAAGTCTTTACCGACCTCGACTCGTTTCTCAAATATGCCAGTACTAAGAGTATTTCACTGCAATCGGGCGAAATTAAAATTGACCTTGCGAAGAAGACAAAACTGGCTGCCATTGCCAGCATACCCGACCCAACTGGAAATGTTTCGTTCACCTACACGAATAACCTCACCCTACCTGTGACTTTGTTCCCCGCCAACTTTAGTGACCCCAACGCACCTGCGGGAGAGTACCGAGCACAGCGTCTGGGAGTTCAATATAATTCTTCGCAAAACAATTATGGAGAAATCAAACTCTTCAACTTACAGGGTTGGCATAATGTAAAATCTTCTAAACAAAATTTAGAAGCCACCGCCACAGATAATAAACTCACTCGCAAATCACTCTACGAAAACATCGCCAGCACTTACTTCAATATTGTGCAGCTACAAGAGCAATTGGAATCCGCTAAAGAAAATTTACTAGTGAGCGATACACTTCTACGGATTGCTGAAAATAAATTCCAGCAAGGGCTGCTAAAGAAACAAGATGTGAACGACACGAAAGTGAGTTATTTAAATACGCAAGAGAACGTAAATCAAATTGCATTTATCATTCAGCAACAATACCTCACGCTAAAGACATTGGCGGATATTCCAGAAGCAGACTCCATTGCTATCAACCATTTGATTTCTACGGAACTTTCATCTGCTGCGCCCACAGTAACGCACAACAGTTTGAATTACATCAACAGTCTATCAAAGGAAAGTATCGCTAAATCAAATTTCAAAAAGAACAAGGCTATTAACTTGCCTACCCTCTCATTGTTCGCATCTGACTCGCGTACACAATACAACACCAACGCGGGTTTGTTCGATAGCAAATGGGATTGGTATACGAGTACGTATATCGGTTTTAAAATTGCCATGCCCATTCCTTTCACGGCTAGTTCGCTTACTTCAGTGAATGAAGCAAAATACAATCACCTCTTGGCGCAAAAAAATACGGAGCATGCGCGCATCAAATCAGAATTAGACCAACAGCAGTTAAGCACGGACTATTCCAAAGCGTGGTCGCAATTTGTTACCAACAAAGAAGTATATGGTTTAAAAAAAGAGAGTTACTATAAAAACCGAAACCTTTACGCACAAGGGCTTCTGGCCACCGAGCAAACATTGAACAGCTTCAATGCCATGGTGAACAGCCATTACAATTTAATCACATCGGCCATCAGCTTGCTATTGGCCAACGCAAAAATAGAAATCAACAATACCATCAGATAAACATTAGATAACTAACTATGAAGACTAAACTGAAAATGTATGCGCTAAGTGCAATCGTGCTAACAGCACTTGCCTCTTGTGGAAAGAAAACGGAAGAAACGAAACCCATTCGCAAAGATGTAACCGAAACTGTATTTGCATCGGGCGTATTGGAAGCAGACGGTACGTATAACTTAACAGCCCAAACGGATGGCTACTTGGTGCAAATCAATTTTAAAGAAGGCGACTTGGTGAAAGAAGGAAGCATACTGGCTGTGGTGGATAACAAAGAAAGCAAGTACAATACCGAAAGCACCAACGCTCTCTACAACATCGCGCAAAGCAACCTATCACCCAACGCGCCCGCACTAATGCAAGCGAAGAACAATGTAGCGGTAGCCAAGCACAATTTGCAACAAGACTCGCTGCAATATGTGCGATATAAAAAATTGTTGGACACAAAGAGCGTAGCTCCAATCGATTTTGAAAATGCTGAGTTAAAATACCAAACATCGGTAGCCAATTATGAAAGTGCCAAGGAAAGTTACAAACTTCAAAAACAACAAGCCGAGCAATCAGTCATCAGCAATAAAGCATTGAAAGAAGTAAACCGAACGCTTTTTGGCAATAACGAAATACGTGCCGTGGTGAGCGGCAAAGTATATGAGAAGAGAAAACAACGAGGCGACTTCGTTCGCAAAGGCGATGTGATTGCCATGATTGGTGATGCCAACTATTTGTATGCTAAAATAAATGTAGATGAAAGCAACATTGGCAAAATCAAATTAGGGCAAGAGGCGATTATCCAACTGAATACCAATCCAACAAAACAATACAAAGCCAAAGTGGGTGAAATTTATCCTGCCTTTGATGAAGCTTCACAATCTTTTTATTGCAAATTGGTTTTCAGCGATTCCCTCGATTTTAAAGTTTCGGGCACACAACTACAATCCAATATTATTGTAGGCTTTCAGAAAAACGCGTTGCTCATTCCGCGCAGCTACTTAAACTTTGATGGAACAGTTCAAATAAAAGGAGAAAAACAACCGACCAAAGTAGTAACGAACTTTATCAGCACCTCGTGGGTGCAAATACTTAGCGGCATCACTGAAACTACTGTTTTGGTTACCGAAAATCTGTCGGCCAACAAACTTGAAACATCAGAGGTGGGCGGAAGCATGCCTCGTTAAACACAACCACTATGAGAAAAAAGAGTGTAAACATCGACATCGCTTTTACGCACATCTTCACGCGTAGAAAGCAAACGCTGGTAGCCTGCTTAGGCGTGGCCGTAGGGATTGCCGTGTATCTATTTATGAATTCATTGTCGGGTGGGTTTACAGCCTACTCCAGAGGAGAAATATTTAAGAACTCGGCACATATAAAAATTTACAAGGAAGACGAAATCAGCAAGCCGCTGATAAATGACTCTAGCGATAATGCGATGGTGGCAGTTATCAATCCACAGATAACCACGCTTTCTAAAACGCTTATCAATCCGCAGGGTATTTTAGATAAACTAAAGCAGCAATCATTTTTAACGCACTCCATTGCGCAAGTAACCGTTGATGTGTTTTACAATAACGGAAAATCACAATTGAAAGGAACTTCCAATGGGGTAAACATCTTAGAAGCAGATGCCATGTTCAATATCAGCAGCTACATGGTGGCTGGCAGCTTAAAAGAATTGCATGGCAATCTCAGCGGCATTGTTATCGGCAAAGGCATTGCCGAAAAGCTGAATGTGAAGGTCAACGACAACATTACTGTTTCGTCTTCACACAGTGTAACAAAAATTTTAAAAGTAAAAGGAATATTCAGTACAGGCAGTGCTTTGTCTGACCAATCAAAATCGTATATCAATATTAGCACAGCTCAACAGTTTGCCAAAGAAGGGCCATCGTATGTAACCACAATCTACGCCAATACCCTTAACCCCGATGCGGCAAAAGAATATGCCACAGCCCTGCAACCACTGACTCAGTACAAAGTAGAACCGTGGCAAATCACCAATGCCGATGTGCTATCAGGTGACTTGGTACGAAATACGTTGATGGGTTCTATCTCCTTATCCATTTTGGTGGTAGCGGCATTTGGAATCTACACGATTTTAAACATGACGGTGATGCAAAAAATAAATGACATTGCCATTCTAAAAGCCACTGGTTTCTCAAGTAGTGATGTGATAAAAATATTTGTAACCGAAGCTGTGGTGATGGGCTTCCTCGGCTGCTTGATGGGGCTTGCGATTGGTTCGCTTTTAATATTAGTTATGCAAAACGTCTGGATGGGGCCGCCCGTAGGTTATTTTCCCATCTATTTCAATCTCTCTCTTTTTGGAAACAGTTTTTTATTGGGCATGTTGGCCACGTTTGGGGCGGGCTATATTCCAGCACGCAAGGCATCGAGGGTAGACCCCGTAGAAATTTTTAGAAAATAAAACCAATTTGAAAATGGAGGCGTCAGACTGCTGATAGGTTAGAGAAAAAGCGGTCAGACGCCTGAGTTGTAAACGAAAAATAAATCAACAATGGAAAACAGAGAAGTAGTACTTAGTACAAAAGGAATAGGAAAGTATTTTTATGAACCTATCAAATTCAAAGTATTGGACGGCATCAGCTTTGAAGCCTACAAAGGAGAATTTTTAACGCTGGTAGGAAAAAGCGGCAGTGGAAAATCTACGTTGCTTTATTGCCTCAGCACGATGGATACCACGTATGAAGGTGAGTTGTTTATAGAGAACGAAAAAATCACTGGAAAGAAAACGGATGAGCTGGCCGCATTACGCAACAAGAATATTGGGTTTATCTTTCAATTCCATTATCTGCTACCTGAATTTACTTGCCTTAAAAATGTGATGATACCAGCCCTTAAGCTTGGCAAGTACTCGTACCAAGAGGTGGAAGAACGTGCCTATCAAAAACTGGAAATACTTGGATTAAAAGACCAAGCACTGAAGCCTACATCAAAACTAAGTGGTGGCCAGCAACAGCGCGTTTCCATTGCGCGCGCCCTCATCAACGACCCTCAAATCATTATGTGCGATGAGCCCACTGGTAATCTGGACAGCAAGAACACGCAAATCGTATTTGATATTTTCAAACAAATCGCGCATGATTACGGCCAAACTATAATAGCTGTAACGCACGACAATGATTTTGCCAAGGCCAGCGATAGAACAATTGAGCTGGCGGATGGAAGGATTACCAGTCACAACAAAAAGAATTTTGATTAGTCTGCTTTTATAAGTGAAATCCGCCTGACTAGTTGTGCCATGTGCTAAAATTTTGAGGGTGATTAAGGAAAAGTGGTAATTAACTTCTCTTCACAATAAGTTAATATGAATGTTTTGAACTGAACCATCACAAAAATGGTTGTTCAAACATCTAATCTAATTTTCAACTTAAAAATCCTCATTCAAATGAAAAAATCAATTGTAGTGACCGGTTCAAGCTCCGGTTTCGGGAAGTTAACTGTTCAAACCCTTGCCAAAGATGGCCATCGAATATTTGCTACCATGCGCGGGGTAAATGGAAAAAACAAATCATTGGCAAATGATTTGACAAAGTGGGCGAAAGAAAATAATGCAGCGGTAGAAGTGGTAGAACTCGATGTGACCAGCGATGAATCGGTAACGAAAGCTGCTCAATACATTAACGGTAAAGTAACTGGCGTAGATGTGGTGGTGAACAACGCGGGTATTTATGGTGGAGGGTTAGATGAAACCTATTCCGTTCAAGACTACAAAAACATTTTTGAAGTGAACGTATTTGGTGTGCTACGCGTGGTAAGAGCGTTCTTACCTGCTATGCGTAAGAGAGAAACAGGTCTGTTTGTGCAGATATCTAGTTTGATGGGGCGGTTTGTAATCCCTTTTAATGGTGCATATACCTCTTCTAAGTGGGCAGTAGAAGCGATTGCTGAATCATTGCGCTATGAGCTAGCTCCGCAAGGCATCGACTCAGTGATTGTACAACCAGGTGCGTTTCAAACAGAACTATTTGGAAAAATCTACCAACCAGAAAATAGTGCGTTGACGGCCGAATACACCAAGACACTTCCTTACTATCAAAGCTTCGGAAAAACTTTTGGCGAAATGATGAGTGGAGAAATTCCGAACAAACCACAAGATGTTGCCGATGCGATTAAAGGCTTGGTTGACCTAAAGGCTGGTGAAAGACCTTTACGAGTAGCTGTTGACAAAATGATGGCCAATACCGCTACTCCCATCAATGAAGCGCAAGCACAAGTGCAAGCAGGGTTTTTAGGCTACATGCAATTGGGTGACCTCTTGCAAACGTCTAATTTTGAGCTGGTAGAAAATTAATATTTAGTCGGAATAAATTACAAAGCCAGTGCTGAATCCATGATTGGGCACTGGCTTTTTTATTATACCTCACCTAATCACTTCGAAGTGAAATTTACCGAAGTTTCGTAGTTCGAATCTTCTTTACTGTGACGGTAGTAAATTTGCCGTGCAAAGAAGTCTGATGCTCCTGAAAAAGCTTTACTACTATATCAATAATTTTTGCTCTGTCTGGAAATTGATACCTAAGAAAAACCACACTGATATTTTTTTGATTGTGCGCAAATACCCAATTGCCAAAATCTTTATCATTCGTTAAAATTATACAAGGTTGATCTCTTGAAAATCCTATTATCCATTCATCAGAAACTCAGTATATTTTCCTTTATCGAATAAACTTCAAATTCAATCTCTCGAAGAGCATCAATGATTCGTTTATCGATATTCTCGTCTGCTAAAATCACGCTACCGATAAAGTCTCTTCATGTGTTACCAAAGAGGACGCGTATTGGAGTGCTGCTTTGATGTCCTCTTTACTCACATGGGGGTACATGTCAATTATATCTGAGATGGCAGCCCCTTCGGAAAGGAGATTAAGAATAAGTTCAACAGTAATTCTAGTCCCTTTTATGGTGGGTTTTCCAAGCATGATAGTAGGGTCTATGACAATTCTGCTTTCTGAATTTTCCATAATCAAAGATAGGTGATTTCTTAATACCTTTCAAAATCTGACATACCAATTGCTCATGGACTTATTCAGACCGCAACGAATTAACTGGATTAGCCGTTGCCGCTCGCAACGAGCGATAACCTACAGTCAAAATTGCAATCACAAAAGCTACTGCGAAGCCAATGACGAAAACCGTTGGCCCTAACTCAATTTTATAAGTAAAATTATCTAGCCAGCCTTTCATCACATACCACGCAATCGGTGCGGCAAACAAAAATCCAATCAAAATCAGTTTTACATATTCTTTTGAAAAAAGGAGTACAATACTTTCTACAGATGCGCCCAACACTTTGCGCACGCCCACTTCTTTTGTTTTTTGATTCGCCATAAAAGTGGCCAAGCCAAATAAACCCAAGCAGCCAATGAAAATAGCAATAGACGTGAACACTGTTATCATCGTGGACATCTTGGTGTCACTTTCATAAAATTCTTTTATCTCTTCATCTAAAAATTGATAGGAGAAAATATGATTGGGATAAGCCGCTTCCCACTTTTGCTTAATTTGCTTTACGGTTTCTTTGAATTTCTTTACATCAACTTTTAACGAAATGGTGGAATAACTTCGAATGCCGTTATACAAAGCCGTGGGTTCAATCGGCTCATGCAAAGAGAGAGTATGAAAATTTTGAACCACTCCTACCACGGGCAAGTACCTATTCGGTCCTCCTAATTTTATTCGCTGCCCAATCATTTCTTGCGGAGAATTAAAACCAGCCAAGCTGACCAGTTTTTCATTCACAATAAATCCTTGTGCTGTATCTAAATCCAAAACGTTACTACCTGCCAGCAATTTCAAATCATACAGTCCGACATAATTGCCATCTATCCTTTTTAGTTGCACATCAAGCTGCTCTTCTTTCCCCTCAATAGTTACGTTCGTGGTTTGCACACTTCCAGAAGAAGGCGGATACGTACAAAGACTTGCCAGTTCCACTCCGTTCATCTTGCCAATTTCTTCTCTAAAGGTTCGCATCTTGCTGCTTCCATCATTAAATCCACCTCGCACATTTTCAGGTATGGGTATGTTCACAATGCCTTCTTTCTTGAATCCTAATTCCGTTTTATTGAAAAAATCCATTTGCATGACCATCACAATCGTACTGATTATTAGAAACTGCGAAATCACAAATTGCAACACCACCAAGCCACGTCTAAGATTGAAGCCCGAAGAATTTCTATTGCCCATTTGATTTTTGATGGCAAACACAGGCTTAAATCCGGACACAACAAATGAGGGGTAAAGCCCAGATAAAATGGAAACCACTACGGTCACTGCCAATACAAATAACCAGAGCGTGGGGTCATTCAAACTAATCGCCAAAGTAGAATGTAGGAAAGTATTCAAAAACGGAAGAATGATTTGTGCAAGCCCAAGAGCCAGCACCACCGAAAAAATTGTAACGAGAGTTGACTCACCTAAAAACTGCGCAATCAATTGGCCACGTGAACTGCCCAGTGTTTTACGGATGCCTACTTCCTTCGAGCGCTTGATAGCCTCGGCCGTGACCAGATTGATAAAATTGATACAAGCGGTAATGATTAGAAAAATACCAATCACACTCATCGCGGTTATTTTTTCATAGGTCGTGGTTTCATAATTATAATTATCATAACGGTCATCGTGATGAATGCTGGCCAACGTTTGCGTATGATATTCTGAATGGTCTCTATTCTCTTTACCTACGTGTTTATTATAAAAATCAGGCAGGCGTCTTTCTATCTCAGCAATCAAGCTGCCCTCTTTTAATAAAAAGTAACAATGCTCATCGCTCCAATTACTCGTCCACCCCACTTCATCCTTTTCCTTTTTTATGGTGATGTATGATAGCATCACATTAAAAGGAAAGTCTGTATTGGTAGGATAATCTTCCATGATAGCCGTAACCTTGTACTCTTTGTCTTCAAAACTGATCACTTCACCAACGGCATCTTCCTTACCAAAAAACTTCACGGCAGATTTCTTGGAAAGAACCGCTTCGTTTGGCTCTTGCAGCACTTTGTTCACATCGCCTATTAAAATTTTTCGATCGAAGATTTTAAAGAAGTTAGGTTGTGTGAAAACTAAATTATTGTCGTCACCAAATTTCTTTGGTTCACCTTGAGGTTGTGGAATGGTCACCAAACTGCCACTTCCGCGATAAGAAGTAAATACAACTTCCTCTGTCTCCGGGAAATCATTTTTGAAAGCCTCCCAAAAAACGGGTTGCACACCTGCTGAATAGTTTTTTCCACTATTGCCATCTGATTGCTGCACCACACGGTAAATTCTATCCAGTTTTGTATGATACTTATCAAAACTTGTCTGGCTACGCACCAGCAAAAACAAAATCAAACTCGTGGCCACACCCAATGTTAAACCTGAGACATTAATGATGGTACTTCCCTTAGACCTCCAAAGGTTTCGCACGGCAGTGGTGAAATAATTTTTTAGCATAATGTTTTCGATTTTAGGTTCAAGATGATTGTGGTAGACTAAAAGTTTTGACTCTGTGATATTTGAAGTAGGTAAAGTTTTTCATTATTAATTTCCGTGGGCTTTAACCTAATTAGACACCCAATTCTCCATAGGGTCAAAGTTTTATTCGTTCTTCAATGAATCTACTGGATTAGCCCCAGCCGCCCGAAGCGAACGATAGCCTACCGTAAGAATTGTAATAAAGAGTGTGCTTACAATCCCCACAGCAAAAACCATCCAACTGATCTCTACACGGAAAGCAAACTCCTGTAGCCAGCTATTCATGGCATACCAAGCCACAGGCACAGCTATTGCAAACGCAATGATAATAAGCAAAACAAATTCTTTAGAAAACATAGCAATAATATGCGACATTGATGCGCCCAAACTTTTGCGAATAGCTATCTCTTTTGTTTTTTGTTGCGCCATGAAAGAGGCCAACCCATATAAACCAAGACATCCAATGAAAATAGCAATGCCCGCAAAAATCTCGAACATGGTAAACATACGTTCTTCTTGTCTGTATTGCTTGCCCACAAACTCATCTAAGAAAGTATATTCAAACAAGTACTCGGGATATTGAGATGTATACGCTCCTTCTATTTTTTTAATTGCACCTGAAGCATCGGCCGTACTAATTTTAATGCCCGCAGTATGTGAAAAATTAAATGGCAGCATTAACGCAGGTTTCATTTCTTCGTGTAGTGATGCCACATGAAAATCTTTCACCACTCCTACGATAGGACCAGGCGTATCATTAAATCCAATCGTTACACTCTGCCCAATCGCTTCTTTGGGTGAAGCAAAGCCTAATTCTTTTACCGCGCTCTCATTTATTATGTACACCCATTTTGTCGCCTCCTTCGTCAGGTTACCCTGCCTATCATCGCTTTCAGTAAACCACCTGCCTTCTATCAACTCCAGCCCATACACATCTTTGTAGTGAGTGTCAACGGGCTTGATGTTCACGCTATATCGCTCCGCATCCCCTTTTTCGGTGCGATACATACCCGTGCCAAAATTAAAATCAGACATAGGTGCGCCCAATGAAAAAGAAACATCTTTTATATCTCCATCGGCCATCAGCTTATTGCGCATCGCCTCTAACTTGTTCACTTCATGGTCGGGTAGGTTCACGTTGATAACCGCTTCTTTGGTAAAGCCCAACGATTTGTTTCTGAAATAAGACAATTGACTTGAAACTACCAGCGTGCAGATAATCAATACCTGCGCTATGAAAAATTGCAACACTACCAACATTTTTCTCACAGGCACTGCACCTTGCGTTTGCTGAGACATTTTACTTTTCAATGCCTTCACGGGATTGAACTTTGAAAGTATCAAGGCTGGGTACAACCCTGAAAATAAAGCTGTGAATAAAATGATGGCTACTAAAAACAAGACCACCGAAGGGTTGTGGAATAAATTCAACTCAATTTTCTTTTCGAGGAAAGTACCAATCAGCGGGGCAATTCCCTCAGCAGCTACCACTGAAAGTAATCCAGCAATGATGGTCAACAAAAAAGCCTCGCCTAAATATTGAAAAGCCAATTGTGATTGTTGCGCGCCCAAGGTTTTGCGCACACCGACCTCGCGCGAGCGATGAATGGAAAGAGCGGTAGAGAGATTGATAAAATTCACACACGCAATCACCAAAATAAAAAGACCAATAAAACCAAGTATTAATAAAATCGAGAATGAAGTAGAAGTAGAGCCTGGGTTTTCATCATACTCTGTATTGAAATGAATATCTTTCAAAGGCTGAAGAAAATAGCTTTCACGAGCCGCACCCTCTGCTGAATAATATTTTTTAACAAAAGCAGGGAATTTTTCTTCCATCGCTTGCTGGGCAATAGTAGGAGGAAGTACGATGTACGTAAACCCAGCAGAGTTCAACCCCCACTGGTCAATTCCAAAGCCCAAAAACTTTTTGGCAATCTCAGGCGTGAGTGTAGCGCGCGAAGCCACCATAGTAAAGTTGAGATGCGATGGCGAAGAAGGTGTTTTGATAATACCCGCTATTTCAAAATCCAACAGATTGTCCAATTTCAAATGCTTGGCATCTTTCTTCAAAAGCTTTTTTGCAAACTCCTCCGTCAAGAAAATTTTCCCTGGCTGCGCCAAATCTTTCTTTGGATTGCCCGATAGCACTTCATAATCAAATACATCAAAGAAAGACGTATCGGCAAACACAATGTCTTTCACTTTCATTTTCTCTTCGTCAATTGTCATCATTGATTCAAACTGAAAATGAAATTGCGTAGAAAGCATTTCATGGAAATCACTCTTCAATGCCTGACCCAACGGATAAGGCGTCACGCTGTTCTTCGATACTCCCGAAGCATCCTTGGCGTGATGCACCACGCGATAAATAGAATTCGCTTTTGAAAAACCCGTATCAAAACTCATCTCACGTTTGATGATGAGAAAAATAACAAGGCATGTGGTGATGCCCAACGCTAATCCAGCGATATTGATAAAGGAGTATGACTTGTTTCGAAGGATGCTGCGAAAGGCGATGGTGAGGTAATTCTTAATCATGGTCGGTTGATTTACCATCCCATTGCCAATATCAGTGCCAAGAGGCAAATCATCAAAACAACTCTGTTTTAAGGCAATTTGAAAATATATCACGTTCAAAAATGATCGAGGTCGTCCGATTGCGGACGTTGACAAACTTAAACCCTCCAAGGTTTTTAAAACCTTGGAGGTCTTCAAAACTGTTGCTTATCTTTGTCCTATGATCCAGCAAATCCTCATAGGACTTATTTTCTTAGGCGCGGCTTTCTACCTTGGTCGCATGGTGTATCGTTCCTTTCAAACAAAAAATGCCTGCACTTCTGGCTGTGGAAAATGTGGAGCAGCAGATTTAGATAAGGTCGAGAAAAAAATCGCGTAAAAATTCTAAAATATTTTTGGGGCATGGCCACGCGAGGCGCAGTGGCCACCGGGCTATCCGCTACAAGTCCGTCCACGCACAAAACCTTCACACTTCGGGCTTTTCGCTACTATCCCTTGCCCGCTAGCGCAACCCAGCACAAAGTGTATCAGTAATTCATCTTTAAAAAATTACGCAAAATGCGTTACGCATTTTGCGTAATGATCCAACCCTTGGAATTGACCTAAAAATTATACAAATTGCATTATACAAAATGTATAATACAAAATGTATAATGAAAAAGCCCTTTAACCCATTCCTTATTTCAGGCTATCAAGGCCCTTCCTATTTCTGTGATCGGAAAAAGGAAACTCAGTCCATCGTAAGTGCTATTGAAAATGGACGAAATGTAACGCTCATATCGCTTAGGAGAATGGGAAAGACTGGCCTGATAAAGCACGCCTTTCAACAAATAAAATCAAAAAAGAGTAGCCTCATCTACGTAGATTTATTACACACCACAGACCTCTCAACAATGGTCAAGGAGTTTGCGAAAGCGACTATTAATCAGTTGAGCCTAGGGGTTATGAAAACTTCCTTTCAGAAGATAACAACTTTATTTGGTAGCCTTCGACCTACGTTTACGATAGATCCGCTCAGCGGTGCACCCTCTGTCGAAATTGATATTCAAAAAGGAAAACAAGGATCAAAAACATTAGAAGAAATTTTTGCCCATCTGGAAAAACAAGATACTCATATCGTTGTCGCATTTGATGAGTTTCAAAAAATAACTTCCTACCCAGAGAAAAACACAGAGGCCATTCTTCGCAGTCATATTCAGCATTTAAACAATGTCCATTTTATTTATTCGGGTAGTCAAAAGCATATACTCAGCAGCATGTTTGCAGATGCAAGACGCCCGTTTTACCAAAGCACTCAATTCCTTGGTTTAGAGGCCATCCAACAAAGCGAGTACGAAGCATTTATCATGAATCATTTCAAAGTGGCAGGGATTTCTATCATTAAAAATGAGGTTGAGTTCATCCTTGAATGGACTTATCGACACACGTTTTATGTTCAATATTTTTGCAATCGATTATTCGAAATAAAAACGACAGACCCCAACGCAACTATCTACCACGCAATAGATAAAATATTTGCAGAAAATGAAGCCGTGTTTACCAACTATCTTTCTTTGCTTACATCTCAACAAGTGCAATTACTGACCGCGGTAGCTAAGGATGGTTGGGTTATTAAGTCAACATCAAAAGAGTTTTTGTCAAAGCATCGATTAACATCCAGTACAGTGCAACGAGCTCTGCCAGCATTAATACAAAAGGAATTCTTAACACTTGAAAAAGAAGGCTATCGTGTGTACGATGTATTTTTAGGCAGATGGCTAGCTGAGAAATACTAAGCCCACACCTTCGTGCCCTCCGTACAATTGCGGCACATCTCAATCTCATTGCGCGATCGCAAAAGAGAAGTCCTGAAATCAATGTACTTCTCCCCTCGCCAGATTTCCTCGAATGTATTTTTCGTTAAGTCGCCCAAAACATAGTGGGCATCTTTATCAAAACAACATGGCACCACTCGCCCGTCCCATGTAATCACGCAACTGTGCCACATCTTCCAGCAATGGTCGAGCAACTCATTTTTGATTTCGTACTTGCCTGTTTTATTTTTTTTGTATCGCGAGTAGCGCTCTATGGTGGGCATGAAGTCCGACCCATTTTCATAATCGTATATCTGGGCAGTCTTCAGTGCCACTTCATCCACACCTAATTCTTTGGCTAGTTTATTGACTTCATTAATTTGATGTTCGTTGGGCTTCACCACCAGAAATTGAAAAATAACATGAGGTGTTTTCGATTTCAGCTCTCGCTTCCATCTCACAATATTTTTTGTTCCCTCAATCACCTTGTCCAGTTTTCCGCCTACGCGATAAGATTGATATGTCTCTTGTGAGGTACCATCAATGGAAATGATCAACCGATCCAATCCAGACTCTACCGTTTTTCGCGCGGCTTCATCATTCAGATAATGAGCATTGGTAGAAGTAGCCGTATAAATTCCTTTGCGGGAAGCGTAACTAACCATATCCAATAATGTAGGATGCAAATAAGGCTCGCCCTGAAAATAAAAAATCAAATAAGAAAGCGTGGGGGCGAGTTGGTCAATGGCCGACTGAAATAATTCTGGCTTCAACATACCCGTTGGCCGAGTGAAGGAACGCAAGCCACTGGGGCATTCGGGGCAACGAAGGTTGCACGAGGTAGTAGGTTCAATGGAAATACTAATAGGCAATCCACTATGATTGGGCTTGCCCGAAATACGAGAAGCATAAAAACTGGAAACCACCTTAGAGGCATTCCAAGCGCGGCTGGGCGTAAGCTTTGAGGCAAAATTCAATCCGTCCGTAAGGTTGCGATTCATCAAGCCAAAATTACCTTTTCGCTTCGGATTGTTTTACCTTTCGCAAGAAATAAACTTTTGACTAAACCTCCAAGGTCTCTACGCCTAAGCATACAGACCTTGGAGGTATTAACACCAAAAATTCTTGAAGAATGAAAAAATCTCTTTTCATAGCACTTGTTCTATTGACTGCGACCACTCATGCACAGACTATACTCTCTTCGCAGGCCGAGGTTTCAATAATCACGTGCGGGCCGTATCAAGGGGAGTTGTATTCGGCATTTGGGCACAGCGCTATTCGTGTTCATGACCCCGTCAAAGAATTTGATATTGCTTTTAACTATGGTGTTTTTGATTTCAATCAACCTAACTTCTATTTAAACTTTACGCGAGGCTTTCTGTACTACAAATTAGGCATCTATGACTATCCTGATTTTAGGGATTTCTACATTAAATACAACCGATACGTTCACGAGCAGGTACTTCAACTAGATTCCATTCAAAAACAAAAAGTTTTTAGTTTCCTAGAAAACAACTCATTGCCACAAAATCAAACCTATCGCTACGATTATTTTTACAACAACTGCGCTAGCAAGGTGCGCGATGTGTTTGCCGAAGTTTTTAAAGAAGAAATCAAGTTTGATGGCTCGTTCATCAAAACCAATTATACCATTCGCGACTTAACAGAAATCTATTTACAACAACAACCTTGGGGTGATTTGGGCATTGATATTTGTTTGGGCTTGCCCATGGACAAAAAAGCTACTCCATATGATTACATGTTCTTACCTGATTATATCGAGTCATCCTTTGATCATACTACTCTAAACGGTTCTTCGATCGTAAAACAAAAAATAGCAGTTTACGAAAGTGTTCCAGAAAAAATTCCTTTTCATTGGTACCATCCATGGATTGTTTTTGGACTGCTGTTTCTCTTGGCTGCTTTTATTTCCTATCGCGATTGGAAAAAGAAAAAAGCCAGCAAGTGGTTTGATGTAACTCTATTTGGGGTAACAGGTCTGCTCGGCATTCTACTTTTAATACTTTGGGTAGCCACTGACCACAAAGCTGCTGCGAATAATTTTAATTTGCTGTGGGCATTCCCTCTTCATCTTGCCGCTGCTATTGGGTTGCTTAGAAAGAATTCTGCCAACTGGCTGTCAAGCTATTTCACTTTTGCATCGGTACTCACCGTTTTATTAATTGGCTTTTGGGCATTGTTGCCACAGGAAATGAATCCGTTTTTGTTGCCTGTGGTGTTTATTATTTTGATGAGGGCATTAACGATTAGAAGGGCATTGGCATAATATAATTTACCAAACATGACCAATAAAAAAAGGCCACCCTTTTGAGGTAGCCTTCTATTAAAAATTTTACGCTACGTTATTTAGGATTCTTCAATTTGTTTCTCAACAAGAACTCTTCATAAGCTTCTTTGTAAGTAGGAACATCAGGAGCTAATTTAATTGCTTGCTCATAAGAAGTAATGGCATCAATAAATAATTTATTCTCTTCATAGAAACCAGCCATGATGAATTTGTTCAAAGCGGTTTCTTCTTTCACATCATTGCCCATTTCCGCTAAAGACTTTTTGATTGACTCTTGGCGAGCGATAGAAAGTTTTTTGATTAGATGCTGCTCTGACTTGCTCTTACCATCAGCCTTAGATTTCACTTCTACCAAAAGCGCATCTTCATTCGCTAATTTAGGGTTTGACCTATCTATTTGAACCGTGTTTTCAGGTGTCTCTATTTTCATTAACTCCTCGTCAAACATATTTTTTACAGTTACCACGTATGGGCCACCGCCTTTAGTTGCTTCCCAATTCACAATCACATCTGTATTGAAGATTTCCGCATACTGATTTTCAGGCAAAAACACTTTAATATCTGCCAATCCACGGTGCACGGCCCCTGTTGCACTCAACCTATTTTTCTTAGCTTCCGCTGAGTTACTGCTAAGGATAAAATCTGTGTATTTGTTAAGCACACTTGTTCCTGCACCTACTTTAGAAGCGAGGTCGGCCACTTTATAGCTACCCGATTGTTTCAGTTCCATCGGTTTACCAGTGGAGTGAACCAACGCCACATAAGAATTCTCAGAAACTTTTAATTCATCACCTGTTTTCAAGCGATCGCCCGTCTTTACAGCCTGCCAAGCGCTACCGGATTTTACTTCGTTAGAGCCTTTGTTGGCCAATACTTTGAAAGTATAATCCTGTGCCTGTACTAGATTCAGGGCTAAAATGCTTACTAAAACTAAAATTGTGCTCTTTTTCATTTTGTTGGTTAGTTGATTTTGTAGTTAAAGGTACTAAAAATTATGCCAACTTGGACTATTCTCTATACAGCTTCCCTCCGTTTAGTAAGCCTGTTATTGATCTCATTTTGGAAGCTTTTGAAAATATCATAACAGGGGCCAACCAGGGCAGAAACGGCCAAAGTTATGGTCAAATCAAGTTTAAAGCTGAAATTCGCAAAAACCTCGACCATTAATAGAGAAAAGGCCAAGATTTGAAAGATTTGAATGATTACAGACAGAGCATCAAACCAAGCTGGCAGCTTTTTATCAATGAAAATAAATAGAGCTGCTGTTAAAAGACAAACCAAAAAAGCAATAAAATATTTCTGCCAATCTACAAGTTGATTGACATAATCTTCATTTAAAATCATAGCTAAAATATTGGCGTGCACAACTACCCCAAACATATCAGGATTAGCACGCCCTGCTACTTTTTTGTTGAGTGGTGTAAAGTATTTGTCACTCCAGGATGGATCGCCAAAGTAATCGCCCATAAAACCCAGAATCACGATGCGATCCTTAAAAAGGTCAACAGCCACTTCCCCTGCCAATAGCTTGTCCCAATCAACTGCATAAAACATTCCATTAAAGTTTGTTGTGCCTAAATCTTTGTTTTTCAAACTTCTAAGTCGAACATCTTGGATTTCAACATTGCCTCGGTAGTTGACTATCTCTTCTTCGTTGTTTCGTGATAAGAACTCTTTTGTTTTTACTGAGTCGTATTCCATAGCCATGCCTACCGCAAAGGCGTATTCATCTTTCTTATTAACTGCTACTTTAGGAATGAATACCCTACAGAGTTTAACATCCTCCTGATAGACTGCATCCGTTACTAGATTCGCAAAACAATTTCTTCTCGCGTTATCTTTGAAAATAGGATCGGAATATTCAATGGAATCATATTGATCGATGATGGCAGCATCAGCAGTTTTTCTTTTCTGCAATAGCTTGCTCACCAAGACAACGTTCCCAGCATCAGCAATGGCACTACTTAACAATAGGTTACCAAGCGTATCTTTCAATTGAGGGCAATTGATAGAATCTCTCAAATTCCCTTCACAATCAAAATAACTATCGATCCCGATTACTCTTGGTTTGTATTGACTGATAACCTGCAACTGCTGAGCCATCTCTCTACGGGAAGGAGCTAGATTTACAATTATTATTCGTTCGTCTACCGTGGGGTCAGGTCGAAGTTTTGAAAAGGCATAATCGGTCAGTTCAAAATCTTGAAGTGCCTGCGAAATAGGGTCAAATGCACTGAAAAGCTTGTAGTCAGTGATGCCGCTTACAGCCCACATCATAAAGAATACAAATGTGGTGATAGCGAGGCTTTGAAGCCAAAATTTTCTCATAAACACATAACTTGAGCTATAAATTTAGAAATTTAGGCGAAGTAATAAACACTCCCCTTGAAAAACAACCTGCGCCAGCGGCTTCCGCTCTCTGATTATGTAAACGGTATCCGAAAGGGCGACAAGGTTATCTTGGCCCAAGCTATCACTTTGGCGGAAAGCCAGTTGGATAGTGATGCCTCTTTAACAGAGCAACTCATTGAAGCTATCTTGCCTTTGACGGGCAAATCCATTCGAGTGGGCATCACGGGCTCGCCAGGAGTTGGCAAAAGCACTTTTATCGAAACATTTGGCAAATACCTGACCACTCAAAACAAAAAAGTGGCTGTCTTGGCCATCGACCCCAGCAGCACCAAAACCAAGGGCAGTATTCTGGGAGATAAAACCCGCATGGAAGAATTATCGAAAGACCCGCTTGCTTTCATACGACCTACAGCCACAGGCAATACTCTTGGTGGCGTGGCCGACCGCACGCGCGAGGCCATCTTGCTGTGTGAAGCTGCAGGTTTTGAAATAATAATTGTTGAAACCGTTGGGGTCGGTCAATCGGAAACGGCCGTGCGCAACATGGTCGATTTTTTTATGTTACTGATGTTGGCGGGCGCAGGTGATGAACTACAGGGCATCAAAAAAGGAATCATGGAAATGGCCGATGGCATAGTAATTACCAAAGCGGATGGCGAAAATCAAAAAAGCGCTACCCACGCACAAGCAGATTTTCAACATGCATTGCATCTCTTTCAATTGCCAGAATCACGATGGAGCCCAAAGGTAATTACCTCTTCGTCTCTTGAAAAAAAGGGCATTGACGAAGCTTGGAAAATGATTACAGCATATCAATCATTCACACAGTCAAGTGGTTTTTTTAAAAAGAACAGGCAAGACCAAAATCTGTTTTGGTTTAATGAAAGCTATGAATTAGCATTGAGAACTACTCTATTCAAAAATCCATCTACACAAAAGCAAAGGAAAGAGCTGGAAAAGAGGATTGCCGAAAATAAAATTACTCCGCTGCAAGCGAGTAGGATTTTGCTGGAATCGACTACTAAGGGGATTTGAAAATCAATTAATCGCCTTCTCATACGCCTCCTCATAATATTTTATTAAATTCTCCCAATCAAATGCAGCCGAATAATTTTCTACTTGGTTGCGCTGTTGGATACGGTTCCTTCGATCTTGCGTTAAAAATTTATACAAGAAGGCGGAGAGTTGTTTGGCACTCCAATCGAAAGTACGCTTGCCACGCTCTACTACAAACATCCCACCCTTCTCGTGGTCGGGCATGTTGCGTAACAGGTAATCACCAAAGCCACTGAGGTCGCTCGTCACGGCTGGCACACCGCTAGCCATACATTCCAAAGGTGTGTAGCCCCAAGGCTCATAGTAACTAGGAAAAATACCAAGATGACATCCGCGCACAAACTGACTGTAGTCCATTCCAAAAAGTGGATTGGTGGAATTTATAAAATCAGGATGATAGACAATCTTTACTTTATCCTCTTCGCGATTCAATAAATTTCTGCGCAATAAAAATTGAATAATTTCATCTTGCTCTTCGTTTACGAGTTTGTGAGTAACAGGCAGTGGTAATTTATTTCCTCCTTTCCAAGATTGAATTGTTCTGCGGTAGCGCAGCTTCCAATATTCATCTACAAAATCATTGAGCTGTGGGAGCTTGTGATCTTGTCGCATAGTGCTTTCAAAGAATAAACGCTTGCCTACCTGCCTCTCAATGGTCTCGCACGTTTGGCGAATCTCTTCCATTACTGCGCGCGATTGTAACACTTCTGGCTTGATGCTGTAGAACTCGCGCTTCGTAACAAAGAACATGACCACGGTATACTCTGATTTCTCACGCTTGAGTTGATCGTTTAAATGAACGAGTGCTTCCAATGTTAAATCAAAACCTTTATTCTTGTATTCGTATCTGCCCGATGTGAAAAAATAAATAGTTTTATCAAGGTTGAACGAATATGAATGAAAAAAATGCCCCATCACAAATTGATGGATCTGCTCTTTGTGGCGC
>JBJXEB010000050.1:0-7777 GCA_046155095.1 Cyclobacteriaceae bacterium
TTCATGGGTATTCTCAATTGAAAGAAAAGCAAAGTCAAGTAGTTATCTCTATTCCTAGCGGAAATTTTGGAAACCTTACCGCAGGATTATTTGCGAAGAGGATGGGATTGCCCATTCATAAATTCATTGCCTCAACCAATCAAAACGACATTGTGCCAAGCTATTTGCGAACTAAATTATTTTCTCCTCGACCTTCGGTTCAAACGATCAGTAATGCGATGGATGTAGGTAACCCTAGCAATTTTGCTCGTATGTTGGATTTGTATCAAAACGATTTTGAGAGCTTATCAAAAGATGTGGTTGGCTGTCACTACTCAGATGAGCAAACCAGCAGTGCCATGAATGAGGTTTTCAAAAGTAAAAACTATGTTCTTGACCCGCACGGTGCAGTTGGCTATCTTGGCTTGAAGGAATATTTAAAATCCCATTCAGATTCTGTTGGGGTATTTTTAGAGACCGCTCACCCAGCGAAATTCAAAGAAGTAGTTGAAAAGGCAATTGGCCATTCCGTAGAAATTCCCACTCGGTTAAATTCGTTTTTGATGAAAGAAAAGCAATCTCAAAAATTAAAGAACTCCTTTGATGAGTTGAAGAAGTTTCTTTTTAGTTGAAGAATGTAGCCGCTTCCTTGGTCATTGAATAAACAAAACAACCATATTTTGTAAGATTTCTAGCCACTCACATTCTCATGTACCATTTGGAAACATTTAGTAGAATAATGCAAAGAGAATCTATGCTAATTCGAATTTTAAAATTCAAATGGCTACACAAA
Source organism: Cyclobacteriaceae bacterium (assembly GCA_046155095.1). Classification (GTDB taxonomy): domain Bacteria; phylum Bacteroidota; class Bacteroidia; order Cytophagales; family Cyclobacteriaceae; genus ELB16-189. The sequence continues at coordinate 773 of JBJXEB010000050.1, forward strand.
TTGAACATTTCCGTAACCTAGTTTCGCTGTCTGCTGTCGATGGAACAATTGAAGAAGCAGAGCGCGTAGCACTTTCAAAGATCGCCTTCGATCAAGGCATTCCACTTGAGCGCATGAATGTGATGCTGAAACGTGCTAGCGAGTACGTGCATCTCATTCCGCAAAATATGGTTGATCGAGAAAAGCAATTGGAAGAAATGATTCAGTTTGCAAGTTTAGATGGCGAGTTTTGTAAAGCAGAACTGGATTTGATAACAACCGTTTCTGAACGACTTGGTTTTACAAAATCAGAGCTTGATAGGTTTATTGAAATGAGCAAGGTTGCGTAACAGCATAACCTTATCTAAATAAATAGGCTTACCTCAAAGTACTAATCCCTCCTCAGCGCTTCCACAGGATTTATCAATGCAACTTTTATGGATTGATAGCTGATGGTTGCCAAAGCAATAAGTCCTTGAGTTCTGTCCTTAGAACATATTCACTTTGATGTACTCTCTAGCTTGCGCTTGTGTCAGGTAAGAAAAATTTCTATAGCGATCATGTACGTCAATGATTTTCACAAGTGCATCTTTTACCAGTTCACTATTGTCCCAGGTTTTAAGATGTTCAATGACTGTTTCCAAGCAGCCTTTTATAGGCAATTTGCTTTAGCACATGTGCATTTGAAGTTTTATCAAAGGATCGCTTTGCTTATTAGTATCGAACGGGAACTGCTCGTAAAACAAACCTCTCGTTTTGTTCTGCGCCCATTTTTTCTTTTTCGCTAGATTCAATACTTCCGTTTGCTAATCTGCTTTGAGCCATCGAACGAAACCGTTATTAGATGGCTTTGTTTCCGATGTTCTAATTCAAACTACCCGCCCCAACCCTTGCCACCTGCCCATCTTGAGCAGACGAAGCACCCGATACGCCAATAGCTTCAACAATTTTGCCGTTTAGCATAAGAAGTTCACCGCCTTCAATGGGAGTGGCACCGGGCAATGACAAAATTCTTAATCCCGCTCCTCCACTTGCTACGGCATCTTCCAATGCTTTGGATGGACGCTTGAAATTATTTGCGGTAGTTGCCTTAGAGATAGCCACATTGATAGAACCAACTTGAGTATTATCCATTTTCTTGAACAGCACTAAGTTTCCGCCAATGTCTACAATGGCAATAGCCATCGTCCAATTATTTTTTAATGACTCTTGCATAGCGGCTGCCATTACTTTTTCGGCCTGCTCCACGCGAATAGATTCTCCATACATTAATGGAGCAGCCTGTGGTGTTTGAGCCATCAACGAGAAGGAGCACATAGTTGTTAGTAAGAAAATAGATAGGGTAGATAGTAGTTTCATAAAGTTTTGTTTGCCCTGCAAAATAAACCATAAATTTATGCTTCACCCAAGCTAAGTTGATTATCTATTTAGTTTAACATTCTTACCAAGGAAAATACGATGTGAACTCGAATTATTTTTATTTGTTTAACAAAACAAGATTCCTATCTTTCATTTTCAAAAACTAAAAACATCAACTTATGGGACTATTAGAAAAACGAGCCTTGAAAGCATTTCAAGATGGTGCATACAAAAAATTGACTAGTGAAATAAGCTCCGTGGCGGGCTTTAATGTGGAGTTTGATGTGAAATGGGAAACCATTGCCCTTGACGAACAATCGCACTTATATGAAGAGAGTTTCCCGAAAGTGTATTTTACTCCAGTTATCAATGCTTTTAAAGAGATTACTGTAGACGATATGGGGAAAGAGGCATTAAAAGGAACACTAAAGAAGATTGTAATAAAAAACCAAGAACAAATTTATTACGGAGATCGGGCTTACACTTTCGAGAAGGGAGTTTTAACGATAGACCACATGCCGACTACTAATATTGATAATATTCAGGAGCGATCGGATGAGCTTACGAAGGTTTTGATGAAGCAAATGTGATGAATACACTCCAATCAAAATTAAAAATAGTTCCTGCCATTGATAAGCAGGAATTGCTTTTTTATGTAGCGCAACATGCTCCAACTGTTTCAATAAAAATAATCACTGACTCAGGGCAAACATACGATGGGGTGGTGTTGAATGTGGGCAACGCCAGAAATGAGGGTTCAATAGTGACATTTCAACTGGCTGAGTCTCGAGGGCAGTTAAGCAATCGTGTTCTTCATATTTCCGTTCACAAGATAGAATCCATCGAACTGCTTGCTGATGAAAATGACCTGATTGGCATTTTATCATTGGGCAGAGTTTCTAAAAATGAAACCTACGAGACTTCAGGAAAGCTTGAAGTGCAAAGAGAATTAAAAACTTTTTCAGATTCCGTTATAAGTGTGAGTGGAGTTAATGTGGGAGTTCCAGAAATAACACTCCCCACGGATGGCTTGGCATTGAACAGAATACTAAGGCTGACGAAGAAAATACAACAAAGTGTTATTGATTTGTTAAAAGATGAAGATGCCAAGGTCAACTGGAAGAGTAACTATACTAAGATAGCATTTGTGGATGCCGAAAGACTGGAGGTAACAGGAAACAATAATACCGTTCAAATACATTTTCCTTTCAACGATATAAATAAAAGTGAAATTGCAAGCGAGGAGCTGATGACTAAATTGATGTCTATCCTTTAAAGGCTATCAGTTTTATTACAAAGGTTATAAAGTAATGGAAGAAAAACCTCCTGTATTTAATTCTTGGAATACCTGGTACTGGCTTATACTTGGAATTATGATTATGCAGGTTGTTATCTTCTCTCTTTTGACAAACGCATTCCAATCTTAAATCTTAAATCTTAAATTATATCCATGAACCTAACGGACTGGATCGTTCTCCTTGGGACTATTTTTTCTATTGTTCTCTACGGTGCGTGGCGAACCAAAGGAGCTACAAACATTGAAGGCTACCTAAAGGGCGACAATAACATGAAATGGTGGATGATTGGCGTCTCCATCATGGCCACGCAAGCGAGTGCCGTCACTTTTCTTTCTACGCCTGGGCAAGCCATTGAAGACGGGATGCGCTTCCTTCAATTTTATTTTGGTCTGCCCATGGCGATGGTAATCATTTCAGTTACGATGGTTCCCATCTACTATCGACTGAAAGTTTATACTGCATACGAATATTTAGAGACGCGCTTTGATTTAAAAACGAGAACACTTGCTGCCATTTTATTTTTGTTGCTGCGTGGCCTCTCAGCAAGTATTACGTTGTTCGCACCTTCACTGATTCTATCCACCATCTTGGGGTGGAATATTTTTCTTACCACTTTCCTCATAGGTGGATTAGTGATTGCATATACCGTTTCTGGCGGTACGAAGGCAGTGAGCCTTACACAGCGGCAGCAAATGACCATCATTATGAGTGGGATGATATTGGCGGGCATCATTGCCTATCGGTTGTTGCCCGATCATATTTCTTTTGGAGACACCATTCAAATTGCTGGCGAATTGGGCAAGCTCAATATTGTCACTACCAATTTTAGTTGGAACGACCGCTTCAATATTTGGTCGGGATTGTTTGCTTCTACTTTTTTGTTCCTCTCGTATTTTGGCACAGATCAATCGCAAGTAGCGCGCTACCTCGGTGGCAAATCCATTCGCGAAAGCAGAATGGGCTTGATTATGAATGGGCTGCTGAAAATCCCCATGCAGTTTATCATTTTGTTTATTGGCGTGCTGGTGTTTGTGTTTTATTTATTCGTTCAACCTCCTGTTTTCCATAATCAAACATTGAAAGGAGAGGCCATGAAATCGGAGAAAGCGGATACCCTTAGGATTTTAGAAAATAGCTATGATCAATTGTATGCCAAAAAGCAGATGGCGGTGAATGGTTTGGTGAAAGGGATACAAAATGATGATGAGCAATTGAAAGAAGCATCGAAGGCTGAATATCAAGTAATCAAAGAAAAAGAAAATAAAATCCGCAAAGAAGTAAAGATGAAGATTGCCGCTGGCATAAAGGGAGCCAAGACACAAGACCGCGATTATATTTTCTTAAATTTTGTACTACACTACCTGCCGCATGGCATCATCGGATTATTATTGGCAGTAATGTTCTCTGCGGCTATGTCGTCCATGGCATCAGAGTTAAACTCATTGGCTTCTACGACTACCGTTGATATTTATAAACGTTCTTTTAAACCTGAAGCTTCTGAGCGTCATTACTTAAATGCCTCTAAATATTTTACGGTGCTTTGGGCAGTTGTCGCAATGGTGTTTGCTTCGCTGGCCAACTTTGCTGAAAACTTAATTCAGTTTGTAAATATCGTTGGCTCACTGTTTTATGGAACAATACTCGGGATTTTCTTAGTGGCGTTTTACCTGAAGAAAGTGAAGAGCAATGCGGTGTTCATGGCTGCATTGATTGCCGAAGCGGCTGTGCTGGCTTGTTACTTTTATTTTTATGAAGAGATTGCGTTTTTGTATTATAATATTATTGGGTGTGTAATTGTGGTGGTGCTGGCATTGGTGTTTCAAGTGTTTGATAAGAAGGAAAATCAGTTAGGCTAACAAGACACAATATTATCAGCCTTTTATTTTCAATCTATATTTTGGGAAGCCCAACAGTTTTTAGGATATGATTAGCTCTTTCAACCTTTTCTTTAAACAAAGGCTGCTCTCCATATTTAGTATTTAACGTAGCATTGAACCTAAACCCTTTTGGCAATTTCTTATCTACTATGTCTTTTTTTGCTTTTTTCGTTTTCACCATTCTCAAAATTACAATTTTCTGCGCACTAAAAATGCTCCATAAGGTATATCTTTTCTAAAGACCTCCCATTTCCTTTTTTCTGTAAGTCCTAAAACCACAAAATCCTTGCCGATCTCTTCTAAATTATTGGCAATACCCATTCTATAGAGCCTTGTCCTTGCTTCGGTGCTTCCAGTTGCAATTATGGTGGCATCTGGCTTTTCCATAGTGAAGGCGTAAAGCGTTGCTGCAACTGTAGCTAAAACTTTTTGGCTGTCGCTATTATCAGTAATTATTAAATCACTTACAAATCCTGTAATTGGATCTTTGTCTCCAAAACTAAGATTGTAAAATCCTTTCACATTGATTTCCGAGTAAAATACAACCTCAGAATCTTTCCTCTTGGCCCCTCGCTTAAAAATTCAAAAGTTTGTAGGTCAAATGATGTTTCAACTTTATAACGGTCGTATTGCATCTGCGGCAGTTGTTAAGCAATCCTTAATGACTGAAAAAAACCCTCGAATCTCAAAGACTCGAGGGTTTTAAATTGATTCAGCAAAAACTATTTCAAACCTTTCAAAAGCTCATCGTTCATTTTCACGTAGTCAACATTTTTTTCTTTTTCTGCTACGGCCTTCGAAGCCATCGCGCTTTCTGCTGCACCTTTTTTGTCGCCCAAAGCTTTTTGGATTTTTGCCTTTAGGTGCATTACCCAAAAAGCATTTGGATTGGCAGCCGCTGCTGTAGTTGCCCAATCCAATGCTTGTTTCATGTCTTTGCCATTCTCAAAATAGTATGTAGCAGCATTGTAAAGATTGCCTGGGTTAACTTTTGTGTTTGCTTCAATCGACTTCATTACTTTCGCATCGAAGTCAACAGCAAAAGCTACTTTCACTGAAGTATTCTCCCACATGATTTGAAGATTGGCTGTCTTGTTATTTTCAGATAAGTCAGAAACTTCGATAGTGAATGTTTCAACTTTTTCAGTCAATTTTTCAGACTTCACTGTAACACGAGCTTGATCTTTTGATTGATCGTACCCAGTTGTGTTTCCACCCATCGCTACATCTTTGTACAAGATCACTGTCCACTCAACCGCACCTGGGATAGAAAGGAGCAAGTAAGTTCCCTTTGGCACATCCACACCACCAAACTTTACATCATCGCTGAAAGTAACTTTAGATCCACTATTGGCAGCAGTTCTCCAAAGCTGTCCATAAGGAGTTAAGAAATCGGCACTGGCACCAAATATCTTGCGGCCTTTTGCCTTGGGGCGAGAGTATTCAATTTTCACTTCGGTAAGACCGACCACGTTAGTCAGGGTAGCGGCCGTGCTGGCTGCGGGGGTTGTTACCTGTGCTTGAGATACGAAGCAAAGGGCACTCAAAAAAAGAACTACAATGTTTTTCATATTAGATTGTTTATAATTGAGCGGCAAATTTAGAACATTTAAGCAAACGAGCATGAAGTTATCAGTATCCTTTTATCAGCGGCAAAATGTAGTTAAAATTGCACAAGCGTTGCTTGGCAAAGTGCTGTTCACTAGGATCAGTGGCAAAGTATCGGCTGGCATGATTGTGGAGACTGAAGCCTACTCAGACAAAGAGCGCGGCTGCCATGCCTTTAACGGAAAGACGGAGCGCAACAGAATCATGTTTGAAAAAGGTGGTGTGGCTTATGTTTATTTGTGTTATGGCATCCATCACTTATTCAACATAGTTACAAATGATGCTGGCAAGGCCGATGCAGTTTTGATCCGCGCCTTGCAGCCGTGGAAAGGAGAAGAGCTGATGATGGAGCGCATGAAAGTGAAATCTTCAAAGAGAATCACGAGCGGCCCAGGCAAGTTGACGAAAGCGTTGGGCATTGACCGAGATTATAATGGAAAGAATCTTTTGAGTAACGAAGTTTGGATAGAAGATGTGGGCAAGAAAATCGCAAAGAAAAATTGTGTGGCTAGCGTGAGAATTGGAATTGACTATGCGGGGCAGGATGCGCTGTTGCCTTGGCGGTTTTCGGTGAGGGATAGTGAATGGGTGAGTAAGTAATTGGTGAGAGGTAAAAGGTAATTGGTGAGCAGTAAATCGTAAGAGGTAATTTGAAATCCAGAAGTCTCTCAATCGAAACCCGATTTTAAATCTAACATCTTAAATCTAAAATCTTAAATCAGTACCAGATGTTAAAATTTTTATTTAAAAAGCAATTAGCTTGTAGCTTGTGGCTTGTGGCTTGCAGCCTATTCACACCAGCCCTCGCTCAAATACCCAACGCATTTAAACTCGTCAACTCAATCTACGATGAACAAAACCCAGTGGTGAGCCCAGATGGAAGA
>JBJXEB010000051.1:0-15813 GCA_046155095.1 Cyclobacteriaceae bacterium
ATCTAAAAATTATACAAGCTCAACTCAAAGCGATTGTCGATAAACACATCAACCCAAAAGAAGATTTACCTGATTTCAGAAGTGATCTTGAAATTCAGCCCCTGAGCGAAGTCCATTTTAATAATTCGCTCGCAGGCGGAGGGCATTGGGTACAAGCTGTGTCAGCCAGTTGGCTATGGTTTTTTGGCATTATTGGTATAGCCGTATTGGTATTGGCATGTATTAACTTCATCAACTTATCTACTGCGCAAGCACTGACACGAGCCAAAGAAGTGGGCGTACACAAATCCGTGGGTGCAGGAAGGTTCAATCTTATAGCGCAATTTTTATCAGAGGCTTGGATATTGACTTTTATTTCAGGAATTCTTGCTATTGCCTTTGCTCAATTGGCGATGCCCAATATCAATACGCTATTGGATAAAAAAATTCCTTTCGATCTTTTCCAATCACCTCTGCTCCTTCTGTTCATTTTAGCAGCAGCCCTCTTCATTGGATTGACGGCAGGAATTTACCCAGCTTGGGTAATTTCAAAATTCAATCCATCTATTACACTGAAGGCTGGCTCCACTACTTCTGGCGATCACGGCTCCGCTTGGTTGCGCAAAGGATTAGTAGTTGCACAATTTAGTATATCAATTGGCTTGCTAATGGTCGTGCTCTTGATCGCTCAACAAGTTAATTTCTTGCGAAGTAAGAATCTAGGTTTTAGCAAAGACAATATTATCAATGTCGAAATACAACCTCGCATTAACAAACATAATCTCTTTAAGAATGAACTGGAAAAGGTTAAGCAAGTGAAAGATGTTTCGTTTGCAACCGCCACACCGAGCAGTCAAGGTCACTGGGGCACCATCATGAATCGCACTGGCAGGCAAGACCCGTCTAGAAAAGAAGTAACACTTATTTTCGGTGATGATCGCTTTTGCAAGATGTACGGATTTGAATTGCTTGCTGGTAGATTTCTAGAAGCATCTGACACAAATTACATTGCTAAGTCAGTAGCCGAAAAGGATCAAATTATGAAGGCCGTAGTCAATGAACAATTAATCAAGGAGCTAGAGTTCAAATCAAATGAAGAAGCGCTTGGTCAACGGATATGGGTGGGTTGGAACAGTGGTAACTTAGAAATAGTTGGAGTAGTTCGTGATTTTAACACAGGATCGCTACATGAGGCTATCAAATCAGCGCTGATCACTCCAAATCCAAGAGATTACGAACAGGCTGGGATTAAAATTGAAGCCAATAGCAAAGTGCCAGAAACCATAGCAGCTATTGAGGCCGCTTGGAAATCAACTTACCCTGAAGGAATCTTTTCTTACAAATTTTTAGATGAGCAGATCGATAACTTTTATAAGGCAGAAGAAAGGCTGTTCAGCCTGTTCAAAATTTTCTCAGGCTTGGCCATGTTCATTTCATGTCTGGGGCTTTGGGGGCTTGCCACGTTTGCTGCGCAATCTCGCACAAAAGAGATAGGCATTCGTAAAGTATTGGGTGCATCCGTTAATAAGATAGTTGTACTCCTTTCAAAAGATTTTCTCTTGCTTGTATTGATTGCGATGGTCATTGCGACCCCTCTTGCTTGGTACGGAATAAATCAATGGCTACAAAACTATGCTTTCCGAACAGAGATTACTTGGTGGATCTTTGGGTTCTCGGGAGTAATGGCGATACTAATAGCAATCATCACGGTGAGTTTTCAAGCAATTAAAGCGGCAATCAGTAATCCTGTGGAGAGTTTGAGAAGTGAGTGAGTTTGGATAATCGACAGTTGACAAATAATACAATTGAAAAAGTGTGAGGTACTAGAAACTGTAACAGGCAAATCTAAAATCACACATCATAAAATCTAAAATCGAATTATGCTACGCAACAACTTCATCACCGCATGGCGAAATCTCATTCGCAATAAATCGCTGTCTACTATTAATATTCTTGGACTATCGATTGGGATTACTTGCTCACTGGTGATTGCTATTTTCATTCGATATGAATTAAGCTTTGACCAATACAATCAAAAGGCAGATCGAATTTACAAAGTTGTTCAAGAAACAAAGTTTGCCGAAGAGATTCAATACTGGAACACTACTGCCTATCCGCTGGCAGAAGCAATACGAAATGATTTTGCGGAACTTCCTCTTGTCACGCAAGCATCCGGGCCAGTGCCAAGATTATTTCGAGTGGAAGATCAGACGGAAAACGTATCGCGCTTTGAAGAACCGTATGTGTTGTTTGTTGATCCCAACTACCCCAAAGTATTCGACTTTCAATGGATAGAAGGCAATCCAGCGACTGCATTGGCAAAACCAAGTTCGGTAATTCTAACAAGAAGCTTGGTCAAAAAATATTTCAATCAGGAAATGAGTTCCGTACTTGGAAAGCATCTCATGTTGAACAACAAAGACGAGCTTACAGTAACGGGTGTGGTAGAAGATGCGCCAGCCAATACTTCTTTGAAATATACCATGCTGATCCCGTACGAATTTTTTCACGTCAACAACCCTTACTTCGCAAGCAACTGGTCAGGAAATTATCAAGGCTCTACCTTCATTGTTTTGAAAGATGGGCAATCAACCAACGAGCTTGAAAAGCAATTTGCAGCTTGGAAGAAAAAATACTTGAAGCCTGAAGATGACAATCGTATCACGTATCGCCTTCAGCCGTTAAAGGCAATCCATACTGATAAAAAATTCGGCAGTAGCCCTCAAAGCTATGTCATGCCGCAGAAGATAATCTACGCTGCCATGGGCATAGCTATTTTTATACTTGTTATTGCTTGCGTCAATTTTATAAATCTTGCCACGGCACAAGCCGCCAATCGAGCGAAAGAGGTCGGCATCAGAAAAATAATGGGAAGCTCTAAGATGGGATTGGTCGCACAGTTTATAAATGAGAATGTTCTATTGGTGAGCATCACTTTAGTTATTTCCGTTGCCTTTACACAATTCGCAGTCAACGTAATCAACGAAACGTTATCTATCATTAATCTCCATTTGATTCTTGATTGGAGCGCCATAACAATAGTAGCACTTATTGGATGCCTGGTTATAATTCTTGCTTGCATTTATCCAGCATTGGTGATGGCATCCTATCGCCCGATAGAGTCATTAAAAAATAAATTTACCTCACAAGGAACTGGAGGGCTTTCATTGAGAAGGTCGTTGATTATTTTTCAATTCGCCATTGTACAACTTTTTCTCATTGGCACGTTGGTAGTGGCATTTCAAATGGATTACTTCAAAAATAAAGATTTGGGTTTTAACAACGAAGAACCTATCGTCATCACCAATCTAAATGGATTGGATAAGAATGAAACATTCAGACAAAAATTACTAAGCCATGCAGACATCAAAGAAGTTTGCTTCTCCTCAAGTACTCCGGTATCTGATTACAATCAACATTACGGAACAAGCTTTAGACTAGCAAGTCAATCAGAAACAGAAGGTAAGGAAGCGGAGATGAAAGGGATTGATACGAATTTTATTTCATTCTATGGACTTACTCTCTTGGCAGGGAGAAATTTTACTTCTGTCGAAGGGAATTTCAAAGAATTTATAGTCAATGAAAAAATAATCAAGGCTATGGGTTGGACTCCCGAAGAAGCTATCGGGCGGCAATTAACTATCAATGAAGGTACCGCTACAATTATCGGTGTGGTAAAAGATTTTCATAACAACTCCCTCCAAGATGAGATCACCCCTTGCATCTTAATAAACTGGAGCTACTTCCTTGAGCGAGCACACATCAAAATACAACCGCAGAAAAGTTTCGCAAGTACTCTTCCATTAATTGAAAATACTTGGAAAGAAATATACCCAGAAGGGATTTACAGTTTTACTTTCTTGAATGATGCCCTAGCTAAGAATTATGCAATCGAACAGCTAGTCTATAATGGATTTACAACTTTTGCCGCATTAGCTATTGCAATTGGCTGCCTTGGGCTTTATGGATTAATCTCGTTCATCACCCATCGCAGAACAAAAGAAGTGGGCATTCGCAAGGTGCTGGGAGCTTCTGTGGCCAACATCTTACAACTGTTTAGCAAAGAGTTCATCGTGTTAGTTTCTATTGCATTCGTTATCGCTGCCCCATTGTCATATTATTTTATGAATGGATGGCTGCAAGGATTTGCTTATCACATAGAACTTTCTTGGTGGATATTTGTAATGGGTGCAATCTTAACAATTGCGATCACTTTGATCACCATAAGTTTTCAAACTGTAAAAGCAGCGATGAGCAATCCTGTAGATAGTTTGCGGAGTGAGTAAATGAATAAACAGATGCAACTTAAAGAACTAAACGCACGTCTTATTAAGAGAGCAAACCATTAAGATGAAAAAAATATTGACCATCGCTTTTTTGCTAGCACAGTTTGTCTGCTACAGTCAATTACAATCATCCGTTGATAAACTTATCCAAACTACCAAAGCCGGGATATTTCAAAAAAAGGAGATAACCTTTGACAACTCAACCAATAGTCTGCAAGTAGGCGAGTACATCATTCCCATTTCGCAAAACACGCTCGTAAAGGTTGAATTAGAAAATGGCAAATATGAAGTAGAGTTCTCGTTGCAAAAAGGAACGACTGTTAAAAATACATTAGACCCAAACTGGAAAAGAGCCTCCTTTGCACTACCTTTCAAATCGCAACAAGCAGCAAAAAATTTTATAAATATTTTTGAAGAATTAACTGAACGAGAAAATACAAACTGACCAAATCCAAATTTCAATGCTACTCAACTACCTCAAAATCGCTTTGCGCAACCTACTGCGCCATAAATCATTCAGCTTCATCAACATTGCAGGGCTTTCCATCGGCCTTATCACTTTTTTGGCCATCAGCTTATATGTGGTGGATGAATTTTCGTTTGATCGATTCCATGAAAAGAAAGATCGGATCTATCGTGCAGTGATCAGCGCAGACTTTGATGGGCAAGTAAATAAATGGGGCGGTGCACCCAATCTGCTTGGGCCAACGGCAATGAAGGAAATTCCAGAAGTAGAAAAAGCGACCCGTGTATTTCATCACAACTTTGGTGATCTTGCTTTTGTAGCAACGGAAGCTGAAAAATTTTCTGAGAAAGAATTATTCTATGCCGATCCCGAAGTATTTGATGTTTTTACCATACCGTTTATCAAAGGCAACAAAAGCAACGCTTTAACTCGACCCAATACAATTGTACTTAGCCAAAGTGCAGCCTCTAAATATTTTGGTGATGCCGATCCTATTGGAAAATCTCTTACCGTGGACAATGACAAAGCACTGGAGGTAACAGGCGTGTACCAAGATTTCCCCGCGAATTCTTTTTTACGCCCCCAACTGATCGCTTCATTCTCTTCCAATTGGTTTGGGCTAGATAAAAATCAAAACTGGGGCAATGCAAGCTTCGATACTTTTTTCTTACTGCACGAAGGTGTGTCACAACAAGAAGTCGATAAAAAAATTGAAGCGATGTTGGCAAAGAATATCGCCAAAGACAATCGCTGGTTTGCCATTGCCTTACAACCATTACTAGACATCCGACTTTTTTCTGGCGACCTCAACGCTACTTTCGACCGCAGGCCGTATGGCGATTTCAACCAAGTGAAAATATTAATGGCATTGGCATTGATCGTCATATTGATTGCCGCTGTCAACTACATGAACTTGACTACTGCACAATCGCAAAAGAGAAACAAAGAAGTAGGCATTGCAAAAACACTAGGAGCGACCTTTGGTCAATTAAATTTGAAGTTTTACTTCGAGGCTTCATTTTTTGTTTTCGTATCTATGCTAGTGAGTTTGGCTTTCTTTAGCTTCTTGCTCCCCATTTTCAATTCGCTCAGCGCCAAATCAATTTCCATGTCATTTGTAAGCACAGGATGGTTTTGGTTGGCGTTTGGCATTGTGTGGTTATTCCTCACGGTACTTTCTGGTTTTTATCCAGCCATGTATCTTTCTTCTTTCTCGCCAAAATCAGCCCTACAAAAAACATCCTCTTCTGGTGGGCAGCGCACGATTCGCAAAGGATTGGTTGTATTTCAGTTTGCGGTATCCATCATATTGATTATTTGCTCCGTAGTTTTTTATAAGCAGATGAATTTTATCCGCTCCAAAAAACTAGGTTACCAACCCGAGCAAGTAATTGCTGTGATGGTGACTGGCGCAAAAGATCGCGAACAAGTACTGTCGTTAAAAACTGAATACGAAAGCAATAGCGATGTAGTGGCAGTAGGTCGAAGTCAATCGTATCCTGGCATGGGCACCAGTATGCGCAACATCATGCGTGATGGAGAAGATAAGGGAACATCACTGCTAACCACGCGATCCAGTAGCGAAATTTTGAATGTATTGGGAATAAAATTATTAGCAGGCAAAACCCTGCCCGAAACAAAAGATGCAAAAGACACTACTGTGCAAGTAGTCATTAACAAAGCTACCTCAGATTATCTGCAACTCACCCCAGAAGAAGTAATTGGAAAACGAGTAAGCATTCAAGGCTTTGATGGCCCCACGGAGGTAGTAGGCGTAACAGAGAATTTCCATATTACTTCATTGCATCAACAGATCGGAGCGTTTTGTTTTCACAATGCACGAACAGAGCCATTCGCTTACTTGTTGGTAAAAGTAAATACAGGCAATCTATCCGCCACCGTAAAACAATTAGAAACTATTTTTCACAAAACAATTCCATCTGCTTTTGAATATACTTTTTTAGATCAACACTTGGATAACTTGTACCGAACAGATCGCACGTTGGCCAATGTGGTGTTACTATTTGCGAGCCTTGCCATTTTTGTTGCCTGCTTAGGTTTATACGCACTGGCTGCATTCACAGCAGAGCAGCGCACCAAAGAAATTGGCATCCGCAAAGTAATGGGCGCATCGGTTTCACATTTAGTATTGATGCTCTCCAAAGATTTTATGATACTAGTGGGCATCGCTTTCGTGATCGGCATCCCCGCGGGATATTATATAATGGAGCAATGGCTGAAGGACTTTGCCTACAAAACCGACATTGATGTAATGGTATTTGTGTTTGCTGGTGCAGCCAGTATTGTAATTGCATGGTTCACCGTTAGCTTTGAATCGTATAAGGCTGCGAGCAATAATCCGGTTAAGAGTTTGAGGAGTGAGTGAAAGGGTAACTGGTAACTGGTAATTGGTAATTGGTAACTGGTAACTGGTAATTGGTAATTGGTAATTGGTAATTGGAATTGGGGAAAAAATAACAAATCTAAAATCATAATTCAAAAATCTTGAATTCAAACTACACCATACCCGCAAACACCCGCATCGGCCACATCCATTTAAAAGTGGCTGATCTTGATCGTGCTTTAAAATTCTACTGTGATCTATTGGGTTTTGAAGTAACTACTCGGTTCGGCACCGATGCTGCTTTTATTTCCGCAGGTGGCTATCATCATCACATAGGGTTAAACACTTGGTACAGCAAAAATGCCCCACCTGCGCCTGTCCGCAGCGCGGGACTTTTTCATACAGCTATTCTCTATCCTACTCGCAAAGATTTAGCGATCGCTTATAAAAGATTGATTGATGCAAATTATCCGCTCAATGGCGCGGCCGATCATGGCGTGTCAGAAGCATTGTACTTAAATGACCCCGATCAAAATGGAGTAGAGCTTTATTGGGACAGGCCGAAGGAGCAATGGCCAAAGCACGAGGATGGATCATTGGAGATGTACACGCGCCCGCTTGACTTAGAAGCTTTGGTGAAACTTGCGAGCTAGTTTTCAGGAACTTACTCAACCGAAAATTTATAAATCGTCTTCTGATTGTAAACTTCTCCCGGTCGTAGAACCGTACTAGGAAAATTCGATTGATTAGGTGAATCCGGAAAGTGCTGCGCCTCCAAACAAAAGGCAGAGCGAAAATCATATACCTTCCCTCCTTTGCCAATCTCGTTCTTATTCAAAAAATTTCCTGAATAAAATTGAAGACCCGGCTCCGTAGTGAATACTTCCATCACCCTTCCTGTGGTCGGCTCTTTCACTTTAGCAGCCAAACTCAATTCATCACTCTTTTTATTCAATACCCAATTATGGTCATACCCACTCCCAAAAATCAATTGCTCTTCAGGCAGATCAATGTCCTCCCCTATCGGGCGCATCACAGTAAAATCAAATGCGCCACCTTTTACCAACTTTAATTCTCCTGTCGGGATCAAGTTTTTATCTACAGGACAAAAGTATTTTGCATTGATGAGCAATTCATGGCCAAGCACATCGCCCATACCCGCGCCCAACAAATTAAAAAAAGAATGATGCGTGAGACTCACAACAGTAGCTTGGTCAGTTGTAGCTCGGTAATCAATCATCAACTCATTTGTATCAGTGAGCGAATAAACAACCATCACAGATAAGTTTCCAGGAAAGCCATCCTCGCCATCTGATCTAAAGCAACTCAAATGCAACTCCGTCTGATTCACTTTTTCAACGTTCCATTTTACGTTGTGAAAACCGTTTGGGCCACCATGCAGCGAGTTGTCGCCATTGTTGGTCGGCACGTGATAGAGCTTTTCATTCAACTGAAATTTTCCATTTGCAATTCGATTGGCGAATGGCCCGATCAAGGCACCAAAATAAGGGTTGCCATTGATGTATTGCTCCACATGATCATAGCCAAGAACAATATCATCCAGCTTTCCATTTCTATCTGGCACCTGCAGTGAAATAACCCGCCCACCAAAATCTGTGAGAGTCATCTTCAAACCGTTTCTATTGCTCAGCTCAAAAACCTGTAATAAATGCATTTCACAAGGATACTAAAAAAAGTTAAGTTCTTGAGCAGCGAGTTTTATGTACTGCTTTGTCCAAAAGATTCCTTTCACAGGCGGCCTGGCCCCGCGAAAACGCTGCGGGCCATTGGGCTATCCGTTTCAAGCCCCGATGCGAAACGCTATCGGGGGCTTTCCACTTCTATCCCTGGCCGGAAGCGTCCTACTAAAAATGTCTTGCTCCACACTTGATCTTTTCTAAACATTGTACTTACTTTGAATAACTAAAACTCAATCATTATGTCAAAAGGACAAGACAAAAAAAAGGAAACCAAGAAAGAAGCGAAAAAAACAGACGCTGAAAAAAGGGCTGAGAAGAAAGCAAGAAAAGATAACCCTAAATATTGATTTCTTCTCTATTTTGCTTTTGGCAGTTAACAAAAGGCAGTTGATAATATTTGGGTTAATGTAACCTACGTTTTGTCGATTGCCCATTTGTTAACTTAATAACCAAGTTCAGGCTCGCCCTACTAGACGGGCAGAGATAGAATTGGAAAGCCCGAAGTGTGCTGGGCTTGAGTGCGAACTGAATTGGAACGGATAGACTAGTGGTTACGCTGCTCCTTGCGCGGCATGGCCCCACCTTCGATGAAGCTATGGTGGGAAGGCCGCCAATTATTTTTTTGAACAGATCAATTCAATGCTTTCTCTGCCACTGGCTCTTCCACCAATAGCGTGAAGAAAAAGCGCGAGCCTTTCCCTGGCTCGCTCTCCACAAATATTTCGCTGCCCATCAAGTTGATCAGCCTTTTTACAATTGCTAGGCCTAGGCCGGTGCCTCCGTACTTGCGCGCAGTGTCTTGCCCTGCTTGTGCAAAACTCTCAAAAATTAGATCAAGTTTATCTGCTTGTATGCCAATACCCGTATCGCTCACCGAGAATAATATCGTGTATCGTTTATCTTCTTTGTTAACAAGTTGAATGGACACATCTACTTGCCCCGTAGATGTAAACTTGATGGAGTTGCTTACTAAGTTGGTGAGCACTTGCCTGATCTTACCTTGATCGCCCACAATCATGGTGGGAAGATTGGAGTCCACTTCAAATTGTACCTTTATTTTCTTGTTTTCTGCTTTCTCATAAAACAGTTGAACTACCTCTTTGCCCGTTTCAATCAGATTAAAAATTGTTTCTTCCAATTCCATTTTGCCCGCCTCTACTTTGCTAAAGTCAAGGATATCGTTGACAATGGTCAACAAATTATCACCCGAATTTTTGAGCATCCGAAAAATTTTAATTTGTTCCTCGCGGGGATTTCTCTTTAGCAGAATATCGGCCAGGCCTATGATGGCGTTGAGTGGCGTGCGGATTTCATGGCTCATAGAAGACAAAAATTCTGACTTATACTTGCTCGTCTGTTCTGCTTTTTCTTTTGCTTCGCTCAGTGCTTCTTCGTATTCCTTTCGCACAGTAATATCGCGTGAAGATGTTTGAAAGCCTGTGACTTTGCCATTCTCTTCAATAGGTTGCGTGTATGCTTCCATCCAGATGTTGGTGCCATCTTTCTTCCGCATTCGATAGGAGATATTTTGTACCGATTGCCCTTCAATAGTTTGTTGGTGAGGTTGTTCTCTAAGAAATTCGTGATCGTCTGGATGAATGATTGAGTAAGGGTCCTTACCAATAAGCTCCTCTGGCAGATAACCCAATAATTCGGTAACGGAAGAAGAAACAAATTGATAGGAGCCATCCAACGCGTGCAAGCAAATCAAGTCGTTGGAGTTTTCCGAAAGAAGTCGATAGAGCTGTTCACTGCCTGCCAGTTTCTCTTCTGCCTGTTTACGATCAGTAATGTTGCGCAAAATAGATTGCACTGCGTAGAATTGTTTGTTCTCATCCAGTAGCGGAGTGTAGTTAGCCTCCATCCACAAATACGCTCCATCCTTTTTCTTTAACCGAAAACGTAGTCCTTGAATTGATTCACCTTTTTCAAATTTGCCTTTGGTCGATACTGTATGTTTTTCTATGTCATCGGGATGCATGGCGCTAAAGGCTGGCAACTCGCTCCACTCTTTGATGGTATACCCCAAAACTTTTTCAGTGGAAGGTGAGATGAACAAATGCTTGCCCTCTTTGTCAAACAATGCAATAATGTCTTGCGAGTTCTCTGAAATCAACCGATACAACTTTTCGCTTTCGTCCAACTTCGCGCGCAATCGCCTTTCTTCTTGTTCTGCGCTTTTCCAATCTGTAACATCCAATGCCGAGCCCATTACATAAGTTGGCTCGTTCTCTTCATCCACTAAAATATTTCGGTACAAAAAAATACGACTCTCGCCCCATTTGGTCATTACCTTCATAAAACCAGAAGAAGTACCCGTTGACGTAACTTCTTCCATGTAGTGCTTAAATCCCTCTGAGCCACTCTCAGGAATAAGGCTAGCAATATTTTTACCAACCATTTCGGCAGGCTCGTAGCCAATGGTGCGGGCGCCTGGAGTATTCATGGAAAGTAATGTACCCTGCATATCATGTGTGCAAATGATGAGAAGACTTTCTTCCAGCAATTTTTTATTTTTCCGCTCGCTATCTGTTAGCTTTTGTAGTAGAATTTTCGCTTGGGTCTTGTGTTCTTCTTTATCCTCATTTCTCTTCCTGCTAAATCCAAATACAATGGCTGCTACCAATCCTGCAACAAGAACAATCCCAACAATAGCATATAGGGTTACTCTTTTCCTAGAATTGGCAAGAGCCAACTCTTGATTCAGTTTGTCCTGTCGTTCCAATTCAAATTTCAAATTGATTCGTTCCAATTCTTGCAAAAGGCTTTGATTTCTTTTGTTGCCCTGCTCCAGCTTTGCTTTCACCCGATACTTTTCAGCTTCTTTGAAATCTCCTTTTGCATAGAAGGCGCCAACGAGAAGTGAAGCGGCTTCATCACGTACTTCAAAATCACGTATGGCGGCATCATCCACAATTTGCTTATAGAAGGAAATCGCTTTGCCTTGATCGTTTTTACGCGTGGCAATTTTACCTTGCAAGAGAGCTAGCTTGGCACGGAGGTCAATTTGGTCTTTACTTAAAAGTTGACTTGCGTATTTAATACCCTCATCAATGTTGACCAAACTATCGCTAGCAAGCATCACCTCAATACTCTTGATTTTTATTTTAGCCAATAGGAATGGATCGTTGTATTTAATGGCAATCGTTTCTGCCTCCGTAAAAAATTGAGAGGCTTGTTGGAATTGTTTTTTTCGTTCATACAATTGCCCCGTCTCGATCATCGCTGAAATGAGCATGCCCTTGTCTGACATTTGCTTGCGCAGCGTGAGCGCTTTCAAGGAATATGTAATAGCGCTATCATAATTTTTATTGAATTCATACCATTCAGAAAAGCCTAAATAAAGATATGTTAGCCCAGACTTATCATCTGCTTTTTCAAAAGCCGTTCGTGCCAATAAAAAATGTTTATGTGATTGCTCAATGTCGCCCACTTTAAGAAACAATCTGCCGAGGTTATTGTGTGCGTGACCAATTTGCGTTTCATCCTCGGTCGATTCGGCTAAAGTCAAAGCTGATTGATAATTCTCTAACGCGCGTGATAACTCGCCTTTGTACAAATGTGCAAGCCCTATAAAATTATATATAGCTGCCAGTTTGCCTTTGTCACTCAATTGACTACTCAACTCAATAGCGGTAAGACCAAAATAAAGTGAGCTGTCTGGCTTATTTTGCCGATATTGGAAAGTGAGTTCTGCTAAGATGGCATAACGCGATTGGTTGTCTTTGACACCAGTAAGCGCATGGCGAAGGCTGTCGGTAGAACTGTTTTGGGTACGCGCGCGTAGCGGTGCACACACGAGAAGAACGATAAAAACCTTAACCAACCAACTTACCACATTCATCCATCAAATATCGCATTTTGATTGTATTTAATAGTCTTTGACAGACAATGATTTCCTATTGGAATTGGGGTGCTGTAACCGACTTTGGTTCACCCAACCCTCTTTGCCTTATACCCCTCTTTAACGAGCAGTGCCAAAATTTTATCTCTAGTATCACCCTGAATCAAAATTTCTCCACCCTTAGCAGAACCACCCACTCCACATTTCGTCTTCAATAGTTTAGTCAATATTTCCAAATCAGCTGTGCTGCCAACAAAACCTGTTATCAAAGTCACTTGCTTGCCCGCCCTTCCACTTTTATCTAGTTGCACTCTTAAATTCTGTTGCTGAGGTGGTAAGGTAGTTTGCTCTCTATCTTGGCTGTATTGAAATTGGAAATCTGAATTGGTGGAATACACCACACCATCGCGGTTTTTCCAATCGTTTTTCTTTGACATTCGTCAGAAGTTATGTGCGCGTAAAAAAATAAAATTAAAAAAGAGCAACAGCGAATTCATCACACCTAAATTAAATCTAATCTCCACTCCCTTTCTAAAAAAAGTACCGGCCAGCGAAGTGAGCAGAAGTGCCAACGGCATAAAAATAAAATTGCCATAAACGGAAACAGGCACACGCGCAGCAAGGTGCGCGCCCTCATCTTCCAATTTTACCGGCACCGAAAGGATGGGTGAATAATGAACCGCAATGGCATTGCCGATTTTAAACTTATTGGCATCCTTACCTGCGAGTGTAAGTGTTTGGCCATTCTCCATTTTAACTTTTACAGAGGAAGTCCGGCCACCATAAATACTTTCCTTATCCACGATCTCTAAAATACTCTTCGTGGGGTTCAATAAAAAATCAGCCACCATCATTAGAGAAAAAAACAATGCCAATCGCGAAACCCAAATAGCATAGTTCAAATTAGCACTCATGAAATCGAACAACCGCTCGCGCATGGAGTTTCGTTGATGGACAAAACCTGGAGGCTTGGGTCGATAGCGAGGATCACGATGAGTTGGGGAAGCTGGCTGCACTGGCGGTTCAATACCTACCAGCATTTGATCGTACAACAATTTGCGTTGTGGGTCGCTCAATACTTCGTATGCTTCGTTGATCTCTTTGAAAATGGATTCCGCCTCAGGTGAAGGGTTTTTATCTGGGTGATACGTCAGCGCTAGCTTGCGATACATGCTCTTAATCTCAGAGTCGCGTGCGTAGATGCTTAGCCCCAATGTGAAATAGTAATTCTTCAAAATTCAACCTTTCAGGCAAAGGTAAAAAACAAACCCCTCGGGTCAGCAATATCCGAGGGGTTTAATATAATCAACTTGCGCCTAGTGTTTCACAACAAAAGTCAGCACTGGACGTTTTGCTTTGTTCACAACATCTTCAGCAATACTTCCAGCCAATACGTGAGCAAATCCAGTTCTGCCATGCGTGGCCATGGCAATCAAATCAGCATCAATGCTATCGGCAAAATAGAGAATCCCCTCCTCTTCGTTCAAATCATTGTACACATTGATGGTGAAATTCTTCAATTGTAGTGATTTCGCAAATTTGTTCATGTAGTCTTTCACAATATTATCCCGTTGAAAATCCCCGGGTGTGTTGACCCGCACCAAATGAATAGTGGAATCGTAAATCTTCTGAGTGCTTTTTACAATGCGTGAAAAAACTTCCTCCTCTTTTGACATTGTAGTGGCGTATACAATGTTTTTAAAATCAGTAGACGCAGGTTTTTTATGAACCGTCAAGATGGGGCAACGAGAATGTCGCACAATTCTTTCCGTGTTGGTACCAATCACCATACTTTCCAAATTGGTTTGGCCGCGTGTGCCCATAACTACCAAGTCCACTTTTTGTTCCGCAATAATTGCATTCATTCCATGAAAGGGGTTTCCTAAACGCAACTCCCCTACTAACTTAACCGCACTGAAGCGTGGCTCTTGCACCAACTTCTCTAACTGCTTTTTGGCTTTCTCCAAAAGCTTAAAAGTAAAAAGGCGGTCATCCCAATTATCTTTTTGCCATTCGCCTGAAATCAGGTACGAATCAGGCGTAGCTTCTTCCACTACGTGCAACAGATAAATATCTGCGCCTGCTTTTTTGGCAATGTCAAAGGCTGTTTCTAAAGCAATGATAGAAGTTTTGGAAAAATCGGTAGGGACAAGTATTTTTTTCATATAAATAGATTTTATTTTTTACGTATGAGTATAAGATAAAAGTAAATATTTCAGTTCAGAATAAAAACGAAATTATGATGTCAAAAGTACAAACTAGCCTCGTTTATCTTTGATGACTGACATCATTGAAAAAACTGACTTTCGTCAGTTGCGTCTTCAATCAATCAGCCTTCGCCTGCGTAAAATTCACCAGCGTCCGCATCGCCAATACTAAACTCAATAAAGTAAGCACAGCACCCATCAACATTGGAGCACCTGGAAAATAAATAGATGAAGTAGGTGCTGTGAAATAACTAAACAACTGAGTCATCAACAAGGGACCAATAATAGAAGTAGCGCTCATCAAACCAGTCAACGCGCCTTGCAATTCACCTTGCTCATTAGGCGGCACTTGAGCCGACATGATTCCTTGCAATGCTGGCCCCGCAATACCACCCAAGCAATACGGAATCAAAAACACAAACATCATCCAGCCTTGTGTGGCAAAACTAAAAAGCACAAAGCCCAAGCTGTACAACGCCAATCCAACATACAATGATTTCTTTTGACCTAACTTTGGAATAATAACACGAATCAATCCGCCTTGCACCGCAGAGATCAAAACACCCACGGCAGTCAATGAGATGCCAATCATTGTGGGAGTCCACTTAAATTTTTCAATCGTATAAAAACTCCAATTGCTTTGCACCGCATGTGCCGCCACATAAATTAAAATCAGCGATGCCACCAATCCGAGAATGACCGGGTAGCGTTTCAAATTCAATAATGAACTCACAGGGTTCGCGCGCTTCCAATCAAAAGGTCTTCTGTTTTCTGGTTTCAGCGATTCGGGTAAAATAAAAAAACCGTACAACCAGTTCAGCAAACTTAATCCAGCCGCTACCAAAAACGGAACGCGCGCGCCATAGCTTCCCAAAAATCCACCAATGGCTGGGCCAATAATAAAACCCAAACCAAAAGCTGCACCGATCATTCCAAAATTTTGGGCACGTTTCTCAGGTGTGCTAATGTCGGCAATGTAAGCGCCTG
>JBJXEB010000052.1:0-21204 GCA_046155095.1 Cyclobacteriaceae bacterium
GAACTAAAATTCAATACACGTCCCGCATAACTAGCCACTAATGATGAGTTAAAAATATTGTCAACCAATTTTGTAACGGCATTTTGATTTACAGTAAAGGGTTTATCGAATGCGGATTTTTTGTTTCCCGCCAAGGGGAAAGCACCATCATTTCTGTTTTCGTTGTGTTTTACATTGAGCGTAAGCGACCATTGCGAATTCACAATGTATTTTAAATAGTAATTTCCAATCATACTGCTTTTGCTATCAAAGTTCGCGTTATTGAATTGATTGGTATAAAATCCATTAGTACGATCAAATACTCCTGTGATACCAAAGTAAAGTTTATTTTTTATGAGTGGAGTGCGAAGGCCAATGGCATAGCGTTGCTGTCCAAAGTTTCCAATATTGAGTTCGGCAAAACCTGTTGTTCTATTGGTCGGTTGCTTGGTAATAATGTTGATGACCCCACCCATAGCATTCCTTCCATACAATGTTCCTTGTGGGCCGCTCAAAACTTCTATACGCTCTACATCAAAAAGCTGCGCGATGTATGTATCAAGACCGAATTGATTGACGCCATCAATGTAGGTAGCAATAGCAGGGTCATAAGATGTAGTGGTGATTCCCCTGATAGAAGTAACATTGCGATTATCACCTGAGTTGGTCGAATATAAATTAGGTACAATCGCAGTGATGTCGCGGCTGTTCCACAACCTGTATTGTTGCACTTGCTGAGAGGAAAGAACACTTACTGTGAGGGGTACTTTTTGCACATCCTCTTCTTGTTTTTGCGCAGTCACAATCACATCATCCAACTGTGAGGTTGATTCTTCTAGTTGAATAGTTAGTGCGACAACTTCTGCTCCCACAGTTACTTCTGCTCGCTGACTGGCATAACCCACTGCGGTTACTTGAACCGAATATCTCCCGTTAGGAATTCCGTTTATGGTAAAACTTCCCTCGCCATCTGCGGCAGCACCGAAATTCGTGTTGAGCAAATGGATCGAAGCACCGGGGAGAGGTTGTGAGTCTGTACCAATGATCTTACCCGAGAGAGAATTTGTATTTTGAGCTACTACATGAAAGCAGACTGTTACTAATAAAAATAAAATAGTCTTGGTCATTATGGAATGGTTTGATCGCTGATAGAAATGAGGCGTGAATTAACATATTCTTTTTGTTTCAGCAACCACCGTTTATGGATTTTTTTTTGACTCTATGACGTTTGGAGTGGGTAAACTTTTAATGACAGATTTTATGCGTAGGATTTAACCTTAGTAGAAGAATCGTTTTATGAAATAGTGCCCAACCTTATTACCTTATTATTCCGCCAATTGTGGAGTAAAATAAGGTAATAAGGTTGGGGTCACCGCTACAAACAATTTCTACTAAAGCTTTGCACAAATATGCATGTCGATATAGGGCTTGCACTACCCACCCACCCTATTCGTAATAGAGCCTTTTTTTCTTTTAAACTAGCTGATAAATATTTGTGAATGGCAAATTTGGTTTTGTAGATTGATTTTCATTGCCTGAATTTCAGCGGCAACCTACACAAAGTGACTCGTGCGAACCACAGTAACCGAATGATAAAACGCGATCAGCGCATACCGATCAAAATATTTCTTTTGCAAGTGGGCGAGTATTCTCTTGCAAATTTCTTCTGAGACAATCGTTTCGATTTTTATGTTCTCGCCCTCCCATTGATTGTCGCGCACATCATGCAGGCCTTTTCCCGAAACGGAGGACGAGGTGTAACCCTTCGCACCCATTGCTACAATTTCTTTTTCGATAGAAGCAGCGAGGGCTTCTTCTGCGATAATGGTCAATAAATTTAAGTTATTCATAGTTGATCGAAATTAATGTTGAAAAATCATTTTGGCAATTTCGTGATAGAGCGGCAGCCCGACAGTGATATTGAAAGGGAATGTGATGGCCAATGCCGAAGTAAGATAGTAAGAGGGGTTCGCTTCTGGTAAAGCCACACGACATGCTGCGGGCGCGGCAATGTAAGAGGCACTGGCGGCTAGTGTTCCTAATATGGTCGCGCCTCCTAAACTTAAGCCTGCCAATTGACCAAGATAAATTCCTATTACAGCATGGATGATCGGGAATAATATCCCAAACCCTACCAAGAAAAGCCCACCCTTTTTTAAATCAGATAATTTTCTTCCCGCCACCAATCCTGCTTCCAACAAGAATAGAGTAAGTATCCCTTTGAAAGGCACATCGAAAAGTGGAGATACTTGCTCCCAACCTGTCTTGCCTACAAAGAATCCGATGATCAAAAATCCGAGTAACAGCAAGCTGCTTTTTCCTGCGAATAGTTCGCGCGCTACTTCTTTGAGGGGCACTTGTTCTTTGTTATCACTCATTGGTGCGTTGATCCGCGCCAGCGAAATGCCAATCAAGATGGCGGGTATCTCCATCATCGCGAGCATACTCGGCATGAAACCTTCAAACGGAATTTGTAAACTTTCGTGAAAGGCCAATGCTGCACTGAATGTAACAGCCGAGACAGACCCGTAGTGAGCGGCCAACGCGGCAGAATTATAGACATCAAATTTTCCTGCCCTGCGCATGAGCCAGTATGTCCATAGTGGGATGGAGCAACATAGCCCGATGGCCACCATCGCGGGTTGAAATACTTCTGAAAAAGTAGCGAGCGATAATTTGTAACCGCCCTTCATACCAATGGCGATCAATAAATAGATCGTAAGCGATTGGTAGAGCGAGTCGGGAAACTTTAGATCGCTTTTGATGCGTGAAGCAATGATGCCCAACAAAAAGGCAAGCACCATGGGGGATAGAATACTTGTGAGCATGTGAGATTTAAGATTTAAGATTTATGATTTTAGATTTATCTGCCTTCGCTTAGTTCCTTGAAGTTAGATCACTCAAAAAACTCTATTTTGCCTGTATGTAAATCGTACAATCCACCGATGATCTTGATCGAACCTTCTCGCACCCGTTTGGCGAGTACTGGCTCTAAGCCTTTCAATTGTTCTACTTGCATCGCCACATTTTCGCGAATGGCTGCATCCAATAAATTTTTAGGTTCAGATTTTTTCGCTTTTTCTACGGCTGGCTTTATGGCATTGATCAACGTGATAATGTGACCTGGCACTTCGGGTAAATTTACAGCAGCGTTCACAGCTCCGCATTGCGTATGCCCCAGCACCACAATCAATTTTGTTCCTAATACTTCTTCTGCAAATTCTATGCTTCCCCACGATGCATAACTTGATACTTGCCCTGCGGTGCGAACAATAAAAAGATCGCCTAGCCCTTGATCAAAAATAATTTCATTTGGCACGCGGGAGTCTGAGCAGCCAATAATGGTTGCAAATGGATACTGTGCAGCCGCTACTTCCTTTATCCGATTAAAATCTTGACGCGGCTTGGTGGATTTGCCATTGATGAAACGTTGATTGCCTTCCTTCAAGCGAAGGAGTGCCTCATCGGGCGTGATCTTCGTTTGGCTGTATGCAGTTGAAATACTTAGTAGAAGAATTAGGAGTAGTGTTGATTGATGTTTCATAGTTGTATTTATTTTAATGTCATAGATTTTAAATAATTTTTGAGGGTTAATCAGTGAATCTGTGGCTTCTAATTTTTCATCGCACAAAATTGAGTATTGCTATTCATACTTTTTTATTTATCTTTCTAATGAAATACATAAAAATAATTTATGAACTATACATTAAGCCAATTGCAGATATTCCTGAAAGTCACCCAGACACTAAGTGTTACCAAGGCATCTGAAGAGTTGCACCTGACGCAACCAGCCGTCTCCATCCAGCTTAAAAAATTTCAAGATCAATTCGATATTCGCTTGACGGAAGTAGTGGGCAGAAAAATTTATATCACTGATTTTGGAAGAGAGATTGCCGAACTAGCTGAAAACATTTTAAATCAAGCATACACCATCCACAACAAAACATTGGCACACAAAGGTCAATTGACAGGCCGGTTGAAAATCTCCATCGTTTCAACAGGAAAATATGTAATGCCCTATTTTCTTTCTGATTTTATAAGGCAACACCCCGGCATCGAGTTGTTGATGGATGTAACTAACAAGGCACAGGTAGTGCAAAGTTTAGAAAACAATGAAGTGGATTTTTCACTGGTATCTATTCTACCCAAAACATTGCAAGTGGAGAAATTGGATTTGCTTCAAAACAAATTGTATTTGGTGGGCAATGCCGAGCAAAAGTTTAAAACATCAGTTTACACGAAGGAGATTTTTAAGGAGTTGCCTCTTATTTATAGAGAGAGAGGTTCTGGCACACGGCAAACCATGGAATACTTTATTGAGCACAACAAAATACCCGTGGTAAAAAAAATGGAGCTGACTTCTAATGAAGCTGTGAAGCAAGCGGTATTGGCAGGTCTTGGTTACTCCATCATGCCCTTGATAGGAATAAAAAATGAATTGCACGATGGCGACCTACAAATCGTACCCGTGAAAGGGTTGCCCATCAAAACCGTTTGGAGTTTGATTTGGCTGAGAGGAAAGAACCATTCCCCTGTTGTCAACTCATTCTTGAATTATATGAAGAAAGAAAAATCAAACATTGTTAAAAATAGGTTTGATTGGTATGAGCAGTATTAAAACTTCTTTTAATAGGAATCCGTATTTCTTTCGGTATTATCCTTTTCCCCGTAGCTGGAGCGCATTTGCAACGCGTTCCCACGTGATTTAATCTTTCAACCAACCGAGCCGGCTAATCCAAAGTTACAAATTGCCGAGGAGCGGCACGCGTTGCAAACGCGCGCCAGCAAGTGGTGCTTATCTATGCCACCTTCTTTCCTCTCATATAAAACACCAACCCACCAAATGCTACAATCAGCATAATTGGAATGACAAGTGTAGTGTTGATCACATCGGGTCCAGCTATCAATTGCGCATTCGCGAAAGCGGTTGCCTCAGGTGTGCCGCCCGCTGCTGCTTGATATGCTTTTAGGTCTGCGCCCTCTGGTAAATTTTTGGCTATGATGCCATCATACACGCCTCCCATAAAATAAGTGTAAACAGCAACGGCAAACATACCCGCGCCACCCATCAGGTTCATGCCTACTGCGCCCGACTTAGGAATATTTTCTGAAACAAAGCCAAGCATGGTAGGCCAGAAATAACAAACACCAATTCCAAAAAGCAATGCAGCTACTAACAACATATTGCCGGAAACTGTAGCCATCATGTACAAACCAAGCGCAGCTAAAACAGCCGAAGCAAACAATACTCCTTGTGGCGCGAAGCGGTGTACAATTGGCTCTGCAAATGCGCGCCCAATCACCATGATACCAGTAGTGATAGTGAGCAAAAGCAAGGCATTGCTCGAAGCTTTTGAAAGTAGCAATCCTACCCATTGATTGGTGAACAACTCTGTGATGGCTGTGCCAAACATACAGATGAACATGAAAATGAAGAGAGGACTCAACACGGATTTGTACATCTCTCCTGTAGAAACTCCAGACGCCACACGCTCTGTAACGGGGAAATCAAGTTTAGAGAAAAGATAACCGTATGCAACTGTTGGGATGAGCATGGTAGCAACCTGCATTTGCCAACTAAGCCCTAACTGATCAAACAGCATCACCACCAACGTGCCGATCACAATTCCACCGGGGAACCACAAGTGAAAATGATTGAGCTTTGTGGTCTTGTTGTCTTTATATAATGTAGCAACCAACGGATTGCAAGCAGCCTCTACCGTTCCGTTGGCAATACCGATTAGCAATGTGGATAGAAACAAGGACCAATAACCATTGGCAAAAATAGTAAGTACAATACCTAATAGATGAAACGCAAATGCCATAACCAAGAGACGCTTCATGCCAATAATGTCCACAATGAAACCGCCAATCACCACAGCAAGGGGAAATCCCCAAAACACAGTGGCAGTAATGGTGGCAAGTTGTTGTGCGTTGAGATTAAACTCAACACCCAGTCGATTTAAAATGCCCGCGCGTATTCCAAAAGAAAGTGAAGTGACCAATAGCGACATACAACTGGCCCAAAATAGACTAGAGGTTTTTATATTAGGTTGATTCATGGTTTTAAGTTTTAAGGTAATAGGGTTCAATATGGAAGTAAAAAACCTTTTCTGCAAACGATTTTTTTCTCCCGCTAAGGTAAGCTGGAGTTTCTGTGGTGTGGCTTTTGCCGTACGGCATGGATGAATTTTTCCGTGCTTCACTGCCTACAGGAGAGGCAAGCGTTGCCATGAATTTTTATTTTTTCTGTGAATCTGTGGCAATACTTCTCAATAATCCGAATACTCCGTAGGTCGCAGCAATAAAATAGTATTTTTAGAAACATTATGCTGATACTCGGGCATGGCCGAAAGTTTTTTCCAATACGGATCATCCACAAATGATTTCCAATGCGCATCGTGCGAGGCTTGATTAGCGAAAGTGGTCATGTACATGAGGTTGGGCATTTGATTTCCTGAAATTACATCCGCATAAAAGACAGCATTGAATCCCAATCTTTTGAACAACCCCACTTCATCACCTTGGTTGAACATCTGCACTTTATTCCTATAAATTTTTTCGGTGGCACTTTCATAACTGCGCAGCTCATAAATCCTTTCCGCTCGTGGCCCCGTCAATGCGGGCACTTCCATTTGCGTCATGCCAGTGAACGCACGAAGCAAAACTGATTCGATGCGCTCGTAAGGTGGATTCGTGTAAACAGCATCCAAGTATTCTTTCCCGTTCAAATTAAATTGCTTATCGGCAACGAGCAAGTCAGTGATTTTTGCAAACTGTTCCAGGGAATTATATGGAATCAAAACAACAATACGTTTGCCAAATATGGAGTCCGTTTCCAATGGTTTGAACACGCCCACCTTTTTAACGCCCGCTTGGTGCAGCACAGGCAAATATGCATTCTTGAGAAACGCATCTACCACCACTTCCTGATTTTTATCTTTCAGCTTGTACGTTTTTATTTCGTAGAACTCACGCTTCTCTTTTTGTGCATAAGAAGAAATGGCTGCGAGAAATAGAAACAACGAGATCGACACAAACCGATAGAATGTAAATTTTGAAAACATCATGATAGAATATTTTTTGTGAATATACTTTGATTTTTGGATTGATAAGAAGCCCTCGAACTTTTTTATGTTTGGCGGCCTGGCCAAGCGAGGCGCAAGGCCACCGGGCTGTCGGCAGTCGCCACCTCACGCACACTCCATTTCGGGCTCCAACAATGCCTCCATCCCTGGCCGAACGGTACTAACCAAGGATATCTGAATACTGTGACTTTGCTGTTATCTATGCGTGCATTCCTATGCACCTATGCTTCTATGTAGTTCAAAGTTTTCATAAATAAATTAATCTAAAAACCTTTAACTCCTCAATTCCAATCTTATTTTTGCCGCTCGTTTTAATTTTAACAAACGCGTTTTGTGCGTTGCGGTCGGCCAGGGATAGTAGTGGAAAGCCTCCCGAGGCTGTGCTCGGGATGAACTCCGCGCGTGGACGGTGTGTCGGCCGGACTTGCAACGGATAGCCGGTGGCCGCTGAGCTTCGCGCGGACAGGCTGCATATTTTTAAAAATGATGATAGTGAAATCAAGTTTATAGTTAACACTCCCAATCACAATTAATGGAAAAAAACATCCAACGCATTGCCTCTGAATTGAACATCACACCTCATCAGGTGGAAGTAGTAATAGAAATGTTGACCGAGGGAGCCACAATCCCTTTCATGGCACGTTACAGAAAAGAATTGACGGGGAGTTTGGATGAAGTAGTATTGGCGGCCATCCGCGATCGGCACGAGCAGTTGATGGAGTTGGACAAACGCAAGGAGGCGATATTAAAATCCATCGACAAGCAAGAGAAGCTCACACCTGCATTGGCGAAAGCTATTGAAGACGCAGAAACGATGGCTGCATTAGAGGATATTTACCTTCCTTACAAGCCCAAGCGCAAGACGCGCGCCAGCATTGCCAAAGAAAAAGGATTGGAAACTCTGGCACTCAGCATCTTTGAGCAAGGCAAATTGGATTTAGAAAATACTGCTTCTACTTATATTAATATAGAGTTGGGCGTAACCACCACGCAAGAAGCCCTCGAAGGCGCGCGCGACATCATAGCCGAGTGGGTGAGCGAAAACCAAGAAGCGCGAAAAAATATCCGTGATTTATTTTGGCAAGATGGGATCATTCAGGCTTCGGTAGTAAAATCAAAAGCGGAAAACGAGGAAGCACAAAAGTTCAAAGACTATTTTGATTGGAAGGAGCCGATTAAAAAAACTCCTTCACACCGATTGTTGGCTATGCGTAGGGCAGAGAAAGAAGGATTTATCATGCTCGATATAGCACCTACTGAAGAATTGGCCATTCAAAAATTAGAAAAGCAATTTATAAAAACTACTTCGCCTGTGGGCGAGCAAGTGAGCCTCGCCATCAAAGATTGCTACAAGCGATTGCTAAAGCCAACGCTGGAAAGTGAAGTGCGCGTGGAAACAAAGCTACAAGCTGATGCAGAGGCGATAAAAGTTTTTGCATCCAATCTTAAAAAATTATTGTTGGCCTCGCCACTTGGGCAGAAGCGAGTACTCGCCCTCGACCCTGGTTTTCGCAGTGGAATAAAATTAGTGTGCCTTGGTGCGCAGGGAGAGTTGCTTTTCAATACGGTCATTTATCCGCTAGAGCCACAACGACAAACAACTCAATCCGCAACTATTGTGTTGGGATTGTGTGATCGTTTTAAAATAGAAGCCATCGCCATTGGCAACGGCACGGCCAGTCGCGAGACGGAAGCATTTGTGAAAAGTATTGGCTTGCCGAAAGAAATTTTAATTGTAATGGTGAACGAGAGCGGTGCTTCTGTTTACTCGGCATCAGATGTGGCGCGCGAAGAATTTCCCGATCATGATGTGACGGTGCGCGGTGCGGTTTCTATCGGAAGAAGATTGACCGACCCGTTGGCAGAGTTGGTGAAGATCGATGCGAAGTCGATAGGAGTGGGGCAGTACCAACATGATGTTGATCAAACCAAATTAAAAGCGGGGCTTGATGATGTAGTAATGAGTTGTGTGAACTCGGTGGGAGTGGAGGTGAACACAGCAAGTAAAGAATTGCTCTCGTATGTTTCAGGCCTCGGCCCGCAGTTGGCAAAAGGTATTGTAGAGTATCGCAATCAGCACGGAGCATTTAAGGAACGAAGTGAGTTGCATAAAATCCCGCGCCTTGGCGACAAAGCCTTTGAACAGTGTGCGGGTTTCTTGCGCATTAGCGATGCAAAAAATCCATTGGATGCCAGTGCCGTACACCCCGAGCGGTATGAACTGGTAGAAAAATTCGCGAAAGATTTAGGCTGCACTGTAAAAGATTTGATGACGAGTGCCGACTTGCGAAAGCAACTCGACCTAAAAAAATATGTGAGCGATACCGTTGGCTTGCCAACACTCACCGACATTTTATTGGAGCTTGAAAAACCGGGTCGTGACCCGCGCGAAAAATTTGAACAGTTCAACTTTCAAGAAGGCGTAAACGAAATCAAAGACTTGAAAGTGGGCATGGTGCTGCCTGGCATTGTTACCAACGTAACCAACTTTGGAGCGTTCGTAGATGTGGGTGTGCATCAAGATGGCCTCGTGCATATTAGCCATCTTTCTGATCGATTTGTGAAAGACGCCAACCAAGCAGTGGCCGTGCAGCAAAAAGTAAAAGTGACGGTGGTGGAAGTGGATATTCCGCGTAAGCGCATTGCCTTGTCATTGAAGACCGATCCATTCGGTGGCGGTATTACAAAGACAACTGAACAAAAGGAGAAACCAAGATTGCAACCAGCTGCAAGAACGGAAAGACCCAAGCAACAAACCAAGCAAAGTGTGCCAGAGGAAAGTATGGAAGCGAAGATGGCAATGTTGATGAATAAGTTTAAAAAATAATTTTTGGGCGTGCCCCGCTTGTGGCGGGTCGCGCTATCCGCTACAAGTCCTCCCCCGATGCACACATTCCAACACACAAGCGATCGGGGTGCGGGCTTTCCGCTCCTATCGCTCACGCGGGCATTTCAATCTTGGTTCAACCTTGTAATAGTATATGTCTCCTGAGCCAAATAACCAACTATTGATATGCCTGCGTTTGAATGCTGCATGCGCTCTTTTATTTCTCCTCAATATTTCATACATTTCCTATCCCACCAAACAAAACCTACTATGAATTTCACACCCAACATGAAGACCAAAGAGGAAATGAATGCGGAATTACCGAAGTACGAATCGGTAGTAAAGTACATGGTACCAATTGCGAAGCTAGTCACATTCAGCCCTGATCAGTTGATCAATGACGTGATTGACATTATCATTGAAAAAAGAATTTCGGGTGCACCTGTATTGGACGAACACCGAAAATTGGTAGGAATTATTTCTGAACGAGATTGCCTGCGGATCATCGTAGATCAGGCCTATCACAATTTGCCTTACGACTCACCTAAAGTTTCCGACTATATGACCAAACAAGTGAAGACACTGTCGCCAGAGAGTGATGTGGTGGAGGCCGCTACTGAATTTTTAGGTACGCCCATTAGAAGATTGCCTGTGGTTGAAAACGGTGTATTGATTGGGCAGATCAGTCGCATTGATATTTTAAGGGCTGCGAAAAATATAAAGCCAGCTAGTTGGTCGTAGGAGTAAAATCCTAAATCTCCACCTCGATCTTTATCCTCGAAGATCAAAATAAAATTACTGTTAAAAGAAGTTGTGCCGCGACTCATAGCCGTGGCACAACTGTATTTTTCCTACCTTCGCATTCAGTATGTCATTAGTTATAGCATCATTAAACTCAGGTAGCAACGGCAACTGCTATTACATAGGCAATAAGGAAGAAGCTGTATTGGTGGATGCAGGAATTTCATGTCGTGAAACGGAAAGGCGAATGAAGAGATTGGAGCTTTCCATGAAAAAGGTGAAGGCGATTTTTATCACGCATGAACATGCTGACCACATTAGCGGTCTTCATAAACTAGTGAAAAAATTTTCTATCCCGATCTACGTTACCCAAAAGACAAGAAAGAATCAGATGCTAGAATGGAGCGAAAGCGTGGCTGTTCACTTTGCTGCTTATGAACCGATTCGCATAGGTACTCTTACCATTACTGCATCTCCTCGTTTTCACGATGCCAATGATCCACATAGCTTTGTGGTTTCTAGTGGGGGCGTAAACGTGGGCGTGTTTACAGACATCGGTCGTGTGAGTGAAGATGTCATTACTAGTTTTCAATTGTGCCATGCTGCATTTTTAGAATCCAATTATGATGAAGATATGTTACAGAATGGAGGCTATCCATTGCATCTCAAAAATAGAATCCGCGGAGGCGAAGGTCACTTATCAAATAAAGAAGCCCTGCAATTGTTTTTAAATCATCGGCCACCCTTTATGAGCCATTTGATTCTGTCGCACTTATCTAAGAATAATAATAGAGTCGAAATTGTGGAAGAGCTATTTAATTCCGTGGCTTGCTCGACTCAAATAATTGTTGCTTCGCGCAAAGAAGAATCAGCTATTTATCAAATTGGAGACACACCCTCAGCCCAATACAATCCTGCTAAACAAGCGCGCAAAAAGAATCAAGATCAGTTATCGTTGTTTGAAGTGTAGCGTAAGGTTTTGAACCGCATAGACAACATAGGCTTAACATATGCCCGTTGTTTCTATGTGTCCACTTCTATGTTTCTATCTTCCTATGTGGTTCAAAATTTCCAACTCCAGCCTCCAATTTTCAACTTCGAACCTTCTTTTTCACCATTTCTCACTAAATAGTAGAACAAATAAAGATTTTCTTCGTATATTAGCTCTACAATTTAGTATGATATGATAGAAACAAAGCTTGGCGAATTTGAAGAAGTGATCTTGCTGCTGACGGGAATCTTAGGCGAAGAAGCCTATGCATTCAAAGTGGCAGAGGAGTTTGAATCACAAACTGGCCGCTCCGTATCCATTGGAGCAGTACATTCCACCCTCACGCGATTAGAAGAAAAAGGATTTTTAAAATCGGAGATGGGAAAATCCACAGCCGAAAGAGGAGGGAGACGAAAGCGGATTTATACCATCACCGCCTATGGAAAGAAGACCTTAGCAACTGCAAAAGAATTCAAACAATCATTGTGGGATCAGTTTCCTGGTTTTGCTGTAGCGAAACTCAGTTACTAGTTTCTAGTTTTCTGGTTTCAGGTCCCTGTACAAGGAATCAGAAACAAATTAAAATCTTATTATGAAAAAAGAAATCGCACCACCTCCACTCGCTACGCGATTACTCAAAAGTTTTCTGCGCAGCGACTTGGCCGAAGAAGTACGTGGTGACTTAGAGGAGAAATTTTATTCAGACTTAAAAAAGAAATCTGCCCTTAAGGCAGGAATGAATTATTGGTTTCAAACATTGAACTACCTGCGTCCTTTTGCAATCAAAAAACTAAATCAAGTTGAAGTTATGAGCAATCACTTACTTAAAAATTATTTCAAAATTGGCACGCGAAACATCTTTAAGCATAAGATGATTTCGTTTATCAACGTGTTTAGTCTGGCCGTTGGGCTGGCAGCTTGTGTGGTTATCTACTTATTTGTATCAGACGAGCGAAGCTTTGATGCATTTCATTCCAAAAATAAAAACATCTATCGATTAGACGAGGTGCAAAAATTTACTGGTACTAATGAGCAAAAAGTAGCCCTCTCTATGCCGGGTATGGGGCCAGCACTCAAAAGAGATTTTCCTGAAGTTCAATCGTTCGTACGGTTTTGGCCGCGCGGAAAGCAACTAGTTAGGAAGGACGACACCAAGCAATTGATTGATAATGTTATGGTGGTGGACAGTACTTTTTTTGACGTGTTTGATTTTCCATTGGTTCATGGTGATTTCAATACATGTTTAGATCGACCTCAAACCATCTTGCTCACAGAAAGGACTGCACTGAAATTTTTTAAAAGTACTTCCGAAGCCATCAATAATACAGTTACATGGGATGGAAAGGATTTTCAGATCACCGGAATACTGAAAGACATTCCTGAGAATTCGCACATTCAATTTGAAGCTTTGTTATCGATGGTCACTTATACCAGCAGTCAAAAAGATTTTAATGAGCAATGGGGATCTAACTGGATGACAACGTACTTATTCCTTCAACCCAACGCCAACATCCAATCAATGGAAGAGAAGTTCCCTGCTTTTCTTTCACGTCATATTGACGACCCCGAAATCAATAATTACTACAAACTGTTCTTGCAACCTCTCAATGAAGTACACTTATCGTCTAATGATATTGAACATGATTATATTAACTACCGAAAGTTTAATGGTTCTTATCTCACCATATTCTATATCATAGCGGCCTTCATTCTTTTGATAGCAGCAGTTAATTTTATGAACCTCACTACTGCTCGAGCCTCACATCGATGGAAAGAGATTGGAGTGAGAAAGACAGTGGGGGCAAAAAAAATTCAATTATTTGGTCAGTTTATTTTTGAGTCGGTGATGTTAGCAGGCTTTGCCTTGGTAGTAGCTTTGTTATTGGACATTCTTTTCGTTCCTATCCTCAACGATCTGATCGGACGAAAGCTTACCATTCTTCCGCTCTTTCAAAATACATGGCAGCTACTAGTAGTGTTAGCGGGCACTCTGCTATTGGGTATACTCACAGGTATTTACCCTTCATTTTATATGACCTCATTTAATATGGCGCGAGTGTTAAAGGGGGGCAGCAAAGGTGAGGGAAAATCGTTGCTGAGGAGCGGATTAGTTGTCATTCAATTCGGGTTGGCCATCGCCATGATAGTGAGTACACTAATAGTTATTCAACAGTTGTCGTTTATGAAGGAATCTGATATTGGTTTTGACAAGGATCAAATGATGCTAGTGAACATGAATAACGAAGCCAACGAGAAATTTGAAACGATAAAAAAAGAATTACAGAAACAATCCGTGATAAAAGGAGTAACCGCTAGCGGCCAACGTTTGGGCAACAACTTTCATCAGTGGGGATTTAAAGTAAAAGCAGATACAGGAGTGGTAGGAATGACGCCATCCAATGTCAATGTGGATTACGATTATCTTAATGTATATGGCATAGAAGTGACAGAAGGTCGCGGGTTCTCAAAAGATAATCCAACGGACAAGGGAATGGCATTTGTTATCAACGAATCGCTTGCTAAGGAACTAAAATTAAAAGAAACAATAGGTACGAAAGCCGGGCACGGGTGGTATCACAATGATTCACTAGGGACAATCATTGGCGTGGTGAAAGATTTTAATTTCAACTCGCTTCATTATAAAGTAAATACACTTGAGTTGGTAGTACATCCTGAGTGGGGATATAGCGAAATGTCTATTAAGATAGAGAAAGGCCGCACGGAGGAGGGGATAGCAGCTGTAAAAAAAGTATGGGATGAATTAGTGCCATCGTATCCATTCGACTATTCTTTTTTGGATGCCCATTTTGATGAACTATATCGATCAGATAAGCAAATGAGTTCAGTAGTAGCCATCATGGCAGGACTGGCTATCTTGATTTCGTGTATTGGTTTGTTTGGGTTGGCAGCCATTACGATTGAGAAGAAGACAAAAGAAATTGGTGTGAGAAAAGTATTGGGTGCTACAGAAAGTCAAATCACCATTCTGTTATCGCGAAATTTTGCCATGCTCATTGCGCTGGCGTTTCTGATTGTCAGCCCGATAACTTACTATGGGTTGCATCGTTGGTTGGAGAGCTTTGCCTATAGAATCAATATTAACTTGCTATTGTTTGTGGCGGGCGGTTTTTTAGCATTGCTCATAGGGTTGCTTACCATCAGTTATCATACCCTGCGCTCAGCACGAGCCAACCCGGTGAAAGCCTTACGCTATGAATAAGAGAGATGAGACCAAAGCCCAAAAAGATACCACCTTCACTTGCTACTAGATTGCTCACTCGTTTTTTGCGAAACGATTTGGCCGAAGAAGTGCGTGGTGATTTAGATGAGAAATTCTATACTGATTTGAAAAATAAATCTACATTCAAATCAAAAATTAATTATTGGTATCAAGTTTTAAATTATCTGAGGCCTTTTGCCATTCAAAAATCAAAGGCATCACATTTAAACCAATACGATATGTTTCAAAGCTATTTTAAAATTGGATGGAGAAATCTATTGCACAACAAGGGTTTTTCTTTCATCAATATTTTTGGTTTGGCAATGGGCATGACTGCTTGTGTTCTGATTATGCTCTATGTGGTGGATGAGATGAGTTATGATAAGCACCATTTAGACGGAAATAGAGTCTATCGAATTGCTGAAGAGGCAAGAGGTGAAAAATGGGTAGCCACCGTGGCTCCTATGGCAGAGAGCTTGAAAAAAGATTTTCCTGAAGTAGAGCAAGCCGCTCGGCTTTTACGTTTTCCAGGAGCGGAGAAAATTTTGCTAAAGGATGAACAGAGCAACAAACAATTTTTTGAAACCAACGGCTACTATGTTGATTCTACCTTCTTTCAACTATTTAGTTACGATTTTAAATACGGAGATATCCGCACGGCACTAAACGAGCCCAACTCTATTGTTATCTCTGAACAGCTTGCCACTAAATTTTTTGGAAATGAAAATCCGATTGACAGTGTATTGAAAGTAGGTCTTTCTTTTGGTGAATTTAATTACACGATAAAAGGAGTATTTAAAAATACCAAGAACAAATCTCATATCTCCGCCAATCTTTTGCTCTCTATGCACAATGGCGATGTGGGCGGATGGGTAAAAATGCAAACGGGCTGGTCATCGAACAGTATATTCCACACTTACGTAAAATTGAAAGAGGGAACCAGTCTCCAGGCTTTTGAAAGCAAACTCAGTGATTTTTTGAAACGAAATAGTGGAGAGGATTTTAAGGCAGCAGGTTTCACACCCGAACTTTTTATTCAGCCTCTAAAAGATATTTATCTTCATTCAAACTTTGGTTATGAAGTGGCGGCCAACGGAAACATGAAATACCTCTACATCTTCACCTCTATTGCCGCATTTTTGCTTTTGATTGCATGCATAAACTTTATGAATTTAAGTACAGCATGTAGCGAAAAGAGAGCCAAGGAAGTAGGTTTAAGAAGAGTGGTGGGTGCAGGAAGAAGCTCTCTCATCAGCCAGTTCTTGAGCGAATCATTACTGATGAGCGGACTGGCATTGGCACTTGCTTTTTTACTTATCCAAGTATCTCTTCCCTTTTTTAATCAGCTTACTAATAAAGAACTATCGCTGACACAAGTGCCTCATTTTTATAGTTGGTTGATTTTGTTAACTCTATCAACCGGTCTATTGTCAGGAGTATACCCAGCTTTCTATTTATCTTCTTTTAAGCCCGTTGCAGTGCTGAAGGGAAAACTGATTAACACCCTATCAGCGGTATCCATTCGTAAAGGGCTCGTCATATTCCAGTTCGCTATTTCTACCGTACTGATAGTAGGGGCAATTGTGATAGGGCAGCAAATGAATTACTTGGCCAGTGAACGTTTAGGATTTGACAAAAGCCAAAAAATCATTCTACCTCTACAAACCAGTGAATCGAAAAGGAGCGGCAATACGCTGACCGATGAACTACTTAATCAATCTCAAATTATTGCTGCGGCAAAAGGTGGTGATTACCCCGGTATTCAAAGTGTTACGAGTATGCTTTTTTACGGTGAAGGGAAATCGGCAACGGAGAACGTAGATATCCATACCACCTATGCAGAGCCTGGCTATATCGAAACATTGGGGATCCAACTCTTACGAGGGCGAGGATTTTCCAAAGAATTTGCAAACGATCATAACAATGTGATTTTAAATGAAACCGCCATTAACAAGCTAGGTTATACCTTGGATAATGCTGTAGGCAAGAGAGTTTATTTTGAATTAGAAGCCACCACACACACGATGACCATCATTGGTGTGGTGAAGGATTATCATTTTCAAAGTCTTCACCAAAAAATAAAACCATTGACGTTAACGGTTGCTCCTATTTTTAGCGGGCCGAATTTTTTCTTGATTCTAAACGTAAAGACCAGTGATTATTCTGGATTGGTAGAGACTATTCAAAAAACTTGGAAAAAAATCAACCCTAACTCCCCTTTTGCTTATTCTTTTTTGGATCAGGACTTTCAACGGAATTATGAAAAGGAAGAATTCACGCTACAACTCATCAGTTACTTTACTCTCATTGCTATAGTTATTGCCTGCCTCGGGCTTTTTGGACTGGCGAGTTTCACAGCCGAACAACGTGTGAAAGAAATCGGTATTCGCAAGGTGTTAGGCTCAAGCATATCGCAGATTGTGATGTTGTTGTCCAAAGATTTTTTAAAGTTGGTAATTATCTCTTTTGCTATTGCTTCTCCCATTGGATACTATGTGATGAAGCAATGGCTTCAAAGCTTTGCCTATCATGTAAATGTAAGTTGGTGGGTGTTTGCCGTGGCTGGAACTTCATCTGTATTGATTGCGATATTGACAATTGGGGTTCAGTCTATAAAGGCAGCTGTGGCAAATCCGGCAAACAGTTTGAAATCAGAATAAATGACAACACCCCCTAAACTTGCCCAACGCCTCCTCACTCGTTTTCTCCGAGATGACTTGGTGGAAGAAGTGCGCGGTGACTTGGAGGAGAAATTTTATTCGGATGTAAAAAATAAATCTTTCTTCAAAGCAAAAGCAAATTATTGGTATGAAGTAATCAACTACATCAGGCCATTTGCGGTCAGGAAATCAAGATTGATAAACTTAAACAACTACGATATGTTTCAAAGCTATTTTAAAATTGGGTGGAGGAATCTTCTCCGCAATAAAGGGTATTCTGCTATTAACATTGGTGGATTGGTATTGGGTATCACTTGCTTTTTGTTTTTGTTGAGCTATGTTCGGTTTGAAAGGAGCTATGAGGACTTTCATAAAAACGGAGACAATATTTTTCGAGTCACACTTGACCTCTACAAGAATGGTGAATTTTTGATGACGGATTGTGAAATGTATGCTCCATTTGGTTCGTTGGCTAAGGAGAAAATGCCAGAGGTGGTTGATTTTGTACGGTTGATGAACAATGACAACACGCGGGTAAAAATCGGAGAACAAAAATTCCTGGAGGAACGAAGCTACTTTGCCGACTCTTCGGTGTTCACCATTTTTTCATTCAAGCCTCTGTATGGCAGCTTACTAGGCTCATTATCCAAACCAAATCAAGCTGTAATTACGAAAAGCACGGCACAAAAATATTTTGGCCGAGCAGATGTGGTAAACGAATCGCTGGAAGCTGTGGGCGACCTTTACAAAATTGCTGCTGTGATTGAAGACGTTCCTGCAAATACGCACCTCAAGTTTGACTTTCTTCTTTCCCACATCACCTATCCAAAAATTAATAAGAATTATACAGATCATTCATGGGACAGCGGGAACAATGAGTTTACGTATCTATTGATGACCCCGGGCACCGATGCGAAGGTGTTCAACGGTAAACTGAAGG
Source organism: Cyclobacteriaceae bacterium (assembly GCA_046155095.1). Lineage (GTDB taxonomy): Bacteria > Bacteroidota > Bacteroidia > Cytophagales > Cyclobacteriaceae > ELB16-189. The sequence goes on from JBJXEB010000052.1 coordinate 18,447, forward strand.
ACCTATCCATTTCACTGAAAAATAAGATTAATGATGATCGCTTTTCAGCGGAGCCAATGAAAGACATTCATCTCTATTCGAACAAAACATTTGAGCCCGATGTGAATGGAAGTGCCCGAACTGTTTATGCGTTGTTGATCATAGCCATATTCATTATCGGATTAGCATGGGTCAATTACATTAATCTATCAACGGCCAAAGCAATGGAGCGTGCACGTGAAGTAGGGGTGAGAAAAGTAATGGGGTCGCTCCGCTCTCAATTGGTAACTCAATTCTTGATGGAGTCTATTTTGGTCAATGTAGTTGCGGCAATGATCGCTCTTGTCCTAATAAAAATCGGATTACCGTATTTCCTTGAGCTTACTGGCCAGCCATTGATGAATATTTTTGAATACAATTCATTTTGGTATTCGTTATTAATCGTTTTAGTTATCGGCATTGTTTTTTCAGGTGGATATCCGGCTTTGGTGTTGGCGTCCTTCGATCCGGTGACTGTGCTAAAAGGAAAGTTCAGATCATCAACTCACGGTCAATGGTTGCGTCAAGGGTTGGTAGTATTTCAATTCACTGCTACTACTGTTTTGATTATCTGCTTGAGTGCGGTTTATTTACAAATCAATCATTTGCAAAACCATGATCTCGGCATGGATATTAGCCAAACCCTTATTCTCCGTGCACCGGATAAGGATCAAGCAGATTCCGTTTATCAAAGCAAGTATCATAGTTTTAAAACAGAGTTGCTTCGCGATCATTCCATCCAATCCATATCGCAATCGCAATCCATACCAGGATCAAACGTGAATGAAATGGGTACAACACAAAGTGTTTTTCAAGTAGGCAAGGATAAGAATTCAGGCAGTTTCAATTACTATCACTATGCCATTGATGCTGATTTCATTTCCACATTGGGTATGAAACTGATAGCGGGACGAAATTTTGAGGCTGGAATGAAAAATCAGGATTTGGTGCTCATTAACGAAGAGGCATGTGCTTCCCTTGGATTTCAAACGCCACAACAAGCAGTGGGTTCAAAAATCACCTATTATACCAGATGGCCAGGAGAACCGTCAACGGTGATCGGAGTGGTAAAGAATTTTTATCAAAGGTCGCCCAAAGAAAAACAAGTTCCTATGGTGCTGCGATACTATTCTGGCTTTTCAAGTTATGTTGCTCTGAAAGTAAAGACAACCAACATGAAAGGGACCATAGAATTTGCAAAAGACAAATGGGATAACTTATTCCCATCAAGCCCATTCAGTTATTTTTTTCTTGACGAAAAATACAATCAGCAATACAAAGCCGATGCGCAATTTGGAAAGGTGATGGCTGCATTTTCAATCATAGCAGTTGTGATTGCTTGCTTGGGTTTGTTTGGCCTTTCTTCATTTACCATCCTTCAGCGCACCAAAGAAATCGGTATCCGAAAAGTGTTGGGCGGGTCTGTTGCTCAAATTGTGCAACTGCTCTCCCGAGATTTTATCAAATGGGTTTTGTTTGCAACTGTTCTTGCCATTCCGTTGGCCTTTTTGTTGGTAAGGCAATGGCTATCAGGCTATGCAGTCAGAATTGAGTTGAATGCTTGGATGTTCATCGTTCCATTGCTGGTAATTGCAATCGTTTCTATCCTTACGGTAAGTTTGCAAACTTTTAAGGCAGCTAATGCCAATCCCGTGAGTAGCTTAAAGGTAGAATAGTTACATCCGCCTAACTTTTTAAAGAGCAACTGACCCTGAGAAGTTTAAGGGGCAATGAGTCTCGACTATTTCCTTGGTAGGCACCAGGCGTTCATAATTGTATATCCGTGTTCGTTTGCGAACAGATAGTCTTCGTGCAACAGCTCAAATTCATGTGGTTAAGGCAATTTCACCTTTGGCACAATTATTAATACTACATTTAGGAATTAATTATTTGCTGATGAAACAAACCTCCAAGGTTTGTTCTCTAAGCAACAAAACCTTGGAGGTTTAAACATTTAAGGAATGAAAAAATATCAATTAGGCGAATTTGAAGAAGTGGTGATGCTCACCGTGGGCATTCTATACAAAGATGCGTACGGAGTATCCATCAAAAAAGAAATTGAAGCGCGATTGAAGCGCGGGGTAAGCGTGGGAGCATTGCAAACAGCTTTGAAAAGACTAGAAGACAAAGGCTACCTCAAATCATTTGATGGCGAAGCCACCGAAGAACGCGCAGGCCGACCGAAAAAATATTTTCAGATCACCGCACTCGGCAAGAAAGCAATGGAATACTCTAAAAGTACGCGTGAGGAATTGTGGAATGCGATACCGAAGGTGGCGTGGGAGTTGAAAATGGTTTAATCGCCAGTATAAAAAATCACGGATTAGCATAATTAATTACCAACTCGCAAAAGCTATTTATTTAAACTGAAAACCCATATCATGAAACAATTAAATCACTGCATTGCTGGAATGAAAAATACAATATCGCTATTAACTTTATTAGCATTAACTAATGTTTTATTTGGGCAATCGTTGCCTGTAAGTAATTTTATTGACTCCATTGCGAAAAAGAACAATTTCAATGGCACAATTCTCATAAACCAAAATTCAAAAATTAGTTATCAAAAAAGTTTTGGGTTAGCGAATTTTCAGTTTAAAGTTCCGAATAGGAATGAAACGAAATATAAAATAGCTTCAATTACAAAATTGTTCACTTCTGTTCTCCTAATGCAATTATATGAAGAGAAAAAAATTGATGTGAATAAAACGATAAAAAATTATTTACCAGACTATAAGGG
>JBJXEB010000053.1:0-26210 GCA_046155095.1 Cyclobacteriaceae bacterium
GAATCCTGTTATAGTCTGGTTCAAGGTCTTTGATAAAATCTGCTTGAAAATTACTCTGCTCAAAATCTTTTGCCAATTGCATCTTAAAGGCATCGAATAAATCCTTGCTGCTGAGTTGATCATTAACGTGCGCTATATTTTGCATCGTATAAAATTAAGGCTTATTTAAGTAGGAGTTACGCAATAGAACTTTTTTGTGCCAGACTAATATCCTTGTAAGTGGTACAGTCAGGAGCCGCTTTTTTTTAACATTCGCTCATGATTCGTGGGGACACGAACCAAGGTGTGGGATATTGCTGTCAGCAATTTCCAATTTTTAAGGGTTCATTGTATCTTTAAAGGCTTTTACCCTTTGTTAAAAATTCTTATGCAAATGAAGGACAAATTAATTCGATTGATGCAGAACGAAAAGCTTACGCTTATTTCAACGCATGAAAGATTATGTTTTCCAATCATAGAAAGAATAGCAAAGAAGATGTCAATCGGTTTAATGTTCTCGAGCATTAGTGTTGATGAAAATCTAATTGTGAACGGACATCATCGGTATCTAGCTTCGTTACTGGTAGGGTATAACTTAGATCAAGTACCTTGCCCAAAAACCACCGCAAAAGAGCCTGTTGATTGGAAATTGGTAAAATTGGTTGATGACGACTGGGATACAGATGCTAAGATAAGGATGTTAAACGAACAGGACGCTAGATACAATGATTTGACCTTAGATGACCTTATGAAAAAACTTAGATAACTTTCTTACCTTTACAAATATGTTGATTTTCTTAGACATAGACGGTGTAATGGTTCCTGCTACTAGCTGGAAAGCCCCTCAAAATTTGGAGGATGGAATTCCTATGTTTACTCAAAGAGCAACTGACGCACTGAAAAGTTTAATTTCTAATGACACAACCATCATACTTATTACATCCCATCGGACTAGATTTACAAGTAATCAGTGGAAAGGAATTTTTGAAAGGAGAGGGCTTAAGATTGATAAGCTATCATCTCTAGAACCAAATCTGGATTTCAAAAAAAGAAAGGACGAAATTTTAGGATGGTTCACTACCCATGATATAGTAGATGACTTTATCATTATTGATGATGATACAAGTCTCAATGCTCTCCCCAAGGATTTGAAAGAACATTTGATTCTGACAAGCCCCTTGATTGGCCTTACTCCAGATCTCATTGCCAATTTCAGAAAAAGGCATCACCTCGCTTAGGTGAACCTTTTCTATATCCAAGTTCAGTATTCCTCCGTGATCTTTCAAAATCTATATTTCAGCTACCTCCAGCTTATACCCCTTCCCGTGAACATTCGTAATTCTCAGCTCAGGATCAGTGCTTAATTTCTTTCGAAGTTTCGATACAAACATGTCCAGACTGCGACCGGTGATGACCCCTTCATCGATCCAGATTTTCTGCATCAATGTTTCGCGAGGAATCAGTTCACCGAAATTTTGGTTGAGCAATTCGAGAACTCTGTATTCTTTGTCTGTGAGACTAATCACCTCACTCCCCAATAACAAACGCTGATCCTTCACATCAAACAAAAATTTTCCTAGAGTAGGCAATTCCTCAACGGGTTCTTTTAAAATGGTGTGGTCTTGATTCTGCAATAGTGCGGGCACTAAACGTTTTCTAAAACGCCCAATCAAAAAAGTAACACCCAACAACACCAGCATGGCGATATAAACCAGATTGGGTAATGGATAGCCGAAGATGGTCGTTTTAAATTCTTCCAATTTTTGATTGCCTTCCTGAGAATCAATGTTAAACGATTTGCGTTCTTCGGGTTTTGGATTGGCTTCCTTATGATCAACTTTAATTGATTCAAGTTCTTCAAATTTTGAATTGACTTGCTGGGGATCAGCTTTAATTGATTTACGTTCTTCGATCAGTTGGTCGATGTCCGCTTTCTTCAGTTCTACGTTCTCATACAAATCGGGAAGGACAATTTCGATAGTGTAACAGCCTGCGGGTTGACTTCTGCCTTTGCAGGCTAGGATGTTTGGTGTGGTATTATTGATCTGATATCCAAAGACGATGCTAGCATTCAGGCATTCATGTACGGTAACGGTGTAGCCAGAATGGAACTGTTCTTTGGGGAGCAACCGTTGCGTGAGCATCATGAGCGAGTCGTGGCTAAAAACGAATTCATTTTCGAACTTGAGCAGAAACGTACCTTTTTTAATCTCGGTAACCGGCAAAACACGTGAGGTTGGGTCGCCCGCCTGCAACAGCAACTGATGACCAATTTGGCGGACAATGAGGTTCGTTTGCTTTGCCAGTAAGTCGCGGTCCGAACGTTTTTTGAAGGACGATTCGATAAAGAAAATCGCAAGCATCACAATGGCAATGCTGGGTCTCAACATCAAGCCGTTGTTAAAAAAGCCCTTCAAAGCAGAATTTACACTCATTTACATTTCTTTTTACAATTCATTTACAGCAAAAGGCAACGCGGTTGCGTACGTTTGAATAGGCGAAGTTAAAATAATTTTTGCTTATGAAACATTTTAAGAAATCGTTAACAAATCTTGTATGAACAATAAAATATCATTCCCTTGTTTAATGTCATTGTAGGACGTCACTTAGAAATCGAACATACATTAGAAGTGAAACAAATTAAACTGACGACTTTAACATTTGGGCTTTTGCTTTTCGGCTGCAATGAAGACTATTAAAGTAATTTTGCTGCATAAACTTTAAAAAGAAGATAAAACTATATTATCTATTAACATACAAAAAATATGAAAAAAATCATTTATGCGCTCATCTTACCGCTGGTTGTGGTAAGCGGACTGGTACTTGCTAATCGTGAAACTAAAAATGAAACTTCTAAAAAGTCAATCCCAAAGCCTCTCTCTACTGCTGAAAGGAAAGCCGAATTGAAAAAATGGGAGGCTTCCCCTGATGGTATAATGTACAAAAAATGGGAAGCGTCTCCTGCAGGTAAAAAAGTGCTTGCCGGTGCTGCAAAAATAAAGAAGTACATTAGGGATTCTACCAATATGGAGGGAGTTGTAACCTCTCTTTCTCTTCCGCCAGGTTCAAGATTAGGTTTCGGAGTGATGGTAAGGATTAATGGTGACGATTACATTCTTGCTTTTGGGCCAGAAAAGTCAGGCAATAATATTCCGAATCTTAACAATGAATTTGAGCCATTACATAGCCTGAAGGTTAACGACAAAATAATTATAAGAAGCCATAGCGTATCGTACGCGCCCAAGTATGCCTACCCAATAGTAGCGGGCGACTATGTTGAACGAGATAGTAAAATAATTTATCTACGTGCCCCTCGCAAAGGCGGTTGCTAAGTAAACAAATTATGAAATACATTCACCAAATTTTGTGCTGGGTTGACAGTTTAGTGCTTCGAAATCCGCTTCTTCACCAAGCGGCAAACCTTTAAAAACCAAATCTACTATGCGTTACTTACATCTTACTTTCTTGTTTTGTGTGTTGAGTGTCTTTTCAGCTAATCCGGCTTATCTACCGTCAACTACCACAAACAACTTAAATTCCGACACTGCCAATTCCACCTCGGCAAATGACGTAGAGCCAACAGCAACCAATGTCATTTTGCAATCAAAAGATGGCGGACAGACATGGCAAGACATTAGCCAGGGTTTGCCTGAAAATCAAGCGCTTGAAGATTTTTTTGCCGGAGAGTCAGCTGTCTACTTACGTATAAAAGACGGATTGTATAGCAGCAAGAGTAATCTTACAACTCCCGTGTGGGAAAAGGAAAATATTCCCGGTCTACAATATGCTTCGATTGCCTTCATTCGTTCTGGAGTGATGGCCTACAATTATGGCGGACAAGTTTATCGAAAAATACCCGCTACAGGAAACTGGTTGCCCATGTATACAAATTTGGAAAAAAATGGCATACGAACTGTTTTTGAAACATCTGATGGCGTGGTATTCGTAGGAAGGGATGACGGTTTTTACAAATCTGTCGACAAGGGACTGAGCTGGAACCATGTGCAAAATGGAGGCTTGGTCATGGGCGTAGTCGAGTCAGAAGGAGTTCTGATCGGCACAAGTCCAAGAGGCATTATGCGTTCTACCGACAATGGTAAACACTGGGAATCGGTAATCAACGAAGGGGGAGTGGGTATAGCTGTGGAGCGTATCCATGGTGGATTTGCTGCTATATCCTACAACACAACAACCAAATCTAGAAGGATACACATTTCATTGGATAAAGGAAAAACCTGGAAAGCCATTGATGATGGACTTCAGGCCTCTGCGTCTATTTCATCGATCAAGCAAATGGGCAGCTATTTAGTATGCGGTCATCCAGATGGAATATTCCGGTCATCTGACATGGGTAAAACATGGAACATTGTTCATCCTAGTGTTGATAAAGAATTTAAGCTTACTTTTATTAAGACAGTGAATAATGGAAGAGTGTTTAAGCTATATGTTTCAGGCAATATATTGTATGCTGTGGCGAGAAATTCTGGATGCTGATTTTAAAGTTTGTGGCCACACGTCTGCCACCTCAAGAATGAAACCTCTGTGGTAAGGCTGCAGAGGTTTTTTTTATTGTCTCCACTAACCATCAAATATTTCCGTTAATAAAAATTCTACGCATTGACCTTTCTCGCTATCACATAATAATTTTCCTACGTAGAAATATTCTCTAATTTTGAATCTTATGAAAAAAATCAAACTAATTTTAGTAGTGGGAGCGATTGGGATTTGTCTTGTTTCATTTACCCAGCTTTCTCAATCCACAAAAGAAGTTCCTTATCCAGAAGGCTACCGCGAATGGAAGCACATCAAGACTGCCATCATCGGCCCTAAAAGCCCAGCCTTTGAACGCTTTGGGGGCATCCATCATATTTACGCCAATGCCAAAGCCGTAGAGGGATATAAAACCAATCACTTCGCTGATGGTGCTGTGTTCGTTTTTGATGTACTGGAAGCCATTGAAAAAGATTCAGACGTAAGTGAAGGGAAGAGAAGGATTTTGGATGTGATGGTAAAAGACAGCCTTGCGTATGCTGATACTGGGGGTTGGGGTTTTGAAGAATTTAAGGAGAATAGTAAAACCGAACGCACCATTAAAAACCTGGCCAAGCAACAATGTTTTAATTGTCATGCTTCGAAGAAGAGTAACGATTTTGTTTTTAGTAAAGAACGGAATTGAGCGACCTACCAGTTATAGAAGAGAAAGGGAAAATTTTGACATAGTTCAAGCGTTACGTTTGGACTTTTGTCAGTAATCGCGTAATATTCTCACCATTGGTCGGAGGCCAATAATAAACTAGGACTTAAATATAGAGAAATAGTAGTGTCAGGCTTTCTGTAAAGCCTGAATAGTATCAAGCTTTATTAACTCCCAATATTTTCCCTTTAGGCATATAGGATCGAAGTCGTCATCTGCAGTTGTGAAATTGATGAAATTTGATCTGATCTCGGTCTCTTCGTGATTATATGGGTATCTTATTTTATGCAACTCAATCATCTGACTTGGAGAGTACTGATCCAACAATTCATGCAAATCCCAAAAATCTTTTTTTCTTCCCCCTCTTTGCACTATGTCAATTTTCATTGCAATAATCTCTTCAATGGTTGCTAACCTATAAGAGCCAATTACCAATGCAGGTTGCATGAATGCATCCGTATAATACAAATCAAGTTTAACTGTTTCATTCTTATCCTCGCCAACAAGATATGATCTTCCCATTCCTATTACTCCTGCCTGCGGCTCTGAAACATAAGGGAATGATTCTCTCAAGAAGTTATCGATAGCACTAAAATTAATAGAGCCATAATTGGCGCCTGTAAATAAATCAATGTCAACTGAAGTGCGATGGCCAAGTTGAAGGCTAAGTGAAGTACCTCCCACTAACCTGAATTGATCAAATATACCACTGTCCATCAGCTTGCTCAATGTGGTTTTAAGCAATGGGGTTACCGTATTCCAGAATAACGTATCACGCATGTGCTTCATCTTGTTTCTTAGTGAATTGCTTGATTACTGAATCACCATAGAAACGAGTTAGTTCTGCTTTCTCATCATTTTGCCCACGTTCAAAAACCCGTTGAATGACAGCACGCCTTTGTCTATGCCAATCGATTTTCTCTAAATCTGTATCCCAGAATAATCCTTTCCTTAGTTTTGATAAATCGGGATGTGATTTTTTCAATTGCTTATTTTTCTCTTGCTTAATCTCATAGTAGATTTGTAAGGTCATAAAGAATCCCTCCGCTAGATTGAGCTCTTGCTCAATCTTCAACGCGAGCGGAGTATTCATGTTCCGTTTTCCCTTTGTAATGGCACCTAAGGTTTGCGGGTATTCATTTATTAAAAGAGCAAAAAGTCCTTTTGAAAGTTTTCTTTCTTTCAGCTTCCTATCCAAGATAATTCCAGGATGAATACCCTTTAATACTTCTAGCTCTTGATTCATGGTGTAAATATAGCCAAATAAATAAGCAATTTTGTTTATTTATTTGGCCATATAACACTCGTTGTCAATGATCAACACCTTGGTTCGCGTCCTCACGAACCACTTTTTTTGACATCACTCTGGGATGCTGAAAGATGGGTTTAAAGTTTTACAATGCGGGTACTCTGAAGAAATTATTAAACCTCCGTTAGAGTTGCTCGCCCGGCCAACTTTTGCGTCTCATCAAAAGCTAGCGCAAGCGTCCCGCTTGTGCTTCTGCATCTCAGTTTTTATCAAAAATAATTTTATTCATTAATCATGAGGGCAAGGCGGCTCTTTGAGAGTTTTCTCTCTTTGATTTTACGATCCAAAATAATCCCTGGATGAATGCCTTTCAGTATCTCTAGTTCTTGGTTCATGCCCAAATGTAAGCAAATACATATAAACAATTTTGCTTACTAAGCTTTCAAATAGTAATAAAACAGCTCAATTAGGCTAATTTTAAGCATTTAAGCCACAAATCCGTGTGCCGTTTGAACGTAAGTGAGTAACGAGTTGTATGATGCATTAGCTTTGGCGGAGCCAGCCCCGCCTAGAAGCGGGATACTTACTTGATTTAAGACTTTTCATATTACTAAATATTTTAGTAATGTTGAGGTTATGTCCTTTAAGCCCAAACCAAGACCAGACTTCATAAGCATCATACCTCAAGATTTACAGGAGGTGTTTCAGATAACAGACGTGCCTAAAGTATTCGACTATATGGAGAAGACTTTTCACTTAAACAAAATTTGGCGAGAAGTTTACAAAGAGCGGTTATCCGAAACGCTCAAATCTATTCCTGATGAAGAAGTATTTTTTAGGTTCTTAAGAGAAGAGATTGAACCGCCCTTAAGAAGGGTAACCCAAAAAAAAGATTTAGCTTTCAATATGGTTAGATATTTATTGAAAGACCGAATTGCTGAATTGAAAAAAGAAAAAGCAGATAGGATTGATTATTACAAGTCTGATAAGTGGAAACAAAAATAAAGTAGAAAGTGAAGCAAGAAGATAATATAACGCAATTAAGGGAAGTAACCCTATTCCTTGGTTCGCGTACACACGAAACACTTTTCATGCATCGCAATGGTTTTTGGTTTATAATGTTGGTTCGTGAAGACACAAACCAAGGAGGGGGAATCTTTACTTTTTTAATTTTGGCACTCCCACAAAACAGCACTTTGAAGCCAAGTAAATATTTTCGAATTAGAATTTCAGGCTTCGTACCAACACTTCGAACCGAAGCTATGATTCTACTTCTATGCTTCTTAGTATAGATGTACAATGCTATATATGAAAGTGGTTCGCTGTTAATTCTTCGTTACCCATTAATACTAGGCAGTCCCTATTATGCTCGAACTCTATGGCGACCAGAATCTCGTCCTGATCATATAGATTCTTGATCTGTTCATCAAAAATAATTTGCATTTCATCATACGTCTGTCTAATTGTCTTCCCAGTCTTTAAGAATTCGTTTAGTGCATAATTTTCACAGGCAATATAAATTGGATAAAAATCCTCATAAGTAGCCCATGAGCTGTCTTTGTATCCAACAAAACAAAAACAGTCATTGTCGATAAGATTCTTTCCCAGTTGCAAAGCAGCATTACATGCTGTTGTATAAAACAAGGAATTACCGAACTCAGATACATTTGTGATGCCTACAAAAATTGTATCGTTCTCAGTCAATAAACACTCACCCAATGAATCTCCATGCGAGAAGCTTGCAAAAACAAAACATTGCTGGTTAACTGCTCTGACCCTTAAGTTGATATTAGCTTCAGTGCAATCAAGCCCCCTTATGCTACTGAGTGTGACAAAATCGAGTTTGTCTACAACATCCTTCGTGTGTACAAAAGAATCTTCGAAATAACCACCTAATTCAGAATCGTTATCATCGTAAGCAATAACTAAATTAATCATCTGTCTTCAACTTTTGCTTACTAAATATCTGAATTGCCAGTTTTAAGAGATTCTTCTCAAATTCTAGTCCGATAGGTTCCCGAAGCCTTATGGCTTCAAGTATTTGATCCATAGTGTACGACTTACCTTCTTTAGTCTGGATAAGTACTTGATTTCGCTTATCCGGAGGATGCCTCATTATCCACTCCTCAATCACAGAATCAACTCTGACGTCAAGCTTGTGCATAGCATCCCTAACCAGATTAACCACGTTCGAATAATTAAAGGAGTTCTCTAGTGAGACCGCATCGTTATTTATCATGGACACAAGTTTGGTAAGAGGGATTTCAGATAGGTTACGAACAGTCATCATAATTATATACACCAATGACGTTTTCTTTCGAATATCCTCAAGTACTTCGTAGCCAGATTTCTCCCCAGGGCTAAAATTAATGTCTAGGAGCACTACCATTTTTTGGTTCAAATTTGTTAGCACATAATTCAATCCCTCATTTGAATTCGGGAAATGAATTACTTCATTATTTGGGAATTGTTCTCTGAGCTCAACAAACAATGGATCTATTTCAGGGATTAACCCATCATTAATTGCAATTATTTTAGCTGGTACCAAAGTCATACTTCGTTCTTGTTAAATGGAAATGTGATCTTAAAAGTAGCGCCAGGTTTGAATTCACTTTCGGAAACACGTATCGAACCCTTTAATGCTTCAATCCTTTTTTCCACGATGTAAAGGCCCAATCCGGCTCCCCCTTGTTCAGCTGTTCTCGTATTGTACAATCCAAAAATCCACTCTTCATCTCCTTTGTTTATTCCAATGCCATTATCAGAGAAGTACAGTGTGAAATGAGTTTCGTCCAAAAAGCCTGAACATCGTATTGCTTTTTCCTTCGTATTCTTAAGTGCCTTTATCGAATTAGAGACTAAATTTTGAAAAATGTCCTGAAGGAATTTCTTATTCGCATTTATGATAAAATCATCTTTGAATTCTAACGAGACCTTAATGTCCTCGTTCTTAAACGTCTCGCTATAAGATTTTAGGAGCAGGTCCTCTAACATTTCCTTAACGCTAAAATCCTCAAAGTCAATCTCTGAGCTTGCGTAGCTCAGCATGAAATCGGTAACCTTGATCAAGATATTCATCTCCTCATTAATCAATGAAGCGTACTGAACGAAAATTTTATCAAATTTTGGATTAGGGAAATTTATTTTGAAAAACTCTGCCATGCGCTTAATCTTTCCTAATGAAGTTCTAATCGCGTGGGAGATATTTGAAGCGTAATCTTGCAAGGACATCAGGCTCAAATAAATATTCTCCTTTCGTCTAACATCCTTTTCAAATTTTTTCTGTTCGTTAATGCTTTGAGAGATTACCTGGCTTAATTCTTCCGCCTGCATTCTCAATGGCTCAAGAACTTCTTTAATGGCTGGATTTTGTTTAGCAAACTGATTTTCTATTTCGGCAATAGCTTTAGAGAAACTCTTGACGTCTTGCCCAGCCCTTTGCAAATCTTTCTCTACAGTTGACCTCCTTGAGTCGCGCTCAAATTTCTTCACCTCTCCAAAAACATCTACCTGATCTATTATAAACTCTTTGAGTTTTTCGTACGCTTGATTGTCCAGAAAATTTTGCCTGTTCGTAGCATCAATGATATTGGGGTTGCGCTCCTTTGTAATATCAACTACTCCAATAATTTCCCTGGTACCAACCTTATCAAATGCTGAACCCCAACGTCTTTTATCAATTCCGAGAATATCTCTTCTTTTTCCTAGGTCAGCTTCGTATTCAGCAAATGGTGTTGAGATAACCCCATCACGGTATATTTTGATTCCGTCAATTCTGGTGTCATCGTTCTTATAGGCAGCACTGTATCTTCTTTTGGCCTGTTCATTAAAATAGAAAATTTTGAGTTTTATTGGACCGAATGGCTGGATTTCAATTTCGTCTTTTACAATTTTCCCCTTTCCATCATCGAATCTTAAAGTCTCTTGCTTATTTGTTTCCAAATCAAAGTCGATCTCTACATGATGTGAATAGAATTTAACTGGGTCCGGCTTTACGGATTTATTTTTAAACTCTTGATATTCATCTGAGTTAATAGAGATTTCAAAGGGAGGAGTCAGGGGATAAAACGGTGAAATTAGTCTCGACAATTCTTTATATAAGCGCTCTAAATCATCAGGGGTCCACAGATCACTTACTTTAGTAATAATCAATTCGGTTCCCTGGTCATCGGTGCTGCCGTCTTCGTAGAAGTATTTATTATCAACTTCAGTAAATAAAGACAATTGGTTTGTCTTTGAGTTGAGTGAGAGTTGCTCATACTCGTCCCAGTTGATAACTACGTTCAGCCACTTTAATTCGCCTTTTTGTTTTGTTCTAATGGTTATTCTTTCGCCTAGTTTATCAACAGCAAAACGTCCAATTCCTTTTTCACCAACGAACTTTCTGTTAAAAGGAGCGGGGGAGTAGAGAGTTGCTCTCTTGCTGTTAGTACCTACTACCATCCATTTATTGTCGATATCCTCGAATGACATTCCAATTCCATTGTCTTTAATAATTATTGAACCTGAGTCGGTTTTAGACGAAACATTTGAAAAATTTACTGATACCTCAGTGGCGTTTGCATCATAACAATTTTTCACAAGCTCAAATACAGCAGTGACTCTATCTGTAATAAGTTCGCGCCCTAATAGACGAAATGTATTTACATCAAATCGCCAGCGAAGCTTTTGATTTTTGGTTTTTTCCAATGGACAGAATATGTTTTTTTATACTTTTTGCAATAGCAACTCCCAATTCAACCGGTACTGCATTACCAATATGCCTAGCGATGCTAGGTGTTGATAATGCTTCTTTAGAATTAAAAAATTTATAATCCATTGGGAAGCTCTGTAAAAGAGCTGCCTCACGAAGAGTAATGGCTCGATCTTGCTCCGGATGTCCAAAGCGCCCATTACTTAAGCCTGTACAATAGGTTGTCATTGTAGGAGCCACATCATCCCATTTCATTCTGCCATAAACACTATTAAAGTCCTTACCTGTCTTTTTGGTGTGACATTTTAACCAAAGACTCTTATCCCAGTCCCTCCAGAATCCCCCTTCCTTTGTGGCTATAATTCGCTTCTTATTTAAGTCGGACAATTTACGAGCCCTATGAAGTTTATCACTTGGGTGAGAAACACCATCTTCAACAGGCGGGAGGGAGCCGATAGCCTGTCTTACAGTCTTGAAATGTTTGTCATTTATTGTTTTCTCTATCAAAGTTATTTCACCAAGTTTAGAAGCAAGTAGAACTAATCTTTTTCTTCTCTGAGGTACACCATAGTCTTGGGCATTAACAATTTGCCAGGATACGAAGTAGCCATTCTTTTCTAGGCGCTTAACGAAATCACTAAAAACCTTTCCATTATTGAATTTAACAAGGAGTGGGACATTCTCCATTGAGACGACTTCGGGTTTTACTTTCTCAATTAAATCTGAAAAGGAATATAGTAGCTTCCATTTTCTATCTGACTTTTGCTTTACGGTTGCGTTTTCACTTTTCTTGTTATAAACAGAGAACGGTTGACAAGGGGCACACCCAACAAGAATTTTTTTCTTCCCCTTGCTGAAATAAGATTTCAATTCTTTTGAAGAAAGCTCGGTAACATCCTTTTGAACAAACTTGGATCTATTATTTTCCTCAAAAGCAAATTTACATGATCCATCGAAATCAATACCCACATCAACATTGAATTTCTCAAGAACAAAACCATGAGTAAGACCACCAACACCACAAAATAAATCTGCTACTGCGAAATCCTTAATCTGTAATTCTTTACCTTTTCTTTTCATAAAAAACTTTCCTAAATCACTTACAATTCATATTTAAACGATATGCCAAATTGCCTTTAAATATAGTTAAAATGATGGAATGGTTAGCAAATTCAAGCGTTGGGCGGATGTTTGTATAGATATAAAACTGGTTTTGGTTTTTGTCTCCCCCTTGTTTTTGACGAGCAAAAAAAAAGCTCCATAAAGGGAAACTCTGAAATTGAACACTCTCATGCCACAAGAGCGTAAGGAAAACCTCCTTTATGCCAGAAAGGAAGAAGGAAAACATAAATGATGTGCCTTCCTAGCTCCTTTAACTTTGTGTTATCTTTAAATATTCAATTGACTACAAGAACGGTCTTTAATCAACGCTATGAAACCTCGTAACCCCTACACTCCTGAAAATAGAGCTGAGACAAATTACTATAAACTTGGTGGTTATGCCTTTTTCAGAATGAAACAATATCTGAATAGCATGAAAGATTTATTGCAAACACAAAAGTATAGACTCCAAGAAAATTATAAAGAGGAAATAAAAAAATACCCTCAATATTCGCAGATGATTGATGGGGTTTACGAAGAGCGATATCGAGAACTTGATGTGCATTTTAACAGAATTATGTTGAATTCATCATTTATTGCTTCGTTTTCAATTTTTGAAATAATGTTTAAGGAGGTTTGCCATCTCGCGGCATATAAATACTCCCGTAGTGCTGAACTTGATTTTAGCTCTGGTATCATAGATCATTATAGGAGTTACATCGTGAAGGATCTGAGGATCGATATTTCTGATTTGAAGCAATATTGGAAGAAATTAATTCAATATCGAGAACTACGTAACCACCTTATTCATCATGGTTCTAATATTCAAAAGAATCCAGATAATATAATTGGATTTATTAGGAAGTTAGATAGCATTAAAGTCAAAAAGATTAGGAATAAAGATCAATACAAATTCGTTCTTACCGACAAGCAATTTATAATCGAATTCTTGGACACCGCCTCGGAATTTCTAGCAAATATTTTATTGAAACTCCCCAAGGGAAAGAGAAAATCCTTACCGCACATCAAAAAGTAAATAGTGATCCTGCGCGGTGGCCCGAGCCAAATGCGGGGTGGCCCAATGGCATGTACGAGGAAACATATTTGGCTCTTGATTTTTTTTCGTTCTTTTTTAGCAGACTAGGAGTAGAGGCTCGTGCTACTTTCTTAATCTTACTAAGAGATTTAACAGCTTTCTCTTGACGCAGCTTTTCCTTTTGAGTCAAAGGTCGCTTGACTCTGTCCTTTTTCAATTCGTTGTAAGAGCTATATAGTTGCAAAGAGGCCATGCTCAAATGTAGTATTGACTCACTTGATAATCAAACATTTATAAAGGTAAAAAAGTTTCTGTCTGTCCAGTTAACGAGCTGCCCATGGTCGGTATTATCACCGAGCCACACGAACAGGAAGAGAAAATGAGTAGTGAAACCCTCGCGTGAGGGATTGAAGCGGAAATCCTTTTTGCAGAGTCGGCCAGCGCGGTAGGGCAAAAAGATTGTAGTGGAAAGCCCGACCCCGAGGCACGAGGGGGCACGCCCAACTTCGCTAAAGCTACGTTGGGCAAGCCCTTCTTCGTCAAGACTTCGGCAAGGATTCGGCAAGCTCAGCCTGACAGTTGCTCAGCCTGACTTCGGCAAGACTTCGCCAAGCTCAGTCTGACAGTTGCTCAGTCTGACAAGTACTTTATATCTTTTTCATCTTCCCCCTCACATACTCTCTAAACTCCTCGGGCCCTACAATTTCAATTTCGTCTATCAGGCCCAACACAAAGCGGCCAATGCCTGCGTAGTGGGCGGGGCCATAAAAAATGTAGCGGCCGTTTTCTTGTTTTAAGTAGGGGAGGGCGAGCGGGTGCTCTTCGCGCAGCAGCAGGTAGGCACGCGCACTGAGGTGTAGGGTGATCATGGTGGCATGTGAACCGGTCAATCCAAAAATATCGCTGGGCTTGTGCTCGTGTAGGCGCTCGTGCTGGTAGGGGCGGTGTGTTTCTACTACTTCGCTAATGCGGTCGAGCTTAAATTGTTTGCAGGTTTTTTCTTCTACATCTAGCGCAATCACACTCGTGTAGTTGTCGCCAAAGTGAACAGGCTCTACGGTGCGGTCGCGCACTTCTTGGCTGTTGGCGCTGTGATAGCCTTTTAAAATTACTTGGTGTTTGGTGCGTAGGGCGTTGGTAAGTTGCTCTACCAAGTTGCCGAGGTGTGCTTTTAAAAATAGTCGCGGCATGCTGTCGAGCTCAGAGTGCAGCGAGAGTTTCTTTAACACCGAGGCGGCCAGTGGTTGTTGCGCATCGCCTTGCACCAATGTGCGCAGCAGGTGCATCTCTTCTACGGTAAAGGGTGCTTGCAGCGGGTCGTCATCGGTGGTCACCATAAAGTAGCGGTCGTGAAAATCTTTGTCTACAAAAAAGCCAGCTTCTTCTAGCAGCTCGAGGTAGCGGTACATAGAGCTTTTGCTGGAGTCAAAGCGGTCTACCAATTGTTTGATCGTCCAGCGGCCAGCCTTGAGTATGGCTATGAGTTGAAACAACTTGAGCAACTTAGCATGGGGCAGGGGAGAGTCGCGTTCTTTCGGGGGCTGCTTCATAGTAGTTTATTTTTTACCACTGAGGACACGGAGAAACACAGAGGTTATTTTTGTTTCATCTCTCTGTGACTCTCTGTGTTATCTGTGGTTGATTTTTGTATTCATCAATGAAGATAGTGAGCTGATTTTTAGTTTCAAAAAGTGAAAGCATAACGTACCTATGCTGCCACATAACTTTGGTAAGTGGCCGCATGAGAACCATTAACCGCTTCCCGCAGCACTTACGCTGTGGCATAAGCAACGCATACAGCAGGGTGACCAATCAATGTAGGTGCTTCGTCTACTTATGTAGCAGAATAATCTGGTCTTGCTACAGAGTCAGCAACATATAAAGCTGCCTAGTCGTGTCATGCCACAATATGTCAAACCCATACAGGGTAATAGCATGCTTATCGGGCAGTGCACCAGTCTCATTCAACTGCATCAAATGCTTATTGGGCAGCCTAAGAGAGATATGCGGCTGCATAAATTAGTTACGAGGCAAATCAGTAGACTTATTTGCTGGCAGGGGAGAGACTTTTGATTTTTTTTCAGTCGAATTGAGTTGTAAACGCACTTTTTTTAGCACCAAATCCAAATTCCCACTAGTTGGGAACGACCCCTTGTATGTTTGTATGGTCATGAACGAGTAACCATTTAAACAATTATCTATATGAAAAAAAGAGTGAAAATCCCGATGCAAGATGCCAACGCACTATTGGAGTTGGCGAAGAAAGTGCGCGCCAAACACCTGGCCGATGGTGAAGGCTCACCGTTGAAAGTGTTGAATTGGAATGAGATCAACCCAATCATCGATGACGCGCTGGAAACAGAAGAAAAAGCCGTGCGCCTAAAGCGTGAAAAGTTGAACACCTACCAGCAGCGCAGCCGCAGGTTGCAAGCCGTGCTAGGTATGGTGCGCAGCACCCGCGACATCCTCACAGGTGTGCACAGCAATGAAATGAAAGCACTCGGCCTTTGGGGCTTTGATGTGCTGGACGGTAAGGCGACTGTGCCTGCAGAAGTACCGCAGCAAGTGGTGAAGCCGTAGTGGTAAATTGTTTTGTTTTATTTAATAAAGGAGCGCTCGCTCCTTTTTTTATGCGCTCTGCTTTTTGGCAGTCTTCGTCAATTTTCTTCTTGAAGTCCATTGCTGACCCATATACTTTTTAGATTTTATCAAAGAGAAAGTATCCTTAGCTAGCACTTTAGCATTTTGCCATAACTTGCTGATATGCTTAGTAGTTATGTTCTATTGTGTAATGTCTATTCTTAGGCAGTGTAAGGTTTAGCCCGATAATGGACGAGGAAAGTTAAAATGCCTCGTACAGCTCAAATTGAGCAAAATAAGAGCGATAAGTTATATAATTTATATTATGTTAATTAAAAGTATTTGCACGTAACTACAACTGAAACACAATCTTCCCTACCTTATTCGGTCTGGTGATATCAGGGAATGATTCTGCTATTTTTGAAAACGGGCGGATGGAATCTACAATGGGTCGGATCTGGTGCTTGCCTACAAACGAAATCATCTCGCTGAATTCATGATCGTTGCCCATGGTGGTGCCGATCAATGAGAGTTGGTTCCAAAACATTTTGTATAAATCAATCTTGGCTGGAAGCCCGTTGGTGGCACCATAAAAAACAATCTTGCCTTGTGGTCGCAGCATCTTGATGAAATTATTGAGTTGATCTCCACCCGCGCTGTCGATCACCAAATCAAAGCCTCCTTTCGTTTTCCAAAGGTCTTGATAGGTAGTTTGCTTTTTATAATTGTATGCACCCTTCGCACCAAGCTTCATTGCTTTTTCTATCTTCTCATCGCTGCCCGATGACACGTAAACATTTGCGCCCCCAGCTTTTGCAAACAGAAAAGCAAACTGAGCCACGCCTCCTCCAAAACCTGAGATCAACACATTCTGCCCTGCACGTAACCCGCCTTTTCTAAACAAAGCTCTGAATGCGGTTAAGCCGCCCAACGGCAATGCAGCCGCTTGCAAAAAATCTAAGTGAAATGGCTTGTGGTGAAGACGATCTACTGGCACTGCTACATACTCGGCAAACGTGCCGTTCACGGGCATACCGAGGATGGTATATTTTGTGTTCTGCACTTCAAGGTCAGCTCCCCAATCAATATTGGGATTGATCACTACTTCTTGCCCCACCCATGCTTGATCCGTTTCATCATGCACGGCTTCTACTACGCCTGCGCCATCGGAGCCAAGTACGCAACCAAATTTTATGTTGGGGTATTTTCCCTCACGAATCCAGTCATCTCTCCGGTTGAGGGCGGCAGCTTTTATGCGTATCAATGCTTTGCCAGCCGCCAATGTTGGTGTGGGTATTTCTTTCAATTCAATTTGGCCAGGGCTGGAAAGGACGAGAGCTTTCAAAGGGAAATGATTTAAGATGTTAGATGTTAGATGATTTTTCGTCAACACCACAAATCTAAAATCTTAAATCCTAAATCTAAAATACAATTTTAAAAAGGAGTTTCATCACCTCCCTGCGAAGGCGGAGGCGTGTCATCACGGAAAGTATTCACGCGACTTTCCCTTGTAATGCTGCTCATAGGAATCAATCCTTCAGGAGAATCATAATCGGCAAACTTGGTGTATTTGCCAATGAACTTCAGCTTCACGTTTTCGAGTGATCCGTTACGGTGCTTGGCAATGATTACCTCGGCCATGCCTTGGGTGGGCATCCCTTCTTCGTCAACTGTAATTTTATAATATTCGGGGCGGTACAAGAACATAACTATATCCGCATCTTGCTCAATAGAACCAGATTCGCGCAAGTCAGAAAGTTGCGGCCGCTTGTCTCCTCCCCTCGTCTCTACGCCTCGACTCAATTGTGAAAGCGCGATCACTGGCACACTCAACTCTTTGGCGATTCCTTTTAGTGCGCGTGAAATAGAGGCGATCTCTTGCTCGCGGTTTCCTCCCATCTCGCCTTTCATCAATTGCAAATAATCTATTACAATCAACTGAATGTTGTGCTCGGCTTTTAATCTGCGGCACTTCGCTCTTAACTCAAGAATAGAAAGCCCCGGGGTATCGTCAATAAAGATAGGTGCGCTGGAGAGGCGATTGGTTTTGTGCACCAACTGCTCCCACTCATAGTCGGCCAAGTTCCCTTTCTTGATTTTCTCCGATTCCAATTCTGCTTCCGCAGAGATAAGGCGATTGACTAATTGTAGTGAGGCCATCTCCAAAGAAAAAATTGCCACTGCATGGTTGAAGTCTACCGCGGCATTGCGCATGGCGGAGACAATAAACGCAGTATTGTGCGTCACCGTCATATCCTCTAACAAGAACAGCCGATTGCCGTCTATCTCGAAGCCGTAGTAATCATCCTCTTTATCAAACTCAACTTTGATGCCTGTATGTCGCCAATCAATATCTGAATGTCGCTCTCTCGCTTTCTTTCTTTCCACACGGGTGGGAATGATATTCAAATCACCACTGATCCTCACACGGAAAACATCGGTTTCAAAATTCCTACCTGAAATGGTTGCTTTTTTTGTGCGGAACGAAGTTTTGAATCCAAGCGAATCGCACAGGAATTTTATCTGCTTGGCAAGTTCTTCACGCTTTTGTGTGATCTCAAAAACATGGTACTCATCATCATAATGTCCATCTGAATCAATTAACCCAGCTAATAATTCTAATCGGTTTATTTTGGAGTTGATCAGGAAATTTTGTGGAATGTGTTTATTCTCCAACAGATTCATTTCGCGCAAGCACGCTTGAATTGAAAAAGAGTTTTGCCTTCCTTGATAGCCTTTAGTTATTCCATAATTGTTAGTTCTCCCCTCTTGATGATATTCCACCAATTCCAATTCGAGGTCGTCAGCGTAGCTTTTCAAATAATCAATTACCTCCTTGTCGGTATTGGTGATCCTTGAACTGTAAGAATGCCCATCTCCTAACCACAATCCTAAAAAATATGGCTCTAGGGCAAGTTCTTTTTCTTCAAATTCTACGGCTACTTTATATCCTTTGTAGTTTGATTTGAATTTATCAGATTTAGCAAGGTAATCTCTCACTTCAATATTCAACACTTCACCATGCTCATGCCCACCTTCTCTCCTACTTCTTTTTAGGGATAAGATGTGTGATTCATTTACGCGATAAGAAATGCCGTGGTTTTGATGAACCCAATACATATTCTCCCGTCCGCGAGCGATGGACAAAACCTTGCGCGGAGTGGAATGGTCACCCATCAACAGTTCTCCTTCCAATACATCTTCCACTTTTTTCAAGGAGCCATCGAACATCAACACATTTGTGCCTTTGCCCAAGCACTTACCCATACCCGGCCGGGCTGCTATAATTACAAGATCTGATTTCTGCCAGCCCGATGTAACCCGATCCAATCTTGAGAAACCGCTCGGCACTCCTGTCAATCCATCTTTATGGTTTTTCTTTTCTTGCAACTCTTGAATAGCCCGATACATAAGCGTCTTCATGCTGTCGTAGTTCTTGCGCAGGTTGGCATCCGAGATTTGGAAAATGGATTGCTCCGTCTTATCCAATAATTCAAACACATCAGTCGTGTCTTCGTAGGCATCTTGATGCATTTGAGAGGCAATCTCAATCAAGTTGCGCTTAATGGCCATCTCGATGATGATACGAGCGTGGTATTCAATGTTGGCAGCCGAACTAACTTTAGAGGTAAGCTCTGCGATATAGTAAGCACCGCCCACTAATTCCAGCTTGGCATTTTTTCTTAATTGTGCCACCACCGTGCGCATATCCACTGGCTCTGTTGCCTTGAACAAGTCGATGATGGAATTATAAATCTCTTTGTGCTGCTCTTTGTAGAAATGATCGGGGCGAAGAAACTCGATTACGGCCGTCAAGGCATTCTTCTCCAACATCAGGGCGCCCAAGATGGCTTCTTCCAAATCAATCGCCTGAGGCGGTAGCTTGCCCAAACTCTCAGAGATATCCCTGACAAGTAGCTTGGACTTGCTACCCATTCCGCTCATGGCAGAACTTAACCTCACTGGCGTTGACCGCTGCTCCATACTTCGTGGTTGTTGGTATTGAGTTGCTTTTTTTAAGTTGACAAACCTACGCCTTCATATCTCGTTACACTCAACAACTTATCTACAATATACAATGTGGATTTGTTCATAAATACATTTAGGCAGATGTAAATTGTCCATCGACTCTGGATCATTGACAACGATTTAGGAACAACCTGCTCTTTGTCAACACTATAAACTATTTTGCCTACTTTTAGCTCGAATAATTTAAACCCTTTAGACGTGAGTGAATTTATAAGTAATCTGGCTACTGGAGTCTGGACACCCATTTTATTTCTTTTGATATTAGGTGGTGTATTTTTCTTCTTCTATTCTGGGTTTATCCATTACAAATATTTTTTTCATTCCATTGCCATTTTAAAGGGGAAGTTCCATAACCCAAACGATCCTGGGCAGATCAGTCCTTATGAAGCATTATCTACTGCACTCGCCTCTACGGTGGGCATGGGCAATATTGCCGGAGTAGCAGCAGCAATCAGCATTGGAGGTCCTGGTGCATTGTTTTGGATGTGGGTTACTGCCTTTGTTGGAATGTCTACCAACTTCTTTACCAGTACGTTATCAGTAATGTATCGAGGTAAAGATTCAGAAGGAGTTATTCAAGGCGGGCCTATGTATGTGATCCGCGAGGCATTGGGCAAACCTTTTTATCCATTGGCTGTTTTGTTTTGCCTTTGCGCAATGATTGGTTGTTTGCCCATCTTTCAAGCCAATCAATTGACTCAAGCGATTATTGATATTGGAGTGCCTTCTGAAGAGATAAAAACTATGACCTTTTCTTTTCTTGGATTCGAAGTGAACACTTTAAAATTCATTATTGGTTTTATACTGATGATCATTTCCGGAATTGTTATCATCGGTGGCATTCAGCGTATTGGCAGTTGGGCTGGCAAGATGGTGCCATTGATGATCGTTATCTATTTCTTTTCTGTATTGGCGATTCTTATCATCAACATTGCAGAAGTGCCACACTATTTCATGATGATCATTAGGGATGCTTTTGCGGCAGAACATTTTCATGGCAACCCATTATTAGGTGGAGCAGTTGGTGGATTGATTGTCGCGGGTGTTCGGAGAGCTTCTTTTTCAAACGAAGCAGGAATAGGTACTGCACCGATGGCCTTGGGTGCATCGCAAAGTACTGAGCCAATCAGAGAAGGATTGGTTTCTATGCTAAGCCCAGCTATCGATACCTTGCTTGTTTGTACATTAACTGCACTTGCCATATTAGTGACAGGTGTATGGCAAACTTCTGGAGCAAGTGGTGTCACCCTTACTGCTACTGCATTTCAAACTTCATTGCCAGGCGTTGGAAAATATTTATTGTTAATCTGCGCGTTTTTCTTCGCCATCACTTCATTGTTCTCTTATTCTTATTATGGAAACAAAGCACTTTCCTTTTTGATTGGCGTAAAAGCCGGTCGTTACTACGATTATTTTTATCTATCCACTATCATCTTTGGAGCGGTAGCATCGATGACAGATATTATGAACATCATTGATGTTGCGTACGCGCTGATGGCGATACCCACCATGGTGTCAGGATTTATATTAGCGCCTAAGGTTTTAGCAGAAGCGAAGTCTTATTTTAAGAGGATGAAGGAGCAGGGGAATTTATAGGCTTAAAGCACTTGCCCTTTTCTAAGCAGAGGCGATTTGATTTTCTATCTTCTGCTTACGCGGATAATCAAATAGACCTTGCTCTTTAATGGCTTCTTCCACTTTGTGGGGAACGAATTTTTCCCAACCATCTTCACCTTTTCTAATCATGGCCAATACATTATCTGATATGATATTGAGATTGGCTACGTTAGCATCATGAATGTCTTCTAACTTATTATTGTCCATTAAATAGCGAAAGAGATTTTTTAAGTTGGGGGGAAGATCAGCTTCAAAATCCTTCAGCGTAAAGAGCGAGCCATCTTTACGCAGCGCTGGGTAGATATACAATTTGATATTGGTACCAAACAAAGAAGCAAAGCACTCTAGTATTCCACCACGTATATTTTCATAAGTCTTTTCATCAAATACTTTTTGCAATGCGTAAATACCCATCACCATGGCAGTCTTTTTACCTTTGGTAATCTTGGATAAGTAATCGACTAACTTATAATATTCAAAATAATTGGAGACCAGCACGTTCTGCCCGAGCGAACAAATGATATCGGCCCGATGAAGGAAATCTTTTTCATCGATGGTACCATCCATGCTCAAGTCATTTAGCGTAAGCTCTGTGAGCGTGACTATCTTGGTCCTATCTACATCTGCATCGTTTCTAAAATGCCTGCGCGATGTCAACAGCATATCAACATTTACATGTGTTACAGGACGGAAACGACCGCGTAACACGATCACATTTTTCTTGTACAAATATTCAGAAGGTTGCATCACTTGGCCTTCCGGGCCAAACATTGCAGCTTTCGTCAATCCGTTCTTCACCAACTTCAACGCCATCAGGCGATTGTCCACATGCTTGAAGTCGGGGCCTGCAATGCGGAACATATCCACTTCTATCCTGCGCGTAGTTAATCCATCTATCAACGATAAAATAATTTCCTCGGTGTCCTTTAAAAACATACACGCATAGAGCAGATTGACCCCCACGATCCCTAATGATACTTGTTGTTGTAACGGATCATTGTCGTGCATCTTCACATGGATGATGCAGTCATTGCATGGCCCTTCGGGTGTTAATTGAAAACGCAATCCAATCCAGCCGTGGCCTTGGTTGGTGCGATCAAAGTTCAGTACCTCAACGGTATCCGCGAAAGCGAAAAAACGGGTCTGTTCAATTCGATGTGGCAGTCGCTCAGGCAACAGTGGGTACTCATGCGCCAACATACGCATCAAACGATCTTCGCACACGTATCTATCACCAATTCCATAAATGGCATCAGAGAATTTCATGTCGTAGGCTGACATGGTTTTTGCAATTGTCCCCGAAGCCCCTCCTACTTTAAAAAAATTAGCGGCTACCTCCTGCCCCGCTCCTATTTCGGCAAACGAGCCATAGATGGATTTACTCAGGTTGATCCTCAATGCTTTCTCTTGGGTAGTCAGTTTCTTTGTCTCTTCCATATCTGTCCTTAAATCGCTAGTAAATATCAATCAATTAGCTGCAACATACAACGACCTTTTGATGGTAATAGTTTAACGTCTAATTTGCTGGTCAAAATAGAATACGAATGGCAAACAGAGGCAGTTTTTCCGGAAGGATAGGTTTCATATTGGCTGCGGCTGGTTCGGCAGTTGGGTTGGGCAACATCTGGCGCTTTCCTTACCTAGCAGGGCAAAACGGTGGCGCGGCCTTCTTGGTCATTTACCTGATTTGCATTTTTACTTTATGCTTCCCTGTGATGATCGGTGAGATCGCCATTGGGCGCAAGGCACAAAGCGATGCGTACGGTTCGTATCAAAAACTGGGTGGTGGCAAGTGGGGGTATCTCGGTTTGTTCGGCATACTTGCGGGAATTTTTATTCTATCGTTTTACAATGTAGTGGCTGGTTGGGCTTTTGGTTATTTTTTGGAAATATCGTTCGGCAATTTATTGGACGAGCAGGACTTCGGGGCGTTCTTCGGCAGTTATATCAACAATGTTGGAACTATCACGATGTTCTCTATCGGCTTCATGGTGCTAACAGCTTTAGTTGTCTCGCAAGGTATTCAGAAAGGAATCGAAGCAGCGAATAAAATAATGATGCCAGCCTTGTACTTGATTTTGATAGGGCTGATCATCTACAGTTTAACATTGCCCAATGCTATTGAGGGTGTGAAATTTTATTTGGTGCCTGATCTAGGTAAGATCAATACACAAACTTTGTTTGATGGATTGCGACAAGCCTTTTTCTCGCTTTCACTTGGTATGGGTACACTGATGACCTATGGTTCATACGTGGATAAGAAACAGAATATAGTTTCGTCCGCAGCAGTGATATCAGTTGCTGATACCTCGGTGGCCTTTCTTGCAGGTTTAATGGTATTCCCAATGGTGGCTGCTGTTAATGCATTTGATGTTCAGGGGCCAAGCTTAGTATTTGTTGTCTTAGCTAAAGTATTTCACAACATGGGTCCAGTGATGGGGCGCGTAGTTGGTGGATCTTTCTTTTTGTTGCTTTGCTTTGCTGCGCTTACCTCTACTATTTCACTCTTAGAGGTACCTGTTGCTTATTTGGTTGATCAAAAGAAATTGCCAAGGAAACCGGTGGTGTGGGGAGTAGCCACTTTAATTTTTGTGCTTGGCCTACCCAGCCTTGTTAGTCAAGGTAAAGTTGAATTTCTAACGCACATGTCTTTTTACAAAAACAGAGATTTTTTAACTTTTGTTGGAGATATGTGTGATATCAGTCTAACTGTAGGTGGCTGTATGCTCTGCATTTTTATTAGAACACGGTGGAAGATCTCCAACATGAATGAAGAGTTAGAGATAGGCAACCCCGGCTATATGAATTCGTATCTTAGAAAGTATGTCGATTTCGCGATCTCGTGGTTGTGCCCGATTTTATTAGGGATACTCTCTATCCTTATCATCTTTGATAAGTTTGTGGGGATTGAGAAGATTTTTGGGTAGTTGAAAAAGGCTTGGTGAGTTATCTCAGCAAGAAAGAAAAATCTCATTTCTTTAAAACAAACTCCTCCTTTGCATATTCTCTCATTTCATCCCATTCATCAGTGGCGGGTGCTTTTCCCTTGTCGAATACCTCGGTAAGCAGCCACTTGACTACTTCTTTCTTGAGGCTGAATTGTTTGGCCACATCTTCACAAAAGGCAATCTCTTTCTTCTCGATGACGCCATCGGCAAAGACAATGAGCATCAGATCATACAGCACATTCATTTTATCATGATGGTTGTTGGGTACGTTCACCTTGAATTTTTCATTACTATCGAAGATTGCTTTTACTTGCCTTTCTTTTAAGCCGTACCGCCTGCCTATTTTATAGATTACCTCCTCTTCCTTTTCATGGACATGCCCATCGGCCTTAGCCAAGGCAAGCAAATTTTTAATGTGATCTTTTTTGTAAGAGAGGTATTGATTTTCAAAGAAGCCGATCATAATTTAGGCATTAGGGATTGGGACTTGGAAATTAGGTACAGAATTATCTATCAATAATGAATATGATGTAAATTTATATAAAGCAATTACTTCCTACAAGCCTGTATTCCAAAGCCCTAAGTCCTAATGCCCAAGTTCTATTCTACCCAATCCGCAACGAACAAGTTAGTATTCCTAGTTCCCCCATTGTTTCGATTAGATGAGAAGATGATTTTCTTTCCATCGGGTGAAAACATGGGAAAGGAATCAAATACTTTATCATGAGAGATTTGTTCTAAGCTAGTGCCATCTTCATTGATCATGAACAAATTAAACTCAAAGCCGCGCTTGCCTTTATGGTTGGAACTAAAGATTATTTTCTTCCCAGAAGGATGATAAAACGGAGCCCAGTTTGCCTTTCCAAGAGTAGTCAATTGCTTTAGGCCAGAGCCATCTACATCGCAGGTGAACAATTCCATAGCCGTGGGCGCCACCAATCCTTGTTTCAAATAATCTTGGTATTCTTTCTTGGCTTCTTCTGTAGTAAAACGCGATGCACGGAAAACAATTTTCTTTCCATCAGGTGAGAAAAATGCTCCGCCATCATAGCCAAGTTCGTTTGTGATTTGCTTTACATTTTTTCCGTTAATGTCCATCGTGTACAAGTCGAGATCGCCATTGCGGGTAGAGGTGAATACTATCTTATCTCCTTTGGGTGAAACAGTAGCTTCTGCATCATAGCCTGGCGTTTTGGTCAGTTGCTTTAACATTTTCCCATTCAGGTCTGCCACGAAAATATCATAAGTATCATAGACTGGCCACAAGTATTTTCCCCCTGGTGTACGCTCCACATCTTTGGGGCAATCTTTCCCGCCAAGGTGAGTGGAGGCGTACAAAATTGTTTTGTTGCCGGGCAAGAAAAACGAACAGGTGGTTCTCCCCTGCCCTGTGCTGATCATCGTTGGTTTTTTCTTTCCATCGCTCAAGTCCATTCCCTCAATGGGCATGTAAAAAATCTGGTCGCAGCCCAAGCCCCACTCTTTGTTGTTGGATTGAAAGCTCACCATCTTGCTATCAAAACTCCAATATGCTTCGGCATTGTCGCCACCGAAGGTAAGTTGACGAAGATTTTTGAAATGCTTCTCTTTGGAATAGAGAATGGTGTCGGCTATGGCATCACTATTACTTTTAATCGAACTTTTAAAGCTGAAAATGAATGGGACAATGATTAGGGCAAAGACTAATTTTTTAAACATGACAATGGTTTTATTTATGCAAATCTAGAGAACAATATTTTGAACCACATAGAAACATAGAGACATAGGAATGCTCACATAGGTGT
>JBJXEB010000054.1:0-57267 GCA_046155095.1 Cyclobacteriaceae bacterium
AGGAAGGATTTGAACCACATAGAAAGATAGAAACATAGAAAGACACACATAGTCCTATGTGAAATCTATGTGTTCTATGTCCTATGTGGTTCATTTGCTGCTGATTGCTCTTAACTTAATGACATTGCGAGACAGGAGACGATGTTTGACAGAGAATGTTTGACAGAATACTAATTCACAATCGGGTTTTTCTTTATCATCACCACCTCAATCCCTTTTTCTTTGGCCATTGTATTGATGCGCTCTGTGTTTTGCTGGATCGTATTTCTAAGCTTAACCAATTCTTCATCCACCATTTTGGTCAACCGTTGTCTTACTTCTTCGCCTTGATTAGTTGGCGCAAAATCGCCAGCAGCTTGTTCTACCATTAAGTGAGCGAGACGGTTGTTCATTTTGATTCCGTAATTCAATGGGTCTTGTACGCTTTTGTTTTTGGTTTGATGAATGTTGTTTTCATGAATGGTCAGCTCGTCTTCAAATTTTTTCACCGCATCATTTAACTCTTTGTATTGCGACTCACCACCAATTTTATTTTTCAACGAACCCAAATCATCTTTTATTTTTCTGATATCAATCACGCCTTGGTTAGCCTCCGTTACTTTGTCGCGCACTTTCATTAGAAAATCAAACTGGGCTTGAAATTCTTCTGGTGTAGTGTTGATGCGAGGGTCTTTTAAAATTTCAAATTCTTGTTCTTGCATTTGACCGTTTACTGTCATCCTCGCTTTGTATTTTCCGGGCACTGCCTTTGCCCCGTTATTGGCCGACCCATAAAACACCATGCCCGAAAAAGTTTTGTAGCCAGCGTAGCGCATGTTCCAAACAAATCGGTTGCCGTCACTTTTAATGGTCAACATATCTGCCTTTTCTTTTGCTTTGTTAGAATACGATTTAATCAGGTCTCCATCCATTTCAAGAAAATCTAGTTTCACTTCTGTTTTTTCATCTACGGCTTTCAAAAAGAAATGTACCATCACGCCACCTGGATGGTTCTCACCTTCAACCTTGCGATTTGCATCACTCGCGCTTCCGCCAGGCATCCGATAACTCGGCATCGGTTTGAAGAGGTGTGATTCTTTTGTTGTAACATCATTGGAGAGTTGATGCAGCGGAGTAAGGTCATCGATCATCCAAAAACTTCTGCCATGAGTAGCGGCTATCAAGTTGTCATTTTTGATTACAAGATCATGAATGGGTACAGGCGGAAGGTTGAGTTGAAATTTGCTCCAACTTGCACCATCATCAAACGAAACCCACATTCCTTTTTCTGTTCCCGCATAGAGCAAGCCTTTTCGTTTTGGATCGGCTCTTACTACTCGCACATATTCTTCTTTGGGGATTCCATTCGTGATCAACGTCCACGTTTTTCCATAATCCAATGTTTTATAAATGTATGGAGTGTTGTCGCTGAACTTATAAGAAGTAGCGGCCACGTATGCACCGCCTTTTACAAATGGATTCACATCAATGGCATTCATCATGTTGTACTTGGGCGATGATGGAGGAGTTATGTTTTTCCAATTCTTTCCACCATCTGTGGTTACATGCACCAACCCATCATCGGAGCCAACCCAAATTTCATCTTTGGTGTAAGGCGACTCGGTGATCACAAAAAGATTGGCATAATATTCTGCACCCGTGTTGTCTTGTGTGATGGGCCCGCCAGAAGATTTAATAGTCTCTGGTTCATTGCGCGTAAGGTCGGGGCTGATCTCTTCCCAACTTTGCCCACCATTGTAAGTAACGTGAAGATGATTGGAACCCGCATACAATTTTTTTGGATTGTGCGGACTAAAGCAAAGCGGGTAGTTCCAATTGAAACGATACTTCATTACTTCTGCGCCTGAGCCAGCAGGTAAATCGGGCCACACATTCGTGCTGCGCTCTTGCCCAGTGCCAAGGTCTTGCATACTCATATAGCCTTTGTAATCGCTACCAAAAATAATATTGGCGTTGAGCGGATCAGGTGCAAGGTGCGCACTTTCACCAATCGATAGCGCATCCCAATTTTTTTCAGTGATGGTGTTGCCATCTGTGCGATGCGCAATGCGCACACTGGTGTTGTCTTGCTGCGCACCTAAGATGCGATAGGGAAATTGGTTATCAGTAGTAACGCGATAAAACTGCGCAGTAGGTTGGTTGTGATAAGTTGTCCAGTTTTCTCCACCGTCATTGGAGACTTGAGCTCCGCCATCATCGGCAATGATCATCCGTTGATTGTTGTTCGGGTCGATCCACAAATCGTGATGATCGCCATGCGGTGCATTCTTCAACTCAAATGTTTTGCCTCCATCCTTCGATACGCCATAGCTCACATTCATCACCCACACTTTGTCTTCGTTTTGGGTATCGGCATAAATGCGGCAATAGTACCAAGCCCGTTGTAGCAACCCACGATCGGAATTGACACGCGCCCAATTTTTTCCTGCATCATCCGAACGAAAAACGCCACCTTCTAAGTTTTCAATAATCGCCCACACGCGATTAGAATTTTTTGGAGAGATAGTGACACCAATAATTCCATTGAGGCCCTTGGGCATTCCTGGTTTGTCAGAAAGATTTTCCCACGTATCGCCACCATCAGTACTCTTCCACAATTTAGAATCGGGCCCACCACTGTCCATGCGATAGCCATTGCGTTTCATGTTCCAAGTACTTGCGTAAAGAATTCGTGGGTTGTTGGGATCGAACGTTAAGTCCGCAGCACCGGCATTATCATTCACATACAAAATCTTTTTCCAAGTTTGTCCGCCATCCACGCTGCGAAAGACACCACGCATTTCGTTAGGCTTCCATAAATTTCCCATCGCAGCCACATATACTACTTCAGGATTTTTAGGATGGATGCGAATACGCGAAATGTGTTTTGATTCAGTAAGACCGATGTGTTTCCATGATTGTCCTGCATCTGTGGACTTCCAAATCCCCCACCCACTCGATACATTATTGCGCAGACCTTGCTCACCCTCGCCCACATAAATTACATTCGGATCGCTCTCTGCAACGGCCACTGCACCAATGGTGCCACCAAAAAAATTGTCAGTAATGTTGAACCACGTTTGCCCTGCATCAATGGATTTCCACACGCCACCACCTACTCCTCCAAAATAATATACATTCGGATTTCCAGTTACACCCGTAGCCGTTACAGATCTCCCACCACGAAACGGCCCTACCTCTCGCCATTTGATGCCTGAATAAAGTGATTGATCAAATGAAACGGTATTAGAAGAGGCCGTTGTTTTCTTTTGCGCCTCTACGGCAACGAAAAAGATCAGCAACGCTGAAAGTAAAATAATTTTCATGGCAATTCTGGTTTAGGAAACCTGAATTACGGAAAAAAATCGGAGAGAAAAAGAAGAATTATATGATTGGAATCATCTGGCCGAAAATGTAATCCGATTTCACTAATTTGTATTCATGCCAAACCTCTACATTATAGCGGGTAGTAACGGGGTGGGCGGATAACGATATTTGGAAAAAATTAATCAGATAAGCACCGAAGAATTTGATCAATTGACAGATAAAATTACCGAAGGCGTTAAGCTCGCCATTCATCGCCTAGTTGAAAAAACAAAAAAGGAAGATGGCGAACTTGTTATATCTAGAAATGGAAAAGTGGTGCGCGTAAAGGCACGTGATTTAGAAATCAAATGAAAAACTCTTTTTCCATAGAGGCAATATTTTAATGGCACTGCGATACAATTTGAGCAAGCATTTAACCTTAGTAGAAATTACCTGCCGGTAGGCAGGTAGGTTGTAACCACAAACTCCAACCTTATTACCTTATGTTTCTCTCTCCACAATAATAAGGTAATAAGTTCGGGGTGAGTTCATTGAATCATTTTGTCTACTAAGGTTAAAGCGTACACATAAAATTAGTAATCAATCTTTTTAATTCGCCACCTCAATCTTCACCTTCACCTTCTTCAATTTTTCATTTTTGATATTCGCCAACAGCTTATCAACCAATGAACGTTTTACAGAAACGTAAGAAGAAAAATCTAAAGATGTTATCAAACCGATATCATCACTTTGTAATCCTCCTTTTTTTGTGAGCAGCCCCACAATATCGCCCTTGCTGATTTTATCTTTTTTGCCTGCGCTGATGTAGAGGCAAGCGAAGGCTGGGGGTGGTGGCAATTTTAGTTTAGCACTCACTTTTATTTCTTCAATTGATTTGTCGATGTACTCGGGAAGCGCTTCATCAATGGCTAAGACCAGATACGCTTTTCCGTCAGCGTGCATGCGTGCCGTGCGCCCATTGCGATGAGTGAATGCTTCTTGCTGTGGAGGCAGTTGATAATGCACCACGTGCCTGATCTCGGGAATATCCAATCCGCGCGAAGCAAGATCCGTAGCGATAAGTGTGTTGTGTGCCCCGCCACGGAATTTGATCATATTTTTTTCGCGGTCGATCTGCTCCATCGCCCCGTGCAAAATGCCGTGCTCAAATTTATTTTGCGTGAGCAATCCGCTGATACGCTCCACGGCATCACGATGATTGCAGAACACGAGACACACTTCTTGATTGAAGCCCGCCACTAATCGCATGAGTGTTTCTACTTTATCAGTGCTATTGGTGCGGATCAATTTCAATTTCAATTTTGATTCCGCTTCGTCTTTTAAGTAGTTGAGTGTTTCTGGATTTGTAAACGGTAAAAAATCAGGCCACACATCTAGGCGCGTAGCCGAAGTAAGAAGATGTTGTTGCTTTCCGCCCAATGCGGCAAAGATGGCAGCCAACTCTTTGTGAAAACCCATCTGCAACGATTTGTCAAATTCATCCAAAACCACCAGCTTGATAGTGCGTGCATCAAATGATTTTCTCAGGATGTGGTCGGCCAATCTGCCCGGTGTGCCGATAATCACAGCGGGTGCTTCACTCAAACTATTTTGTTCGATCTTCACCGAATGCCCTCCGTAGCAGCAACTGACTTTATAAGAAGTCTTCATCAACCGAAACACTTGCTCTATCTGCAATGACAATTCGCGCGAAGGCGCAACAATCAACGCTTGCACACCTGTGGCATTAGCACGGAGCTTATTTACGAGTGGAAGTAGGAACGCCAGCGTTTTGCCAGAGCCAGTTGGCGCCAGCAGCATCAGGTTGTTGGTAATGGTTGTTTTTTCAATAACGGCTGTTTGCATTTCATTGAGTTCGGCAATGCCCAGATTTTTCAAAAACTCCGCGTGAGCCGCATTTATATTTTTTTGCATGGCGCAAAGGTAGCTTTATAACTGATGGTTACGCAGTAAGTGTTGGCCTGAGGTCCTCGAAGGCGATTTAACTTGGAGTAGTCAGTTTTCGAGAGCCTCAAACTGACAGATTCTTTAGTTTTGCATAATATCAATTTATAATTAAAACCTTAACTTCGTAGTCAAATCTTAAAATCTAAGCAGTTATGTCAGTGATAAAAATACCCATGCTGTTTGTTGGCTCAAAAGGGGAGAAAACACTTTACTCATTGTTTGATAGTGGCGCAACCTTGTCTTGCATCCATCCTGATTTTGCAACTATTGCACACTTAGAAAATTTAGGAAGACCACGGTCTGTTTCCACTGCTTCAGAAGGCCATTACATTGAAGTAAAGGAAGTCGTGCGTTTGGATTTTTATATGAACGATGTTTTGTTGAGCGATGAGTTTTTAGTGGTGCCTGGCTTGAGCGAAGAAGTAATCATAGGTGCGGCCACCATGCAAAAGTGGAGGATCAAATTGGATTTTGAACACGACCAAGCAACAGTGGACCCGAAGGTGGCGAAAATGCAATTGAAATAATTCGTAATCATTTTAAACTATGGCCTCTACCAATTGGCAAAAAGAAATCCAGCCGCTGATCAAAAAATACAAAGGCAAAAAGCATCCACTCGAACATAAAAATATTTACCAGCTTGTGGTGATGGTGGTGCTGTCGGCACAAGATTCTGATAAGCACATCAATCAACTAGCACCAGCTATTTTTGAAGAGTTCCCCAATATGAAGTCGCTGGCGAAAGCTACTACTGAATCGCTCTTCGCCCACATCAGTAAGGTTCGCAATTTTGGAAACAAAACGAAGTGGCTATTGGGGCTGGCGAGTACTGTTAAAGAAGATAAAAATATTCCAACCACGTTAGAAGGATTGACAGCGCTGCCTGGCATCGGCAGAAAATCGGCTAATGTGATCATGCGCGAAGTGGGTGTGAAAGCCGAAGGCATTATTGTTGACCTTCATGTGGTGAGGGTAGCTCCGCGTTTAGGTATTGCTACTGGTACTGATCCCAAGAAATTGGAAAAACAAATGATGGAAGTACTTGATCAAAAAGATTGGGGCGAAGTAGGCATGGCCATTTCTTTTTTAGGAAGAGAAACCTGTCGCCCGACCAACCCGAAATGCACCGAGTGTGTGATGAATAAAGTGTGCGGGTATTTTAGGGAGAATAAGTAAAGCTTTTGATTTTCATTTGGGCAATAGGAGATGAAGATGTCCTTATTGCTTTTGTTTTATGTCAATCCCAGCCTGTTTAAATCTTCTAGCAAAATTGGGCGTGAATGAAAGATCAAAGGGAAGATTTTTTGGGGAATAAAGATAATTGAATAGAAGTATGTGGTGCATCGCCAATTTTTTATCTAGCCCCCTTTACTTCCAACATTCAGGGTACTATTAAAAGTGGGGGGAGTATTGTTAAAAAAACAAAATTCTACTTTTCTGTAAATAGCAATATGCAAGAACAAAAAAAAAGACAGGCTATTAAGACTATGCAAGTAATTCAAAGGAATCTATTAACTGGACAAAAGAAGATGATCTAGTAAAATTGTTTAAATACTTAAATTCTAAGTAGATTCTCTCGTCCTAATTACCTGCCAAACGGACTGATTAGTTAGCTATCCACCTCAATTTTATCTAGCCAACTGCCAAAAAGGTGTTTGAATCCTCTCTGGAACTATAATTGCCCACCGAAATCCTTAAATTTACGCCCCCAATAAGTCGAAAGTAGGCAGTAAGCAATTGGAAGTAGGCAATTTGCCTATTGCGATTGCCTACTGCCTTCTCTTCACTACTGGCAAATGACTATCTATTTTTGAATTATGCTAAAACTCATCGCCAAATTATTTGGCACCAAGTCAGAGAAGGACATCAAGCGCATGATGCCCCTAGTGGAGGAAACCAAACTAGAAGGCGAAAAGCTCCTTTCTATTTCCCATGATGAACTGAGGGGGAGGACCCTAGCCATCCAAGGAGAGATTAACCAAAAACTAAAACCCATTGACGATCAATTGGCCGATTTGCACAAGCAAATTGCCGATGACCCTGACAAAGACATCGATGAAAAGGAAGCCATCTTCAATCAAATCGATCAGATCGAAAAAGACCGCAACAAAGAATTAGAAAAAGTATTGCTCGAAGTATTGCCCCGCGCCTTCGCTATCATCCGCGAAACAGCCAAGCGATTCAAAGACAATGAATATTTAGAGGTGACTGCTACGGATTTTGATCGTCAACTGGCTGCGAAACATGCCAACGTAAAAATCAATGGCAACAAAGCACACTGGCATCGTCAGTGGATGGCAGCTGGCAACTTGATCACGTGGGACATGTTGCATTATGAGGTGCAAATCATCGGGGGCATTGCCCTGCACGAAGGCAAAGTGGCCGAGATGGCAACAGGTGAAGGAAAAACTTTAGTAGCAACGTTCCCCGCTTTCTTAAATGCGCTTTCGCGGAGAGGTGTACACATCGTAACCGTCAACGATTATTTGGCTAAACGGGACAGCGAATGGATGGGACCGATCTTTCAATTTCATGGAGTAAGTGTTGATTGCATCGATAAGCACGAGCCTAACTCCATTGCCAGAAGGGATGCGTACCGTTCTGATATTTGTTATGGCACTAACAATGAATTTGGTTTTGATTACCTGCGCGACAATATGTCCAAAGAGACAGAAGAGTTGGTGCAGCGCGGCCATCATTATGCGATGGTGGATGAGGTGGATAGCGTATTGATCGATGAAGCTCGTACTCCGTTGATTATTTCTGGCCCTGTGCCTCGTGGTGATGAACATGAGTTTTATGATTTAAAGCCACGCATCAATAAATTAGTTGACGCGCAGAAAAAATTAGTGAACCAATATCTCAACGATGCCAAAAAGCAGATTGCCGATGGGCAAGAGAAAGATGGTGGCCTCGCCTTGTTCCGCGCCCATCGTGCGATGCCCAAGTACAAACCGTTAATCAAGGCATTGAGCGAGATGGGCAACAAAGCCATCCTACAAAAAACAGAAAACTATCACCTGCAAGACAACAAAAAAGAAATGCCTGTGGCCGATGCGCCTTTGTATTTCGTGATCGATGAAAAGGATAACAGTGTTGACCTCACAGAAAAAGGAATTGATTTAATTACGGGCGAAGGCGAAGACCCCAAGTTTTTCATCATGCCAGAAATTGGCATCGAGCTGAATAAACTGGAGAAAGATTCGGCTCTATCTGATGAACAAAAGTTTCAGAAAAAAGAAGAACTGATCCGCGATTATTCTACCAAGTCGCAACGCATTCACAGCGTCAATCAATTATTAAAAGCATATACACTTTTTGAAAAAGATACGGAGTACATCATTGCCGATGGCAAAGTAAAAATCGTTGATGAGCAAACAGGCCGCGTACTGGATGGTCGCAGATATTCTGATGGTTTGCACCAAGCCATTGAAGCAAAAGAAAATGTGAAGGTGGAAGATGCTACGCAAACTTATGCGACCATCACACTGCAAAATTATTTCCGCATGTACCACAAGTTGGCAGGTATGACGGGTACCGCAGAGACAGAAGCAGGTGAGTTGTGGGATATTTATAAGTTGGATGTGGTGGTGATACCAACCAACAAACCAGCTACACGCAAAGACCAAGACGACTTGGTGTTCAAAACCATGCGCGAAAAATTCACGGCCGTGGTGGAAGAGATCGTGAAGTTGACCGCAGCAGGAAGACCTGTACTGGTTGGTACTACTTCTGTAGAAATTTCTGAATTGGTGAGCCGCTTGCTCACCATGAAAAAAATAAAGCACAACGTACTCAATGCCAAGCAGCACCAGCGCGAGGCAGAGATTGTTGCCGAAGCGGGTAAGCCAAGTACAGTAACCATCGCTACCAACATGGCCGGTCGTGGTACAGATATTAAACTTACTCCCGAATCTCGTGCGGCAGGTGGTCTTGCTATTATCGGTACAGAGCGTCACGAATCGCGAAGGGTGGATAGGCAGTTGCGCGGTCGCTCTGGTCGTCAAGGTGATCCCGGTTCTTCTAGTTTTTATGTTTCGCTGGAAGATAACTTAATGCGTTTGTTCATGCCCGAGCGTATTGCGCGCATCATGGATCGCTTGGGGTTGAAAGAAGGCGAAGTGATTTCTCATTCGATGGTGACGAACTCGATAGAGCGTGCCCAGAAAAAAGTAGAAGAAAACAACTTCGGTATTCGTAAGCGTTTGTTGGAGTACGACAACGTGATGAACTCTCAGCGCGAAGTGATTTACAAGCGTAGAAAAAATGCACTCTTTGGCGAACGTCTCCAATTGGATATCCTCACCATGCTATTTGATACCTGCGATGATTTAGTGGCCAACGGAAAAGCAGGTGAAAAGGTAGACGACTTCAAATTGAATGCGTTGAGTATACTGGGGGTTGATTTTGTTATTTCGCAAGAAGAATTTGCTAAGTTGGATCAAGCAGTTATTAGTGAAAGACTGTATGAAGGCGCACTTAAACAGTATTCACATAAAAATAAATTGGCAGCCGAAAAAGCAATGCCAATCGTGACCGACATTTATAAAACACGCGGTGCTACTATTCAAGACATATTGGTTCCGTTTAGCGATGGCACAAAGCAAATTGGCGTGGCCGCAAATTTGAAAAAATGTGTGGAGACGAAGAACGCAGAGTTGATCAAATCGATGGAGAAAATGATCACACTCGCCATCATCGACCAACAATGGAAAGAACACTTGCGCGATATGGACGATTTAAAGCAGTCCGTACAAAACGCAGTGTACGAACAGAAAGACCCGTTGTTGATTTATAAGTTCGAGGGCTTTGAGGCGTTCAAGCGGTTCATTGCTAAAGTGAATGAAGAAACAGTATCTTTCTTGATGAAGGGAGACATTCCTGTGCAAGATTCTGATCAAGTGCAGGAAGCACGTGCCCAAAAACGGCAGCGGTTGAGCGAGCAAAAAGAAGAATCGCGCTCCTTATTGCAAGGCGGAAGTGCCGCACCTCAGCAAGAGCGCACGGAAGAAAAAATAATGCCCGTGAAATCTGAAAAAATTGCAGGGCGTAATGATAAAGTTACGGTGCAATATCAAAACGGAACAGTGATGAAGGATGTAAAATACAAAAAAGTGGAAGACGATATTTTGGCAGGAAGGTGTATTGTGATTGAGCAATGAAAATAGAATACAGAAAAGAAGAAGTCAGAAGTCAGAAGTCAGAAGCTGGAATCTCCCATTCTAACTTCTATATTCTGCCTTCTATCTTCCTTTTACTAACCACTTCTTGCCAAGCTCAAAAGCCGTCTGGCTCTTCTTACTACGAAGACCTCTCATCACTACGGCCAAAAGTAAAAGTAGAAGAAACAAAACCTAAAGACAGCACTTTTATAAAAAAGCAAATTGTAGCTGTTACTCCACAATATACTGTGAACGCAAAAGTAGATGCTATCTTAGATAGCATTGATCGCTTTAATTTGACGCGTAAGTTTGTAGATGGCTTTACCATTCAAATCTATTCGGGGCAAAAGCGAGAAGAAGCATTGAATGCCTCAAAAAAAATGACCGAGTCAATCAGTGGCCTTCGCTCCACCACGCAATACCAGCAGCCTAAGTTTAAAGTAACTGTGGGGAAATACTTCACCCGCATTGAGGCGCAAAAGGATTTGCTCCGATTGAAACACGTTTTCTCTAGTGCCATTTTAGTGCCCGAGAAAATTATGATCAAATAGCTTTTGTTTTGCCTATTTTTGTTTCATGCTTCTTCATAAAATCAAAGAACTATCGAATCAATATGCTGCTGAAGTGATTTCATTTCGCAGGCACTTACATTCCAACCCCGAACTTTCTTATCAAGAATTTAATACAGCTAAGTTCGTAGCGACTCAGCTTCGTGCTTTTGGAATTGAACCGCAAGAGGGAATTGCAGGCACGGGAGTGGTTGCGTTGATAGAAGGTAAAAATCCATCAAAAAAAATAATAGTACTTCGGGCCGATATGGATGCGCTGCCAATCACCGAACTAAATTCAGTTGAATACAAATCAAAAAACAACGGTGTCATGCACGCGTGCGGCCATGATGTTCACACTTCATCATTACTTGGGACGGCAAAAATTTTACATTTCATCAAAGATCAATTTGAAGGATCAATCAAATTAATTTTTCAACCAGGGGAAGAAAAAAACCCTGGTGGGGCATCTATCATGATCAAAGAAGGTGTGTTAGAAAATCCAAAACCTTCGGCCATCATTGGCCAGCACGTGTTCCCTTTATTGCCCGTTGGCAAAATTGGTTTTCGTGAAGGGAAATGCATGGCCAGTAGCGATGAAATTTATTTGAAGGTAATTGGCAAAGGTGGGCATGGTGCTACGCCAGAACTAACCATTGACCCAGTAGTAATTGCCTCGCACATCATCATCGCGTTGCAGCAGATCATTAGCCGCAATGCAAGCCCGAAGCAACCAACTGTTTTGACTTTTGGAAAAATCACCGCCAATGGAGCTACCAACATTATCCCCGATGAAGTGAACATAGCTGGCACTTTCCGTGCGCTGGATGAAACGTGGCGCCAAGAAGGTTTGAAGAGAATAAAAATGATGGCCGAAGGCATGGCTGAGAGCATGGGCGGGAAATGCGAGGTGGATATTCATCATGGTTACCCTTATTTAGAGAACAATCCTGTTCTCACACAAAGCATTAAGCAAGCAGCCGAAGAATATGTAGGCAAAGAAAATGTGGTTGACATTGACCTGACGCTCGGCTCAGAAGATTTTGCTTACTATTCTCAAATCATCCCCGCGTCTTTCTACCGCCTTGGCACTCGAAATGAAGAGAAAGGGATTACTTCTTACGTACATACTCCTACTTTTGATATTGACGAAGACGCCCTGAAAATTTCTACTGGATTG
This sequence comes from Cyclobacteriaceae bacterium, assembly GCA_046155095.1. Lineage (GTDB taxonomy): Bacteria > Bacteroidota > Bacteroidia > Cytophagales > Cyclobacteriaceae > ELB16-189. The sequence continues at coordinate 12,144 of JBJXEB010000054.1, forward strand.
ATGACGTGGATGGCGGTGAGGGAATTAGGTATTGGGCATTAGGGTTAGTACTTAAAAAAAAGACCCTTATAGTTATTGACGACAAGTAAATGTATTTCCGAATGTTTAAGCAGATATTAACCCCTGTTACCAAATTAATACTGATCAATAAAAATCCATAGCCTCTGCTTATATTTACCCTAAGCATGGAGGAAACCCCACTCAACCAAAATAGTCTGCCCGCAGAAAAAAGCCAGTGGAAAATTTATTTTCGCAATACGGCTTATATACTGGCTGCACTTTTGGTTTTCCTCTTTTCGTTGGATCTGATGATTGCTTCGCTACAGCAGTTGGGCAACGTGGCCACGGAAACAATTTTATTGGCCACTTCCAATCCGTTCACAGGTTTATTTATTGGGTTGCTGGTCACGGCCATTATTCAAAGCAGCTCGGCCACTACGTCTATGGTGGTGGCGTTGGTTGCTTCGGGGTCTATCACGTTGCCAGCCGCAGTACCGATTATCATGGGCGCCAACATCGGCACTACGATTACCAGCACTATTGTTTCGCTAGGGTTCATCACCAAGAAAAAGGAATTTAGAAGAGCGGTGGCCGCTGGCACGTACCACGATTTTTTCAACATCCTTACTACGGTCATTTTGTTTCCGTTGGAATATTATTTTGGATTCTTATCGGGGATGGCGCATGCTATTGCCACAAAATTTTTTCACGAACCGACAGGCAAAGTGGCCATTGATTTTTCTTTTTTGGGCGGACGGTTTGAAACCATCATAAATCTTTTAAAAGACGCCATCAACAACGGTTTCATTTTAGGTATACTTTCGATTGTGTTATTGTTTGGCTCAATCCTTTTTTTTAGAAAGGTGATCACACACGTGTTGGGGTTTGGTTCTCAAGAAAAATTCCAAAAATTCTTTTTCAAAAGCACCATCAAATCTTTTGGTTGGGGTTTGTTGACCACGGCAGCGATACGGTCTAGCACTGTGACAACTTCACTGGTAGTGCCGTTGGTGGCCAAGAAAGTAGTAAAACTAAAATCAGCCGTGCCATTTATTTTAGGCGCGAACATAGGCACCACCATCACCGCATTTTTGGCGGCCACCTTTAATTCCAACGCGGCCATCAGCATAGCCATTGCGCATTTCCTTTTCAACTTTATTGGAGTGTTGATTTTTTTACCGATCCCATTTCTGAAAGACATACCGCTCAGGTTGGCAAACGGCTTGGGTCGATTAACGCTAAGGTATAGATTGGTTGGCTTCTCTTATTTATTGTTCACGTTCTTCTTCATTCCGTTCCTGCTTATTTATTTGAGCAAGGACGTGATTGGGTTGCAGGAAGCAACCTACGAGCGTGAGGTAGCGGGTGGTGCGAAAACCACTTACACACTGATTGTTAAAAAAATTATTGGAAACCAATTGAACGGCTGGGCCTCGGCTGGAAATGAAAAAGAAATGGAGGGGGCTATAAAAGTGGCATCGGTTTACAGAAAGAAGAATCTGCTCATCATCAATAACGAATTGTTTGAATTGAACAAAGAAGGCTTTTGTCGTGATGGGGAAGACGAAAGGGGAAAATACAAAATGTGCATCCAAGAGATTTTGTCATCGCTGAAATTGACCGCAAGCCTGTCGGCTGATTCTGTTTATGTTTTTGAAAAACAGTTTTACCAACCCGAGATGGTTGACTCGATCAGTACGCGATTGTTTGTGAGTGCCAAGATGAATTTGTTAGTGAAGAAAGAAGTAAGAGACAAGCGGGGGAACATCATTGGGTTGGAGCAGTTGGTTGCGTTGAAGAGGAAGTAGTTCATTTGAAATGATATCCCTCGTTGGCAGTGATGAACTTCGTGCTGGAGTGCGTGAGCGATAGAAGTGGAAAGCCCACAGCGAGGAACGAGCGAGGACTTGTAGCGGATAGCGCGACCCCGAATGTGGGGAAGGATCGTGCGTGGCAGTGAGGGGACACGCCCAAAAAGTATTTCAAAATGTGATTCGATCAAACGATTTTGTTTTAGAAAATCATAAAAATCGGTGCATATTTACGAGGTTTTAGCCCCCACCTTTTTTACATGAAGTACAAACGCATCGTCCTCAAGCTCAGCGGTGAAGCGCTGATGGGCTCTAAGAACAGCAACATCGACCCGGCTGTGTTGGAACAATATTCGGAAGAGATCAAGGCGCTGCACGACCAAGGCGTGCAGATTGCCCTTGTGATAGGGGGCGGAAATATTTTTCGAGGCGGGCAGGCCGAGGCGTTGGGCATCGACCGTGTGCAGGGCGACTACATGGGTATGTTGGCAACGGTGATCAACGCGATGGCGTTGCAAAGCGCACTGGAGCGGCATGGGATGTACACAAGATTGCTTGCTGGGATTAAAATGGAACAAGTGTGCGAGCCGTTCATCAGGCGCAGGGCGATGCGGCACTTGGAAAAAAACAGGATCGTTATTTTTGGCGCGGGCATCGGCAATCCGTATTTCACCACGGACTCTACGGCCAGCCTTCGCGCCATTGAAATAAAAGCGGATGTGGTGTTGAAGGGTACTCGTGTAGATGGCGTTTATACGAAAGACCCAGAAAAATTCCCCGATGCGGTGCGCTACAAAACGCTTTCGTTCCAAGAGGCTTATGAAAAAAACCTAAACATCATGGACATGACGGCCTTCACGCTGTGCCAGGAAAACAAATTGCCGATCATTGTTTTTGATATGAACAAAAAGGGAAATTTGTTGAAGATAGCGAGAGGGGAAGAGGCGGGGACCCTAATTAGTTAATTTGAAAATTCGTTGATTGGAAAATGATTGGATGAGCCATCAAAATCTAACATCATAATTCTTAAATCAAAAATGTAAGTATGGAAGAAATTGAAATGTACCTAGATGAGGCCAAGGACCAGATGAACAAGGCCATTACTCACCTGTCCGTTGAGCTAACCAAAATCAGGGCGGGCAAAGCCAACCCATCGATGTTGGATGGGATCATGGTTTCTTACTATGGGGCTATGAGCCCGCTCAACCAAGTGGCGTCTATGACCACACCAGATGCGCGAACTTTGTTTATCAGGCCGTGGGAGAAAGGATTGATTCAAGAAATAGAAAAATCAATCACCAATGCCAACCTAGGCCTCACCCCACAAAACGATGGACAACAAGTGATCATTAATATTCCGATGCTTACAGAAGAAAGGCGTAGGCAGCTAGTAAAACAAGTAAGCCAAGAGTGTGAGCAAGGGAAGGTGAGCATCCGTAGCATTCGCAAGGAGACAAACGAAAGCCTGAAAAAAATAAAAGGTGTTTCGGAAGATGATGTGAAGAATGCGGAGGAGCAGGTGCAAAAATTAACGGATGAGACTATTATAAAAGTAGAGTCACAATTGAAAAAGAAAGAGGCGGAGATTATGACGGTGTAAAATCAATAAGATGTGCCATTTCGGCAATGATTAAACTCATTTGAGAATCTTCAGATAGTTGATCAAATTTAAAACAATTAGATTCGTGCATTCATTATAAAGTCGATTATGGATGCCAATGAAATATTTCATTTTTTTCTTCATAGCGCTCTCAATGCTTGGGCGTTGACATTTGTATTTTTTCTGGTTTTGTATTTTTCCTTTGCAGGAGTTGCTTTTTTGATCAGCTACATGGCTGGTACGCAATTCAAGATCGATTCCCACCCTTACCCAACGTCCCAAATAACCAAAGAAATCAAGCTTTCCTTAGTTTCTATTTCTATTTTTTCTTTTCAAACGGCATTGATCCAGCAAATCATGGTGAGGGGATGGGCAACAGTTAATTTCAGTTTTCATCTTTCTACCCTTATTATTGAACTGATCATTTTATTTCTATGGAATGAAATACATTTCTACGCAATCCATTGGTTGCTACACCGCAAGTGGTGGTTTAGAAATATACATTACATTCATCACCAGTCTTATCACCCTACACCCTTTTCGGTGTATAGCTTTTCTTGGGTAGAAGCGATGCTGTTGGGATCTGTTATTTTCGTTCCACTACTGGCCTATGATTTTCAAGGACTGTCACTGCTTAGCTTGCCTATCGTAAGCATTGCATTAAATGTGATGGGGCATTGGGATTATGATTTTTTCCCACAACTAAAATCTTCGCATTGGCTGCGTGCCTCGTTTAGGCACAGCTTACACCATCGCAAGGTACATGGCAACTTTGGTTTTCAACTACACGTTTTAGACAAAGTGTTTAAAACAGAAATAAAAAACTGACATGGATTTAAAAAAAGTATATATAACCAATGCGGGCAAATTTCTTCCAGGCAAGCCCATTGGTAATGAAGAAATAGAGGATTACTTAGGCCTGATACACAATAAACCATCGCGTATGAAAGCAAAGATGCTTTCGCAAAATGGTATCCGCTCACGGCACTTTGCATTGGACAAACAGCAGAACTCGCTTTACTCTGTTAGCAAAATGGCAACCTTGGCAATTGATGATTGCCTTTCGCAATCTGGAGTATATAAAAATGAAATTGATTTTTTGGCGGCTGCCTCTACGCAAGGCGATTTGCCCGTGCCTGGCTTAGCCAGTATGGTGCATGGCGAATCGGGTCTTAGCACCTGCGAAATCTCTACCTCACAAGGCGTGTGTGGAAGCGGCATGATGGCATTAAAAAATGCGTGGCTGCAAGTGGCCACTGGTGATAAAAAAAATGCTTTAGTAGTGGCGAGTGAATTTGCCAGCAGAATGTTTAAGGCCAAGCGATTTGAAAACCAACATGCGTTGGTAGATGGTCATTTGCCCCTTGAAACTGATTTTTTGAGATGGATGCTTTCGGATGGAGCTGGCGCCTTGTTGATACAACCTCAACCGGCCATCGATCAAATTTCTTTGGAAATAGAATTCATGGATATTCGCTCCTACGCGCATCTCTACGATGTGTGCATGTATGCAGGTGCCAATAAGGGTGGGAGCCACGCCTCTTGGTTAGACTATGATTCTTTTTCCACTGCCGATCAAGCGGGCGTGATCAATCTAAAGCAGGACACCAAATTGGTATTAAACATTGTAAAGCTAGGCGTACAGCGTTTCTTTGAATTGATTGACGAAAAAAAGATTGACCCAAAACAGATAGATTATTTACTATGCCATTACTCCTCTCACTTCTTCAAAGGCGAGATTGTTAAGCTTCTGGAGAAAGGAGGGCTGAGCATACCCGAAGAAAAATGGTTCACCAATTTATACACCAAAGGCAATACAGGATCTGCTTCTATCTTTATCATGATAGAAGAATTTTTAAAAGAAAAAGAACTAAAAGAAGGTGAACAGATTTTGTGTATGGTGCCTGAGAGCGGTCGGTTTCTTACCTCGTTCATGAAGCTAAAAGTGGTGAAGCCAACCAAAGAGAAGCAGACCTTTTTTGCTAAAATAATACCACCAGAAATAAAGACTACGGGCAATGAAGTGCAAGAATGGCTTGTGCGCCAATTGGTGAGTACATGGATTGATTTCGAAAGTAAGCTCAATGCCATACCCATTGTAGACAAAATAAACCAAGGAATCCTTACCGTTGAAGAATACAAGCAATTGATGGTAAACATTCGGCAGCAAGTGATTGATGGATCGCAATGGATAGCCCGTGCTGCCTCGAATGTGAGCATGGATTTTTTCGATGTGCGATCTTCCTTCATACGTCATTCGGCAGATGAACATCGTGATTATCAATTGCTCGAGAAAAACTACGTGACCCTCGGGGGAAAGATCGAAGATATTCGGACAGGAAATAAAAATATTGGCAGTGAAGCATTGAGCGCATTTATGTTTCAACGGGCGAGCCAACCTAATCCGTTCGATCTGTTAGGCGGAATGTTCATTATTGAAGGCCTTGGTAATAGAGTAGCTGGTAAATGGGGACGAGCCATACAAACTCAACTGGGGCTACGCGATGATCAAGTTTCTTTTCTGATTTATCACGAGTCCAGTGATGCCAACGACAATCATTTCGAACGGTTTGAAAAAGCCATTCAATCTGAGCTGCTGACAATGGATATTGCCAAGAAGATCGTGAAGACTGCCAAAGTAGTGGCGAGGCTTTATCGGCTACAGTTAGAGGAACTCAACAACGTATAAATGAATATGCTAAAGAGAAACGAATTGAACATTGTTGACTCGGTCACGTTTTTTGAAACGCTTGAGCACAACCCTAAAGATCCTAATCCGTGGCAAGCACTTTACTTTGACCGAAGCATTCCGTTTAACGAGCAGTCGAAGGCTGCTTTTTTGTACGACTCACAATCTAAGTCGAGACAATTTTTATTGCCATTGGCCAGACCACTCTCAAGGTTGTTTATTGTACTTATCCAGCTTTTGAAAATCATTTTGCCACGCATGGCTGCCCCCAAACTTTTACACCGTTGCCTGTATTGGGGAATGAAATACTGGGTATCTCCTGAAGCCAATTACCTGATCCTTCGCCACTTTAACTTGGGCAGCGAGGTGCTGCGTTTTATAAAAGACAATGTGAAAGAAGCCGACATCCCCATGAACCCGTTGAAGCCCGTTCGGCTGGACGAGGTAAAGAACAATCTTTTTCTCGACCACGACTTAAACCTTTACAACTTTGTCATTCGCCTGAACAAAGCCATGCGCGAAAAAAATACTACCATTGTCAAATCAGAGCATCCCGACTTTTCCGCTATCTCCACATCGGAATTTCAGTTCGAGCCATTCCCCAATCGCTGGTCTAATTTTATCGACCTGAGCACAGCCATTGAAATTTTTACGCCTATCTATCAATTCTTTTTGACCGACAACGATTTTTGGCGAGCCACCAACTCATTGCAATTGGATGAGACCATTGGCATATATGCCTCCACAATTATGAACTGCCCAGAAAAATTGATAGCCTTGAACAACAAACATCCCATGATTCCGCTTTCTACTTTGCAGGCGGGATTCAGACTTACGCTTCATGGGCTCTCCACCGAAGTATTGCATGGCTTACTCACAGAAGCAAAAAAGGAATTCGCAAACAGACTTGCCTAAAAAAAATTAGCCAATGTGACATAATTGTCGCATTGGCTAATTTTCTAATTGATAATTGGCTAATTAAATTTTAAATGCCTTCTTCAATTGAGGCACATAATCCAATTTCTCCCAAGGGAATAACTCCACCTTCACTCTCTTCTCGGTCTTCTTTCCTTTGTTGAAAATCTTCTCTACGATTTTTGATTCACGACCCATGTGGCCATAAGCGGCTGTTTCAGAATAAATAGGGGTACGGAGTTTGAAACGCTCTTCAATAAAATAAGGACGCATATCAAATACCTTCTCTATTTTCTTAGAGATTTCTCCATCGCTCATTTTCACTTTGGCCGTTCCATAAGTGTTCACATACAAACCAACGGGTTTGGCAACACCAATCGCGTAAGCAACTTGCACTAATACTTCATCACACACTCCCGCAGCTACTAAGTTTTTAGCAATGTGGCGAGTAGCATACGCAGCGGAACGATCTACTTTAGAAGGATCTTTTCCTGAGAAAGCCCCACCACCATGTGCGCCTTTGCCTCCGTAGGTATCTACAATAATTTTTCTACCCGTTAAACCAGTATCGCCATGTGGGCCACCGATCACAAACTTGCCAGTAGGGTTGATAAAATATTTGATCTCAGTTTTGAATAATTTCTGTACGCGCTTCGGCAATTTTTTCAAAATGCGTGGCACGAGAATGTTGATCATGTCATCTTTGATCTTTTTCAACATGACAGAATCTTTTGCGAAGTCATCATGCTGAGTAGAAATTACAATGGCATCCACTCGTTGTGGCTTGTTATCATCGCTGTATTCAATCGTTACTTGTGATTTTGCATCGGGGCGCAAGTAAGTCATCACTTTTCCTTCTCTGCGGATTACGGAAAGTTCTCTCAACAAAAGGTGAGCAATATCCAACGGCAACGGCATGTAGTTATCAGTTTCGTTGGTGGCATAACCAAACATCATCCCTTGGTCGCCCGCGCCTTGGTCTTCTTTTTTCTTGCGCTCAACACCTTGGTTGATGTCCGCAGATTGTTCGTGGATAGCTGAGAAGATACCACAGCTATCGGCCTCGAACATATATTCACTCTTTGTATAACCGATTTTGCGGATCACCTCGCGGGCAATTTCTTGCACATCTAAATAAGCTTCAGATTTCACTTCGCCAGCCAATACTACTTGGCCAGTGGTCACCAGCGTTTCGCAGGCTACCTTCGAATTGGCATCGTATGCCAAGAAATAATCGATGAGAGCATCAGAGATTTGGTCAGCTACCTTATCAGGGTGACCTTCAGAAACAGACTCAGAAGTGAATAAATAAGCCATTTTGCTATGTTTTAGGATTTTGTGAGCCGCAAAAATAGAGGAATAATTTGGTTTGACAATTTGTTGACTTATCTATTATCTAAGAACGAAATTTGACTTGTTTGGAGACGGGGAATTGCCACGAAGTCATAGAAGAATGCAACGCATTTTACTCCAAATGAATTGTGAGAGGATAGGCAGTTATTTGACCGATACGATTAGAAGTAAGGTCTAGGAAAAAATCTTACGTGCCTCTGTGGTAAATTATCAATGCGCCAAAAAAGAAAACACTACAGGCTCTTTTTGCAAAATGGGAACTTGATTCTTCCAGTCTTTTACCGACTTTGTTTGGATCACTTCCCTAGTGCCTGTTAGCTCACGAGCCACACTGAGCATTGTCTCGGGATTTAGTGAATTCAACAAATGACCTAGCACTTGATTGTTGCGATAAGGCGTTTCAATAAAAAGTTGCGTCTGGTTTTTTTGTTCCGATTCGCGTTCCAATTCTTTGATCATCTTAGCTGCCTCTTTCGCATCGATAGGTAAGTAACCGTGGAAGGCAAATTTTTGTCCGTTCAAGCCCGAGGCCATCAATGCCAATAAAATAGACGAAGGCCCCACGAGCGGAATCACTTGAATATTTCTTGCATGAGCATACGCCACTGCCATCGCGCCAGGGTCAGCCACGCCTGGGCAACCCGATTCGGAAATCACCCCCATGTAGTTACCCGTAAGAAGTGGTTTCATCAATTCTTGAAGCTCGGCCTCCTTTGTGTCCTTATTGAGCACATCAAAATGAATGCTCTCAATGGAATCATAAATTTTCAAGCTGCTCAAATACCTTCTGGCCGTGCGCACATCTTCTGCCAAAAAATGACTGATGGATTTAAGTGCGTTGATGGTATGTGGAGGCATCACCGCTTGTTGCGTACCCTCGGCTATGATGTTGGGCACCAAAAATAATTTTGCGATATGGAAGGGTACGGTGCTAATTGTTCAAAAAATTTAAAACGGATTGCACAAATTCTTGGGGTTTCTCGGCCTGCACCCAGTGGCCTGTATCTAATGTCGTCATTTTTGCAGCGGGGAACAATTTCAAAATCAATTCGTCATCGCCTGGCTTAAAGTAATTCGACCGTGCGCCTTTTATAAACAAGGTTGGCTTGGCAAATGTTCCTTCGTACTGCATCCCTTGCCCAATCTCTTCAATATGTTTTTCAATCGCACTCACATTTATTTTCCATTCAAATTTTCCATTGCTGTTGCGTGAAAGATTTTTCAAGAGAAACTGGCGCACATCCAGTTCAGGTACAAATTTAGCGAGGATCGTATCGGCTTCATTGCGCGAGGCAAGCGTAGCAATCGGAATAGCAGTGAGCCCATCTAAGATTTGATCGTGATGAACAGGATATGATTTGGGGGCGATATCAACCACAATCAATTTTTGGATGAGCGATGGATTCTTGATTGCTAAGTTCATGGCCGTTTTTCCGCCCATCGAGTGGCCAATGACAATCGGGTCTTTGATAGCATGTTCTTGCAGAAACTCTTCTAAATCCTCGGTCAATAATTTATAATCAAATTCATCGCTATGTGGCGATTGCCCGTGGTTGCGTTGATCAACAGTGTAAACGGTGAACGATTCAGAAAAGACTTTGGAGAGCGAATACCAATTATCAGAAGAGCCAAAGAGGCCGTGGAGTATAATAAGAGGTTGCCCTTGTCCTGCTTGGCGATAAAATAATTTCATGCAGCAAGATAATGAGGGGGCAGGCAACGGGCAAATAGACAGTATGCTAGCGTAAAAAAATACTTTTTCATATATTTATAGAAACAAAAAGAGACAGTTATTGTGACTATTGAAGAATTAGAGAAAAAAGTCGAACGACTTAGGATGATAACTGAGGCTAAAATAAGTTATTTAAGAGACCACACAAAACTGCTCGATCAAGCATTCAACGAACTGAAGGAGGTTCACGAAGGGGAGCTTGATCTTATCTATGATAAGATTAAGCAGCTTGACAAACGAATGGACTTAAATGGTCTATCAAAAAACGATTGAATCTGTGAAGGAAGAACATTCCCAATTTTTCCATAAAATAGTGGACGAAAAGAAAGCGAACAATTATTTAAACTCACTTATGATTTTTTGAAAGCTAAGGCTGAGACATCGGGGCAAGCATAGATGAAAATATTCTTAAAGTAGCACCTCAATAATTCCCTGCTTCGCAATTCCTACCTACTAACACCTTATATTTGAGCCTTATTTTCAAAAATGGAATTAGTCAACAACAATTATCAGATCCAAGGGTTGGATGTGGCCGAAATTTGCAAAGAGTTTGGAACACCATTGTACGTATACGATGGTCAAAAAATCATTCAGCAACTGCAGAGTTTAAAGAATGCTTTTTCAGAAAATCAGGTGAAGGTAAAATATGCTGCCAAGGCACTCACCAATATTTCTATCTTAAAATTATTGAAGAAGCACGGGGCTGGCGTGGACGTAGTGTCGCTACAAGAAGCGCACATTGCATTAGGCGCAGGCTTCACCAAAGAAGAAATCATGTTCACGCCCAACTGTGTGGACTTTGAAGAAATCATTGCAGGTGTAGATCTCGGATTAAATATTAATCTCGATAATCTTTCGGTGCTGGAAAAATTTGGAAAGAAATATGGCAACACCTATCCTTGCTGCATAAGATTGAACCCGCATATTTTGGCAGGAGGAAATTATAAAATATCTACGGGCCATGGCAATTCCAAGTTTGGCATCTCGGTATATCAGCTTCCTCAGATCATGCAATTGGTGCAGCAACACAACATCATTGTGAATGGCTTGCACATTCACACGGGTTCTGAAATCACCGAGACAGAAGTATTTTTAAAAATGGCCGAAATACTTTTTGGTATGGCGCACGATTTTCCTAACTTAAAATTTATCGACTTTGGCAGCGGCTTTAAAGTGGCCTACAAAGAAGGAGACTTGGTTACTAATATTTATGATCTCGGGCTGAAGTTGGGCAAAGCATTCAAAGAATTTTATCACAGCTATGGCAAGCAACTAGAACTGTGGATTGAACCCGGAAAATATTTAGTGAGCGAAGCAGGCTACTTGTTTGTAAATGCCAACGTGGTGAAGTCAACGCCCTCGGTAACTTTTGTTGGCGTAAACTCTGGCCTCAATCATCTCATTCGCCCCATGATGTACGAAGCCTATCACCACATTGTGAATACTTCCAACCCAACTGGGGATCAAAAAATTTATACCGTGGTAGGTAATATTTGTGAGACTGATACTTTCGGTGCTGATAGAAAATTGAATGAAGTACGCGAAGGAGATTTGCTGGTAATGAAAAATGCTGGAGCCTATGGTTACTCTATGTCCTCCAACTACAACTCACGTTTCCGCCCAGCAGAAGTATTAGTGCTAAATGGCCAAGCCCAACTCATCCGCAAGCGCGATACGTTGGATGATATTTTGAGAAATCAGGTGGTGATTGATTTTTAATATGCTGCCAGCTACAAGCCACACGCCACAAGCCTGTAGCATGAGGCTTGTGGCTTGTAGCCATTAATTGATAGTAGAAATTGTCCAATACCAAAACATTCGATCTAACCGTAATAGGCGGAGGCGCAGCTGGCTTCTTTGGCGCCATCAATGCAGCACAACAAAATCCCAAATTAAAGATTCTGCTTTTAGAAAAATCCACCAAGCTACTTTCTAAAGTCAAAGTATCTGGAGGAGGAAGATGCAATGTTACGCATCATTGTTTCGAGCCAACGCCACTTTCACAGCATTACCCACGCGGACAAAAAGAATTGAAAAAACTATTTCGCTTGTTCGATGCAAAAGAAACCGTAGCTTGGTTTGAGCGGCTTAGTGTTCACCTCAAGACCGAAGACGATGGCCGCATGTTCCCCATCACAGACTATTCGCAAACCATTATCGATTGCTTTTTGGCAGAAGCAAAAAAATTCAATATCCAAATCGAGACAAGTTGTGGGGTGGAGAAATTGGTTCACGAAAAAAATCATTTTCTGCTCCACACCAGCAACCAACAAACCTATCACTCAAAAAAAGTATTGATTGCCATGGGCGGACATCCGCAAGCCGCATCTTATCAATGGATCGAGCAACTCGGACATACCATTACCCCGCTCATTCCCTCTTTGTTTACGTTCAACGATTCCGAGAAAAAATTCAAAGACCTCTTGGGCATTGCCGTGGCCGATGCCGAAGTAAAAATTGCAGGCACTAAATTTTTAGAGCGTGGCCCCGTGCTGATCACGCATTGGGGCTTGAGCGGCCCAGCCGTTATCAAACTATCTGCTTGGGCAGCCGAGCACCTCCATCAAGAAAAATATACGTTCACCGCATTAATAAACTGGACGGGCAAATTGGGCGAAGATGAATTGCGCAACATTCTTCAACAGCACAAAATCAAACACGGTAAACAAAAAATTATTACTAATCCATTTTTCGGATTGCCTTTGCGATTGTGGGAACGCTTGGTAGAATTAGCAGAGATTGAATTTTTGAAAATTTGGGGCGAGGCTTCCAACAAAGACATCAATAAACTTATTGAGTTTTTGATCCGCTGCCCATTTGCCATCAAAGGCAAAACCACTTTCAAAGAAGAGTTTGTTACCTGCGGTGGTGTGGATCTAAAAGAAATTGATTTGGAAACCATGCAAAGCAAAAAAATACCAGGGCTTTACTTTGCTGGTGAAGTCTTGAACCTAGATGGCGAAACAGGTGGCTTTAATTTTCAAGCGGCTTGGACAACCGCCTACGTTGCAGCTAAGGCAATCGCAAAAAATTAGTTGCGTTTCTAAATTCAATTGAAAAAGATGAGATCAACAGTAAGCTACTACTCTAGTAGGTACATCCTCTCTTCTGGAGAGGGAACGAGGATGAGGTGTTCAACCAACCGGCAACCTCACCGAAAAAATACTTCCCTTCCCCACTTCAGAACTTACGGTGATCTTCCCTCTTAGTTTAGCCACCGCCTCCGATACAATGTACAACCCTAACCCTGTACCTTCAGATTGAGTAGAGGCACGAAAAAACATAGTGAATATTTTCTCTTGAAATTCTTTGGCGATGCCCGTGCCATTGTCTTCCACTTCAATCAACGTTTCGGTATCACTCTTTACAAACCGCACTGCAATGAATGGATCGGCCTGCTCTACAAAATGATATTTCACCGCGTTGGCAATCAGGTTGCCCAAAATAATTTTCAACTGCGCATAATCTGAAAGCAAAACAAAAGCAGGGCTAGGCGTATAGCGCAGCGTGATGGCCTTCGCGCCTTTATTGAATTTTACATCGGCAATAATCTCTTGCAACAACTTATTGAAATCAATCTCTTCAAATTTCAAATCTGTTTTGGCGCTGCGCGCTAGTTGCAAAATATCAGAAATCACCGAGTCCATTTTCTTCACTCGGTTCTCCACCATTTCAAAGTATTTCAAACTGGTTTCATCTTTCAACTCAAGTTTTGCCAAGTTGGCCAAACCTAGTATGGAGGCAATGGGCGCGCGCAAGTCGTGCGAGGTACTGTAGAAAAAACTATCCATCTCTTTGTTCACTTTCGCGAGGCGGTCGCGCTCATCTTCCAGCAACCAAATCACCATCGCCAAGCCAATGCTAAACATCAGCACCAAATCAATGATCCCAAAAAAAGAAGGGAAGGGTATAGGTGCGCCAAAAACGAATGACAACACTACCGCCAAATAATAAGCGTGCATCCCGCCATACAAAATCATGGAAACAGAAAGTAACTTGCTGCCAATACCAGGAAAGCCCTTACGCAAAAGCAAAGATCCAGCAATAATAAAACTCAAAGCCGCAATCAAATAGCGCAGCCCTACGCGAATCAAATACCGTTCAGCAGAAAAATGGGGCACCGAGCTAAATACTATCACGAGGACTATGCTTACTACTGCAATGGCAACCAATCCGCGAAAAATAGATTTGTTGCTCACCGTTTGATTCTTCAACAACTCAAACATCCCCACCATCAACATAAAGATATGAGAGTAAGAAAAAGCAATGGAAGTCCAACTCACTGCCATGCCAGTTAAATTATTGGCTGGCCTGCGCGCCATACCGCCCGTTAGAAAAATAAATGCCACCATTGCCACTGCGAAGAAGACCCAGCCCCACGCCCATGTTTGTAAAAATTTGCGCCTGTGTACCGAGCTGAAATAACGGAAAATAAAAAACAGCAAAATGCCCACCACCCCCTGCCCGAGGTACGCAACAACTAGTACAGTATTTAGGTCATTAAACGTGAGCATCCACCAGTCTTAAGTTTCAAGGCGTAAGGTAAACGGGTAAGGCGTAAAGAGTGCGCAGATGTAAGAGAATCTGACTTAAGTAAATAAAAAGCCCCCGAATGTTGGGGGCCTTGGTGGTGGTGACAGAGGGAATTGAACCCCCGACACAAGGATTTTCAGTCCTTTGCTCTACCAACTGAGCTATGTCACCGTGATAAATGAGCCAGTACTAGCTACTGGGGCGACAAAAGTAACAGAATTATGTCAAATTGAAAACACGACCCTAGTTTTAAAGCGAAATGACAAACTAATTTGGCGGCCTGGCCCTGCGAGGCGCGTGGGCCACTGGGCTGTTCGCTACAAGTCCGCCCACACACAATCTACTCGCTTCGGGCTTGGAGTTTATCCCGCGCTTAGCGGGGCTGCCATCCCTGGCCGAACGCTCGTGCATAGTTTATCAAATCAGGTAGCTTTATCTCTCGCCACAAAGAACAAATCATTTCTCCGTTAGTTTTAATTGGCACAATGCGTTTATAATCCCTAAGTTTGAAGTATGGCAATAGCACAGCAAATAATCTTCCTCATCACCCTTGGCGCAGCAGGCTTTTTCATTCGCAAGCGCGTCCTTCGCATCCGCTCCAACATTCAGCTTGGAAAGAAACAAGATGCCACCGGCCCCACTGGCGATCGGTGGAAGAATATGTTGCTGGTCGCATTTGGCCAGCGCAAAATGTTCAAGAAATTCATCCCTGCATTTTTACACTTTTTTATTTACGCTGGCTTTTTGATTATTAATCTAGAAGTACTGGAGTTCATCATCGATGGTCTATTTGGAACCCACCGCATCTTCGCGCCCTACCTTGGTGGCTTCTATAATGTGCTAATGAATTTCTTTGAATTCTTAGCAGTGGCTGTGCTGCTCGCTTGCGTTGCTTTTTTAATTAGAAGGAACGTAATGAGGGTTCCACGTTTTCACTCTGCGGAAATGACCAAATGGCCTCGGTTAGATGCCAACCTTATTCTTACTATTGAAATTGTCTTAATGTTTGCGATTCTTTTCATGAATGCCACTGATCAAATCTTGCAAACTCGCAGCGATCATTACACTGCCACAGGCACATTGTTTTTCAGTTCATTTCTTACCTCACTATTCACAAACCTCAGCACCTCTACACTTATATTCGTTGAGCGATTCGCATGGTGGTTTCATATCATCGGCATTTTGGGTTTTTCAATTTACGTTACCTACTCTAAGCATCTTCATATTTTCTTGGCCTTTCCCAATACGTACTATGCCAATTTGGAAGCGAAAGGCCATATCAACAACATGCCCGTGGTGACCAACGAAGTGAAGTCCATGCTTGGCCTAACTACCGATGCGCCCGTCCCACCAACCGAGCCCGGCAGGTTTGGCGCAAAGGACATCAACGATTTGGGTCGGAACAATTTGATGGCGGCCTACAGTTGCACCGAGTGTGGTCGCTGCACGAGCGAGTGTCCCGCCAACATCACAGGGAAAAAACTTTCGCCCCGCAAAATCATGATGGACACGCGCGACCGCATGGAGGAAGTGGGAAAGAGTTTGGAGAAAGGTGGCCCAGGCTTGGCAGATGGAAAATTTTTATTGGGCGACTACATCACCAAAGAAGAAATCAACGCCTGCACCAGTTGCAATGCCTGCGTGGAAGCTTGTCCCGTGCTAATCAACCCCTTGGAAATTATTTTGGAACTGAGAAGATATGTCTCCATGGAAGAATCGGGGGCACCTGCACAATGGAACTCCATGTTTCAAAACATTGAAACCAGCTTTGCGCCTTGGAAGTTTTCACCAAGCGATCGGTTCAATTGGGCGAAGGATGAGAAGTAATTTAAGTCATCTATAAATCAATTTGAGGTTAACTTCTCGATAAGACAGCCGTGAAGAATAAAAAGAAACAAGTCATAAAAACACACAGGCAGCTGGTGGGCGAGATTAAGTACCTGATCGACCAGGCTAGGCAAAACGTTTTCAGAAAAATAAATACCGAGCTACTGATCACCTATTGGCGTATTGGTAGTTTGGTTGTATCTAAGGAGAAGCAAGATAACGGTACCGAAAAATCAAGCCGCCAATTCATCTTAGAGCTTTCTCGGGAATTAACCCAACAAGTGGGCAAGGGTTTTTCTCGTTCCAATCTGTTCTCTATGCGGCAGTTTTATCTACAATATAAATTTGTCCAGACACTGTCTGGACACGAGCCCGTAAAAACTGTCCAGACACTGTCTGGACAAAAAAGCATAAGATCAAAAAGCGCAAAATCAAAGAGTAAGAACAGCGAGGAGAGCATTGGCAAAAGTATTTCCCTTCAATTGAGTTGGTCTCACTACTGCGAATTGATAAAAATTGAAGATGATTTGCAGCGAGGTTTTTACCAACAGCAATCTATTAATGAAAACTGGTCGGTACGAGATTTGCAGCGCCAGATAGGGGTAGCTTTATTTGAGCGAATTGCCTTGAGTAAAAATCACAGAGGGGTAATGGCATTAGCCCGAAAAGGACACGTTATAAAATCAGAGATGGACATTGCCCGTGAGCCATACGTGCTTGAGTTTTTAAACATCCCCGAGAAGCATCATTATTCTGAAAAACAATTGGAGCAAAAGATCATTGATAATCTTCAGCGTTTCGTATTGGAGTTGGGCAATGGATTTACATTTGTAGGCCGTCAGTTTCGTATCACTCTGGATAATACTCACTATCGAATCGATTTGGTTTTTTATCACCGAATTTTACGTTGCTTTGTCCTGTTCGATTTGAAGGTAAAAGAAGTAAAGCACAACGATATTGGGCAGATGAATCTTTACTTGAATTATTTTGAGGCAGAACAGAATATGGCTGGCGACAACCTTCCTATTGGCATTATCTTAACGAGGCATAAAGGCGAAGTAATGGTGGAGTATGCCTTGCGTGGAATTTCGAATAAGATATTTGTTTCAAAGTACCAACTTTATCTGCCTGATAAGAAAGTGTTACAAAAGAAAGTGCGTGAATTATTGGGACCAAGAAAAAAATCATTAAAATAAGTAGTCCATGCAATATATCGTCAAGCAATTACCCGTGCATTTATTTTGGGATAGCGATATTTCAAAATTGGATGACGTGGAGCATTATGAGAAGATAATTATTCGAACGTTTGAGCGGGGTGATATAGAAGACATAGCAACAGTGCACGCCTATTATGGTAAAAAGATTTGCTCAGAAGTGCTAACGGAATCTCCCTATCTGATGGAAACTGCGATTATTCTTGGATCTGCCTTTTTAGAAGTTAAAAAAGAAGAATTTAAATCCTTTCGCATCAGTCAATACTATCCATTAGAATTGATAATTGCTGAAATGAAAGAAGCTTATCGGACACAAAAGAACAAAAAATGAATACACCAACCGTTGCCGAATTAGTTGCCAAAGGTGAGTCTCCCGAAATTTTATTTTGGGTGGGCTGCGCTGGCTCGTTTGATGATCGCGCGAAGCGCGTGACCAAAGCCTTTGTAAAAATATTAAATGCAGTGAATGTAAAGTTTGCCGTACTTGGCACAGAAGAAACTTGCACGGGTGACCCCGCACGCAGGGCTGGCAATGAATTTCTTTTTCAAATGCAGGCGATGAGCAACATACAAGTATTGAATGGCTATAACATCAAAAAAATTGTAACGGCTTGCCCGCATTGCTTCAACACTATTAAAAACGAATACCCGGAGTTGGGAGGCAACTATGAAGTGATCCATCACTCTACTTTTTTGCAGCAGTTGATCAACGATGGAAAAATAAAACTGGAAGGCGGTGGCTCGTTCAAAGGAAGAAAGATCACCTACCACGATTCGTGCTACCTAGGCCGCGCCAATAATATTTACGAAGCCCCGCGCGAAGTACTTCAAGCATTAGATGCCGACTTAGTAGAAATGAAACGTTGCCGCACAACGGGTTTGTGTTGTGGCGCAGGTGGTGCACAGATGTTCAAAGAACCTGAGAAGGGAAAGCAAGACATCAACATTGCCCGAACCGAGGATGCGCTTTCAACAGGGGCAACCACCATTGCCGTAGCTTGTCCGTTTTGCATGACCATGATGACGGATGGGGTGAAGAACAAAGAGAAAGAGAGCAGCGTGCAGGTAAAAGATTTAGCAGAACTAATTGCAGAGGCACAAGGTTTATAATTGAGGTTAGAAGTGAAAAGTTGTGACGCGTGATTCGAGGGAATTTATAAATCTCACATAATCAAATGATGAATTTTTTTACCGTTTTGGCTTTTATCAAATGGGATATTAACCCTGACTTATTTTTAATTCCCATTGTAAATCATCCCGTAAGGTGGTATGGACTGTGTTGGGCTGCTGGGCTTCTTCTGAGTCAACAAATAATGACTTTCATATATAAAAAAGAAGGCCGCCAAGACAAAGAGATAGAGACAATGTCTTTGTACATTATCGCTGGAACCATTATCGGGGCAAGGCTTGGGCACATTTTATTTTATGAGCCAATGCACTACCTGCACAACCCATTAAAGATACTAGCAATATGGGAAGGAGGGCTGGCGAGCCACGGAGGAACGATTGGAATATTGATAGCCGCCTATTTATTCGCCCGCAAAACCAAGGTGCCTTATTTATGGATTCTTGATCGATTAACTATCGTTGCTGCGTTAACGAGTTGCTTTATTAGAGTTGGTAATCTAATGAACTCTGAAATGTCTGGATTACCAACAAATCTACCTTGGGGATTTATCTTTACAAGTATTGATGATACGCCTAGGCATCCAACCCAATTGTATGAAGCGATTTATTACTTTCTCATTTTTCTACTTTCTTTTACTATTTGGAGACGATTTAGAGATCGAATCAAAAATGGATTTCTTTTAGGATGGTTCTTAATAATCTTATTTAGTTTAAGATTTGTTAACGAGTTTTTCAAAATCAATCAAGTTGAATTTGAGGATAACTTAATTTTGAACATGGGGCAAATTTTAAGCATCCCATTTGTTTTGGCAGGAATAGCCATTTTGATTTTTAGCACTCGAAAGAAAAGACAGAATAGTAATGACAACACGATCACTGAAAAAGTAGAACAAGTTAAGATAGAGTAAAGCAATGTATTATCATGTAGGTTAGACTTTAAAATCAGATATTAAACCTCCGGAATTATTTGTAGAAAGAAATGACCTTTGTTTAACTAAGGTGTATAGCACCGCAATGTAAATTTTAAGAGCGAGTGATGAGATTGATTGAGAGTAAAATGTTTCGGTGCGCTGCACCTATGTGCAAACTCGTAGACTGCAACTACAAATATTTGGCGGCTCTGCCGCTATTGTGAATTCATATTCATTTGTTAGACATTTAGTAAATACAGAATTTAATTTTATGTATACATCATTTGAAAATCTACCTTCCCATTCACGAGTTTGGGTTTACCAAGCCGATAGAAAAATGTTGGCTAATGAAGAAGCTGAAGTTAGCTCTTCAATGAAGAACTTTTGCGAGCAGTGGGTAGCGCATGGCCAGCCGTTACAGACTTCTTTTAAGATTGAGTTCAATCAGTTTTTGATCGCGAGTGTGGACGAGGGTTTTAACAATGCCAGCGGCTGCTCCATTGATGGATCGGTGAGGATTTTAAAAGGATTTCAAACCGAGCTTAATATTAACTTTTTGGATCCTTCGCGAATTGCTTTTCTTGTGGGTGGGGAAATACAACTGTTTTCGAGAACTGAGCTTAAGAGTTTATTTGGGAGTGGCAAGGTGACGACTTCTACCATTACGTTCAACAATTTGGTGGCCACTAAAGCTGATTTTGAGCGGCAGTGGAAAATTACAACAGAAAAGTCGTGGATGGCAAAATATTTACCTAATCCTGCGTTAATCGAGTAGCCGATTAATTTCGTAATTTCGAGCGGGTTTGGACAGTTGAGTGTGACGGTGATTTTGGTGCGGGCTTCGGCCAGGGATAGAAGCGGAAAGCCCGAAGTGTGTTTGGTTTGTGCGTGGACGGACTTGCAGCGGATAGCCCGGTGGCCCTGCGCCTCGCGGGCCAGGCCGCCAAAGATTTTTAACTATCAGTATTATCAAAGATGAGAATAAGTATCAGCATCGTTTTATTGTTGGCAATTGTTTTTGCTTGCAGCCCAGAGAAAAAAGTACAAAAATCTTTTAAGTACGCGAAGTATGAGAAAGTGATCAAGTACTACAAGGGTGTGCTGGCGAAAAACCGCAACAGCGGCAAGGCCAATTATTTTGTGGCGGAATCGTACCGCCTCTCTAACCGCATCAAAGAAGCCGAACCGTTTTATGCCAAGGCAGGCGGGCCGGGTATTGTGAAGGACTCGGTGCAGTTGTATTACGCCAAAGCATTGCAGGCAAACGCGAAGTATGACGAGGCGAAAAAAACATTGGAGGAATTGGAGACGACCACCGAAGATGAAAAAATAAAAGACCGTGCGCACAAAGAACTGGAGGGCTTGAAATATTTGGGCGAACTGGCTGAAAAGAAAAGTTACTACCGCGTAAAAGAATTAGAGACACTCAACACGCCTTTTGCAGAGTATGCGCCCGCTTACTCGAACGGGATGTTATACTTTGCATCGTCACGATCTAACTCACGGATTTATGAAGCGTCCGGGACTCCGTTCACCGACATCTATCAAGTGGAAACCAAAGGCGCGAATGTGGAACTGAACACGTTGAAACCTTTGCCGGGCAGCATCAACGCATCCAATGTAAACACTGGCTGCATCACGTTTACGCCCGATGGCAAGCTGATGATATTCGCACGGGGCAACACGGGAAAGAAAAAAGGCGCGAGCGATGTGGATCTTTATCTTTCACGCTTTCGCAATGGACAATGGACGGAGCCGATTCCCATTAATATAAACACACCTACCTTTTGGGAATCAACACCAGCACTGAGCCCTGATGGGCGTACACTTTATTTTTCTTCCAATCGCAAAGGCGGCTACGGTGGGTTGGATCTTTATTCTGCCATCATGGACAGTCGCGGTAGGTTTGGTAAAGTGAAAAACTTGGGACCAGATATTAATACGGCTGGCGATGATACATTTCCGTACATGGCCGATAACAGCAAGTTGTATTTTTCTTCTGATGGCCATCCTGGTTTTGGGATGCTGGATGTGTTTGTGGTGAACCGTGCGAACGGAAAAACAAAGGTTGAAAACTTGGCGCAGCCGATGAACTCTACTGGTGATGATTTTGGATTGTATCTTTTTAAACCTGACCGTGGGTTCTTTACTTCTAACCGCGAAGGAGGCAAGGGTGACGATGATGTTTACACATTCGTGAATGATGACCCCAATTTAAAAGTAGTAAACTATTTTTTGCAAGGAGTGACTTACAATCAGCGCAAGGACAGTACCCGAGAAATATTGCCCGATACCAAAGTGAGTTTGCTAGACCAAGGTGGTGATGTCATGCAGGAGTTTGTGACGGGAACAGATGGCAAATTCTTGTTTCGGGTGTATGAAAATGAAAACTATGTGCTGCTGGGCGATCATGATGGATACATTGTGAAGCGTCAACCATATACCACTGTTGGAAAATCCGTTCCGTTGGAGTCGCTGAAAGAATTGCTGACGACTGTAACCCTGGATACTATTTTGGTCTTAGATAGAAAAACAAAAAATGCCCTGTTTGTTCTAAAGAATATTTATTTCGCCTACGACAAAGCGGAGATCAATCAGGAATCAGCAAAAGAGTTGGATAAATTAGTTGACATACTTAACGATAACCCCGATATAAAAATTGAAATGGGCTCGCACACAGATAGTGTGGCTTCCAATTCATATAACATAGAACTTTCTCAACGAAGAGCAGAATCTACTGTGAATTACTTGGTAAGAAAGGGAATTGCGCCAGAGCGATTAACCGCCAAAGGTTATGGAGAAGAGAAACCAATTGCACGAAATACAAACCCTGATGGCACCGATGATCCCGTAGGTCGCCAGAAAAACAGAAGAACAGAATTCAGGATTTTGGAAATAGGCCCCGCGCAGAAGAAGCCTGAGTTTGACGAGGATAAGTATTTTAAGGAGGATGACGGGGATAAGGATAATTAGTAGGGGTTGGTAAGTTGTAAAAAGTAGTTGGTAACAAGTAAGCGGTAATCGGTTTTTGGAAGTGTAAGCCAGTGAGACTACTGACATCTTATCTCGCAATTAATTTATGAAAAAAGAAGACTCGAACAAGCCACTCAAAGAGTATCAATTGAGAGAAAAATTAAATTTTATTGAGGAAGTTGAAAAGGGATTGAAGCAGTTAGATGAAGGCAAAACCGTTCCACACGAAAAAGTAAAGGAAATAGTAAAAGGATGGCGAAACTCTAATTTCCAATCTCCAATTTCCAACCTCGAAACTCGCTAAATGGAACTCACCCTCACCACGCCAGCTCTCCTTTTCCCTACCGTGTCTCTTGTATTGTTAGCGTACACCAATCGCTTCTTAGCAGTGGCCGCGCTCATTCGCAAGTTGGCCGCAGAGTATCAAAATAAAAAGGATAAAAAGTTGGCCGATCAGATCCGAAGTTTGCGCATTCGCGTGAGATTGATTCGTGATATGCAAATGCTCAGCATCTTTGCGCTGTTCTTGAGTGTGCTGTGTATGTTTTTTATTTTTGAGGGCAACCTCATTATTGCCAAATATATTTTTGGCGCATCGCTACTTTCATTATTGATCTCGCTGGCTTTTTCCTTGCGGGAAATTCAAATATCAACACACGCATTAGCAATTCAGCTTCGCGATATGGATGACGATGTGAGGCTGTGGGATCCCCTCAAGGATTTTGTGAAGGATGTGGCGGGGAAGAAGTAGATGATGACAGGTAGTTGGTAAGAGGTGATTGGTAAGAGGCAATCACGCTTTGTCATTGGTAAACAAATTCTCCCATCGCAGTTTTGATAGTCACTTGTTTCTTAGTTGAAGCCTCCACTCTGCCAACTATCTGTGCCTCCACTCCAAAACTTTTACTGATGTCTATTACTCTTTGAGCATTCTCTTCTGACAAGTAGATTTCCATGCGGTGGCCCATGTTAAAAACTTTGTACATTTCTTTCAGGTCGGTACCACTTACTTCATGGATTAATTTGAACAAGGGAGGAATTTCAAATAGATTGTCTTTGATGACGTGTAGTTGATCGATGAAGTGCATAACCTTCGTTTGCGCTCCGCCACTGCAATGCACGATGCCGTGAATGTGAGATCTCAATTCTTTTAACATCTGAATGATGATTGGAGCGTATGTACGTGTAGGCGAAAGCACGAGTTTACCAATATTCAAAGGTGACCCGGGAAGTACATCTGTTACTTTGTATTTTCCTGAATAGACCAGATCAGTAGGAACGAAAGGATCAAATGATTCTGGATATTTTGATGCGTAACCTTTGGCAAACACATCATGCCGTGCAGAAGTGAGGCCGTTGCTGCCCATGCCTCCGTTATATTCATCTTCGTAAACGGCTTTTCCCGATGAAGCCAATCCTACAATCACATCGCCCGCTTGTATGTTGTTGTTATCGATTACCTCACTTCGTTTCATGCGAGCGGTAACGGTGCTATCTACAATTATTGTTCTAACCAAATCACCAAGGTCTGCCGTCTCACCGCCTGTGCTGATAATATTCATGCCATGTTTGCGAAGCATTTCCAACACTTCTTCCGTTCCGTTTATGATGGCGCTAATTACTTCACCTGGTATTTTATTTTTGTTTCTACCGATAGTAGATGAAAGCAGAATAGGGCCAGTAGCGCCTACACAAAGCAGGTCATCCACATTCATGATGATGGCATCTTGCGCAATGCCTTTCCACACGCTCAGGTCGCCAGTTTCTTTCCAATAGATATAAGCAAGAGAAGATTTAGTGCCGGCTCCATCGGCATGCATGATAGTACAATAGGCAGGATCGTTGGCCAACAAGTCTGGAACGATTTTACAAAAGGCTTTTGGGTAAAGCCCTTTGTCCAGTTTTTTGATGGCCTCGTGCACATCTTCTTTGGAGGCGGAGACACCGCGTTGATTGTAGCGATCGGACACTGAAATACTTTTATTTCAACAAAGGTGATGATAGATTTTAGATTTTAGAATTAAGATTTTAGATTTTTCGCGCAGCCACCAAGGACGAAAGTGTGTTGCTCCTAAAGCAGATACCTCGCAAAGGCATAAAGCCCCAATGCCAGCATAATAATCCCCGGCAGCATCTTGATAATAATGTTTTGTTGAACATAGGGGGCTAATCGCGTGGCCATGAAAACGAATAGGGTTAGCAAGAGCATAGCCCCGACAGAAGTGCCGAATACATAGCTATGTATTAGTCCGTTGGTAGAAAGGTTAATCCAACCTTGCGCTTTGAAGTATGCGGTGGCGCCCATCCAATATGGAATGGCCATGGGATTGAGCAAGCTTAAAATAATTCCACGCCTAAAACCACTCTCATTAAATTTTACTGAAAAAGTAGACGGCTTTCGAGAAGCCCACAACGTGAAAACTCCAAGGGTAGTCATTACAATGGCGGTGATCAATTGAAAATTTTCAATGATTAAGGGTGAAGAGGTGAGCCAGCCTTCAAATGCAACGGCAATCCATGCATACGGATATTCTATGATGGCAACGGCCAATGCAAATCGGAGGGCTACATCTTTCTTTTTATCTAGCCCTAATTGCAGTACTGTGACATTCAATGTGCCAGGTGGAATGGAGCCAATGAAACTGAAAATGGTACCGGCTAGAAAGACTTGGAGGTAGGGGAACATTAAACGCAAGGTACGATTTACGATTTACGAAGTACGAGAGGAGCGATGAATTTTAGACAGGTACAATTTACGAAGTACTTGTAATTCATGCCTCTTATCAATGCAAGGTACGATTTACGAAGTACTAGAGGAGTGATGAATTTTTAGACAGGCACAATTTACAAAGTGCGAGGGGAGCAATGAATTTTACACTCTCAAGTACGATTTACTAAGTCCTCATAATTCGTACCGCGTAAATCGTACCTCGTACCTTATCATCTGGCTCTCTCTTTAAGCCGTCTGTAAATCTCTCTGCCTTCTTTGAATGAAAGATACGGCACACCAAGCGCGTGGTTTTCTTTGCTGATGCAGTGCATATTGTTCCAATGTGTGATCAAATCATAGATACCTTTCCATAAAGATGCACCCGGGTGATAGATGTGTGCCGGCTCTGCACCGCAGCCATTGAGTTCTACGATTTTGATTTTACCATTCTCTAAATCTTGCAGGGTGGCGCAGCGCAGATCATAGCGACCAAAATAAAAGCCTTTAATTTGTTTGCTGATGCGATCAAAGGAAGCGGAAAGTTTTTCGGTGATCAAGTGATTGCCATTTAAGAAAGTAGTGCCGAGGCAATGGTTGCCGATGGAAACAAGTTCTAATTTTCTGCCGAGCGGTAGAATCTCTTGTAGTCTTTCTTGGTAAGTTATTTTTAAAACATCCCATTGAAATCTTGCACGGTCTTTTTCTTGAATCAATTGCTGGAGTGTTTTCTTTCCATCGCCTTCTACAAAAAGAAATTCTTTTAGGGTGATGGAGTTGACAAAACCATTTTCCTCTTTGGGGAAGCGCAGATAATAAACACCAAACTCCAACGGTAGATCGGCCAACTCTTGAATAATGAAATCGATTTTGATTTCGCTGAGGTATTGAACAATGTCTGCTTCGGTTTTGATCTTGCGCACCATCCACCCACGCTCGCCCATGTCGGGCTTGAAAATGATGGGCAGAGCAAGATTATTTTTTTGAATAAGTTTTGCGACTTGCTCGCTGGTGCTGGGGTATCTTACCAAAATGGTTTTGGGCTTTACTTCGTCTGGCACAAGCTCAAGCACATCAAATTTTGATTCGCCCATCATGCCGCCTGTGAGGATGCCGGGGTTGGAGGCGGAGAAATAAAAAATAGAACGCTCTTTGAGTGCGTACCAAAACCAAAGGAAGTAAAGTGGAATTTGAATGATGCCGAATGGCCAATACTCCCAATGGAAAAGTTTGACGAAAAAATTTTTCAATACAGGTGAATTTTCTTTTTTGGTAAACTATGTGCGGTGCATCGGCCAGGGATAGAAGCAGAAAGCCTCCCGAGACTGCGCTCGGGATAAACTCCGTATGTTTGGTTTGTGCGCGGACGGACTTGCAGCGGATAGCCCGGTGCCACTCCGCCTCGGGTGGCAGGCCGCCAAATGGTTCTTTAAAAAAACTTCTAGCATTAACGCGACACCAACGCCTCTTCTTTTTTGTAGCGGATGGTGGAGGCGGCCACACCAAAATCTGTGGCTAATGAAATGTAAGGGGCCACTTCGTGGATGCCGATCTTCATGATGGCCATGTGGTGCACGGCATGTTCGATGTTATAAACAAGCTCGCGCAAATAATTGGTCTCGATGGTGATGGCCTCTTCGTTGTTGGCATTGTAGCCTACCTCTAGCAGGAGGGGCTGATCTGCCTTTTGTGCCGATATGAAATCAGAAATTTTTTGAATGGTATTGAGGGCGATGAACTTGTCGGTCTCGATGAGCTTATCATGGTTGCGCTTGTCGTAGTTGACGATGCCTTTGCCGTAGCCATCTTCTAAGCAAATAAAAAACTCAAGTGTGTGGCGCAGGTGCTGGCCAATGGTGGAGTTGCTCAATGCCTTAGAAGGTTTTGCGAAATCGGCATCTTTCAATTGGCCGACTAGTTCCGACAATTGATTTAGTATGGTGACACAGGCTGTAGAAAGTTGCATGACTTAGAATTACCTCAAAGTTAATTTATTATTTATATACGACACCTGCCTTTCAACGGATTTACGGTGCAAATTTCTTCCAATTCTGGTCAGCCTTGGTTTTTAGTGCCTTTTCGTTCTTGTTCCACTTGGTGAGGGTATTGTTGCCCCATGAGTTGTAGAAGAGGTTCAGTTTACCGTCCAAAATCTTAAAAGTCTCGGGATCAACCTCTACTTTTTCGCCATTCTCGCCCATTGCATAAGCGCACCAGCCACCGTAGGCAGGTTCATATTTTTCCTGACTGGCCTTGAATTTTGTAAGGTTGGCCTGTGAGCTAAAATAATACGTAATGCCCTGATGGGTGTGGGCCAAACTGCTTTTGCCCTCGGTGGGTTTGTTATCGAAATAGCTGACGGGGTCGTAGCCTTGAATGGCTACTGCCTTTTTGCTTATGTTGTAGCTTTTCTTGCGCGCCTCATCGGTTTGGGCAAAGAGGAAGCCAACGAATAGGGTCAGGACGAGTGTGAGTGTGAGGTGTTTCATAGATTTACAATTTGCTCTATACACGAAAGATACAAAGATGGGTTTTGCTTTGTTTTGGCTTTGTCGTGTGGATTGCAAAGGTAACGGAATGGCTTAAAAGGAGTTTATGTGAATATAGGCTTGTTTCCGTTAACTTTGTCGAGTTAAATATTTATGATATGTCTACTGCGGAGGTAAAGAGAAAGCTGATTTTAAAAATCAAAAAATCGCAAAATGAAGGCCCTTCTAAAAGACATCTATGGTCTTATGAAAGATGAATCGAAGACTGAATTACTCTTGCTTTCAAAAGAACAAGTTGCTGTTATACGCAAAGGTGAGGAGCAGATAGCCAACGGCCAGTATTTAACGGATGCCGAGGTGAGAAAAAGAACTGCTCAATGGTTGGGTCTCCTTGAACCACATAGGCAGATAGGTACATAGAAAATGCACACATAGAATAATCAAATCTAAAACTATATGAAACCCTATGTCGCTATGTTTCTATGTGGTTCAAAATAGATCTACTAGGGAATTACTAAGGGCTTAACGAAGCTTCGTGCCATCGAGTCTTTATGGCAAATTTGTATTTCTAACTTGTAACTCTCCCCCACAAATCTTTAATATTGCAGTCCGTTTAATTGATTAATAGAAATTATGGCATTCACATCCTCCTCCGAACTGCAACAGGCACATCAGCAAAAGATCAAACAGGTATTTGAAGAAGTAGCCAAAGTGGTGGTAGGCCAGAGCTACATGGTTAACCGATTATTGGTTGGCTTGTTTACCAATGGCCACGTATTGCTTGAAGGCGTGCCGGGCTTGGCAAAAACGTTGACCATCTCTACGCTTGCCAAAGTATTGCACTTGGATTTTCAACGTATCCAGTTCACGCCAGACCTACTGCCTGCCGACTTGATCGGTACGATGATCTACAACCAAAAAGATGGAAAGTTTGAAGTAAAGAAAGGCCCTATTTTCGCCAACATTATTTTGGCCGATGAAATCAATCGCTCGCCCGCCAAAGTGCAGTCTGCCTTGCTAGAAGCGATGCAAGAAAAAACGGTGACTATTGGTGAGACTACTTTTAAATTAGATCGTCCGTTCTTAGTGCTTGCCACACAAAACCCAGTTGACCAAGAGGGAACGTATCCATTGCCCGAGGCACAGGTGGACAGGTTTATGATGAAAGTATTTGTGAACTACCCGACCAAAGAAGAAGAGTTGGAGATCATGCGCAGGATTTCCAACATGCAGTTTGGGTATGAAGTGAGCACCGTTCTTACTAAGGAAGATATTTTTGCTATCCGCGATGAAGTGAATAAAGTGAAAATATCTGAGTCGCTAGAGAGATATATTATTGAATTGGTGACGGCTACGCGCAAGCCGAAAGAATACAAGCTCGACCATGAAGCGCAGTACATTCAGTTCGGTGCGTCACCTCGCGCCAGTATCAACCTCAACCTTTCTGCGAAAGCGGTTGCTTATATGGAAGGCCGCGATTACGTTTTGCCTGAAGACATTAAGGAAGTGGCATTGGATGTTATGAACCACCGCATTCTTTTGAACTACGAAGCCGAGGCGGATAATATCAAAACTGCGGATATTGTGAAGGCGTTGTTGCAGAAGGTGCCGATAAGTAAGTAGAGATAAAAGAAGAAGTCAGAAGTCACCTGCCTACTACCAGCAAAGCAGGGAAATCAAGATACAGAATCTAAACCTCTAGCCTACATGTATTGACCCAATCGGCAGCAACTAACACGGCAGCCAACTAGCAGCACCCACTTTGCTTGCTTCATAAAAAACACTTTTTGCTTAGATGATTTTTCAATTTGGTTCGATAATCATTAGAGTTAGTTCGATAATCACTTGATTTGGTGCGATAATTATTCAGTTTGGTTCGATGGGCTTTTGATGCCGGTTCGATAATCACACGATTTGGTGCGATAATTAGCAGGCTTGGTGCGATGGGCATTCGATGTTCATTAGATCGGCACGCTATGTTGGTTAGATGGGCATTCGACTAGCATTCGAGTAGCGTTCGAGTAGCATGCTATACATCGAAGCAACCACGAACCCTACAAGCTAGCTACACTAATGCTACAAGCTCTTTTACATCAAAAATGATATTAACCAAAGATTATCTGCTTTACGCAAAGATCAACCAAATGTTATGCGGTTGTTAGTCTATAACCGACTCAATTTCAGCATTTAAAGAGTCAAATCACTGCTTTTTTGCTTATTGGATTTATTCTCCTAACAACCATTCACTCCGCTTCTATTAACAATTTCATAACACTGCCGACCAGATCAGGTAATATGGCCAACCGACATTTGCAGCAAATTTATAGTTATGCAAAAGATCTACTTGCTTGCCTTCATCTACTCTCTAAGTTTATCATCATTTGCTCAAAATGGTTCTATTAGTGGAAAAGTCATTGACTATAAAACGAAAGAAGGGCTTATCGGAGCCAATGTGGTTATACAAGGCACTTCAGTTGGTGCGGCTACAGACATTGATGGTGGATACCTTATTTCTAATTTAAAACCGGGCACTTATAACCTTTCCATTTCCTCTGTTACTTACAAATCTCAAACAGTTCAAGATGTTGTGGTTGAGAGTGGCAAAATAACTTCCGTTGAAATAACCTTGGTAGAAGATGTTGCGGAATTGCAGGAAGTAGTAGTAACTGCGACTCGCGAAGTAAACAATGACGTTTCTTTAATGAAGGGGATACAAGAAGCCAAGTTAGTAGTAAGCGGAATTTCTTCCGAACAAATTGTTAAGCTACCCGATGGGGATGCTGCCCAAGTGATGAAGCGGGTACCTGGAATTACAATAGTCGACAATCGGTTCGTTTTAGTACGAGGTATACCAGAACGTTACAATCAAGTGATGATCAATAATGCGATTGCACCAAGCACTGAAGTAGACAAAAGATCTTTCTCTTTTGACTTGATTCCAAGTAGTTCTGTAGATCAGCTGCTCATATACAAATCGGGTACAGCAGAACTTCCTGGCGATTTTGCTGGTGGTGTTATTCAGGTCGTTACTAAAAGTACCTCTAATGAAGAGTACACTTCATTAGGTCTTAATGTTGGCTATCGTGCCAATACCACTTTCGGTGACTTTTATAAAAGCAAAGGCAGCTCGACTGACTTTCTTGGTTTTGACAATGGATTTCGTTCACTTCCTTCTAATTTCCCTACAACAGAAGCCTTAAAAACTACAAGCCAGCTAAGCGATGTAAGGGAAAAAGCTGGTAAATCGCTAGAAAACAATTTTGATATTAGTAAGTCAAGCGCTTTTTTAGATCATGGCATTAGCTTCGGCATTGCTAGAAATTTAAATTTTGGAAAAATCAAGGCGAGTAATCTTACTAATATCTCCTATTCTAGAGGTTTTATGACTTATGACGCAGGATATATTCGATACGGCTCATTTGATGCAAACCCAGCGACTGTGTCGGATCCTATTTACAACTTTGTTGATAAGTATAATGTAGATGAAGCTAAGATTAATGTTACTCATAACTGGCTTTTCAATCTGAACAGCAGAAACAAAATTGAATTCAAAAACATCTTCGCCCAATTAGGAGAAGACAGGACCATTTTGCGAACGGGGACAGATGTTACTTCCTTGCCAGGAAATTACAATAACAACGCGTATCATTATATAAGTCGCTCTATCTACAGTGGCCAGTTACAAGGTAATTTTGTGTCACCAAATGGGCTTAACTCTTTCAAGGTTTTGCTTGGGCTTAACTATTTAAAAAGAAATGAACCCGATTTTAGAAGATTTCGAAGGATTGAAGACACTCCTGGAAACTATCGGATGATTCTCCCGCCAAGTGCCAATTTGTTTGATGCCGGTAGATTTTATTCAAACCTTACTGATGTTGGTTACTCAAACGGCTTAAGCTTCGAGCATCGGTTTAAGAAATCAGAAGAAAAGCGTGTGCCCATTCTTAAAGCAGGCTATTACGTGGAATATAAAACGCGTCAGTTTGATGCGCGTTATGTGTCTTATCTATATCCAGGTTCTTTTAGCGGCCAAGTCGGGGATGATTTATCAAAGCAATCCTTGGCTACTATTTTTAGCCCAGCAAATATATTTACCAGAAACTCTGATGGAACGATTAAAGACGGCTTGAATATTCAAGAAGGAAGCCGTGATTCAGATTCTTATAAAGGCAAAAACCTGCTAACGGCAGCTTATTCGTCCATCACTGTTCCTGTTGGTAAATTTGATCTTTCTGGTGGTCTAAGGGTGGAGCGCAACGATCAGCAGTTGATCTACAAAAGCTCAGGAATAGATTCTACTATTGTTAACTTGATTACCTCTCCGCTGCCATTTGCGAATATTGCCTACAATATAAGCGATAGATCATTACTTCGCATTGCTTATAGCCGCACCATCAACCGCCCTGAGTTTCGTGAAATTGCGCCCTTTTTGTTCTATCAATTTGAGTACAATTTAAATATCCAAGGCAAGCGGAATCTGAAAGTGGCAACCATTGATAATATTGATCTTCGTTGGGAAATATATCCTAATCCCGGGGAAGCCATTAGCCTTGGAGCCTTTTACAAATCATTTAAAGACCCAATTGAATTTGCCCAAGTTAATGCGTCTGGAAATTTGCAATTCAGTTATCAAAACGCACCACAAGCTTATAGCTATGGTCTCGAGTTAGAGATTCGCAAATCATTATCCAGTCTTGGCGTCTCTAAGTTTTTGCGCAATACTTCTTTTAATCTGAATACATCAGTAATCAAGAGTGAGGTAGACATGGGGCAAGGCGTAGTTTTTCAACAAAGGTTTAGACCTCTTCAAGGCCAATCCCCTTATGTTGTTAACTTAGGTGCTTATTACAATGATCCAGATCTTGGATATTCAGTAAATCTTGGCTATAACATTTTTGGAAACAGGATTTTTTCGGTAGGCAGTGTACTTTACCCTGGTTGGATTGAGCGTCCACGCCATTCGGTAGACTTGCAAATCGCTAAGACGATTAAAAGAATGGAAATCAAATTAAATGTTCAAAATCTATTGGATGCCCAATACCGTTTCTACCAAGATAATGACGAGAATCAACAAATAGACGAAAAGATTGATGACCCCATCCAACAATACAGAACAGGTGCTCACTATACTTTATCTGTGTCTTGGAAATTTCTGAAAAAATAATCTGTTCTTAATATAAAATTGAGGCTGGCTTTTAGTCGGCCTTTTTCATTTTACAAGCTGTTAATATTAAATTAATACTACTTGTAAAATGAAAATATGATAGCCAATATGCTTTTCCCCAAAATATTGATTGTCAGTATTTAACAATCACTTTTTAAGGTAACATTATCATAACAATCTAGTAATCCCTAAGTAATCGGGTCAAACATTATTGATTATAACTTTGACCCACAACTAAAAAAATCTTTACATGAAAAAATTACTAAAATTGAGTGCTCTTTTTTTGTCCCTACTCACGGTGGTGGCAATACAGAGTTGCAAAGACGATCCAGCACCTGCTGCACCAACATTGACTGGTCCGACTACCGTTGCTTCCGTGCAAATAGGAGCAAAAACGGATGCTACTTTTACTTTTACTGCTGCCGCTGGTTATTCAGCTAGTGCAGTTACCGCTGTAGGTGGAACAGCCACTGTTAAAACTCCGCCAGCGGCTGGAGCTGATACTGGTTCTGTAGTAACAGAATTTACTGCTGGCACCACCGCAGGAGCAGGCTCAGTGACACTAACTTTGACAGATAACAAGGGAAAAACAGTTACTCAAACGGCTGTTCTAAATATTACTATTAGTGCACCTCCTACCGTAACACTTAGCGCTGCTACCGGTTCAGCTGCAGCTGGCGGAACGGTGACAGTTGCAGCTACTATTACAGCTGCTAATGGCGCAAAAAATATATCCTACACTACTACTGGTGGATTGACTGGAGCTCCAGCTAGTCCTGTGGCTATACCTGGCAGCCCCACTACAGCCACAGCAGCTCCCGTGATTACTTTCACCATACCTGCTACTGCTGTTGTTGGCGGTACACTTACAGCAGTAATAAGTGGTACTGATAATCAGAATTTAAACTCATCTCCTGTAACGTTTACCGTTACTGTTTCTGATGTGGCCAATGTATTGACAGGTGCATTAACAGCCGACAAAACCTTAACAGCCGGCACCCCTTGGACTATAAAGAATCAATTCATTGTTAATAGTGGTGTTACTTTGACGGTTAGTCCTGGAGCAATTATCAAAGGTGATAAAGCAACCAAAGGCGTTATTGTCATCAGGCCAGGAGGAAAATTAAATGCAGTAGGTACTGCTGCTCTGCCCATTGTGTTCACTTCTTCTCAGCCTATTGGTGAAAGAGATCGTGGTGATTGGGGCGGGATTGTTTGGTTAGGCAATGCTTTTGTAAATCAAGCTTCACAGCCAACTGTAGAAGGAATTACTCCTGCAATCGGCTATGGAACTAATAGTACATCTGATGCAAATGCTGGTACTAATACAGAAGATAATGGTAAGTTAAAATATGCTCGTATTGAGTATGCAGGTATTGAATTGACCCCTAACAATGAAACCAATGGGTTGACCATGGGAGGTGTAGGGTCTGGTACTGAAATCGACTACGTGCAAGTATCTTACGGTGGTGATGATTCATTTGAGTGGTTTGGAGGTACAGTAAATGCAAAACACTTGATTGCTTTTGCTGGTTGGGATGATGATTTTGATACTGATTTCGGCTGGAGAGGTAGAGTACAATTTGGAGTAGGTATTAGAGCGCCATTTATCGCAGACCAATCCGGTTCAACAGCCTTTGAAAGTGATAGCCAAGCTAATGCCAACCCAATAGGTACAATCTGTACTGACACTGACAGAACGGGATGTACCCAGGGGGTGTTTTCTAATATGACTATATATGGCCCACGCGATTATAACCGCGCAATCTCAGGTAGCTATACGCGTGCTATCCACATCCGCAGAAGAACAGCCGTTTCAATCTTTAACTCGGTTGTTACGGGCTTCCTTTCAGGTGTGCAATTAGATGACGTAGGTACACCTGGAAACTACCTTACTACCTATGATGGTACAAATACAACACAAGGCAAATTAGCCAACAATGAGTTGTATGTGTCTTTACTACCTAACGTACCAACTACGATCGGTTCTACTACAACGGCCGTGACTTCAATTACATTGGCCACAGGTAATATCATGTTTAACTCAGGTAGTGGCTTGAGCGGTACTGCACCAACAGCGGCACAATTAACTTACCGTGCCACTGGCGCTGGCAATAACGATTATCAACCTACTTTCATTTCTACTTGGGTTTCTTCAGGTACTCCGGCCGTTGCAACGGGGCAAGGGTTGAGAAATAGCTGGAATTCTAGTGCAAGTTCATTAACTGACCTTGCCGATCCAGCGGATCAAACCAATGGATCAATTGCCTTTGCTCAATCGGCCGATGGAATATTGGTAAATGGCGTAGCTGGTGCAACGTGGGCTAATGGAACTGCCGTAGCTATAGTTAATCCGTATATCGGCTCAGGCTTGAGAACTGGTCCTTTCTATGGTACAAGTACAGTTTCTAGCTACCCTGCAGATCCTGACTTTACCTTGAACACTTCGGATGCAACTGTTGCCGGCAAGAGGCTTGACAATACCGCATTATTTACAGATGCAAAATTGCCTTCATCCTTCTTTACGCCAACACAATATCGTGGTGCTTTTGATGGAACAACAGATTGGACCAACGGATGGTCTAACTTCGTACCTATCAACGCACAGTACTAGGCATTTTTAGAATTATTATTTCAAAGACTTGCCCCATACAGGGCAAGTCTTTTTTTTAGCCATACCTTTGTATTAATAAAATTAATCCTTTCTATGAAGTACGCGTTTTTTCTTGTTTTGATACTGCTTTGTTCATGTTCTAAGGGGTATAAGCCCAACGATCATTTAACCGTTCAACAACAAGATGAAGTGATGTGGAAAATAATTCGTTACCTAGCTAAGCCACCTGATGGACTTACTAAACCGGAGCGATTTTACAAAGGGTATGATACCTACTATGAGCAACAACAGTCTAGGCATCGGTTAGATGCCTACTTTATCGATGGTGACCAGCATTATTTTCTGGTCAGTCGTATTGCCCCTAGCATTGTTGAGAAGAGAGTGGCTGCTGGTGGGAGGTTAAAACTTGATGCCAAAGGCAAACTTATCGAATATGAAGAAGTCTTTCGTACTTGGAAAATGAAGGATGAAGATTTGAAGATAAAGGCAGGAAAGTTATTTGACCTAATGGTAAAAGGTGAATCACTAGAAAGGTATCAAACAAAATTTACCACTCCAGATGAGTTTATCGAGTTTCCTGATGACATTAATTATTATGATAAGGATGCTAGAGAATGGAAACAACGTTAAGCAAATTTGATTGTCTTTTGCGCCTTCATCGTTAAAACCTCGCCAGGTGCTATTGCGCAATTGTTATCGCTGCCTTAAGATTACAAATGCGGTTCGGTTCGCATCTTAGAGTCAGGTGAATATGAATTTGGTTTTCTTGCACATCATTCTAGGATGCACCCTTCTAGGTTAGAGACCAACAATAACACAAGGCATGTAAATGCTCTATCCCTAACATCAATGCAACCTTTTCCGTTAGCGTAATAATTTGTTAACATACATTCCTCAAACGGAGGTACGGTATGGATTTATCTTTGACGGATGATGAAATTACTGAAGTTTAATTCTATTAGGAGCCGTATGCTCTCTGGATTTCTTTTTCTCACATTGTTGATCATCACAGTAGCCATTGTATCCATCCTTATTTTAAATTATACTAACCAGATAGCTGGCACTCATTCCCGAATCAGTCAACTGGAGATTGCCACGCTTAGCCTTATCAAAACCGACAATGATTTTTTTGATCTTGAAACGATCAACAGTCGTTACTTTGAAACCCATAAAAGTTCTTACTTAGCCAAACGAGATAGCTTTATTGTACGGATTAATAGGGGCACAGATTATATTTTTCAAAACAGTAAAAATGGGATAATCAAAAACCTACAGGTTATAGATAGCTTATTTTTATTGTATGACATTAAGTTTAATAAGCTGGAGAAATTGGTATTTAAAAAAGGATTCAAGGATTATGGGTTGGAGGGGCAGATGCGGTTGCATGCACACAAGCTGGAGGAAGCCCAATTTGGTGTGGATAGGTACACGGTTTTGTCACTAAGAAGAAACGAAAAGGATTTTTTCCTTCGGCATGAAATGCAATATGCCCTGATGCTTAATAAGTTGGCAGATGAGTTAAGGAAGGATTTAGAAAAGCAATCTTCAAAAAACAGAGTAGCCATTTCACATCTTCAAGAGTATGTACGCAATTTCAATGAGATGGCCGACATTCAAATGCAGATGGGCTTGAGCAGTAATGAAGGACTGCGCAGCGAACTTAATAGCTTGACCACCCAACTAAGTGATAAGTATTATGCGCTATCTGAATACAGTTATGACCTCTCCAATGCGGCCCAGATAAAAGCCAGGATATTTTACATAGCCACTGTATTTGGCGCGGTCATTTTCTCTTTGTTTTCTGGGTATTGGATTTCCAAAAGACTATCGTCACCTATTGCCAAACTTTCTAATTTGATGAACAGTGTCATGTCTGATAAGAAGAAATTCAAGATTGATCTTACGTTGAATAACGCAGCCGAAGAGATCAATACCCTAACAAAATCATTTGTGCACCTCATGAGCCAGACCAATGTGCAAATGAGGGAGATCAAAAAGAAATCAATTTTACTAAAGAAGGGTAACAAAGAATTGAAAAAATTAAATGGCGAACTCGATAGCTTCTTGTACAGTACTGCGCATGATCTACGCTCTCCACTCACTTCACTGCTGGGGTTGATCCATATTATAGAGCATGAAAACAAACAAGATGATTTGAAGCCCTATTTTCAAATGATGCAGGGCAGTATTTACAGGATGGAGGACTTCATTGCCCAGATTGTAGGCTATTCAAAAAACAAACGGTTGGCAATGACTCCTGAGAAGCTGGATTTGTACTCCATGATTTCGGAAATTTTTGATAACCATCAATTTGTGGAAGGGGCAAATAAGATTGACCACCTGGTAGATATAAAAGACAAAGCACCTTTCTATTCTGATAAGGGGCGAGTATTAATCTTATTCAATAATTTAATCTCTAATGCCATCCGCTACGCAGATTTATCGAAAGAGAAATCTTTCATAAGAATACAAATTGTAGTGGAGCAATCAGAAGCAACTATTGAGTTTGCCGATAATGGGGTAGGCATAGCCGCAGAACATATAGATAAAATCTTTAACATGTTTTATCGAGCCAACACAGGTTCGAAAGGGTCTGGCCTCGGGTTGTTTATCTTCAAGGAAACCATTGGCAAATTGAAAGGCTTGGTAAGTGTAGAGTCTACCTTGAGCGTGGGGACTAAATTTTTTATTCGACTGCCCAATTCTTATATGAGGCATGAGATTCAGCAAGAGTTACAGTTGACGGAAAGTGTCAATTACCCAACGGATCAATTATAGGTTTTTAGCTGGCCATCGGGTATCAAACTCATCCACCAAAGACTTTTCTTTTATGTTATTCAATATCAAATGAATGGTATTTGCCTCGTTGAAGGCGGGAATAACAATGGATAGCTTCAAAAGCTAAGGTAGGTAAAGTTCCTGAGCGGTAAGTATCTTTATGAACCAAAGCTGTATCGGTGTATTCTTTAGTTCCCTCCGCACATTAAGTTACCGTAAATCCTACGTTAAAAACTTAACCTTCTCATTACATTTACTAAAATTTAAAGTAACATTCCCCCTCTACCTTTCGAGAAATTAAAACTGGATTTTTAGAATGTTTCTTTAACCGATTCGTCTAGGAATCAAAGTAGTTCGTCTAGAAATCAGATTTCTTTTGTTCTAGAAAGTGTTCATTTGATGAAGATTTCAGATAACGCCCCAGTCTTAATTTTTTATTTAACCAGTGAGAGACGTGAAGAAGATTTTATTTACTGTTGGTTCGCTTAATCAAGTTACGCAGATGCATGCCATCGCCACGCATCTTCCAGAGTACGATTGTTACTTCAGTCAGTTTTATAGTGACAACCCTATTGTTAGCTTGGCGGTGAAGGCCGGTGTCACCGATGGTACTATTCTAGGTGGGCAATTTAGAAAACGAACGGAAGAGTACTTGGCTTTTCATCGACTTAAAAATGACTATGCTCAAACCGTTTATAATAATCATTACGATCTGTCGGTAGTATGCAGCGATCTGTTGGTGCCTAAATCTATTCGCGCCACCAAATCTATCTGGGTACAAGAGGGAATGACAGACCCGATTACTTCGTTAAGCAAAATTGTAAAAGCGTTGGATATGCCGCGCTACTTAGCGGGCAATACTTCGCTCAACGGTACTTCCAACCTGTGTGATATTTATTGTGTCGCTTCTGATGGCTATAGGGAGCATTTTGAAAAACTGGGAACAGATCCTTCAAAGATTATTGTAACGGGTATGCCCAACTTTGACAATGTTAAGCCTTTTTCTTCTTCTGATTTTCAACTTAGAAATTTTGTTTTGGTCGCCACTTCAGATATTCGAGAATGTTATGGTTCTGATGATCGCCCTGAGTTTATCAGAAATTGTGTGACCATAGCCAATGGCCGTCAACTTATTTTCAAGCTCCACCCCAACGAAAAGAAAGAGCGGGCCATTCGCGAGATCAAAGAAAATGCCCCTGCTGATGCGTTGATTTATACTGAGGGAAATATTAACCCCATGATTACGCATTGCGAAGAATTGATTACGCAGTATTCTACCGTAGTGTATATTGGCTTGGCACTCAATAAAAAAGTACATTCTTATTTCAATGTGGAAGAATTGAAACACAAAGCCCCCATTCAAAACGGAGGCCGCTCGGCCGCGCATATTGCCGAAATCTGCCGAACATATATTGGACATAGCGGAAGTTTAAGAGAATTTTTGCACAACCAGTTGCCTTCTTTTGAGGCGGAATATCAAAAAATAGCTTGTTGAGAACGAGAAAGAATTTGAAAAGAAGAGAAGTGAAAAAAGTAGTTACCGTCATTCAAGCACGTATTAGCTCCACACGGCTTCCTAGAAAAATACTGCTTCCGATTTTAGGAGAACCTTTGCTATTGAAAATGGTAGAGCGCGTGGCCGCATCTAAGTTGGTGGGCACAATAGTGGTAGCCACTTCTACAAATGATGAAGATCATGCTATTGAAAGCTTGTGTGAACAAAATGGCATAAAAGTTTTTCGTGGTAGTAAGTTTGATTTGTTGGATCGCCATTATCAATGCGCCTTGAAATACAAAGCCGATGTAGTTGTGAAAATCCCTTCCGATTGCCCCTTGATAGACCCCGCTACGATTGATGAAGTGCTGAATAGATTTTTAAACAGCAATGAAGACTTCGATTATGTGAGCAATCTCCACCCCGCTACTTTTCCAGATGGCAACGATGTGGAGGTGATGTCTTTTGCGGCATTGGAAAACGCCTGGGTGAATGCGCATGCAAAAATGGAATTAGAACACACCACTCCTTATATATGGGAGAACCCCGACAAATTTAAAATCGGGAATGTTACGTGGGAGATGGGCTTGGACTATTCCATGAGCCACCGGTGGACGATTGATTATTTAGAAGATTATCAACTCATCAATCAAGTGTACCACGAGCTTTATCCTACTAAAAAACAATTCACGATCAACGATATTCTCAAGTTATTGATGGATAAACCCGAACTGCAAAAGATCAACAAAAAATGGGTGGGCGTAAATTGGTACAGAAATCATTTGCATGAATTGAAAACGGTGGGGAGGGAGCAGACGAGAGAGGTGGGGGTGGAGTTAGGACTTGGGGCTTAGGCATTTGTAAGTAAATGGTGAGAGGTAAGAGGTAAAAGGTTGTTGGTAAGAGGTAATCGGTAAAATTCTGACTTCTAACTCCTGGCTTCTAACTTCTTCTAGTAATTCATAACATCAACACATGAGTAACATTGAACTAAAAGAACTAGCGCTGAAGGTGAGAGAGAACATTGTTCGGTTGTCAACGGATGGTGGTTGCTTTACTGGAGCGTCCCTTTCTTGTGCAGATCTTCTTGTTTTTCTCTATTCTAACTTTCTGAATGTCACTACAGAAAATTTAGAAGATCCTCATCGCGATTATCTTTTTCTTTCCAAAGGGCATGATGTGCCTGCGATGTATAGTTTGTTTGCTGAGATGGGCTTTATAGAAAAATCAAGATTGGAGAATCATTTAAAAACCAGTGACCATATCTACTGGCACCCCAATACAAAAATCCCTGGAGTGGAATTTCACTCTGGTTCGCTCGGGCATCTTCCTTCGGTGGCAATGGGTGTGGCAATGGATTGCAAACTGAAAAATCAAACCAATAAAATAGTTGTAGTTACGGGCGATGGCGAATTGAACGAAGGCTCTGTATGGGAAGCTGCTTTGGTAGCCGCAGCTTATAAATTGGATAATTTGATTTGGATCGTTGACAGAAATTATTTTCAAGCAAACGTAGCCACAGAAGAATTGATTCCCCTGCGCTCCATTGCTGAAAAATTTGAAACCTTTGGCTGGAATGCATTTGATGTAGATGGACACGATTTTGAAAAATTGGACACTACATTTTCTCATATTCCTTTGTCGAACGGAAAGCCAACGATTGTGGTAGCTCACACCGTTCGTGGCAAGGGCTTGCCCAGCATCGAAAAACGTGCCGATCGTTGGTTTTGCAATTTTACACGCGAGGAAGTGAATGCTTTGTTGGATGAATTGCACGAAAATAAATTGGCGGAGTTAAATTCTGAAACGTTGGTAGTAAGATAATGATTGGTAAGCGTAAGGATGAGCTAGACAAAAATTCTAACTTCTAACTTCTGATTTCTAACTTCTTTTTTAAAATGAACTACGAACAACTAATTACGGAGACAGCTTTAGTGGATGAACGCTTCATAGTGATGACGGCAGAGAACCGTGCACTGATCCGCAATATTCCCAATAATCCTTTATTAGCAAAACGATTTATTGACACAGGGATAACCGAACAAACTATGATAGGCATGGCCGCAGGCTTAGCATTGCGAGGGCGTGTTCCAGTTGTTCATGCGCTCGCGGCTTTCTTAACGATGCGTGCCTTTGAGTTTATCCGCACTGATGTGGGCATTGCAAACCTACCGGTGAAGCTTACAGGGTTCATTCCTGGTTTTCTCTCTGATGGCAATGGCCCCACGCACCAAGCAATTGAAGATATTTCTATCATGCGGGGTATCCCTCATATGCAACTGTTTGCGCCAGCTGATGAAGAGGATATGCTCATTATGTTGCCAGAAATTTGGCGTTCCATCTCGCCTGCTTACACACGCGCCAATTTGATCAAGCCAATCATTAAGCACGATAAAAATTATAAAATTGGTAAAGCAGAAGTAATTTCAGAAGGATCCACCATTACGTTCCTTACTTACGGAATGCTCTTCAACAATGTGTATCGCGCAAAAGAAATTTTAGAAGCACGGGGTATTTCCGTTGGATTAGTAAACATGCGCTGTTTGAAACCTGTGGATGAGGAAATCATTCTGAAAGTTGCTAGAGAAAGTGAACTCGTAGTAGTGGTAGAAGATCATTTTAAAATCGGTGGGCTTTATTCCATTGTAGCCGAAGTGCTTTTAAAAAATCAGTTGACGGCCAATGTTCAATCGCTTTCGCTGAATGAGAATTGGTTTCGCCCTGGCCGATTGAACGAAGTGCTAGAGTATGAAGGATTTACCCCAGAGAAAATTGCAGCGAGAGCTCTTGGTCTTTTGGAATCCGCTTTTTCGGAGGAGGTAAAAGGTGAGAGGTAAAAAAGGTGAGAGGTAATTGGTAAGAAGTAAAAGGTGATCGGTGGCTGACCACCAGAAACCAGAAACTTGTAACCACAACTAAAACAAAACATTAACGCATGAGCAACTATCCTGACATCACCATCTCCAACGCACTGCATGAACGTGCGCGGCAAGTCATGTTCCCAGTTACACAAACGATGGCCAAAGGACCTTCGCAGTATGTGAATGGAGTTGCCCCAAAATATTTATCGCGCGGAAGAAATGGCCACGTGTGGGATGTGGACGGAAATGAATTTATCGATTACAACATGGGCATCGGCCCTGTTTCATTGGGCTATTGTTATGATCGAGTAGATCAAGCGATTCAAAAACAGTTGAAGGATGGCATTACATTTTCGTTGATGCACCCGCTGGAAGTAGAGTTGAGTGAATTGATCCACAAAATAATTC
This sequence comes from Cyclobacteriaceae bacterium, assembly GCA_046155095.1. Taxonomy (GTDB): domain Bacteria; phylum Bacteroidota; class Bacteroidia; order Cytophagales; family Cyclobacteriaceae; genus ELB16-189. The sequence goes on from JBJXEB010000054.1 coordinate 55,346, forward strand.
CTAATGCAGAAGGCGTTCGCATTGCAAAGACAGGAGCAGAAGTTTGCAGCGCGGCTGTCCGAGTCGCTAGGGCATTCACGGGAAGGAAAAAAGTGTTGTGCTGTGGCTATCACGGTTGGCACGATTGGTACATTGGCATTACTAGTCGCGCAGAAGGAATTCCCGCAGAGATAAAAGAACTCACGTCAACATTTGATTACAATAATATTGAATCACTTCGCAGCAAATTAGATGAAGATGTCGCGTGTGTGATCTTAGAACCCTTCATCTTTGAATCACCCAAAAATAATTTTTTGCAAGACGTGCAGTACCTGTGCAAGGCCAATGGAACACTTTTGATCTTTGATGAAATGTGGACGGGCTTCCGTGTGGCCATAGGTGGTGCGCAAGAATATTTCGGCATCACGCCTGACTTGGCCGTGTATTCAAAAGCATTTGCGAATGGAATGCCCATCGCCTTGCTCACGGGAAGAAAAGATGTCCTCCAACTTTTTGAGAAAGATGTTTTCTTCTATTCCACATTCGGAGGCGAGGCATTGTCGATGGCCGCAGCCGTGGCCACCATTCAAGAGATGATCGATAAAAATGTACCCAAAGCATTGGCCGAAAAAGGAAAAAAATTGAAAGAAGGCTACAATGAATTGGCTGCCAAGTATAACCTCACTACAGTCACCGCTTGCCAAGGCTTTGATTGCCGAACGATCATCACCTTCAATGCCTCGGCTGGCGATCCGTTGATATTAAAATCATTTGTGCAACAGGAAATGATCAAGCGCGGAATCCTCTGGGGCGGATTTCACAACGTGTGCTTTACCCACACCGAAGAAGACCTCGACTATACATTGAAGACCTATGACAAAGTATTGGCCTTGCTGGCCGAAGCATTGAAGCAACCAGACATTGTATCTCTGCTTCGTGGCAAACCAGTAGAGGCTGTGTTTAGAAAGGTGGGTGATGTGCAGAAGACATTTAAAGAAAAATCTTTACAAGAGAAATAATGGAATTGTTTTCACTAAAAGGCAAGACGGCAATTGTGACTGGAGGGTGCGGGCTTCTGGGTAAAAATCATTGCGAAGCATTGGCTGAGGCGGGGGCGCATGTGATTGTGGCCGATGTTGATCAGCCAATGTCACAAAATTTTGCAAAACAATTAGGCGAAGGCCACATGGGCATTGGACTGGATGTATCTAATGATCTATCGGTGATGGAGGCAAAAGAGGCGATCATGGTTCGTTACGGAAAAATTGACGTGCTAGTAAACAACGCAGCTATCAATGACATGTTTGAAAACCCGACAGTAGCATTGGAGCTTTCTAAATTTGAGAACTACCCCCTGAACCTGTGGAAAAAATCGCTCGATGTAAACGTAACAGGTGTCTTTTTGTGTAGCCAAGTATTTGGATCAATAATGGCTGAAGCTGGTGGAGGAAGCATTATCAACATTGCTTCAACTTATGCTATCACTGCACCAGATCAGAAACTCTATCAAGATGAAAATCATGTGCAGACCTTTTATAAATCCGCGGCATATCCAACAACGAAAGGCGCTGTGTTGAGCTTTACCAAATTTTTAGCAGCGTATTGGGGCAGCAAAGGCATTCGTGTCAATGCGCTTTCACCAGGTGGGGTTGAAAATGGGCAAGATAATTTCTTCATCCAAAATTACAGCAGTCGAACGGTGCTTGGTAGAATGGCAAAGAGAACAGATTATAAAGGCGCGATTGTTTTTTTGGCAAGTGATGCATCGGAATATATGACAGGAGCGAACTTGGTAGTGGACGGTGGGTGGACCATTATTTAATTTAAGATTTTAAATGTAAGATTTAGGATTATTGAATAATTTAATCGAAGCAGTTATAAATCTAAAATCATACATCGCAAGATCTAAAATATTTTAAAATGTCGATAGACGAAATAAAAAG
>JBJXEB010000055.1:0-15861 GCA_046155095.1 Cyclobacteriaceae bacterium
ATCGACATCAACAAAAAAATCTCCGTCTATTTGCCCGAGCTGAAAGAATCCAACAAAAAAGATTTCATCATCAAAGACGTCCTCACGCACCAAGCAGGGCTTTGGCCTTTCCTTCCCTTCTGGGCGCAAACGGTGAAAGACTCTACGCTGCTGCCCGAATACTACAGCAAAGAAAAAAGCGAAGACTTCCCCTTTCCCGTGACTGATGATTTGTTCGCCTCCAAAGCTATGAAAGACAGCTTGTGGCAATGGATTGTCAAAGCCAAAGTGCGCGAGAAACAACCACGCACTGTTTTCGATTATCGCTACAGCGACATGGGTTTTTACATGCTTCAACATCTAGCTGAAAAAATCTTGAACCAACCCATGGAAGATTTTTTAGAACAAAATATCTATGAGCCATTGGGTGCTTATACCGTGGGCTACTTACCGCGACAAAAATTCCCTGCCTCACAAATCGCCCCAACCGAAAATGACAAACTCTTTAGACGAAAACTTTTAGTTGGCTACGTGCACGACCAAGGCGCAGCCATGCACGGAGGCATTGCTGGTCACGCGGGGCTTTTCAGCACAGCCAACGACCTTGCCAAACTCGGGCAAATGTGGTTGCAAAAAGGAACGTATGGAGGGCTTCAGTACTTCAAACCAGAAACGTTCGATCTATTCACCACCAAACAATATGAAGGCAGTCGCAGAGGTTTGGGCTGGGATAAATCCATGCCAAGCGAACCAGCCGGCCCTACGTCTATTTATGCCTCCGCAAAAACATTTGGCCACACTGGATTTACTGGCACCTGTGTTTGGGTGGATCCGGAGTTTAACTTAGTCTACATCTTTTTGGCCAACCGTGTGTACCCTGACATGACCAACAATAAAATATTAAATGCCAATATCCGTCCACGAATACAAGACGCGATCTACCAGGCCATTTTTAATTATTGCCAGAAATAGAGCCAGTCCTGTAATTTCCGAAACTTTATGCCCCATTACTGGGTTTAAATCAAAGCTCAGAACCTTGAACAATATGAAAATAGGCATTGTATGTTACCCCACCTTTGGAGGTAGTGGCGTGGTGGCCACAGAGTTAGGCAAGGCGTTGGCTAAAGAAGGCCACAAGGTCCATTTTATTACTTATAGCCAACCTAGTCGGTTAGATTTCTTGAATGAGAACCTCTTCTACCATGAAGTAGATTTTCGTTCCTACCCACTTTTTGAGTACGCTCCCTATGAGCTTGCACTTGCCAGCAAAATGGTAAGTGTGGTAAAAAGCGAAAAATTGGATTTGCTCCACGTGCATTATGCCATCCCCCACGCATCGTCAGCCTACATGGCCAAACAAATTTTAAAGACAGAAGGCATTTACATTCCTGTGGTAACTACATTGCACGGAACGGACATCACATTGGTTGGCAAAGATCCTTCTTATGAGCCTGTCGTGACCTTCAGCATCAATCAATCCGATGGTGTCACTTCTGTGTCAGAAGATTTGAAAAGAGAAACTTATCAATTTTTTAAGATCACCCGTGATATTGAGGTGATCCCCAACTTCATCGACTTAGAAAAATTCAAAAAGCAAAAGAAAGATCATTTCAAAAAAGCGATCTGCCCCAATGGTGAATCGTTGATTGTGCATACATCTAATTTTCGCAAAGTAAAGCGCATCAAAGATGTAGTTGACATTTTTTACAACATTCAAAAAGAAATCCCAGCCAAACTATTGATGATTGGCGATGGCCCTGAACGCTCAAAGGCAGAAAAACAGGCTCTTGATCTGGGCATCAATCACGATGTTCGTTTCCTCGGCAAGCAAGAGGCAGTGGAAGAAGTGTTATCGGTAGCTGATTTATTTTTGATGCCCTCAGAAAAAGAAAGTTTTGGGTTAGCAGCACTCGAAGCAATGGCCTGTGAAGTGCCCGTGATCTCCTCCAACACAGGCGGCTTGCCCGAATTGAATATTCAAGGTGTTACTGGCTTTATGAGCAACGTGGGCGATGTAGAGGATATGACGCGCAATTCCCTTTTCATCCTAGACAAAAACAACTTGCCCAAGTTTAAAGAGAACGCCCTCAAGCGTGCCAAAGAATTTGATATTTCAAATATCCTTCCGCTTTATGAAAGCTATTATGAGCGGATATTGGAGAAGGCCGCGCAACTAAGCAATACAGCGACAGCCTAAAACTAAAAAGCCACTTGAAACTCAAGTGGCGAGGGTATGGCTAAAATCTAGGCCTTTTTAAATCCTAGATCCTTTCACTGCCGTTTTCTGCGGAGCTTTGGAATAAGTAGGGCAAGTGTATGAGCTACATGCCGAAACTGTTACCATAGCCACCAAGATTAATAGCGCAACTGACTTTTTCATAATTAACCGATTAAAGTTCACACAAATGTAGACGAATCTATTTCTATAATATTGTCCTGAACGGAAAAATCCTTACATGAGTTCCATAAATGGACAAATTTGCCCGTTGGATCACCTCAGCCAAACAAAGTTTAGCGGCAGGGAAACAGATTAGCCAATTATTTGGTTATTTAGCTGCAAATGGGAATCGAATACGTAATTAAAGGTTCATTGGCAGGTCAAATCTTAAATCAAAAATCCTAAATCTTAAATTTTTTTCATGCTCGGCCACCGTTTTACCAAATATACCCCTCCACCTGATCAGGAAAAAAGTGATTTCGAACGATTGCTAAAGGTTTTTATGCAATTGATTTTAATCACGGCTGGCAACGTAGGCGAGGCATTGCAATGGCTGACCGAAGTGGATAAGCAATACGGCCTCACCAACGACAAGTACGGAATTGGCGATTTTATTGAAGACCTGAAAAAGAACGGATACATTTCGGATGCTGGCCCTGATGGAGAATTCAAATTAAAGCCAAAAGGTGAACAGAACTTACGTCAGTCTGCACTGGAAGAAATTTTCGGGAAGCTGAAAAAATCAAAAGGTGGCGATCACAAAACACCTCACAGTGGCAGAGGTGATGAAGCTACTACCGATAGACGCGATTACGAGTTTGGCGATTCGGTAGAACAAATTTCCATGACCGACTCCTTGCGCAATGCACAGATCAATCATGGCTTGGAAGAGTTCATGATGACCGAAGAGGACTTAGAGGTGATGGAAAATGAATTCAAGACCCAAACTTCTACGGTGTTGATGATCGATATTTCGCACTCCATGATTTTGTATGGCGAAGACCGCATCACACCAGCCAAAAAAGTAGCAATGGCCTTAGCTGAATTGATCACCAAAAAATATCCCAAAGACACACTTGATATTTTAGTTTTTGGCGATGACGCTTGGCAAATCGAAATCAAAGACCTCCCTTACTTGCAAGTTGGACCTTTTCACACTAACACCGTTGCAGGATTAGAACTGGCCATGGATGTTTTAAGGCGAAGGAAAAATTCCAACAAACAAATCTTCATGATCACCGATGGCAAGCCCACGTGCATCAAGCAAGGGATTAAATATTACAAAAACAGTTTTGGTCTCGATCAAAAAATCCTTAATCAAACATTGAGCCTCGCGACACAATTAAGAAAAATAAAAGTACCCGTCACTACGTTTATGATCGCCACTGATCCTTATCTCAAAGCATTCGTTCGTGAATTCACCAAGGCCAACAATGGCAACGCTTATTACAGCAGCTTGCAAGGATTGGGTAATTTGGTGTTTGAAGATTTTAAACGCAACCGCACCAAAAATTTGTAATGTTAATTGGCATAGAAAGCCATTCTAAATTCTGACTTCTAACTTCTAACTTCTTTTTTCTGAAATGAATACCACTCCACAAAGTATCAAAACACTAAGCGAATTAAAAAAGGCAGGCTACCAATTCAAAACTATCAAGGACGAACTGCGTGCTAACCTGATTCAAAAATTAAAGAACAAGGAAAATGTCTTTGAAGGGATTTGGGGGTATGAAGAAACCGTCATTCCAGATTTGGAGCGAGCAATATTAGCGGGGCATGATATTAATTTGCTAGGCTTGCGTGGCCAAGCAAAAACCCGCTTGGCAAGATTGATGGTAAATTTATTGGATGAATACATTCCTGTGATCGAAGGTTCAGAATTGAATGATGACCCTCTCCATCCCATCTCACGCTTTGGGCGCGATAAAATAAATGAACTGGGCGACAACACACCCATCACTTGGCTTCTCCGCGATGATCGCTACACCGAAAAATTGGCTACGCCCGATGTTTCCATTGCTGACTTGATTGGCGATGTAGATCCGATCAAAGCAGCCTCTTTAAAACTTCCTTATTCGGATGAGCGCGTGATCCATTTTGGATTGATACCACGATCGCATAGGTGCATCTTTGTAATCAACGAATTACCCGATTTGCAAGCACGCATTCAAGTGGCATTGTTCAATATTTTGCAAGAAGGTGATATTCAAATTCGTGGGTTCAAACTCCGCCTGCCATTGGAAATTCAATTTGTGTTCACGGCCAATCCCGAAGATTACACTAATCGCGGTAGCATTGTTACGCCATTGAAAGATCGCATCGATAGCCAGATCATCACCCACTACCCTAAGACAATGGATATTGGAAAGAAGATCACACAGCAAGAAGCCAACATCCGTGACGAGCAAAAGAAAATTATTTCTGGCGCAGAGGTAACGAAAGACTTGGTAGAACAAATTGCCATTGAGGCGCGCAAGAGCGAATTTGTTGATGCCAAAAGTGGCGTGTCTGCGCGTCTTACCATCTCAGCGTATGAAAGTTTAGTGGCCGCTGCCGAGCGCAGGAGCATTATTAATCAAGAAAAAAATACCGTCATCCGCATTTCCGATTTCATTGGTGTGATTCCTTCCATAACAGGCAAAGTTGAATTGGTTTATGAAGGCCAACAAGAAGGGCCAGGCATTGTGGCGCAAAACTTAGTTGGCAAAGCTATCCGCACACAGTTCTTGAATTATTTTCCTGATCCTGATAAATTCCGCAAGCAAAAAGAAAAAAGCCCGTACAAAAAAATCACCAACTGGTTTGGCGATGGCAACACCGTAGACTTGATGCACGACATTAGTAATCTTGACTACGAAAAAACATTGCGTGCCGTGCCAGGTTTGCTTGATCTGATCAATGAATTTCACAAAAGTCAAGATGCGACCATGAAATTATTCTTGATGGAGTTTGCGCTCCACGGCTTGGCCGAATACAGTTTGATCAGTAAACACAATTTAACGGCTGGCCTTCAGTTCAAGGATTTGCTGAGCAGCATGTTTACCATGCCCAAGCTTGATGAAGAAAATCCAGATGAAGATGACGAGACTTTCCGCGGGCGGCAGAATTAAAATAGGATTAGAAGAATTTTTTGGCTCTATAACAAATAGAATAGGTAGAGTGATATCCCTATCCTGTAGGCACCATTTGTGCAAGGCTTTAACCTTAGTAGAATTTTATTTGTCACCGTGAATCCTAACCTTATTACCTTATTCTAATCGTATAAAAATAAGGTAATAAGGTAGAGAATATTTCATAAAAACAATTCTTCTACTAAGGTTAAAGCCTAGGTATTAAAACTGGCGATTAAAATCTTACCAACTAAGCGTCATATAGCCAATCTCTTTAAATTGATGGCTAAGTTAAGAAAAAATGTTCCGAAAGAATTCTGAGATCACTAAAATTGATAATGAACGACTATTTGAGCTACGTTTATTGGTAGCAAAAGGCGAAGGGGTTCAATTGGAATTCAAGCGAAGAGCCACCCACCCAGAAAAAGTGGTGAGGGAAATGATCGCTTTCGCGAATACACATGGAGGCACTTTATTAGTTGGCGTGGATGATGACGGTAGTGTGTTAGGCGTGAAATATCCCGAAGAAGAATCGATCGGGATTGTAGAAACAATTCAAAAATCTTGTAGGCCTCAATTGGTTTATCATGAATCAGTCATCGCGCTTTCAGCAAATAAATTCATCGTTCGGTATGATATTCCGCAAAGCGAGAAGAGGCCACATTTCTTTGTAATAGACAAAGATCATTCCGAAACATACGTTCGGGTAAATGATATGAGTATCAAGGCGAGCACCGAGATGGAAGAAATCGTGCGAAGAACAAGGAAGAAAAAAGATATTCAGTTTACGTATGGCGAAGAGGAGAATACTCTCATGAAATACTTGGAGGTTAACAAAACGGTAACATTGCAACAGTTCCGTGAGCTAACAGGATTGAATCGGTTCAAAGCTTCACGCAAATTGATACTGCTTGTGCTAGCAGATGTTTTAAAAATCGAAGCGACTGAGAAGGGGGATGTTTATTCGAGGGAACATTAAAAAAGTAAGATTTACGAGGTACAAAGTACGCGATCGTGTTAGAATCAAATGTACCCTGTCTGATCAATTCTTTATTGCCTCCTAATTCGTACCTCGTAAATTGTATCTCGTACCAATTCACACCCTTTTTTAAATTATTACTCGCAAACTATTGCTTTTCTCCTCGCCCTTTCTTTAGTTTATACCAACGAAATTGATGTCGCGAAGAAACGTTTCATACTTACAGGGTCTTTTTAATACCATTGTGAGAAACGTATCTCCGCGATTTTTATTTATGCTCCGTAGCTTCAGCGAAGGAGTATTGTATATAATTTAATGACTAAGTCCGTTCCCCTCTACGCCCATGAGCAAACTAAAAAAAGACAAAGATTCAGGAAAAAAAATTTTCGTTCTCGACACCTCTGTCATCATTTTTGAACACAACAGTATTCTCAATTTCGATGAGCACGACATCGGCATACCTATCACCGTTTTAGAAGAACTAGATAACTTCAAAAAAGGCAACGATACCAAAAACTTTGAAGCGCGTGAGTTCATCCGCCTCATTGATAAGTTGGCCAAAGATCAGATGCTGCACCATTGGAACCCCATCAATGGAAAGGGAAAAGGGAACTTTAAAGTGGTAATGGACACAGGCGGCACCAGTACGGTGGATGCCAATAAAGTATTCAATGAAGACAAACCTGATCATCGAATCTTAAATGCTGCGCTAACGCTACAAAAAGAAGAGAAGGGTCGCAAAGTAATTTTAGTATCCAAAGACATCAACCTTCGCCTCAAGGCAAAAGCACTTGGCTTAACTGCCGAAGATTATACAACAGGAAAAATTCAAAACATTAGCTCTCTACATACTGGCCGCACCACATTGGACAATGCTACTTCCGAGGCGATTGATCTGATCTACGAAAAAGGCTATTGCCCACCCTCAGATGTGTTGGGCAAGCAGAAGCCGATGAAAAACCATTACTACATTTTGCGCAATGGAAAGAAATCGGTATTGGCGTTTTATAATTCTGCCAATGGCATGGTGGAACAAGTAGAGAAAAGAAATGCGTATGGCATCAAGCCGAGAAATGCAGAGCAAGCTTTTGCTATTCATGCCGTTTTAAAACCTGAGATCAAATTGGTTTCTATACAAGGTGTGGCAGGCACAGGAAAAACTTTGATTGCATTGGCCGCTGCCCTTGAGCAAAAGCGTGAGTACAAACAAATTTATTTGGCCCGCCCAATTGTTCCTTTGAGCAATAAAGACATTGGCTACTTGCCTGGCGATATCAAATCAAAATTGAATCCCTACATGGAACCACTGTGGGACAACTTGAAATTCATTCAAAACCAATACAGCGAGAGCGACAAAGAATATGCACGCATCACCGAGATGGTGCAAAATGAAAAATTGATGATCACTCCATTAGCCTACATTCGAGGCCGCAGTTTATCGAATATTATTTTCATTGTAGATGAGGCGCAGAACTTAACACCGCACGAAGTGAAAACGATCATTACACGTGCTGGCGAAAACACGAAAATTATTTTCACTGGTGATATTCATCAGATAGATACACCTTACTTAGATTCTCAAAGCAATGGCTTGTCTTACATCATTGATCGGTTGAAAGACCATGAATTGTATGCACACATTACATTGGAAAAAGGTGAGCGCAGCGAGTTGGCCAATTTGGCGAATGAACTCCTTTAATCTAGCACTTTGGGCTTAGGACTTAGCACTTGGTACTTGCGTTAAGCTACCTCTAAGTCCTAAGCCCCAATGTCTAAGTCCCAATACCCTAAGCCCCAACATTACCTGACCCCGCAATGTTTTACCGCAATTAGAATAAAAGAAAGGCATAAACCCACTTTCAGCATAATGAGGACTCTTTCTGACCAAATTGATTGAGTAAGTTTCTGGCGGAATCGGTCATTTCCTGCTTGCTGTTCAACATTCGTACACAGAACTAATCCGCCTTTACAATCCAGCATTATAACTATCGCTTACTTCCTTCGTTCTTTGCGGTATAGATTCAAAAATCAAAACATTTTTATGCTCTTCAAACTGTTTTTTAAGTACTTGTCTGAGTCAAAGAAGTTGAATTACCTGCGCAAAAATGGAATCATGCTCGGCACACGTATGCGCAACAATCGCAAAGTGTTTTTATACATGGTCAAAGATTTCTTTGTAGAAGTCATCTACAAAAACGACAGCAGTGAAGAATCTGCCGAAAGCCTCGGCACGTTCACTAGCTTAGATGGATTGAATTCTTATTTGGAAAAAGAATTTAAGGCGGCTTTTTAAATTTCAATTCGTTATAAACACAAAACCCTTTGCTTCTGACAGATGCGAGGGGTTTTGTGTTTAAATATCAAAAGACTTTTAGCTATCTCCCCAGCGCCTTCAACATCGTATCTCCAATCAACGCTGGCGACTCGACTACAAAAATCCCACACTCGCGCATGATCTTCATTTTGGCGTCTGCTGTATCTTCGGCACCGCCAATGATCGCGCCAGCATGCCCCATCCTTCTACCGGGAGGTGCAGTTTGGCCAGCAATAAAACCAACCACTGGTTTTTTATTTCCGTTTTCTTTTATCCAACGCGCAGCAACAGGCTCGTAGCTTCCGCCAATCTCACCAATCATCACAATCGCTTCCGTCTCGGGGTCGTTCATCAATAACTCCACCGCATCTTTAGTTGGCGTGCCGATGATCGGGTCGCCACCAATACCAATGGCCGTGCTAATCCCTAAACCAGCTTTTACAATTTGATCGGCTGCTTCATACGTAAGCGTTCCTGATTTAGAAACAATTCCTATTTTTCCTTTTTTGAAAACGAAACCGGGCATGATGCCCACCTTTGCTTCACCAGGCGTGATCACACCAGGGCAATTGGGGCCGATCAACGTCACCTTTCTATCTTTCACATATTGTTTGGCAATCATCATATCCTTTACAGGAATACCTTCAGTAATTGCCACGATCACTTTGATGCCGCCTTCTGCTGCCTCCATGATAGAGTCGGCAGCGAAAGCAGGAGGAACAAAAATGATGGAAACATCAGCACCGGTTTTTTCAACCGCTTCTTTCACGGTATTGAACACAGGGCGACCTAAATGCACTTGACCGCCTTTGCCGGGCGTGACACCGCCTACTACATTAGTGCCGTATTCGATCATTTGGCCAGCGTGGAACGAACCCTCCGTACCAGTAAATCCTTGAACAATCACGCGGGAATCTTTATTGACGAGTACACTCATAATAGTAGGGTTAGCTCACAAAATTAGGATATTAAAGTTGTCGAGCAAGTGGAAAAAAGTAGGCAGTAGGCAAAAAGCAGTAGGCAAAGAAGAGATTAGCATGAACTATTCGGTATCGAATTGGTCAGAGCATTTGCCTATTGCCTATTTTACATGCGCTATTTTATAAAATTCGGCAACACCGCTTTACCAAACGCATAGATGGCGAAGGTGAACAATGCAGACCAAGCCGTGGCGCTGATCAACATGAAGAGCAGGATTTTTTCTTTGGGCTTGCCTGTGCCCACTGCCAACAGCGTGCCGCCAATGGGTGTGAGAATCAATGGCGTAAAAAAAGCAATTCCCCCAAGGCCATACTTTTTTATTAGAATCATAAACTTCCTTTTTCCATTGGATGGCTTCGCGGGCTTATCAAAAAAGTTTTTGAACACACGCCTCTTCAGCCAATCACCAAAATAAGTGAAAGCCGTCACACTTATCATCATGCCTAAAATAGTAGAGAGCGCTGTAGTGACAGGATGTAGCTTTAATGCATAGCCCTGCAAAGGGCCGAGAATGAATTTAACTGCACTTTCCAATACTACTGGAATGGCTTTTAATATTTCTTCTAGCATACAGTTTCAATTATAAAACTTCGTTCAGTTTTTGGCGGCATGGCGAGGCGCCACCGGGCTATCCGCTACAAGTCCGTCCAACACACACGCCAAACACACTTCGGGCTTTTCGCTGCTATCCCTTGCCGAAGTACCACTAACTCACATTTTCTCACCAAAACTCAAATCACCTGCATCACCCAAACCTGGTACAATGTAAAAATCCTTATTCAACTTTTCGTCAATAGATACGGTAAACAATGAACAAGGTACTTTCAAGTTATCAATTAAATTTTTGATCCCCTCTGGGGCTGCCACCAAGGCAGCTAAATAAATATGCGAGGGTTGCCCATGTTTTACTAACGCAGCAATAGAACGAATAAACGAATTGCCCGTGGCCAACATAGGGTCAATCAAGATCACTTCTTTGCCTTGAAGAGATGGTGTGGCCAGATAATCAAGTTGAATGGTGATTTCCGCCTCACCTTCTTTGCGATAAGCGCCAATGAAGCCCGAATCGGATCTATCAAAATAATTTAGAAAACCCTGAAAGTAGGGCAAGCCTGCTCGCAGCACCGTCAACAATACGGGTGATTGCTTTAGCAAAGAAGTTTTTATCTCACTCAAAGGTGTCTGTACACCAACAGAATGATAAACCATCTTCTTGGAAATTTCGTAAGCCATGATCTCACCCAATCGCGTCATATTGGTGCGAAATCGCTGTCGATCTTGCTGGATTTTAACATCTCGCAGTTCTGCCAAAAAATGATTGGCTATTGAATTTTGTTGGTTGAGGGTAAAGACTTCCATGATTTAATTTATCTTACAGGTGAAATAAAGTATTGTAAGCCGAGCAAACAAAACCTTAGTAGAAATTATTTATTGTCGTGAATCCTAAACCTTATTACCTTATAATTGCAGCTAGATATAAGCTAATAAGGTTACAAGACTTCGGATATATATATTTTCGCTACTAAGGTTAAGGCCTACACAATAGGTAACAGAAAATTCTACCCGCCTAAGCGCCCTAAATTTAAAGTTTAAGACAAAGATGCCGAATATGGTAAAGAAAAAAATAAAGAATGAACAAGATTGGAAACTTTTAAAGCAGCTCTGCGAAATCCAAGCACCATCTGGTCATGAAAAACCTATGAAAGACTTCTTGCTTGAATTTGTAAAAAAAGAAAGTAAGAAATGGAAGGTTAAGCCAACCATTGTTCACGGAGAAGAGTTTCAAGATTGTTTGATTTTGAAATTTGGCAAGCCACGCACCGCCATTTTTGCACACATGGACAGCATTGGGTTTACCGTTCGCTACTTTAACCAACTCCTAAGCATTGGCAGCCCCGATGCCGAGATGGGCACAAAGCTGGTGGGGCAAGATGGCCTCGGACCGATTGAATGTGAGTTGGAGTTCGATAAAGAAAACCACGCCTTCTATAAATTCGGGAGACAAATTAAACGCGGCACTTCACTCACTTACAAGATCAATTTCCGCGACTCAAAGGATTATATTGAGTCCGCTTATTTGGATAACCGCCTTGGCATTTACAGCGCGCTTAAGGTAGCTGAGACATTGAAAGATGGTGTGATCGTTTTCAGTTGTTGGGAAGAACACGGTGGTGGGTCGGTAGGTTTTTTGGCTGATTATCTTTTTAAAAAATGGAAGGTAAGGCAAGCGCTGATCTCTGACATTACCTGGATAACCGAAGGTGTGGAGCATGGAAAGGGCGCAGCTATTTCACTGCGCGATAAAAATCTACCACGCAAAAGTTTTGTAGATAAGATCGTTGTCATAGCAGATGAAAATAAAATCGATTATCAATTGGAGGTAGAGGGCATGGGCTCCAGCGATGGAGGCGAGTTACAGCGAAGCCCCTACCCTTTTGATTGGTGCTTTGTGGGCGCGCCTGAATTAAACCCACATACACCGAATGAAAAAGTTCACAAGAAAGATATTGAAAGTATGATTAGATTGTACCACCTATTAATGCAAAAACTATGACAACCCGCAGAGACTTCATCAAAACAACAGCTGCCGCCACTCTAGCTGCAAGTATTTTACCCAATCTAGGATTTTCGAAAGAGGGCGACCCGAAAGTCCGCCTCGGCTTTATTGGCGTTGGTCTTCGTGGCCAAAGTCATTTGGAGTTAGCACTCGCTCGGAAAGATGTGGAAGTAGTGGCCATCTGTGATGTGCAGCAGCGGATGATCGATATGAGCTTGGGGCTGGTGGCCACTGCGGGCAAACCAAAACCAATTGTGATTTTAGATGGCCCGCAGGGCTACAAAAAATTATTGGATAGAAAAGATATTGATGCAGTCATCATTGCCACCCCATGGGAATGGCACACGGTGATGTGCTTGGATGCGATGAACGCAAAAAAATATGTAGGCTGCGAAGTAATCACCGGCATGACGGTAGATGAATGTTGGAAGTTGGTTGACACTTCAGAAAAAACAGGCATGCCTTTAATGATGTTGGAAAATGTTTGCTACAGGCGCGATGTGATGGCCGTGATGAACATGGTGCGTCAGAATATTTTTGGTGAACTCATCCATCTACAAGGTGGCTATCAACATGACCTTCGCGAAGTAAAATTCAACGATGGAACAAGTCCTTACGGTGGCGGTATAGAGTTTGGTGAAAAAGGTTTTTCAGAAGCGCAGTGGAGAACTCAACATTCGGTAGATCGCAATGGAGATTTGTATCCCACGCATGGCATCGGCCCTATCGCTATGATGGCAAATATCAATCGTGGCAATCGGTTTACGCAATTGGTTTCTTACTCTACCAAAGCACGCGGTTTGCACGAGTACATTGTAAAAAAAGGTGGAGAGAACCATCCGAATGCAAAAGTAAAGTTCAAACTAGGCGATGTCGTGAGTACATTGATACGTACATCCAATGAAGAAACCATTTTACTACAACACGATACCGACTTACCGCGTCCGTACTCCATCGGCTTTCGTGTGCAAGGCACCAACGGAATATGGATGGACTTGAACAAATCAATTTATATAGAAGGGCAAAGTAAAGAACCGCATCATTGGGAAGATGCTAAAGCTTGGTTAGACAAGTATGACCATCCACTTTGGAAAAAATATGGAGACGATGCCGCAGGTGCTGGCCACGGAGGCATGGATTGGTTTGTGCTAAATGCCTTCATTGAATCAGCGAAAAGAAAAACCGCGCCTCCACAAGATGTTTATGATGCCGTAACGTGGAGTGCGATCACGCCTTTGTCAGAAACTTCCATCAAACAAAATGGAGCGAGCATAGACTTCCCTGACTTTACCCGTGGAAAATGGCAAGGCAGAAAAAATCTATTTGCACTAGATGATACGTATTAAGTAAAGGAATAACGTAATCATTTTGGAACCCATCATCGCTGGCATACAACAAATAGGCATTGGCGTGGCCGATGCACCTCACGCGTTTACTTGGTATCGCCAACATTTTGGTATGGACATTTTGATGTTTGATGATGTAGCTGATGCAAGCTTGATGAAGCATTACACTGGCGGACAAGTGCATCAGAGGCGCGCCATTCTTTCCCTAAACTTAAAGGGCGGTGCAGGGTTAGAGATTTGGCAATTTAAAAACCGATTGCCCCGAGCAGCTCCTTCCATTTTATTGGGCGATACCGGCATCTCCAGCGTAAAGATCAAATCGGCAGACATCCATACTTCTTTTCAATTTTTAAAGAATAAAAAAACAGGATTACTTACTGATCTAACTAAAATGCCCGATGGCAAAGAACATTTCTTTGTTAGAGATCCCTATCACAATATTTTTGAGATCATAGAAGATAACGATTGGTTCTCTAGCAACCATTTTCACATGGGTGGCCCTGTTGGTTGCACAATGGGTGTTGCAGACATCGATCGATCAAAAAAATTCTACCAAGAAATTCTTGGCTATGATCAAGTAATCTATGATAAAGAGAATTGTTTCAATGATTTGGCAAACCTGCCCGGTGGCAAAAGCAAAGTGAGGAGGGTTTTGTTAAAACATCGTGACAAAAGAGAAGGAACGTTTTCTCAGTTGCTAGGCAATAGTCAGATTGAATTGATTCAAGCAATGGATCGAACACCAAAAAAGATTTATGAAGACCGCTATTGGGGTGACCTTGGCTTCATTCACATTTGCTTTGACATTCATGGCATGAATAAACTGAAAGAGAAATGCGCTCTTCATGGCCATCCATTCACTACCGATAGTTCGTCCAGCTTTGGCATGGGCAAAGCAGCAGGGCATTTTAGCTACATCGAAGATCCGGATGGCACGTTGATCGAATTTGTGGAAACCCATTGCATCCCTGTTATAAAAAAGATTGGCTGGTACCTGGATTTGAAAAAACGCAATCCCAAAAAACCATTGCCTTCTTGGATGTTAAAGGCATTGCGTTTCAATCGCGTGAAAGATTAAATTATCAGCACATTTAAATTATCGGCTTTCACTTCGGGTTTCTAGTATATCTTTGCGCTCCGTTTTACAGAAACCATGAAGATCAAAGACCTCGAATTCAAAAAATTTATCGCCTCTTCAAAAATTGAAGAAAAAGTGACTGAACTGGCACAACAACTCAATATCGATTACAAAGATAGGTCACCTATTCTGTTGCCTATCCTCAACGGCTCGTTCATGTTTGCGGCTGATCTGATGAAGGAAATAAAAATACCTTGTCGAGTTTCTTTTGTAAAAATATCTTCGTACTCAGGCACCACTAGCACAGGTCAATTAAAAACATTGATTGGCCACGAAGAAAGTTTATTTAATCAAGATATTCTCATCATCGAAGATATTGTGGATTCAGGCCTCACACTTCACAAAATAATGGAAGAGCTTCGTGCCTTAGGTACTAAGTCGGTAGAGGCCATCGCCCTCTTGCGCAAGCAACCAGCGCGCGAAAAAAATATTGATGTCAAATACGTTGGGTTTGATTTAGAAGACGAATTTGTACTTGGCTATGGAATGGACTACGATGGGTTTGGCAGAAACCATAAGGATATTTACAAATCGGTAAGTGGTGAGAGGTAAATAGTATTCAGTGGTCGGTATTCGGTAGCAATAGCTACCACTTACTAACTACCGCTTACCTCTTACCAACACAATTGAGTCGTTAACCGCAGGCTACACCACCATTGGCTATTGATCAATTGATTACTATCTTGCCCAACTTTTCCCAACCCAAACCGAGAAGAAGATGAAGAACTTAGTACTCTTTGGCCCGCCTGGTGCAGGCAAAGGCACACAAAGCGAAAAGCTGATTCAGAAGTATGGCTTCGTACATATTTCAACAGGTGACTTGTTTCGGTGGCATACTAAAAATGATACTCCTTTGGGTAAAAAAGTGAAGGAGATCATGAATAGCGGAGCGTTGGTGCCGGATGAAATCACGATTGCGATGCTCAAAGAAGAATTGGATAAGAACCCACAAGCCAAGGGTTTTTTGTTTGATGGCTTCCCGCGCACCGTGCCACAAGCCGAGGCGTTGGACCAATTCATGAAAGACAATAATTCAGCTATTCATTTTATAGTGGCGTTGGATGTAACTGAAGCCGAAGTGCGCACACGCATTGCCAAACGCAGAACTACTGAAAGTCGTGTAGACGATGAAGAAGAAAAGCTAAACAAACGCATCACCGAATATTTTACCAAAACCGTTCACGTACTTCCCTTTTATGAAAAGCAAGGAAGGTTGAATACAGTGTATGGGATTGGGGA
>JBJXEB010000056.1:0-3790 GCA_046155095.1 Cyclobacteriaceae bacterium
ACGATTTCTATTTTTTCATTTAATTTTTTTCAAATGCTTAACAGCATCATCTCTTTCTCCATCAAGAATAAAATTGTCGTAGGAATGCTTACGCTAGCGTTGATTATTTGGGGAAGCTATTCGCTTACTCAACTTCCTATCGATGCTGTTCCCGACATCACTAATAATCAGGTGCAAGTGCTCACCGTTTCACCTTCCTTGGCTGCGCCTGAGATCGAAAGATTGGTGACGTTTCCTATCGAGCAGACAATGGCAACCATCGCAGGCATCACGGAGATGCGCTCCTTCTCGCGGTTTGGCCTTTCTGTTGTTACCATTGTATTTAAAGATAATACTGATGTGTACTGGGCGAGGCAACAGGTCAACGAGCGGCTCTCGGCAGCTAAAAGTGCCATACCTCCCGGTGCGGGCAATCCGGAGTTAGCTCCACTTTCCACCGGGCTCAGCGAAATCTATCAATACATCCTTCGTCCTAAAAAAGGATACGAAGAGAAATTTGATGCTACTGAATTGCGAACCATTCAAGATTGGATTGTGCGTAGACAATTGTTGGGGACCGAAGGTGTTGCGGATGTAAGCAGCTTTGGTGGTCATGTAAAACAATATGAGATCGCACTAGATCCTGAAAAGCTTCGTAGCATGAACATAAGTATCAGTGAACTTTTTCTAGCCCTTGAAAAAAACAATCAAAATACAGGTGGGGCTTACATTGATAAAAAACCGTACGCTTATTTCATTCGAAGTGAAGGGTTAGTTGAAAATCTGGAAGACATTGAAAAAATTGTAATAAAGAATTCACCTAACGGGTTGCCTCTACTTATACGGAATGTAGCCACAGTTCGCTACGGCCATGCCATGCGCTATGGCGCCATGACTTACAACGACAAGGGCGAAGTTGTCGGAGCGCTCGTTTTAATGTTGAAGGGAGCGAATTCTTCGTTGGTAATTGGAAAGGTGAAAGAACGGATTGAACAAATAAGAAAGACGTTGCCCGAAGGAGTAGAGATCGAGCCATTTCTAGATCGCACAAAATTAGTGAATAACGCCATTAACACTGTAACAAAAAACCTGGCTGAAGGAGCATTGATCGTCATCTTCGTATTAGTCTTGTTATTGGGCAATCTGCGGGCAGGTCTTGTAGTCGCTTCTGTAATTCCACTGGCCATGCTTTTCGCAATTAGTCTGATGAATTTATTTGGCGTCTCCGGGAACCTCATGAGCTTGGGTGCCATCGACTTTGGATTGATTGTCGATGGCGCGGTAATCATTGTGGAAGCTACCTTACATCACTTGGCCGCATCGGGTTTGGCCCGCACCCTTACACAAAAGGAAATGGATGAAGAGGTTCATCATTCTGCCAATAGCATGATGCACTCAGCGGCATTCGGGCAAATCATCATTCTTATCGTTTATCTTCCTATTCTCTCCTTGGTGGGTATTGAGGGTAAAATGTTTGGGCCAATGGCACAAACGGTAGCTTTTGCTATTGTGGGGGCGTTGGTTCTTTCGCTTACTTATGTCCCCATGGTTTCATCCTTGTTTCTCAGTAAAAAAACAAGTCATCAAAAAAATGTTTCTGATCGGATCATTCAATTTTTCCATCGCCTCTACAAACCCTCGATTGAATTTGCATTAAAAAAGAGGGCATTAATAGTTGGTAGCTCAATTGCTGTCTTGATTGCCAGTATTTTTGTGTTCCTACAACTGGGCGGTGAATTCATTCCCACATTAGATGAGGGTGACTTTGCCGTAGAGACGCGACTACTAACGGGCAGCTCGCTTTCACAAATGATTGAGACTACACAGAAAAGTTCTCGTATCCTTCTCAATAATTTTCCGGAAGTAAAAGAAGTGATTGGTAAAATTGGTACCTCAGAAATACCAACAGATCCGATGCCCATTGAAGCGAGTGATTTGATCATCGTGTTAAAAGACAAAGACGAGTGGTCAAGTGCGAGTTCGCGTGACGAGCTGGCCGATAAAATGTCTAAGAAATTAGAAGAAGAAATGCCAGGTGTGTTGTATGGATTTCAGCAGCCTATACAAATGCGCTTTAATGAACTGATGACTGGCGCCAGGCAAGATGTGGTAATTAAAATTTATGGGGACGATTTAGCGCTGTTGGCTTCTTATGCAGCACAGATTGGAAAAATTGCGAGGCAGGTTGAGGGCGCCCAAGATGTTTACATAGAACCAATTGGTGGATTGCCCCAGTACGTGGTTAAGTTCGATCGCAATAGACTAGCTCAGTTCGGATTGAGCGTAGATGAAGTAAACAGAGTATTGCGCGCTGGATTTTCTGGCGATGTTGCCGGCATGGTTTACGAAAAGGAAAAACGGTTTGAGCTGGTTGTTCGGTTAGATGAAAAGAAGAGACAAGGGATTGAAGATATCAAAGGCCTCTATGTTACCACCGCGTTGGGTAAGCAAATTCCTTTAGAACAATTAGCCACCATTGAGCTGAGTTCAGGAATCAATCAAATTCAACGCGATGACGCGAAGCGAAGGATTGCAGTCGGCTTTAATATTCGAGGGCGCGATGTACAGACTATCGTAAAAGAGTTGGATGCAAAGATAAACACCCAGCTAAAATTTGAACCCGGTTATTTTTTAAAGTATGGAGGTTCGTTTAAAAATTTAGAGGAAGCAAAGCAGCGATTGTTGGTGGCCGTTCCGTTAGCATTGGCGCTGATATTCTTACTGCTCTACTTCACGTTCCATTCATTGAAACAAGGCTTACTGATATTCACTGCCATTCCTCTCTCTGCCATTGGTGGAATTTTCGCCTTATGGATCAGAGATATGCCGTTTAGTATTTCTGCGGGGGTTGGTTTTATTGCTTTGTTTGGAGTAGCCGTACTGAATGGAATCGTGTTGATTGCGGAGTTCAATCGCCTTAAGAAAGAAGGAAAATTATCCATTCACGAAATTGTGCTGAAAGGAACAGAAGTGCGTTTGAGGCCTGTGCTAATGACGGCTCTCGTGGCTTCACTTGGCTTTCTACCAATGGCTTTATCAAATGGCTCGGGCGCTGAGGTGCAAAGACCCCTGGCGACAGTTGTTATTGGTGGATTGATCACTGCTACACTTCTAACATTGGTCGTCCTTCCTATACTCTATACTTATTTTGAAAAAGAGAAGGAAATTTTTAATTCATAATTCTAAATTTTTAATTATTGCTACTATCAACTATTTCAAGCAATGAAAACTGACAACATCATTCTTACGAAAACTTTCGAATTCTCGCTATCGATAATTAAATTGTATACGCTGCTTCTTGAAAATAAGGAGTATGTACTGTCGAAGCAGTTACTTCGGTCAGCTACTTCAATAGGGGCAAACGTTGAAGAGGCAATTGCTGGACAATCGAGAAAAGACTTCATTTCCAAAATGAGTATTGCTTCAAAAGAAGCAAGGGAATCGGTCTATTGGCTTCGCCTCCTACAAAAGAGTCAGCTTGTTAAACATGATTTCACTTCCTATTTGAATCAAGCTGAAGAAATTGTCCGAATCATTACAGCTATAGTAAAATCTCACAAACAAGTTAAAGCCATGCGATTCAAAATTCAACATTTAAAATTCATCATTTTCTTATTTACCCCTTTTTCTCTTTGGGCTCAATTGGTAAGTCAAGAAGAAGCCGTACAAATGGCGCTCAAGAATAATCAATTGATTAAATCTGCAGAATATGGTATCGATTACTATAGAGAGTTAAAGAAAACAGGAACAGATATTGGAAAACTATCTGCAGTTTGGATGCGCGGGCAGTACAACTCCATCCAGCAAGACA
>JBJXEB010000057.1:0-151254 GCA_046155095.1 Cyclobacteriaceae bacterium
GAATACTCTATTTGCAACAGCTTATTATAAAGTTGCAATATGTTCTCCCACTTTTCCGTAGAGTTAGTTGACTGCGTATGCCAATACGCAATCGCTGCCTCCAGGTGATACTTGGAAATCTCGTTGCCTACAGATGCTTGGTTCAAATAATACTCTCCCCGTTGAATTAATTCATGGTCCCATAGTTTAACATCTTGGTCTTCATACAGAACCAATTCGCCCGAAGCCGAAGTGCGTGCTTCAAATCTGCTGGCATGAAAACACATCAGCGAAAGCAACGCAAACACAAAAGGCTGAGAGGTCATTTTGTTTTCCGTAAGCATCAAGTTTAGCCGCATGGCCTCCAAGCAAAAATCCTTGCGCAGCACATTGTTTTGTGTTGATGAGTAGTAGCCTTCATTAAAAAGTAAGTACAAGACGGATATCACGACTTCAAGCCTCGCATTGATTTGTTCACTTGGTGGAAATTCCATGTCGGCATTTATTTCCCGCAATTTCTCTTTTGCGCGGAACAGGCGCTTGTTAATGGTTTCTTTGCTGGTCAAAAATGCTTCTGCTATTTCGTCTATGCCAAAGCCGCATAAGAGCCGAAGCGAAAGCCCAATCTGTGCTTCGGTAGGAATGGCAGGATTGCATAAAGCAAACATCATATGCAATTGACTGTCGTTAATGTTCTGGCTCGACAAATCAAGCTCCATCTCATACAGTTCACTTTCAGATTTTTTTATTTCGATAGCAATCTTTTTCGAGAAGAGTTGATTACGCTTTAAATAATCCTTCGTTTTATTTTTGGCAACCGTGTACAGCCAAGCGGTGGGGTTTTCGGGCAATCCTTTCAATCCCCAGGTTTCTGACGCCAATAAAAATGTATCGCTCACAATGTCTTCGGCTATCTCCACATTTTGCAACCCAAAATGGCGTGAGAGTACCGACACCATTTTGGTAAACTCCGTGCGGAAGAGATGAGGGATTAATTCCTGAGTAAGCATGATAACTAAAACGCATCGCAAGAAATTGGACTAACACCAGACTTTGCGCTATACTCCCAACATTCGTTGTAAATAGAAGAGTAAACAATCTTAAAATCCTCCATCTCTAATTTTTTTGCAATCCCTGCCATTTGAGTGCTATCCGCTTTTATGCTTACCAACTCTATAGATTGATTGGCAGCCACAACGCTACTGATTGTAGTGTAGGATAAGTCTGTCTTACCAGTTTCTTTTAACTCCTTTTCAGCATACTCACTTAATTGTGCATATGTTATTCCGTTTAAGCGAAACGAACTGGATTTGATAACGGCTGGGCCAACACCTTGATTAAATAAGACTATTTTAAAAATGTTGTCTCTTTGTTGATACCTCATTTCCAGATAAGGCCAGACCGATGATTTAAGTTGATTTTCATAAATATTCAATTGCCTCCAAGAAACATAAATGGCCAATAAACTTACCGAGAGTGCAATGATGCTGGTAATTGAATTGAAATTCATCGCTCGAAAATTTGGTAATTTTATTTTGCTCATAGGACTAAGTTATCATCATTTATTTATGAATAAAGATATAGAAAATAAAAGACCTTTACCTTCTCGGGCATTGGCAAATGATATTTTGTGTTGAGTTCCATTTCAATATTGAAGCGGTCTCGGCATTTGCGATGGCCAACCGGAGCTAACTCCTGGGCCATACTTCGATCGCAGTAGATAATGACAGGCCAATGTACGATAGGGTCGCCAAGGCTTTGAAATAGTTTCCAATTCCTCTTCCGTAAGTAATGCCTTCAACTGATAGATTCTCATCACTGCTTTTTTTATAGCGGGGTCGCCTTTGCCCAGAACATCGGGTCTCTCCAAATGCCAGAACAGAAATTGTTCAGCTGTCCAGCTTCCAATCCCTTTTACAGAGGTCAGTTGCTCTATTATTTTTTCATCAGTAAATGTCTCGATTTTATTTAACTGTAACAATCCAGACTTTACTGCGTGCGCGAGATGGAGCAAGTAGTCGGCCTTCTTGTACGAATTGGTCAATTGTTCCAACTCCGCTTTAGGCGTAGCTAAAATATCTTCTACCGTTGGCGATTCGTTTTGAAATTTGGTTTTCAAGTCGGCCAGTATCTTAATGGTTACTCGCTCAGGATTTCGCTGGCCAATGATGCCGAACACAAGCGTGCCAAAATGATTCTTGGTTGAAAGCTCTAATCTTCTCGATAGGTCTATGTCTCCTACCTCTCGCATAATATTCGCCAAAACAACATCGGATTGAATCAAATGCTTTTTAGCTTTTTGTTGATTCTCCATTTTAATTTGACTTTGTGTACTTACTATAATACCAGCCGCCCACTAAGCCACCAATAATAAAACCTACAATGACGGTGGCAGATAGCGTTAAAAAAAGATTCAATGGTAACAAACCCATTACTACAAAACCGAGGCTGAATAACCGGGTAGGTATCATGATAAGCAAAGTAGAATAAATTGCATTTTTTCTAGTCTCTCCAAACATGGGAATGAGTGCCGCATAAACCCAGACCAACATCCATCCATAAACTATGTGTAGCGGTAAGAAGTATGCAGGCACCCAAGGGTTGGGCGTGATGCCGTGGGCCAGTAGAAATTGAATTATGGCTGGCCCTGAGATGAGGGCGCCATTGGGCGTATCGATGATATTTATAATCATACCGGCAATAAAGCCGCCTATCAAAACATTTTTTAAATGGATTGTGTTTGTTGCGTTTTTCATAGTCGTTAATTTTTAGTTTGTTTTAACGACTCAAAGGAACGGACTCCTCAATCCTTAGAATTGTAGAATATTGCTGTATTTAAGAAATCGCCTGGAGTAATGGCCGCATATTTTTTATAGGTATGGATGAAATGGGCTTGGTCCACAAACCCCAGCTCGTGTGCGACTTCCGAGAGGTGCTTTTTTTGAAAAATCAATTTGCGTGCTGCATTTAGACGCAATTGAAGCTGATAGGTGTACGGAGCTAGTCCAGTTTCTTTTTTAAAAATCCGCAATAGGTGAAATTTGCTCAATGCTGCATGGTTGGCCAAGTCTTCCAATGAAAAATTTTCCTTAAAGTTTTCTTCAATGTACTGTTTGGCTTTACCAACAGCTCGATGTGAAGGAGGTATCTTTTTATCAGAAACAATAGTTTGGCTGCATTCAAATAAGAAGTCATTGATGCTGTGAGAAATCTCGGAACGAGTTGGTTTCATTTCCAATTCGTCAACAAGCAAAGTAAATTTTTGCTGAAGAAGATGGTTAGAAATCTGAAGTTCATTAAAAAACGTGTCTGGTTCATCGCCCAGAAATTGTTGGATGAATGCAGGCGAGATTTGTATTTCGGTTACCGTCCAACCTGTAGTTGGGTCAGGCTTGCCTTTGTGAACGAGGCCTGGATAAACAAAATAGAAATCACCTGTTTTTAATAAGTACTCTTTCTCCCCAGAAGAAATTTTACCCGCACCTTTTTGAACTAAACCAATCTGGTATAGCTTAGGAAAGTACGCGATATCATCCCAATGGTTTCCAGAAAAGGAAATCATGACTAAGTCTTCGGTGCCCAATAGCACTTCCTTTTTGAAGGTATAATCAAGTTTTATTTTTGAACCCATTGGGTGTAAAGATACCACTTACAAAATCATGAGCTATTGATGGCTTAACTCAATTGTTTCGAAAAGCTGAAACAAACTTCTATTAAAAAAAATAATTTAACTACGCAGTCGCAAATTTTCTGTTCAGCAAGAAAGTGGTAACTGAAAATACTAGCACTGCCAATGCCGGCAAGGGAAAGTTGTGAACATTCAATTCATCTACATCCATGAAATGTTGAAAGGAAGAAAAGGCTAGCAAAATACCCAGCGCAATCAATTATAGTTGCAAAAATATTTTCACCTCATTCTTGTGTCAAATTCTTTTTGAAAATCTGGGTTAGCAGCACGCCCACCAACATGCCAATGGCGAAGATGGACAAAAAATCCACAGCCCTTACCTCTCCATTTGAAATCCTGAAATAATTGCCAATAGCAATAATCAAAAAGCTTGCTACAAAAATCATCTTCTTGTTCTTCATTTTTTTTCGTTAATCGTATTAAAAATACAAAAAAACTCTGTTAAATGCACCGAGGTCTTCTTGTTTTCGCTCTCAACATTGCCGCATTCTTTATTTCCAATGACTTTGAGCTATCTATTTTGGAAAATTAGAACTACTCTTTACCTCTTCAATTTGTAACGTGTGCCGCTTGCTATGAGCTGCCAACAGAACAATGGATTGATATAGGTCAATCGTACCTGTGGCGGGGTGTTGCCAAAAGTGATTGTGCAAATCATCTTGTGTAGTTGAAATATAGCTGATACAATTAGCGCGTTGCTTTTCGTATGCCGATTTAATACTTTCTATGGTTGGGAAACGGCCTGACGGTTTGATGACCTCAGGTGATTGCACTTTGAATTTCCGATTGGTCAGTCGGTTAATAATATCTTGCTCCACCACTTTTATTTCTGCGCGCTTTTCGGGTTGGGCATTTTGCTTCAGTTGTGCTTGAATAATCGAAAAAATACCTTGCTCGGCCAGCGCAATGTGTTCGGCACATTCCATAATACTCCATTTGCTACTGTCAGCCTTAAATCTCAACTGCGCTTCTGATAATCCGGTAACGGAGCTCAGAAACTCTTCGCGAGTGGTGGTCAAGTAATCAGAAGCGAACTTCCTTTCCTTTTCAGAAAGAGTGCTGTTGGTTTGTGCGCTTGTGATGATTGTAGTAAGCATCAAAATCAAAGATAATTTGAGTTTCATAATTTTTGGTTTTTTTATTTGGTGTGAATAACGGGGAAATAGCCCTAGCAGTAAACCAAAAATCAGCTTACGTGACCAGTTGCTGGGATTTTGTGACGAATTGCTCTATCCCTGAAAGGATGCAACGTAAGGCCGTGAAACGGGAATGCGGTGACTGATTCCTTTGATACTTAGCTGAAGGCCATTTTTGTTACCCGATAATTCTTCCACGTGGTCTCGATTGACAATATACCCTCGATGGGTTTGAATTAAATTGAACTGCCCTGCGAGCTGTTGCGCAACGTTTTTAAAAGTCTGGCGTAAAAGAGTGCGTTGCATTTCATCGCCCTGCCACCAATAAATCGAAACATAGTTGCCGTCTGCTACCGCGTAAATAAATTGCTCAGGTATCAGTTCAATCGATTCTTTTTCGGACTGACCGCGCAACGAAACTTTAGGTGCTGCATCTCCCGAACTGTTTTCTTTACTTACTACTAACTTTTCTGCTTGCTCTAGTCTATTTCGTAATAGTAGTCGCTCGTCAATAAAAGTAAATGCGATAATTAAAAACACGCCAATGGTTAGTACATACTTTGCTAAATTTAAAATAGAAAAAGAATTGCCCAATACTTTTTGAAAAAAAGCAAGTGCTAAGATGATAAACACTAATGTGGCAACTGAAAACAAAATCTGCTTGAGAAAATTCCATCGCTCATCTTTAAACACATTCGGAAAAGCAAAAGGAAGAAGTAATTCAGATAAAAAAACAGTTGCTCCCACAATTAATCCATACACCGAGATCCTCAGCCAGTCAGAAAGGCTGCTGACAGTTGTCATGGAATAAGGTTGAACAATCCCTAAAAAAAGAAAAGTAAAGACGCCAGCCCCAATGGCATAACTTAACTTATGTGCTGTGTGAACGCTAAATGGATACGGCCTTAGTAAAATCATATTAAGAAAAGGCCTTTGTCTGTTCGACAAAGGCCTTCGATACGAATCGAGTTAAAATTAACCGTTTAATACCATAATGTCGCGCACTTCTACATGGCCGCCCATAAATAATATCGGGCAACCTTTTGCCAATTCCAACGCTTCATCAATTGAATTGGCTTTTACGATAATATAGCCGCCTACAATTTCTTTTACTTCTGCATACGGGCCATCGGTCACTACTCCATTTGGTTTTAGTGTTTTGCCCGTGAAGCCAAGTTGATTAGTGCTTACAAATTTGCCTTGGGCTGCAATGCCACCAATCCAGTCTTGCCATTGTTTGATGCTCTGTTGCATCTGTTCGGGTGTGGGTTGAAAATTTTGCATGGGTGCCATTCTGAAAATCATCATGAACTCTTTCATAAAAGTTAAGTTTTAGGTTTTAGTATTTAAAGTTAAAAGTGAAGTATTACTTAGATGTTAAGGATGCTGCTTTTTCGCTTTCGCTTACTTTCTTTAACAAATCAAGCCCTTGTTTGTTGGTTACAGAAATTTTTTCTTTCAAGCCAAGCAGCAAGCCAAAAATATTGGAGGGTACGGGCATTTCTGTATCAAATTGTTGAACAATTTCCACGCCTCCGTTTTTTTCAATCAACTCATACGAGAATGTTGGGTTTGATTGAAAGGGCACTGTGATGTTACATTCGATTACCACTTGATCATTCGACTTTAATTTAGCCACACGTTGCGAGCCTTTGCTTTTTTCTTTCACGCCTTCCCAACTATAAGTAGCGCCCACTTCACCATCGGTACCGCTTACCGAATATTTTTGTTCAGGGTCTTGCACCAAAAAAGGCGACCACTTCGGGAAATTCTTCATGTAGCGTAGCTGGTCAAACACGTGCTGCTTCGAAGCATTGATAAACGTTGTGTTACTCACTGAAATCCTTTTGGGTGCGACAAGAGAAAGGATAACTCCTGCAATCAGCAAAGCACCTAGTACGATGCCGATAACGATAAGGGTTTTTGTCATAAAGTGTAATTGTTTTGGTTTATACCCCCTTATCGATTGGCCAGAAGGAAATTGGACAACAAAATTGAATCATTTTGTAATTACTTGATAATCAAAGAATAAATATTACTTCTACATTAACTCTAGCACTGTTTTAAATACTTTGATTCACGCTACTTCAATCCTGCTTCTCCCCAAAAAAAACTTCTACCCCAATTTTATCGGGGTAGAAGTCACGTAAATTAGGGTAAAAGTTAAAGTTTTCTAAGCTCTGTAATCAATCGAACTTTCTTACTGGCCGATTCAGAAATGTACAGTACGCTTTTGAGCGGGTCGGTTACAATTCCGTTGGGTCCAGCAAAAGTTGCTTCATTTAATTTTCCGTCTGCAGATCCTGCCACACCTGTTCCTGCCAAAACACTTGCTTGGCCTGCGAGGGTGATTTTATAAATCCTATTTGCGAACAAGCCGGTTGCAAAAATGGAGTTATTGAAAATGGTGAGGTAACTTGTGATCGGTGTGTAAGAAGCACCAAGAGAGCCAAGGTCAGCAAATAAAGTTGCTAGCCCTTGCGGAGTAACTTTGAAAATAATTCCGTTTACATAGTTGGCCACATACAAATTATTGGCAGCATCTATTGTAACGCCCGATAAAGCAAATCCGCCCAGTGAGGCAAGATCGACCAAGGTTGACTTAACCCCCGATGGTGTGAACTTATAAATTTTAGTGCCTGGAGCATTTCCTATTCCGGCCACACTCACAAACAGATTGCCTGTTTTGTCGCTAACCACTTGTATTGGTCCCTCTAGTCCTTCGGCAAAAACTTGTTTAGTTCCGTTGGCGCTTACTTTAATGACCTTTCCATCGTTAAAAGTGCAAACAAAAAAGTTTCCAGCATTATCAAAACAACTTCCTGCTGGCCCACCTAACCCATCTACAAAAACCGACCGCTCACCTTGAGGAGTAATCTTATAAACAGTAGTGCCATTTCCATTCGTGGGGTCATTGCTCGTGCCGATGTAATTAGAAGCATAAATATTCCCTTTGCCATCGGTTGACAAAGCATCGCTGCCTATTGTTTCACCCGAAATGGCGAAAGTTTTTACCATCGGAACTTTGTCCATGGGATTTGGATCACAACTTTGAGAAAATGACATGGCCACAAGGGCGGTAACAATAAATAGTAGCTTTTTCATACTTGTAAGATTTAGTTTTAAAATTTCTTACAAAGAATGGGTGAGAAAACCCTGAAATCGCCCAAGATTATAAAGTCGCACCAATTAGTTAGTGCTTTTTGGGAAAGAAAGATTTTTTAGAAACTGCGAGGGTGTTTTGCCCGTCACCTTTTTGAATGAACTATTGAAAGTAGATTTGGAATTGAAGCCGCTTTCCAATGCGAGCGATAGCAAAGTATATTTTTTGCTTGAAGGTTGTTCCGTTAGGTGTATGAAATAATTTACGCGATGTTCGTTCACGTAATCGAAAAAATTCCTTTCAAAAGTGTCGTTGATCGTTTTTGACAAAATGTGAATCGTGCAACCGAGTTTTGAGGCTAATACAGGAAGTGTGAGGTTAGGGTCTAAAAAGGGCTGGTCGGTTTCCATTAGTAACTTTAAGCGGCTTGCCACTTCAATTATATGCAAGTGAATTAAAGGAGACTGCGCTTTAGATGCACTGTCACTTACTTGGTCAGCAGTTTCTTCCTGATTAACCGTTATCAAATGCAGTTCATGTTTGTCTATTGGCTGTTGATTGATAGCCTGCAACGTTTCCTTGAAATCAGGGGCGGTACTTTCCAAATTGATCCGAAAGAAATCAGGGATGGCGATGGCATAGTAGCCAGTCATGTATACGCTGCCCGTAAGCATAATCCAAATACTATTATAGGTGAATAAAACCGAACTCATGCTGCTGTTAAACTTTAGTAGGAGAAATCCTGTTGCCCATAAAAGAAGAGCAACCGCATTCAACAAAAAAAAATATTTTAGAAAATTGATAGTAGGCAGATTAGAAATGATGGCTTTTGAATCATTCAAATACTTTTTAAACAAACGATAAGATGCTATCAGATAAAGCAAGATATGCAACCATCCTAATACTTCTGTTAGTTGCCCGATTGCTTGGTGCAGCTTGGTAGAAAGCAGGGCGAACATTTGTTCATCTGGCCGAAAAAGATATTGCGCCAGCAACAGGGTATGAAAAATAGCTGGAAGAAAATGGGCAACTATTCGAGTAGTCTTATTTTCATCGATAAAAAAAATACTTCGCACGTAGCAAAAAATTAATGGCCCGTACGTAAAAAGCATCAAATCTGACGCGATTGCTACTTTAGGATACTTTACAAATAGGCTGCTATCGTAAAATATCCTACCTGCCAAACAAATGGAGATAGCTATTAGCAAAGCAGACAGCCAAGAAATAGAGTGCCTATTCTGGTTGATCCGTTGGATAGCTAAGGCTAACAACAATCCTTGAAAAACTGCTGCGGAGAGAATAAGAATATACCAATTCATAATTAATTACTGGCCAAAACTAATCATCCTTTACCCAACAAAATAATTCACCGATTAGTTATTTTTTTACAAATCTTGAAATCCGTAGAAGAAATAGGGCGGGAAAAAGAGATTTTAAATGAATATTTATTCACTTATATTTGCCGCATGGCGCGACCGCGGGATGAAAACAAAATTGAAGCTATTTACGAAGCCACCCTCAAGTTGGTATTGGAAACAGGTTTCAACGGCCTCAAAATGGCCGATGTGGCCACGGAAGCCAAATTAGCAACGGGCACTCTATACATATACTTCAAAAACAAAGAGGTGCTTATCAACGAGCTATATTTTCACTTGAAGAAAAACAAGACCATGAAAATACTTGAAGTTTTCGATGCGAAGGATTCGTTTTCTGTAGCGTTTAAGAAGCTCTGGATGAATTATCTCAATATTAGTTTAGCGGAACCAGAACGAATGAAGTTTATCGAACAGTTTACGCACACAAGCTATCTCACTAAAAAAACCAAACAGCATGGCGATCAACTGCTTAAACCTTTAGAAGATTTTTTGAAAGGCGGAATCAAGCAAGGCTTGGTAAAGAAGCTACCTGTTCAACTGCTTTTGAGCCAATTGATGGGGCCTATCAACGAAAGTGTAAAACTGCATTACGATGAAACATTGAAGATTACTCCATCCCTGAAAGAAGAATTATTCCGCATGGCATGGAACAGTATTAAAATCTAATTTTTTAACCAATAAATGAATCAAAATCACCTATTAAAATCACACTCTATGCAAACAGTCGTCATTACAGGAAGTTCATCAGGCATTGGCAAAGCCGCTGCCATTTATTTTCAACAGCAAGGATGGAACGTGGCCGCCACCATGCGATCTCCTGAAAAAGAAACAGAGCTTAACAAGTTACAGAACGTAAAACTCTATGCATTAGATGTAACCAACACTAGCAGTATCGAACTGGCTTTGAAAAATATTCAAAAAGATTTTTCCAAGATCGATGTAGTAGTAAATAACGCAGGCTTCGGTGCCGATGGCGTGTTTGAGTCCATGACGGATGAGTTCATTGAAAAACAATTTAATACCAATGTGTTTGGCCTCATGCGGGTAACGCGCGAAGCAGTAAAAATCATGCGCACACAAAAAAGCGGAACGATTGTACAAATTGCCAGTGTAGGTGGAAGGGTAGCCTTTCCGCTTTACAGTATCTATCACGGCACAAAATGGGCGGTAGAAGGATTTACAGAATCGCTTCAATATGAAGTTGCTCCCTTCAACATCAAACTAAAATTGATTGAACCAGGCGCTATCAAAACCGAATTTTATGGAAGAAGCCGTGCGTTTATGAAACCCGATTACACCAACGACTATAATGAGTTTGTAAAAAAGTGTGAAGCCGTGAGCATGGATGCGGGTGATAAAGGCGCTTCGTCTGAGTCTGTAGCAAAAGTTATTTTCAAGGCGGCCAATGATTCCTCTACAAAGATGCGTTATCCGATTGCATTTCCAGCCAATGTATTATTGCCTCTAAGGAGATTAGTGCCCGAGCGTTTGTTCTTCTGGATGGTGAGGCAGACGTATAAAATTTAATATTAAATCATTATGGACTTCATCAAAACTTACTTCACAGCCGAGAAAAACGAAAGCTTGATTTTCATTCTTTTCGGAATGCTTACCATCGGGTTCTCGGTTTATGCCCTCTTAAAATGGGGCGATAGTTTTTATCGTGGCTTTGCGGTACCAGCCATTCTTATCGGCATCATCCAAATCGTAGTAGGTAGTACGGTCTATTTCCGTACCGATAAACAAATCATTCAACTTGAAACGCTTTACCAGAAAGACAAAGCTGCTTTCGCAAAAGCAGAGACACCCCGCATGGATACGGTGATGAAAAACTTTTCACTGTACAAAAAAGTAGAAGTGGCATTTGTCGTCATCGGGTTGCTACTTATTTTCTTTGCGCCTTCTAAAGAATTATGGTTAGGTATTGGCGTGGGCATGTTGTTGCAAGGGGCATTGATGCTTACTGCAGATATTTTTGCTGAGAGGCGAGGAGCAGTGTATATAGAAGCAATCCAGACAATTTAGATTTCATCTACCATGCTGTGATTATTTTGGGAAGCTTCAACCCCATATTGTAGTGCCGCTTCCAGCACATCCATGTTTATGTCTTTCATCGTTTTAAATTTAATGCAATACCCTGTCACACTCGCCTTGCCGATTTTTTTTCCATAGGTTTGGGCTAAGTAAGTAATGTATGGATGTCAATAATTTTATTCGTTGCCAATTGGTTGAACAAGTCTGCGTTTTCCCTCGTGTATTCAATAGCGGCTTTGTGGTTCAAAAGCATTGTTGCTTCTTCCTCGGTATGATTGGGGGCGGGGATATTGTATTTCAATAATTGTTCAGTGTCCAACAAATCATACGTATTGCCTCCTATTTGTGATGATTTCCAAGACAACTCGATCATCAACCTCTCAAATTCTCTTTTGTGATTTGCCGTTGATGTCTTCTGTATTTTCTTTTGGTAAGAAGTCGTGAGCTTATCTAGTAGAGTGATTTCGCTTTTAGCAAACAAGGACACATTTTTTAGGCTATCAAAAATGGCTGGGTTATACTTGTCTAAGATTTTGCGGCTGTCAACATCCATTTTAAAATAATCCTCTGAGTTGATATTGGCACTGATAAGGCCAGATAAATTGACACGATATTTTATGCTTGGCCCGCTTCCTTCTGAGAAAATAATTTTCTCTTCCTTTAGTTTTAGCAGTTCCCTATTCATGGTAGGAACAGAAACTTTTTGAGCGATTTTTTCCAAAATACCTGATATGCCAATCGGCTCATTTTTTAGTATGATTGAAAATATCTCTTGTTGGCGTGGGGTATCCTTATCCTATCATAAATGTATGAAAATCCTATCAATATGATAGCTTAAGTCAAGCTTTCTGATAGGATTATTGGATTGATAGCTCTGAATTAGCTCTTTCGAAAAACTAATTTTTAGCCCGAAGAGGTGGCGTCTCTCTCCACCCAAACCTCCAAAACAATTGATAGTTGAATCCCCAATACGGGGCTTGCTCTACCAAGCCGTAGCCCGGCATGTCATAGGTCTTTAATGTACCTTCACCACTTATCGATGGTGCAAATTTTAATCGAGCTGTGTAGCCCATCCAAAAACCGCTTACAATTTTCACTCTTAGCCCCGAGGTAATTTCAAGCCAGTGACCACTCAAGCTGCTATTTGATTCATCGGCTGCTATCGAGCCAAATCCAGGATAGAAAATAGTGTTTTGATATTGAACCGATTCACTGAAAGAAGATAGCCCATAGCGAAAACCAATAAAAAACATATTTTTATCAGGGTCTTTCAATAAAAAATTAATATCGGTTCCAACTCGAAAGTACGACCCCTCATTTTGATAATTGCCGTTACCTAGTTGCCTAGCTACCGCCCAATTGCCATAATCAACAGTGAAATAATAACGCGAAAAATCTGTATCAAAATTAATTTCCCATCCCTTAAAAGAATTATCCTGACTTTGGATCAATGAAATCACATCTGTGCCCACGCGAAGGCCAGTGGGCAAAAATTTATTTTTCACAGTATCTGATGGAGACTTCTTTTTGCCTTCCTCTTC
Source organism: Cyclobacteriaceae bacterium (assembly GCA_046155095.1). Taxonomy (GTDB): domain Bacteria; phylum Bacteroidota; class Bacteroidia; order Cytophagales; family Cyclobacteriaceae; genus ELB16-189. Next base: position 12,858 of record JBJXEB010000057.1, read on the forward strand.
TCTAGCCTCTTGGCAGAAAACAGTTGTGCTTAAACTCACTCCTACTACAATGCTAAAAAAATAGTTGCACATTGGTAGCGCCTTTTAGTAATCTGCTATTGGCCAATTTGTATTTGGTTGAATCAAAACTAGTCGAAGTCACTTTCAAATTCAAAAAATAAGCAAAAGCCCCACACTTTTGAGAGATCACTCGGCTTTCGCTAGAATAGCTAAACTTTATTGAATCAATCTTCTTGAATGCTCCATTGGATGAACTTCGCTGAAAAATGTAAGTCACCTCTTTTTTGGTAGGATTAATAGGCAAGGTTAATGTATTGGTCTTGATATTATTTGCGTACACACTATCAATACCAGAAACGCGCACATAATCAATAAGAAGAAGTGAATCTATCGTACTTCTTAATAGTGTGGTCTTATCCGTCTTAACCTGTTTAAAATCAATTTTAATAGCCGATGTAGCTGTCTTGATGCAATCCGCTTCATTAAAGCAAGAGGTGCTAAAGAGAATCAATAAACCAAAAAGATATAACCTGGCCACTTGTATTTTTTGTGCAAATATAGTTGATGGCAGGTGTTTGCCATGCAAATACGTTGCCACAAGGCTATATCAAGCAAAAATAGACTGGGTATTTTTAGTAAATTTGCTGCCTTTATTCACATCTATTGAAAACCAAAGGCGCAAAAAAAACCAAAGTCAATATTATCACGCTCGGCTGCTCCAAAAATTTGGTGGACTCTGAGGTGCTACTCACCCAATTGCGCGGCAACGGCATTGATGTGACCCACGAATCGAAGAAGGACGATTCAAATGTGGTGGTCATTAACACGTGCGGCTTTATCGACAATGCGAAGCAGGAATCTATCGATACCATTTTGCGCTATGTGGATGCCAAAGAAGAAGGCTTGGTGGAGAAAGTGTATGTGACAGGCTGCCTATCGCAACGGTATAGCCAAGACTTGGAAAAAGAAATTCCACAAGTGGATGCGTGGTTTGGTACACGTGATCTTTCTCGTTTGCTCAAACAACTCAACGCGAATTACAAACAAGAATTAGTGGGCGAACGCATTTTAACGAACCCCAGTCATTTTGCTTATTTGAAAATCTCAGAAGGCTGCGATCGCCCTTGTTCTTTCTGCGCAATACCATTGATGCGTGGCAAACATATTTCAAGACCGATGGAAGAGTTGGCATTGGAAGCAAAAAATTTGGCCAAGAACGGCACGAAAGAATTGCTGCTCATTGCTCAAGATTCAACTTACTACGGATTGGATCTTTACAAAAAAAGAAATTTGTCTGATCTGTTGAAAAAACTTTCAGATGTAGAGGGCATTGATTGGATTCGCTTGCACTATGCTTTCCCAACTGGGTTTCCATTGGACGTATTGGACACCATGAATGAGCGAGATAACATTTGCAAGTACCTCGACATCCCGCTTCAACACGGTTCTACCGAAATGTTGAAAATGATGAGGCGTGGTACCACGCGTGAAAAAACGGAAGAACTTTTGCAAACCATTCGCGCGAAAGTGCCGAACATTGCCATTCGTACTACGCTGATAGCAGGGCATCCAGGAGAAACGGAAGAATACTTTGATGAGATGATGCGCTTTGTGGAGACTTCTCGTTTTGATCGGCTCGGTGTGTTTCCATACTCGCACGAGGAGAATACGCACTCGCATTCTTTTAATGATGATGTGCCTGCGGATGTAAAGCAAGAGCGTGTGGATGCGTTGATGGAATTACAGCAGGGAATTTCGCTGGAGTTGAACCAAGAAAAAATCGGCAAGACTTTTAAAGTATTGATTGATAGAAAAGAAGGAGGTAATTTTATTGGTCGCACCGAGCATGACTCGCCCGAGGTGGACAATGAGGTGATATTTGAAGAGAAGAACGAATACCTAAGAATGGGTGATTTTGTGAATGCAAAGGTAACGAGTGCAAGTGAGTTTGACTTAATAGCAAAGGTCATTTAAGAAGTTTTTAACAATAACCATTCATACAAAAGCAAGAACCTTATCTAGATTAAAATCGTTAATTGCGATTATGCTTTTTACCCATCTGATTTGTTGTTGATATGAATACAGGCAAGATAGACTTTCAGGATACGCACGCGTTCAGTTCTTTCTTCCTCGACTACATTCAGCAAAAAGATTCGCTAAAGAAATTCTATGGAAATTTTCCTTCGGTGGAAAATTTCAAAAGTCAACTTGCAGCAAAATCTAATTTCCCTCAAGCTACTCGTGATTTGCTATCACAGCAATTGACGAAGAAATACAGTGATTTAAAAATCACGGAAAAGGTAAAGCAAAATATCCAATCGCTAACACAGCAGAAAACATTTACAATCACTACTGGGCATCAGCTTAATATTTTTACTGGGCCGCTATATTTCATTTATAAGATTGTTACCGTTATCAATGCCTGTAAGAAATTGAAACAGGTTTATCCTGAATACCATTTCGTGCCTGTGTACTGGATGGCGAGCGAAGACCACGACTATGAAGAGATTAAGTCTTTTCGATTATATGGAAAAAAATATGAGTGGAAAACAGAACAGCAAGGTGGCGTAGGCAGATTCCATACGAATGACTTTAAAAATTTATTAAATGAAATACCTGGGGAGATAAGCCTTTTCAGGGAAGCATACTTAAAGAACAAAACACTCGCTGGTGCTGTGCGACAATACGTGAATGCTCTTTTTGGAAACGAGGGATTAGTAGTAGTGGATGGTGATGATCGGGAATTGAAGAAAACTTTTTCTTCCGTCATCACCGATGATTTGTTTGCTCATAGCGCAAAACAAATTGTAGATGATGCAACTCAGCAATTACAATCGCTCGGCTACCACACACAGGTAAATGCGCGCGAAATCAATTTCTTCTATTTGGTAGATGGCCTTCGCAGTAGAATTGAAAAAATTGGAGAACGATTTCAAGTAATAGATACGGATATTCAGTTTTCTAAACTGGAGATTGAAAAATTGATTCAAGAGGAACCAGAAAAATTCAGCCCGAATGTGGTGCTGCGCCCGCTCTATCAAGAAATGATTTTGCCAAACCTCGCCTATATTGGTGGCCCAGCAGAATTGGTTTATTGGTTGCAACTAAAAGGCGTGTTTGAAAATTTTAAAACTCCTTACCCTGTTTTGATGCCTCGCAATTTTGCGATGATTGTTGATGCGCCTACTGCTAAGAAATTTGAAAAGACAAAGCTGGACATCAAAGATTTATTTGAAGAAAAGAACTTTTTATTTAACAGTTGGATAGCCAAGAATAGTGATAATAATTTATCTCTTAGCAAAGAATTAGAATCGTTGAAAACGATTTTGAAAAATGTAAAACAGCGTGCTACCAAAATAGATGCTACGCTGAACCAATTTGTGGGAGCCGAAGTCAAGCGCACCACCAACGGACTGGAGAAAATAGAAAAGAAGATGCTTCAAGCTGAGAAGCGACTACACGCTGACAAGCTCAGACAAATAGAAGCAGTCAAAGATGCACTGTTTCCCAATGGGAGCTTGCAAGAGCGTACTGATAATTTTTTGAACTTCTATCAGCAAGATGGGGACTTTATTCAAAAACTATTGAAAGAGTTTGATGCATTTGATTTTCGATTCAATGTGCTGAACTATGACTAAGGAACATGCGAGAAAAATATATTTGCAAAAGCGACTCGACTTATCAGAAGGCGAATACCAGCAACTCAACCTTCAACTCTATCATCAATTCTTCACTCAGCTCGACCTTTCGTTTATAAAGTGTATTCATATTTTTTTGTCTATAGAAAGCAAAAGAGAACCTGATACGTGGCCAATCATCGAACGGATTCGCAGAGAGTTTCCACATATTCGAATTTCTATTCCTAAAGTAGCAGGTGATGAATTAGAAAATATTTATTTTGAAGGACTTCATCAGCTTAAAAAAAATAAGTGGGACATACTGGAGCCTGAACAAGGGGCGCCTACGCCTGCTGAGAAAATTGATATGGTCATAGTGCCGCTTTTGGCTTTTGATGAAAAGGGAAATAGAGTGGGGTATGGAAAGGGGTTTTATGATAAGTTTCTTTCTCGGTGCGGGAAGGATTGTCAGCGAGTCGGGTTTTCTTTTTTTTCGGCAATTGATGCCATAGAAAATGTTGATGAAAACGATGTTCAATTGACTCATTGCCTAACTCCTTCTAGGTCTTTTTCATTTACTGGCCAATTTTGAATTTATTCTTTTCAATACTACCTTTAAATGAATTATAAGTTTTTATGAAAAATGAGGATAAAATAATAGAACTTTTAGCAGAGTATCTTTTGAAGACAGACCGGTCTTTGGATAGGATTGAGGCTTTGCAAAAGCAGACAAGTGAACTTCAAAAGCAAACCAGTGAGCTTCAAAAGCAAACGTATGAACTTCAAAAGCAATCAATTGATTTGCAAAAGGAAACAAAAGAGCTTAGGAGCGAATCCTTAAAGCATGAAATCAAAAACGATGTTTTACTTAAAGAGATATTATCTATCTCCAAACGAGTGATGACTTTAGAAGAAAGAAATAATCTTTTTGGTTAATCTACAGACGGCTCCTGCTGACTCAAGCAATGAAAAGAACCCAGCCCCCAAATAATATCCGTTGAGTCTAAGCCAATCACTTTTCTGTCTGTGAAATATTTTTGGAGTATGCTCAATGCCTTATCATCATTCTTATCTCGGAATGTTGGCACGACCACATATTTATTAGCTATATAAAAATTAGCATAAGAGGCAGGCAATCGCTGGTCGTCATACACTACGGCTGATGGCATGGGTAATTCTACAATCTTCACAGGCTTACCATTCTCTAATTTCATCTTCTCAAGGAGATAAACATTCTCTTTTAGCAAGTGATAGTTTTCATCTTTCTTGTTATCCTCCACTACGGTTACCACTGTATCCTCGTTCACAAAGCGAGTGATGTCATCGATGTGGCCATCGGTATCATCACCCACAATGCCATCGCCCAGCCAAAGGATGTTGCTTACGCCATAATAATTGGTCAGGTATTCCTCAATTTGCTTTTGATTGAGATGCGGATTTCTGTTTTTGTTTAGCAAACAAGCCTTGGTGGTCAGCAACGTTCCCTTTCCATTGAACTCAACGGAGCCACCTTCCATCACAATACCCGGATTGACAACTGGAATTGAAAAGTGTTTACCAATCAATGTTGGAATAACATCATCTAAATCAAATGGAGGATATTTTCCACCCCACGCATTGTAGCCCCAATCCACAATCATTTTCTTCTTTTCTTTCACATTAATCAAAAATGCCGGGCCATGATCGCGGCACCACGCATCGTTGGTGGGGTGAAAAAAGAATTTTACTTTATTTAGATCAGCTCCTACTTTTTCTAAATGAGAAATGGCAAACTGCTTCATCTTCTCATCAGCCACATTGATATTTACAATCTCTCCCTCTACTACTCGTTTGATAAACTCTGCGTACACGGGAAAGATAGTATCAATTTTTCCAGGCCAGCTCGCTTCTTTGTGCGGCCAGCTTAACCAAGTGGCGGTGTGCGGTGCAAATTCTGCAGGGAAGTGGTATCCGAGGTCTCTAGGGGTTTTCATATCAGTAGGCAATAGGCAATAGGAAATAGGCAAAGCTTGCCTACTGCAATTGCCTACTTTTTAAATTATTCGTCAATAAATCTTTTTGTGATGGGCTGATAAGAATCAATCCGTCTATCTCGCATAAAGGGCCAGTGCATTCTGATGCTGTCCGTTTTATTCAAATCAACTTCCGTTACATTCACTTCTTCATTCTCGTGTGAAGCTTTGTAAATCAATGTACCCAATGGGTTAGCAATAAACGAGCCGCCCCAAAATTTCATGGCACCATTTTGTTCAAAGCCTACACGGTTCACGCTCACCACATGCAAACCATTTGCTACGGCATGACTTCGTTGAATCGTTTGCCATGCACCGTACTGTTCAATATTCGTTGCTTCATCTTGCGAAGTAGCCCAGCCAATAGCTGTTGGATAGAACAAAACTTCCGCACCCATCAATGATGTTATGCGTGCAGCCTCTGGATACCATTGATCCCAGCAAATCAACACGCCAATGGTAGCAAACTTTGTTTTGAAAACTTTGTAGCCTAAATCTCCAGGGGTGAAATAAAATTTTTCGTAGTACGATGGATCATCGGGGATGTGCATCTTGCGATACTTGCCCAAATACGTTCCATCGGCATCTAAAACCGCTGTGGTATTGTGGTAAATTCCCTGTGTGCGTTTTTCAAAAAGAGAGGCAATAATTACGACACCTAATTCTTTTGCGAGCGCAGAAAGTGAATCTGTTGATGGTCCCGGGATTGCTTCGGCTAGTTTGAAATTTTCATAGTCTTCTACATCGCAGAAGTACAGCGAAGTGAATAACTCTTGAAGGCAAACTATTTGTGCGCCTTTTTTAGCTGCCTCGCGAATTCCTTCAATTGCTTTATTCAGGTTTTCAGCGGGACTTTTGGTGCAACTCATTTGCACGGTTCCGATTTTTACTAGTTTGTCCACTTTCTCAAAGTTTTGAAGCAGCAAAAATAGGATTTCTTTGTTACAAGAATGTTACGATTACCCTAACTATTTTAAGGAGCTTCGCTCTTTGCGTTAGCGGTAATCTCCTTCAAATTCGCATCCAAAAACTTCAGCACCTCTTCCGAAGCCTTGATATTGTTTTCCTTTTTCACAAATCCATGGCCTTCATCAGGGAAGATAACGTATTCCACTTTTATACCGTTCTTCCTAGCATTAGCCACAATCTCGTCTGACTCAACTTGCAACACGCGTGGGTCATTACTTCCCTGAAGCACAATAAATGGCTTGGTGATTTTATTTGTATGAAATAAAGGAGACTTTGCGTAGAGTGCTACAGAGTCGACAGAGTTGGGATCACCTAGTTCTGTATAAAGTGCTTTGCGCTGAGCTTCCCACCAAGATGGGATGCTGCGCAATGTTCTGATCCAGTTTGTTACTCCAAAAAGATTGACGCCTACTTTAAATTCTTCGGGAGCAAACGTTAATGCTGCCATCACCATGTAGCCACCGTAACTACCGCCATAAATGCCAATTTTATCAGCATCAATATAGGGTAGTGATGCCAACAACTTTTTTGATTCTACACAATCACGCAAATCTTCGTTGCCATGTTTACGATCGTCAGCAGCATAAAATGTTTTTCCATAGCCAGAGCTGCCGCGATTGTTTACTGCCAGCACTGCATAGCCATGATTGACCAGGTGTTGCAGTGCTGCTGAATAATTTAAACGGGTTTGCCCACCGGGGCCACCGTGTATCCAAAGCAGGGCTGGTACTTTCTCACCCTCCTTTATTCCTTTTGGTTTGTAGAGCAAGCAGGGGATTTCCATGCCATCAAAAGATTTGAAACGCACTACTTCACCAGCTACCAAATCCTTTGGATCAATTTCCTTGGTCATGGTGTTGGTGAGTTGCTTTACTTCTTTTGTATCAAAATTGTAAACAAATAAATTACTGGGTGACTTAGAACTGCTCACATAAAACGACATGAGCTTTTCACTATCAGAAATATTCACTCCTGTGATGTCGCCTTCAGGCAAGCCTTCCACCGAAACCAACTTGCCACCATCTTGTTCATTATAAATTTTGATTTCAGTGCGCGCATCATTATTGATGGCCACTACTCTGTATTTTCCATTGCGTGATAGGTAGGCGTACATAATATCCCATGGTGCTTCCTCTACTTTTTTCTTTTCGCCTGTGGCAATGTCATAGCTAGACAAGTACATGAACTCGCTGCCCTCGTCTGTTAAATAAAAAAGTGTTTTGCCATCCAAACTAAAATACTGGGCGTTGAATTGCACATCACCTTCATGCTTGGATAATAGGTTGAGTTTGCCCGATTGTGTATCGAGCAGGTACATATTTGAATTGTTGGTGGTAATGGTTTCGCTGAGCGCGATGTAGCGGTCATCATTGGAAATCACATCGGGATTCAACCCTTTTTCATTTTTATAAACCAGTGAAGTAGGATATACTTTTGTTTCGCCACCAGCCACTTGAACATTGTACAAATCAAAAAATTTTTTGTCTCGGCTATTGGAGGAATAGTACATCAACTTCTTGTCGTAGCTCCATCCAGCAAACTGGGCTTTAGCAGTTGAGTCTTGAATGAGATCATTCACCGTGCCATCTTGCGCGCGCACATACAAATGATTGATTTCATTTCCTCCTTTGTCGCTGGTGTAAAGCACACGGTCATCGGTAGGGAAATAAGATTGGCTGAAAATAGCATTGTCGGTTGACGAGGTGAGTTGTTTTTCAGTTTCAGTTTTCAAATCAATTTCATAGGCATTGAAAATACCTGTGGCTTTACTGTTATAAACGATTTTGGTTTCATCGGGCGAAAAAGACCCGCCATTGATTTGGACAATATCCATGAACTGATTGACGGAATATTGCTTGGGGGCAGTTTCTTGTTTGGAGGGGGCACATGCCGAAAAGCCAAAACAGATTAAAACGCCTACTGCTATTGTTTTCATAGTAATTGGTTTTTGAGAATTAAAAATTATTCAAAAATGGATAAAGAAAACAAGTATTGATCTATATCGAGAATATTTTTTTGTACTTTTCGAGTCGGGATTACAACCGTCATCATTTGAGTGGGATGGAGTTGCTTTTTCGATTTTAAAATTTGATAGACATGGAATTTGATGATTTTGGTAACCTTACACCTCATGGCAAAATTGATTCAGATTTAGAAACGGGTAAAAAAAAGTTAGTTGAAGATTTTGCCCCTCAAAACCAAAAAAGAAAAGAATTATGGGCCAACTTAGCAACCTACAACGCAAGGATGAAAAACCTGATGAATACCGATTGGGAACAGTGGATTGACGGAAGTTTTGTAACTCGAAAACAGGAGCCTAATGACATTGATCTCGTCAATTTTATCGAATATAGCGAAGAAGGAAACGAGCGGTTAAGCGCCAATTGGGAAGAAGCAAAAAATCTATTTGCCATGGAAGAGGGTGCAAAATCTGGTTCATACAATTCGCTAAAGATGGATGGTTACTTGGAACCTATCTATCCAGCCTCTCATCCTCTGCACAACAGTTACCAAAGAAAATGGAACTATTGGAATAAATGGTTTGGTTATAACAAAGAGAATGAATGGCCGAAGGGCTTTTTAAGCATCAAACATACAAGAGGATGAAAATAATTAGAGAAAACGCTTCGATATTGGCAGAAATACAAGAATTAGACACAATTATTCTTGAAGGAAACAATCTGGTAAAACAATATCCCAATGATCATTTTTTAAAAATTTCTCAAGCGCAAGCACTCGCCAGAAAAAAGAATTTGCAAAACGAATTAGGTGCCAACAAAAAAATGAGGGCTCTTCGGAGCATTAAACAAAGTAATACCCACTAATCAATACGCTATCAATTCTACTTTCTATTCGCTAAATACACTCCGCACAAAATGGCGATCATGCCGATGAAGTGGCCGAGGTATAATTTCTCACCATCTAGCACGCCCCACATCACCGATACAATGGGTAGAATGTAGGTGACGGAACTGGCGAAGAGTGGGGTGGAGATTTGCAATAATTTGTTGAAGATTAAATTGGCAACAGCCGTGCTCATGAGCGCGAGTATCACAATGAAGCCCATCGCTTGCCATGCGCCTGGAGTGGTGGCCAATTTCTGTGTGAAGTCGGTGAAGCCAAAAAGATAAACAAGCGAGAATGGCCAAAGCAAAAGCAACGAAACGCTGGTGATGGTGATGGAACTGAGTCCTTGCACTTTGAACTTGATGAAGTTTACATTGGCGCCATAAAAAGCGCAGGCCAAGACTACGAGTAAGGCATACGAATTGAACCCACCAATTGCGCCCTCGGCTCGCGCCAAGGCCAAGATAACTGCGCCACCAAAGCTAATGAGCAAACCGAAGACGGCCATTCCGCGAAAGCGTTGGTTGAAAAACACTACGCCCATGATCATTGCCCATACGGGCGACAATGTGTTTAATATTCCCGTGACAGAACTTTGCAATCTTGTCTGCGCCAATGCAAACAAAAAAGCGGGAATGAAAATGGCCATCATACCTGAGAAGAATAATTTTAAGTGATCGCCTTGCTTTAATTCCTTCCAGCGAAGGAATGCAAAGGGCAACAAGAAAACGGCTGCGGCAGCTACGCGAAGCGAACCAACTTCTTCGGGGGAAAATACCTTAAGCCCTTGCTTGATGAGGATGAACGATGTGCCCCAAATCAATGAGAGTATAATGAGTAGGAAGATGGCAGTTCCTTTTTTGTTTTCAGGCATGATTATTTTTGGAAAGCCAAATAACGCTAATCGTTAGGCGATTTCAAATGTGGATTCTTGCGGAGTTGATACTTGAAATAACTTAAAGCTCACGAAGCAATTCATCAATCGACTTCACTTTAACATTACCCTTTTTAAAATCATTTATGAACTCTACTGATTCATCGATGTCTCTCAATAGTCGCCTTCCTTAATAGTAAAAGTTTTCTTTGGTCGAATCATTTCTGCAAGCTATTTATACACCCTAAAAAGCCAACTCTTGCTGTGAATAAACCTCCACCACCTCATCTAAGATTTGATTCACCTCCTCCGCATTGGGCGCTTCCACCATTCTCATGCGATATGGTTTAAAATCTGGAAGGCCTTTAAAGTAATTGGTGTAGTGCCTTCGCATTTCAAAAATGCCAAGCTTGTCGCCCTTCCAGCGGATGGAAAAATCTAAGTGCTGGCGCGTGGTACTTACGCGCTTCATCATATCGGGTGGAGGCAGATGTTCACCTGTTTTGAAAAAATGTTTTACCTCGTTAAAAAACCATGGTGCGCCAATCGCAGCACGACCAATCATCACTCCATCCACACCGTAACGATTTTTATATTCCAACGCTTTCTCTGGTGAATCGATATCTCCATTGCCAAATATTGGAATATTCATGCGTGGATTTTCTTTGATCTTACCAATCAATGTCCAGTCGGCACTTCCCTTGTACATCTGCACGCGCGTGCGCCCGTGTATCGTCAATGCTTTGATGCCGATGTCTTGCAATCGCTCGGCCACTTCGACAATATTTTTCGTGTTGTCATCCCAACCCAAACGGGTTTTTACTGTGACCGGCAAGTGCGTTGCCTTCACAATGTCGGCAGTCATCTCCACCATCTTGGGTATGTCTTGCAACAGCGCAGCACCCGCCCCACGACAAGCTACTGCTTTCACAGGGCACCCGTAATTAATGTCGATCAAATCAGGATTCACTTCGGTGGCAATTTTTGCTGACTCCACCATGTTGCCAATGTCCCCGCCAAACAATTGAATACCTATTGGTCTTTCATATTCAAAAATGTCGAGCTTCTGTCGGCTCTTCGCGGCATCACGTATCAACCCCTCGCTAGAAATAAATTCGGTATACATCAAATCGGCACCACCCTCTTTGCATACGGCACGAAAGGGAGGATCGCTCACATCCTCCATAGGCGCGAGCAAAAGTGGGAATTCACCTAAATCTATGTTGCCGATCTTTGCCACCGTTTGATTATTCGTTGAAAAACTGCGTTGTTTGCGAGCTATTTCGCTTTATGCGGCTACAAAATTACCATTTTATTCTCTCATGATATATAATCAGGAAAAATCTGTTTGGCTTGTGCTTCTCTTGGTTGTCATTGGTAGTGTTGCTGGTATGCTAATGGGGTCAGCTATTGGGATGGGCATTGCTTCATTGATCTATACTGGAGATGGAGATATTTTAAATTCGATGATGAACCCTGCGGACGAAGCGATGAGAGTTCCTCTGTTAGTAATACAGGGCATGACATCGCTCGGTGGTTTTTTGATTGCGCCCTACTTTATCTGGAATGCGCTCCGCAAAAAAGATTTTTCTTACTTCCAGGGCAGTCCACTTCAAGTTGGCTCTTTGCTATTAGTGGTTGTCATTGTTATCTCTTTTGCCATTACAGATTCTGCGATTATTGAGTGGAATCAAAACATCCACTTTCCCGATTTCTTGAAATCATTTGAAGAATGGGCGCGTGCGAAGGAAGATCAATTAGCTGAGTTGACAAAAATGCTCACCAATTTTAATTCCTTTGGGGAATTCGCACTTGCCTTTGTAGTGGTGGCTATCTTGGCAGGTATATGCGAAGAGTTTTTGTTTCGAGGAATTATTCAAACTGAGTTTTACAAGGGAACAAAAAATATCCATGTCGCCATTTGGGTCTCAGCTATTTTATTTAGTGCTATTCATGCGCAGTTTTTTGGTTTTGTGCCAAGGGTATTGCTAGGTGCCTTGTTTGGTTATCTTTATTATTGGTCGGGGAATTTGATAGTGCCGATGTTTGCTCATTTCATAAATAATGGGTTCTCTGTCGTCATGATTTACTTGTATCAATTGAAAATTGTTGAAACTAACCTAGAGGCTCCTGAATCAGCACCATGGCCAGCGATTGTCGCCTTTGCTTGTCTCACAGGTTTACTTTTGTATTATTTTAAAAAGAAATTTTATTCTACTAACTCTTCCATCGCTTGAGCGCAACCACAAAAAAATTCAGCAACCTCCCCGCCCGGCTTGCCACCGCTTTGTTAGGCGCAGCAGGAATTATTTTTGGAGTAGTTTATAGCGAGTGGACATACTTACTCATCTTCTTTATCATCTGTTTTTTTTCCTTACGGGAATTTTACAAACTGGCTGGACTAGATGGCATGGTCCCACAAAAGACATTCGGGATGATTTGTGGGCTGGCGATTTTCTTTCTTTCGTTCTTCATTGAGCGCGGGAGTATTTCCTATCGCTATTACTTTGTCTTTTTTCCGTTGCTATCTTGTGTGTACATGATCAAGCTCTACAAAAAATTTGAGCGAAAGCCCTTTACCAATATTGCGTTTACTTTTCTTGGAATTTTTTACATCGCGGTACCACTCGCATTGTTGCACATCGCTGCGTTTGAAAATGGTATGTACAATTTTCAAATCATTTTTGGTTGCTTATTTATTTTATGGGCTACCGACACGGGCGCATACTTTGCAGGATCACTTTTTGGCAAACGAAAATTGTTTGAGCGCATCTCTCCCAAAAAATCGTGGGAAGGTGTGATTGGAGGTGCTGTACTAGCCTTGGCCATGACGTATGGTATTTCTTATTTCTTTACCTCGCTTGCGCTATGGCAATGGATGAGCGTTGGTGTTATCATCATCATCGGTGGGGTGTATGGAGATTTAGTGGAATCTCTTTTAAAAAGAAGTATTGAAATCAAAGACTCTGGCAGCAGCCTGCCAGGGCATGGAGGATTCTTAGATAGGTTTGATGGGTTGTTTATCTCTGCTCCGTTTATTGTGGCGTTCTTAGAGATTTTTTAGTTTCCTGCCTTAGAACCAAAGAAATTTCTTACGCTCATCAAATCAAATAAATCTTTGCCTTGTTCTATTTAAAGGCTAAATTTGAATACTAAATTAAGCTAGTATGCTTCTGGAGAATAGAAAAATGCAAGTAATTGAAGAAGTCATTAAAGTCAACGAAAAAACACTTGTTGAACTAGAAACCGTTTTGAAAAAAAATAAGACGAAAGTGGCAAAGAAAAGTATTCTTGATTTTGTGGGGGTGATCTCAAAAAAAGAGGCTAAGCAGATGAGAGAGGTTATTGATGAAACGTGTGAAACTATTCACCTCGATGAGTGGAAATAAAATCTTGCTTGATACCAATATCATCATCAAGCTATTTGAAGGCAGCAAACCAATAGCTGCGAAGATCAATAAATCCTCAAGTTTCTATGTTTCGGTAATTGTTTTAGGCGAGCTTCAAGTGGGCGTAAATAGAGTTGTAAACAAACAAAAGCATTTGGAAATGTTGAACTCTTTTATGGAGCTGGCAACCATTATAGCTATTGATGAAACAACAACTCTACATTACGGAGAAATTGTTGCTGACTTGTATAAAAAAGGAAAGCCAATACCCACCAACGATGTATGGATTGCCGCAACTGCGAAACAGCATAAACTTACTCTAATAACTAATGACAAGCATTTCGATCAGATCAATAGCTTGAGTATCGAAGACTGGACAGCTTAATTTAGTGCCTAGAAAAGTATTTTTCCCGTAGTGGTAATAGATATAGTACGGAGCGATTAAACCTTGAGTCCTCTGTGTTTCCTATTTTTTTAACGCAGAGGACGCGGAGGTGTGCAAAGAAATTCAAGCCACTAACCATTTTTTAATTGAAGAGGTTAGACATTTAACGTGTGATGAGCTTAGAGCAACGCACTCGGCAAGGGATGGTAGTGGAAAGCCCACAGTTAGGGTTGGAAGAGCGGTGGAGCGAGGACTTGTAACGGACAGCCCAGTGGCGCCTCGCCATGCCGCCAAAACATTTTGTTACTGACACAATAACTTTTGCCCATTTCCATGTACTCAACCATTTTATTTTAAGATTTTCAAAAAGCCCCAAACTTTATATCAATTTTAGCTTCGTTTACTCTGTTCGGCCAATTTATCTATCTTTGCAACCGTTTTCGCTACCACACTAGCTCGTTAAAATCGATGATTTAAAAAATCTTAAATCTCACATCTTAAATCTCACATCTATTTATGGCTTACATCGAACCAGCTCCTCTCTCTGACAAAGAAAATCCATTTGAAGCAATGATGTCGCGCTTCCGCACCGCCTCGCAAATTTTGGGGCTGGAAGAAGAAGTTTACAATGTGTTGAAAGTGCCTGCACGCCAAGTGATCGTTTCGTTGCCCGTAACGATGGACGATGGCAGTATCCGTGTGTTTGAAGGATACCGCGTGATTCACTCTACGATCTTGGGGCCATCTAAAGGTGGAATCCGTTTTGATCCGCATGTGAACTTAGATGAAGTAAAAGCATTGGCAGCATGGATGACGTGGAAGTGCGCGGTGGTAGATATTCCGTATGGTGGTGCAAAAGGTGGCGTGGCCTGTAACCCTCGCGAGATGAGCGCAGGTGAGATTGAGCGATTGATGCGCGCTTACACACTTTCGATGATTGATATTTTTGGCCCAGATAAAGATATTCCTGCACCAGACATGGGGACGGGCCCACGTGAGATGGCGTGGTTGATGGACGAATATTCTCGCACGCAGGGCATGACCGTGAATGCTGTAGTTACGGGAAAGCCGATTGTATTGGGTGGTTCGCTTGGGAGAACGGAAGCAACGGGTCGTGGGGTGATGGTGTCTGCGTTGGCTGCGATGGAGAAATTGAAAATCAATCCTTACAAGGCAACCTGTGCCGTGCAAGGTTTTGGAAACGTGGGTTCATGGGCTTCAAGATTGTTGGCCGAGCGTGGCTTAAAGGTGCAGGCGATCAGTGACCTGAATGGTGCTTACTACAATGAAAATGGAATTGATATAGAAGCAGCAGTAAAATACCGCGATGAAAATAAAGGCTCACTGGAAGGTTTTGCCAATGCGGAAAAAATTGGAAGTGGAGACATCTTAACATTGCCTGTTGATGTGTTAGTACCTGCTGCTACAGAAGACGTGATTACTGGAAGCAATGCTGGAAAAATTCAAGCTAAGTTGATTGTAGAGGGAGCGAATGGCCCTACTTCATCGAAAGCTGATAATATTATTTACGATAAAGGCATTAGTGTAGTACCTGATATTTTGGCAAATGCTGGTGGTGTAACAGTATCATATTTCGAGTGGGTGCAAAACCGCCTCGGCTACAAATGGACTGCCGACCGTGTGAACAGAAGAAGCGATCGGATTATGAAAGATGCTTTTGACAATGTTTATAAAACAGCTAATGAATATAAAGTCTCTCTGCGCATTGCTGCTTACATGGTAGCGATTGATAAGGTAGCGAAGACGTATAAGTTTAGGGGTGGGTTTTAGCAACGAATTTCTTCCAATAGAAAAGCCTCGGGTTATTCGAGGCTTTTTTGTTCCTTTTCGGAGCGGCACCTGTTGTGCGAACTAATGTCATGCTGCTACCCAGTTGGCGCGCGTTCATATACTTTGTTTGTTATGAGTAAAAGAATAACTTATATTTCTTTATCCATTTACCTCAATGGGCTTAGAGAAGTACGACTTAAATCCAAGCAAGGATGGTTTATTGTATGAATTCAATAGCGAGGGGCCAAGGGGCATTATTCGCAAAATCATTCGGTTCAAAAGGTTGGAAAATGACCCTACCATATATAATCTAGGATTTGGAGACCTGAATGCGAGAACTGGAAAGGTCAATGATTTGAGCGTGAGTGATAATAAGGATAGGGACAAAATATTGATGACCGTTGCCAGTTCTGTTATCCATTTCTTGAAAGCGCATCCAAATACAAGGGTTGCCTTTAAAGGAAGCACACTTTCAAGAACAAGATTATATACCATTCAAATTTCTAAACATTTAGACCGCTTAAATCAAAATGTATTGATTGAAGGCTTAACTCAAGATGGATGGGAACTTTTCAAAAAGGATAGACCTTATTTAGCATTATTGATAACGCCAAAAAAATTGTAATTTTGCAAAAGCAAAATACCTTATGGCAACCACATTAAAGAAAGCAGCAAAAAAAATCATTTCGAAGAGAAGTGTAGCGGCCAATTCTAAAGTCAAAGATTTTAGCAAGGACTCTTTTTTTGAAAGGAAAACTAAGGAAATGGAATTGCTGATAAAAAAGCACGGTCTTCCAACTTTATCTGCCAAGTAATCCATTGCTTAGTTGCAACTGGCTAATAAGCTTCGGGCATGTAACGGTCAAAAACTCGGCATGCTCCTTTGAGAAACCCATTTGTTCTTTCATCAAAACAAAATTAACGAAACCACCTGTTAGCCAAGTTCAGCTCGCTTGTTGGTGAGCCTACGCGCTGATGCTCGCGCGCAACACCAACAAGGGCGAGAAGTGACTGGATTATGAAAGATGCTTTTGACAATGTTTATAAAACAGCTAATGAATATAAAGTCTCTCTGCGCATTGCTGCGTATATGGTAGCGATTGATAAAGTAGCGAAGACGTATAAGTTTAGAGGAGGGTTTTAATTTAGGCATTGGGCATTAGGCTTGGTGAATAAGTGGCAAACCCTGATACCTAAGTCCCAAGTTCTAATTCGGAAAGGAAATTTTTCCCATCGATACGCTAGGGATTCCATTTCTTCCTGAGCCAAATTGAACCTTGCCTCCGCAAACACATTCATTGGCCAGAGTGGCAAACAACACAGTTTCCTTTGCATCGGGGTGGATGTGTAGATCTTGAGTAGTTAAGAACTGAAAGCCGGGCAACTGGCCTTTTATGTTTTCCATCAGCAGTGGATTGTGCATACCGCCACCGCTGGAATATATTTTGAAGTTGGATTTATCTGAAGCACTATTTTTGATCGCTTCCACAATGATATCAGCAGAAAAGCGATTGAGAGTGGCCATCACATCTTCAATAGATATTTTTTGTGTGTCGGATTTTTCTTGAGCATTCTCCAAATACAACAAATTGAATAATTCAGGACCAGTGGTCTTTGGAAAAGATTGTTTGAAGAAGGAATGATCTTTCAAGGCGTTTAACAAGGATAAATTAGTTAAGCCACTTTTTGCCACTTCAGCATTTTGATCGAAATACTTTCCAACGAAATTCTTTTGGATCACAGCATCCATGAGTGTATTGCCCGGCCCTACATCGGTACTGAAAACTTCATCGGCATTTAAACTGCCAGGGAGATAGGTAAAGTTAGCAATGCCACCAATGTTGAGCATAATGCGATCGTCTCCCTTCTTAGAGAAAATCAGAAAATCTCCGTATGCTGCCAGTGGCGCACCTTCCCCACCAGCCGCAATGTGCTTCTGACGAAAGTCACTGATTGTAATAATCCCTGTTGCGTGTGCGATGTGATCTCCGTCTCCAATTTGCAATGTGGCGTTGCCAAATTTTTCATACCCATGCAATAGTTTGGGTGCATGATAAATAGTTTGGCCGTGGCTGGCTATCAAATCAACTTCACTAGGATCAGTTTTCCATTTCTTTAAACAATCCAAAATCATTTTAGCATGGATCAACCCCACCCACGGATTTAATAAACAAACTTTTTCAAGGCTAACTTGATCTTTGGAAAAAACTGATTTGATCTCTTCTTTGAATGAATTTTCATAAGGCGCAGTTTCAAACTTGAGTACTTCAATATCAGTTTCGTGGCCATTCCCGCGAAAGCGGCACAAAGCAATATCTAAACCGTCTAATGAAGTACCAGACATCAGGCCGATGATTAAGCGCTCTGGTTTATTAGCGATTCGATAAAGTTTTTCTATTTGAAGGTTCATGAATTAAATTTAAGATTTAAGATGTGTGATTTATGATTTTATAAAACACTCTCCTAGTTTAAAGCACCGGTTTACGAAGCATCATCAAATCTAAAATCTAAAATCCTAAATCTAAAATTGCAATTTTATCTCATCGCTTTATCTACTCTTGTCTTTCTTTGATGTGAAGTGATCGCCTCCATCTTTCTGCCATAGTGCAAACTCGCGTTGACCTCGTATCCATATAAAAGTACAACAGTCACTAACTGTATCCATGCCATCAGCGCGATCAATGCGCCAATGGAACCATATACTTTATTGTAACTACCGAAGTTGGTGATGTAAAAAGAGAAACCGTACGATACGCCAAGAATGGCGAGTGTTGCCAATAATGAACCAATGGAAAAAAAGCTCCAATTATAATGCACAGCCGGACCAAAGTAGTAGATAAACGAAATGGCCACAAGGAACACGATGAAGATAACCACAAACCGAAGAAGGAAAAGCATATAGATAGTATAGCTACTCAAGTTGAGGTGACTAAATTCTTCTAAGTGGCTGGTGATGTAATCCAATGAAAATTGTCCAACGATCAACAAGATGATGGCGGAAAATAAAACAACTGCTAACATCAATGTCAACCCCACGGAAGTAAATCGCATCTTGAACCAGTTTCGCCTTTCTACCGTGCGGTAGCAGGCATTGAATGCACGCATCAGTGACATCATGCCATTGGACGCGAGATAAAGTGCAAACACAAAACCGAACGTCAACAAACCACCACGCTGGTTATTCACAATATCAAATACAGTTGAAGCTACGGAGTCATACATGGAAGCAGGCACGGCTTCTTTGACAAAATCCATAATTGTTTCAGTTGTAATGGATGGAAAATAAGCAGAGATATACGGGATGAGTGTGAACAAAAAAATGATGGCAGGGAAGGTGGCCAAAATAAAATTGAAGGAAACTCCATTTGCGCGATCGCCTATCTCATCCTCGCTAATATTATGTCCAAATATTTTTAAAAATTTATAGAGCGAGAGGTTATCGTACTTCTTGAATTTAATTTTTTTCAACCAACTTCGGCTAGTACGGGCACTACTAAATTTAAGAATTCGTTTTCGAGTGATGTATTTCATTTTTTGATTTGAAGATTTGAAGATGAGTTAATTTGAAAATTAAATACCAACTTAAAACGACAGATATCTTTTTGTTCAGATAGTTTGACTGTACGCAAATAAATTTTCAAATCTTCAAATTGCCGCATTGTCAAATTATTTTTTTCAAATTTTAAAATATGGTTTCAATACATCCATAAATAACTGAGGTGGGCGGCATGGCTTTCCTGTTTTCTTATCGACAAAGGCCAAACTTGTTTCACCTTCATGGATCAGTTTCCCTTCACTATTATAAATGGCGTAGTTAAAACAAATCCGTACACTTGGCTTTTCATGAATGGTTGTTACAATCTTCAAATGATCATCATACAATGCAGCCTGATGATAGATGGATTTGTTTTCCAATACGGGCATCATCACACCCATCTCTTCCAGTTCTTTATAAGTAAGCCCCAATTGCCGCAAGCTCTCCACACGTCCTACTTCATAATAAGCAGCATAATTACCATAATACACGTAGCCCATCTGATCGGTTTCACTATAACGAACCCGCACGAATGTTTCTGAGGTGTACATAAATTAAGAAGTCAGAAGTTAGAAGTCAGAATTTAGGAGTGCCCGCTTGCTGAAATTTATCATCATCACTCAGGCATTTTTTACTATCTACTTTTTATTAGCTGCAGCTTTTCTCATTTCTGCCGAAAGTGCTTTTTGATATTTGCGTGCGTTCACACTATGCTCGCTCAAGTTGGCAGCAAAATTATGATAGCCAGAAAAATCTTCTTTAGCACACATATAAAAATAATCACTCACCGTGTAAGTAAGCACAGCATCGATGTTGGCAATCTGTGGCACATTGATGGGGCCAGGCGGAAGACCAGCATGTCGATACGTATTGTAAGGCGAATCAATTTCTTTGTGTTCGTTCAACACACGCTTCAAAGCAAAATCTCCAGAAGCATACACTAATGTTGGGTCTGCCTGCAGCGCAATATCTTTTTTTAATCGGTTGATGTAAAGTCCTGCAATAATGGGAGCCTCATCTTGCTTCACAGTTTCTGCTTGTACAATGGAGGCGAGGATGGAAACTTCGATGGGTGTCAATCCTATTTTCTTTGCTTTGGCAGATCTCTCTTCGTTCCAAAATTTTCCATACTCCGCGTGCATCCGTTCGATCAAATCTTCTGGCAGCACATTAAAATACACTTCATACGTGTTGGGCAAAAACATACATCGAATATTCTCTGTTGTGAACCCTTCTTTGTTGTTAGCCACAAAGTCGGCAAGCGCGTCATCAAATTCTTCGGGCGATACGCCAATGTTCTTGGTCAGCTTTTCTGCGAGTTCGCTTTGAAGGCGCACGTAAGAGAAAGTGAGCTTGACAGCATCCTGTTTGCCCGATTTTAAAATCCGAATCGCTTCTAGGTTGGTCATGCCCCTACGCAAAATAAATCGCCCGGGCGCAATGTTCTTATCGTAGCCCGAAAGCCTAGCAAGGAAACTAAACGAGACTATATCGTTTACAAAATATCCCTTTCCTAGATCTTCCAAAACCTTTCGGTAGGTGGTATTCGGCTTAACAATGAAAACTTTATCATCACGTTCCACCAAAATATTGGAGACATATATAATCTGATATGCATAGAATGTGAAAGAGATCAACAACACCGAGCCCACCAAGAACAAAACCAGTTTATATTTTTTTATTTCTCCCATAGCTAAAAATCAGGTTCAAAAATACGAAAGTAACTCCATGAATGGTAATCGATAGCAGGCTCGCAGCATTAAATAGTAACATGAAAATTTAAGCATAAAGCTTCTTCATCATGCAAATGCTATTCTCAACCCCCGCATATTGCCCGTAATTGGGAATTAGCTGATACCCACTTTTTTTATAAAGCGCAATTGCCTCGGGCTGCTTTTGTCCAGTCTCTAATATGCAATACTGATAACCTAGTTCTTTGGCCCATTCCTCCAATGCCGATAAGATTTTAGCAGCAATGCCTTTGCCTCGGTGCTCGGGCATTACAAACATTCGCTTTACCTCGGCAGTTTCTTCATCATACTTTTTTATAGCACCACAACCAATTGGCAAAGTGTTTTCATAAGCTACTATCACTTCATTTATCTTGTCAATCTTATTGAACTGGGCGTAGAAAGAATGATCTTCGCCATCGCGCAAACTTAAATCTTTGTCCAAGAGCGAGACCAAGCTTTGGAAGTCAATATTTTGGGAAGTGGTTCTTTTTAATTCCATCGTAAATGTTTTGCAACTGGTATTATTTTCACATGCTTAGCCAATCAGTGAATCTGTGGCTAAAATCAAATCACTCCTCGCTAAAATCCACAAAAGTTTTTTTTATTTCTGTATTGGAATATTTTGGGTAAGCAGGTTTAGAGGCAGTCAGTTCTAGGTTTTCTAATCTCTGACTATTGATAATTGGTAATAACTTATCACGATCGGCATCAAATGCTTTTTCTCTTCGGGCAGATTTAAGCGAATATTTTCGTGCAAAGTTGTCGCCTTCTAGTTGAATTTGATTTATGATCTCAACATTGATTTTTAGCTTGTCCAAGATTTCGTTCCTGGATTTGCCAATTACTTCCGTGGCCTCTAATGTGCCGAGCGTAAGCACAGTAGTGCCGCCAATAGCCGATACAGCCTTGTAGCTAGTTGGATCGTTTGATAAAATGACGGGAGACAAACCTGTGGTGGCACCCAACGATGCGTTTAAGATTGCCCGATTTTTCTTTCCCTTTTTTGCTTGTCTCAATGTTTTGGAAAGCGTTTCATGGTTCTCATCCAACCGCTCGATCAACGCCTTGGCTTGTATAAGCGAGTTTTTATATTTCTGAAATAGAAACTTATCTTTTTCATCCAAGTTTTCTGCATCTGTTATCTTCACAAATACTTTTCGCTGCACACGATTAGCCGATTTATCGAGTGCGAAAAAAATGAATTCCACTACTTTTTCTTTCTCCACTTCTTCTACAAACGAATAACCGGGCCACCATGTAAACTCAGACTGCACGGAAGTATTTTCTTTCCAACTTGTTTTGGGTATGCGCCCATCCGATGATATAAAACCCATGCCCGAAATATTATCGTCACCGTTGGGGTCCGAGGCATAGACTTTAAAATTGATACGCTCATCTTCCTTGAGGATGAAGCTGCTATCGCCTGGCACCAACAACAATTCGGGAGGAAGGTCTAGTTGCGTCTGCGCGATTTTTACTTTGCCAATTGATTCTGCTTTATCGGGTTGGTCCTGCACCACAAATTCTAAGGTGAGTGGATTGTTCTTTAGTGAATTGAATTGATTGCGCGAAGGCGTCCATGTAAGTAATCCTTGCGATGAGAAATGAGCACCCTCGGGCAGTTGCGATAGGACGGGCTTGAAAGAAATCGGGTCGCCATCGGGGTCGCTCACATAATCGGCAGAAACCTGATATTGATTTTGGGTCGATTGTTTTACATAAAAAGTGGGCAGTTCGTCAATGGCGGGTGGGCGGTTTTGGTGCAAGATGGTAAACGTGATGGGCTTGCGCAGGTGATTGCCTTCTTTCCATTGAGCCTGAAAAATCAACGTGACCTCTTTTTGTTTTTCCAATCGATCCACCAAATCAAAAGAAGGTGTCCACGAAAAATTGCCGAGCGTATCAAATAAAATAGGGTAGTTATTGATGCCTTCTAGGGAATAGTGTGGCTTGGACGGCTCGTCCACATCCAACTTAAACGAGATCGGCTGCCCTTCTTTTACAACCATCCAGTTTTCGGTAGAGGCAAAAATAAAGTGCTGCGCCTGAAGTCTCAGGACCAATCCGAAAAAAAAGAAAACAAAGAAGTACTTCTTCACAGCAAATAGGTTAAAATTGAAGTGCAAATTTAATTCTTTATACGTTTAATAAAACATATCTTTCTCGCTTGAAATATGGCAAAAGCAAAGACTTCTGAAAAAATTAAACCGAAGAACAATTTCTTTGAAGATGTACATGAGGTGGTGCGCCTGGTACCGAAGGGGCGCGTGACCAGCTATGGTGCCATTGCCAATTACCTTGGCACTAAAATGAGTGCGCGCATGGTGGGCTGGGCGATGAATGCCGCACACGGATTGGGCATAGCCGCTCATCGGGTCGTGAACTCGAAAGGATTGCTAACAGGTCGTCATCACTTTGTGCCGCCCACTTCGATGCAAAAAAATTTGGAGAAGGAAGGCGTGAAAATAAAAAAACACCAAGTGCAGGATTTTGAAAAACGATTTTGGGATCCGAGGAAGGAGTTGTTATAAAAAAGAAGTCAGGATATAGAATTTAGAAGTCAGAATATGCAAGTTGATTTAAGAAGCGATACGGTGACCAAGCCTACAATGGGCATGAAGGAGGCAATGTTCGCAGCCGAGGTGGGAGACGATGTGTTTGGCGAAGACCCGACCGTAAAAAAGTTAGAGAAAAAATGCGCGGAACTTTTGGGCATGGAAGCCGCGGTGTTCTGCCCCTCTGGCACGATGACGAACCAAATCGGGATAAAAATTTTAACGCAGCCCTATGACGAAGTGATTTGCTACAAAGGCTCGCACATTTATAAATACGAAGGCGGTGGTTTGGGTGGTAATAGTAACATCGGCACTAAATTGTTGAATGGTGATCGAGGAAGAATTTTTGTCGGAGAGATCGAGCCTGTGATCGGCAACATCAACGATGTGCATCAAGCGCGAACTTCGGTAGTGGCGTTGGAGAACACGGTGGTGCGTGAAGCGGGAAGTTACTACACACTCGATCAAATCAAAACGATCAGTGAATTTAGCAGAGCAAAAGGAATGGCCATGCACTTGGATGGAGCACGGTTGTTCAATGCACTGACGGAGACAAAAGAAAAATCTGCGGACTTTGGGAAATATTTTGATACGATTTCCATTTGTTTATCGAAAGGATTGGGCACACCTGTTGGCTCGGTGTTGGTTTGCAAAAAAGAATTGGAGCTGAAAGCGAGGCGCATGAGAAAAGTTTTTGGTGGGGCAATGCGGCAGGCGGGCTATCTTGCTGCTGCCGGAATTTATGCGTTAGATAATCATGTGGCTCGATTGAAGGAAGATCACCAACGAGCCAAAACATTGGGAGAAGCTTTGAGTAAACACTCATGGGTGAAATCGGTAATGCCTGTAGATACGAACATTGTAATTTTTGCGGTGAGTAATGAACTTGGGTCAGAACGGTGCGTGGCAGTGCTGGCAGAACAAAACATCAAGTGCCTTCCATTTAGTGCTACAGAGATTAGATTGGTCACTCATTTAGACTTTACAGATCAGATGCTCGATAGAACTGTAGAGTCAATAAACAAAATTTCTTTCAATTGAGATGGATGAATTAGGCAAATCATTTCCCATGGCCGAAGGCATGGTGGACGCAGAGCAGTCTGGAACACCCAAGCAACACAACGAGTTTTGTTTGAACTGTGGAACAAAACTGCTGGATACTTTTTGTCAGCACTGTGGCCAAAAAGATATTGCCAAAAGGCAAACATTGGGTGAACTTCTCACTAATTTCATTTCTTCCTTCTGGAGCTACGAGGGGAAATTTTTTAAAACAATAAAGTTTTTAATCATCAAGCCAGGTTTTTTGGCAACCGAATACAATGCTGGAAAACGTGAAAGCTATTATCACCCAGCGAGAATGTATGTGTTCATCAGCTTTGTGTTTTTTCTATTGTTAAGCATCGTCCCCAGTGATGACTTAAAAAATAGCGCTTTCAAAGTAGATTTTTCTGAGGGTAAAGAGGACACTTTAGCGACCGTTGATTCTATTAAGAGTATGGTTGATTCTGTTAAAACCGAGAGTAAAAATAAGAATGATGATTTTACCATTATTGGCGACTATTCAACATTGAAATCCTACGACTCAGCACAAAACGCACTACCTGAAGAAAAGCGACATGGCTGGTTCATAAAGAATTTATATCGAAGAGCCATCGAGATAAATGAAAAATATAAAGGGAAGACTCAAGAATTTATAAATGACTTTCGCAATGCCTTCTTCGATAGTTTTTCGAAAGTATTGTTTTGGTTGCTTCCTTTTTTTGCGCTGCTACTAAAATTACTTTACGTGCGAAGAGATTATTTTTATAGTGAGCATTTGGTGTTCTCCATCTATTACTACAATTTCTTCTACTTTGCTGGGTCACTCCAAGTTATTGTTAGTGCGATTCCTATTTTAGCTTGGGCGAGCAATTTAATCGGGTTTTGGATTATGCTGTATTTATTGTTTGCTATGAAGCGCATGTATCAACAAGGCTGGGGAAAAACAATTTTTAAATACATACTTTTCCTTTTTTCGTTTATGATATTGATGGGAGCTGGGTTTGTGATAAGCGCCTTCTTTATCTTCTTGGCAATATGATTGGAGATTCCTCCCCGTTAGCAGAACGCATGCGCCCCGCCAAGTTGCAGGACTTGATTGGGCAAGAACACTTAGTGGGTGAACACGGCATCATTCGCATGGCCATACAAACTGGCAACGTGCCTTCTATGATTTTGTGGGGGCCGCCAGGAGTGGGCAAAACCACCATCGCGAATATTATTGCCAACGAAGTGAAGCGACCCTTTCACATGCTCAGTGCAGTGAGCGCGGGTGTGAAGGATGTGCGTGAGGTAATTGACCAAGCCAGAAGGGCGAGCCGAGTAATTCTGTTCATTGATGAGATTCACCGTTTCAATAAATCGCAGCAAGATGCCTTGCTAGGTGCAGTGGAAAAAGGAACGATCACGTTAATTGGTGCCACTACCGAAAATCCATCTTTTGAAGTCAACTCGGCTTTGCTTTCGCGATGCCAAGTGTACACACTTAAATCGCTGACTGAAGCTGACCTTTTAAAATTGATTGATCACGCATTGAAAAAAGATGTGGAATTGAAGGGGCGAAAAATTATTATCAAAGAGCATCAAGCCTTATTGAACATTTCTGGAGGCGATGCGCGTAAACTTTTGAATTTAATTGAGCTTATAAGTGAGGCGATTTCAGGAGTGATTGAAATCACTGACGCGTTGGTAGTTGATGTGGCTCAAAAACGCATTGCGATCTACGACAAGAAGGGCGAACAGCATTACGATATTATTTCAGCTTTCATCAAATCTATCCGTGGCAGTGATCCAAATGCAGCGGTCTATTATTTAGCGCGGATGATTGAAGGAGGTGAAGATGTAAAATTTATAGCCCGCAGAATGGTGATCTTAGCGTCAGAAGATATTGGCAATGCCAACCCAACGGCATTAGTGATGGCTACAACGACCTTTCAGGCTGTGGATGTGATCGGCTACCCAGAGGCGCAATTGATACTTTCGCAATGTGCCATCTATTTGGCAAGTTCACCAAAAAGTAATTCGGCTACTGTGGCCATTGGAAGTGCCATGAAAGCGGTAAGCGACACAGGCGATTTGCCCGTTCCGTTATCTGTGCGTAACTCGCCAACCAAACTGATGAAGGATTTGGGCTACGGGAAGGATTACCAGTATGCTCATAACTTTGAAAATAATTTTGTTGACATGGAATTTTTGCCCGATCAAATTAAAGGCATGAAATTTTACGAACCAGGCAATAATGCTAGAGAAATGGAGTTGAGAAATTATTTGAAAAAATTGTGGAAGGGGAAGTATGGGTATTGAGATGCTGAGGGGATTTAGGCTTCAGGCTGCATGCTGCATGCTGCAAGCCACACGCTGTTAGGAGTAAATCATTGAGTTAGGTTGCCAAAAATTATTCATTACATCCACAATGTTTTAGAATTAATAAGATAAAGTTCAGTTATTACCTTTGAGCCATGAGTTAAGCGCAACACAGCCTGAAACTTGTGGCTTGCAGCATGTAGCCAAAACCCACTCTCATTTAAAAAACTAAAAAAGTGCAACGACTACAATTTGAATCATCGTCCTATTTCATTCTTCTTTGCATTGCATTGGGAGTAGGCTATGCGTTTATTTTATATCGAAGCAAACATTCATGGGGCAAGCGTGTCAATCAATTGTTGTTTGGATTGAGGGCTTGTTTGGTGGCGTTGCTAGCGTTCTTGCTCATCGGCCCTATTTTAAAATTGACTACCAACTTGTTTGAAAAGCCAGCATTGGTTTTTTTGATCGATAACTCAACATCTGTAAAAGAAGCCGTTGATTCAGTAAGCCGAGCGAAGATAGGGGATCAACTACAATCGGTGAAAGAAAAATTAGAAAAGCAAGGCTACGAAGTAAAATGGAATAACCTGGCCAATCAGGCTATTGAAAAAATTAATTTTAATAACACTACTTCCGATTTATCATGGGCCATTCGCGGCATCACAACTGAATACGAAGGAAAAAATCTAGCGGGTATTGTATTGCTTTCGGATGGTGTATATAACTCTGGAACTTCACCGCTATACTCACCCATTCGCGTTCCAGTATATTCTATTGGCGTTGGCGACACTACCGAGCGAATGGATTTGAAATTAAAAAATGTAGCTTATAATAAAATAACGTATCAAGGAAATAAATTTCCTATTCGTGCAGAAGTAATCGCACAAGGCATCTCCAATCAAGAAGTTACCATCTCTGTTTTTAAAAATGGTAAGTTGCTCGCGCAGCAAAAGAAAAACTTAGGTGCAAAGCCACTGATAGATTTTGATTTTCTGATTGACGCCACCGAAAAGGGAATGCAACGGTTGGATGTTTTGGTCGATCCTTTAAAAGGGGAATCGAATATTAAAAACAATCGGGCCAGTGTTTTTGTGGAAGTAGTGGAGGGCAGGAAAAAAATCATACTCATTGCGCCAGCTCCTCATCCTGACATCAAGGCAATTCGCACTGTGGTGGAGAAAAATTCCAACTATGAATTTATTCTTCATATTCCCGGTGTAACCGATGCAACTATCGACCTTAAATCAGGCGGTGAATTGATTATCTTCCACCAAGCACTGGATGTGAATGGAAAAACCGCTGCGCTTTTTCAGCAGTTTAAAAAGAGCAAAGCCTCTATCTTATTCATCATCGGAAACCAATCTAATCTGCGGCAGTTGACGGCCAACTCTATTCCATTCTCATTTGAGCAAGCGGGGCAGTGGGATGAAGTGACCCCCGTTGTAAATGCTGCTTTTCGTGATTTTAATTTCTTAGAAAATAGCAATGGCGTTTTTTCAAAATACCCGCCTGTTGAAGTGCCATTTGGCAAATTCACCTATCCACCCAATGCAAATGTATTGTTGTACCAACGAATTGGGAGTGTTGCAACAGATCGCCCATTGTTATTGAGTTGGGAAGAGGACAACCGAAAACTAGCGGCCATCGTTGGCGAAGGAATATGGAAATGGCGATTGAATGAATTTGCAACCAATGAAAACACAGAAGTATTTGATGATGTCTTCTCTAAACTGATCCAGTACCTCAGTACGTTAGACGATAAACGAAAATTCAAAAGCTTCCCTATTCAAAATGAATTTAGCGATGCTGTGCCTGTAACTATTGAAAGTCAAGTGTATAATGAATTGTTTGAGTTAGTGTATGGAAACAAAGTGGAATTGGAGCTTCGTGATGAGCAAAACAAAATCACCAAGTATGAATATGTGCTCAGCCCAGGCGGTACTCGTTATCAAATCGGTGGATTGAAAGAGGGTGTGTATCAATACAAGTCTTCCACTGCGCTAAACGGAAAGCGAGAAGAAGTGCGCGGGCAATTTTTGGTCACTGCCCAAAATATAGAATCTCAAAACCTCACTGCCGATTTTGGTTTGCTGAGCAAACTATCTGCTTCAACAGGCGGAAAATTTTATTCAACCGATCAATTAGAAGAACTCTCCTCCGATTTTGAAAAGGTACAAGCATCTAGCTTGATTCATTCTGATGAATCGTTCAATCCGTTGATCAATTTAAAGTGGGTATTTTTTTTGTTGCTGACATTGATAAGCATCGAGTGGTTTCTACGGAAATACCTTGGAGGATATTGAATAAAAGATCAGCAACTTTAAAATACTGATTTTATTAATTCTAATACGCATAGGCTGCTTCATTGAAAACTGTTAATTTTGAAAATGCCCCATAGAAGTCTCTCAGTCTTTCTATTTATTGGAATCATCTTACTGGATGGGTGTGTAGAGAAATTGGGTTTAACCCTTGAGGAAAGCTCAAGATTGCCAATTGTAATCAATGGTTTTATTTCGGATCAACCTGGCCCTTATACTATTAAAATAAAGCAATCATTTGATGTGGGGTTAAGGAATTCATATGAAAGGCCTATCTCAGTTAAACAACTAACTATATCGGATGATCAAGGCATTCAAGAAATACTCTCAGAACCGAATCAAGGTACTTATCAAACGAGTGTAAATGGAATGAGAGGAGTTGTAGGAAGAGTTTACAAACTGAGGATAGAGCTTTTCAATGGAAAAATTTACGAATCATTGCCAGACACACTGACTGCATCTGGGAGGATGGATAGTGTTTATTACAAATTTGAAACAACAACTGTGACAAATGGTGCATCCAATTATGCTTTTGGCATATATTTTAACGCTTCTTCCGAATCAGGTAATAACCTTCGCTTTCTCTGGAAGTTCAATGGTACCTTCAAAGTGGATACTCAGGGTATGAGTGAGGAACCTTGCTCACTTGACATTGATTGCGAAGGGTGTAGCATTTGTAATATTGTGTCAAAGTGTTCAGGCCTTCGCAACATAGCTCCCATAAGAAATCCGGTTCCGGAATATATTCGATTCAAACCTTGCGAATGTTGCACGTGTTGGTACAATATATTCAATGATGAGCCTGTTATCAGCGATTATCAAATATTGCAAGCGGGTAGATTCAGTGGAGTGAAAGTAGGTGCTATCCCAATTGATGATTGGAGATTGCAGCACAAGGTTTATGCAGAAGTCAGTCAGTTTAGCTTGACTAGACACTCGCATTTATTTTTTAAGGCAATAAGAGACCAAAGAGAGGGGCTGTCCAGCCTGTTCCAACCCCCATCAGGAAAAATACCTAGTAATTTTGTGCAGACTAGCGGAAAAGAAGAACCCATTCTGGGTATATTTTATGCCGCTTCAATAAGTAGAAAAACAATTGTCATCACAAAAAGAGATGTGCCTCAAGGCACTTATGAATTTCCTCCAGACAAAACGCCTATACCTGGGCCTGATTGCAAAAAATTATATCCCAATGCAACAACTATAAAACCTGATTTTTGGGTTGATTGATTTAGGTCGCCTGATTTTTAGGTAAATTTAAATCAATTAGCTCGCATGTTTATAGGTAGTCAATCCGTCAGATATTTTCAATATAGCATAAGGCTTATCAAAAGCCTCTCTTTGTTTTTGTTCATAGTATTTATTTTTGATGGGTGTGTCGATAAGTTAAATATTGATCTTGGTGAAAGGGCAATACTACCCATTGTGATCAGTGGGTTTATTTCTGACCAACCAGGCCCCTACACAATAAAAATAAGGCAGTCATTCAATACAACTGCGTATGCCTACGAAGCCCCGGTATCCATAAAAAGAATGACCCTATCAGATAATGTTGGTAATCAGGAAATGCTTTCGGAATTGAGCAAGGGTGTTTATCAGACCGATAGTGCTAGGATAAGAGGAGTGGCAGGAAGGGCTTACAAGATCAACGTTGAACTTTTCAATGGAAAGGTTTATGAATCCATTTATGATACACTACCCCCTCCTGCCAAACTTGATACAGTTTATGCTAAGTATAAAACAGTTTCTAACTTTTGGGGGGGAACGGATTTTTCTTTTGATATTTATCTGGATGCCACTACAAACCTACTAACCAGTTATTATTTCTATTGGAAATATAATGCGACTTTCAAATTAGAGACTCATCCAGAGCTTGAACTTGAGGAGGTTCCGAATGGAAGTACGCCATGTTCATATGCAGACATTGACTGCGAAGGCTGCAGTGTTTGCAATCTCTTGGCAAAGTGTTCTGGGCTTCGAAATATTGGAAGCCCCTCGCCCGGAGGTGCCAACTTTATTAAAATTGCACCATGTTCATGCTGTACTTGTTGGTATACTTTTTCTAACGAGAACCCTATTCTTAGCGATTATCAGTTTTTTCAATCGGGCCAATTTAAGAATATTAAGGTAGGCTCCATTCTATTGGATGATTATATAATTCAAAGTAAAATATATGCGGAGGTCAATCAATTCAGCCTTACCCGCCAGGCATACTTATTTTATAAAGCTATAAGAGACCAGAAGGATGGGGCTACTAGTTTGTTTCAGCCCCCCTCAGGAAAAATACCCAGTAATTTTATTCAAGTCAATGGTGGCGTAGAACCTGTCATCGGTCTATTCTATGCCACTTCTGTAAGTACTAGAAGATTAGTTATCACTAAAGATGATGTACCGTTTGGAGGATACCCATTCTCTCAAGTTCCTCTTCGATTGATAAAAAGAAGCTGCCTAGCAGTGGGGCTTTATCCAAATGCGACAACAACAAAACCATCTTTTTGGCGGGATTAGTTGAAGATAAAAAAGCTAGACTCTCAACTACCTTTTTTAATTAATTAATAAATAAGGCTAACAAGCCCTCCATCAATTGTTTTGCGAAAAACGGAATGTTCTAAAAAAGTTATTACGCTACTTTATTCTTCTTCGAATGCACCGAATACTTACACTCATACTTGCCCACAAAGTAATCATCTAGTTCATTGGCCTTATTGAAAACCGCAGTGATATTGTTGCTGACTTCCTGCTGTCGGGGCGAGAACACATCTGAGAGGTGTACGCGATACGAGATATACGCTTCATTGTTATACATACCAAGTTGAAATGGCTGCACATCCATCGAAAGCAGTTCTTCCATCAGTTGCCCGATGTTTTGAGTGGGCAATTGAACTAGTGGAGAAGTTGCATAGAGATAATCTTTGTTATACACAAACAACCTCACTTGCGATGAGCCCACATAAAATTCCCAAAACTCGTACCCTTGGCGAGTAAGCACGGGGTTTGTTCCCAATCCTGCAATGGCACGCTCACAGAAAATGCCCAAATCAGAAAGCATGGGTTCATTGAAATAAGTCACGTCAATGCCTTGGCCACAATTGTTGCAATACTCAACAGGTTCTGAAATCAATGCGGAACAAGAACCACATACTAAATTGAAATGATTATTTAATTGAGGTAGCAATTTGAATTCTTCGGCAAGTAATTGCACAGGCACACCAAAGCCCATGTTGTCTGCATTGTTGAATTTACTTGTAGTGATGGCAATTACTTTTCCTAGTGCGCTGATCATCGGGCCACCACTGTTTCCAGGATTCACGGCCGCATCAGTTTGAATATAATTCTTGCCTTCCATCGGTTGGTTGGGTGCGCTCACCACACCTTCTGTTACTGTGAAGGGCATCCCGAAAGGATAACCCGCCACAAAAACTTTATCGCCTTGGCGAAGGAGTTCGTTTCCATGAAGCTCCAATTGCGGCACATCAAAACTTTCCGCAGTGCGCAAGAAGGCTAAGTCTTCATGTGGATTGGCTAACACCACAGTAGCCAAGTAACGATTGCCCTGTTGGTCTTGCACCGATACTTGTTTATGCGCACCCACCACGTGGTAGTTGGTGATAAAAATATTTTTATCCTTCAAATAAAAGCTAGTGCCAGAGCCAGAGGCCGTGTTCACTTTAAAAATGCATTGCTCAAGTATTTGCTGTGTCATAATGCGTTTGATTTTTTAGGAGGCGAATTGAGTGTTAATAGTCTGCAGTCCTTGCAACAAAATGCCAGATGCTTCCATCCATGTTTTTTCAGAAGCGCGTGTGAGGGCATCCATCAAAATAGCGTTCACGGCATGATCCATGTTGTTTCCATAAAACAAACTATACATGCAATAGAGGGACTCAATCACCGAGGCGATATAGTTTTTATCGTTGTGATATTTTTGCGTGTTGGTGAGTGCAGTTTGAATATTGGTCTTTACTTGTGCAGCACTCGTCCGCGCCTTTGAAGGAACAAAAGTTTCGGCTTCGTACAAGTTTTTGGTAAAATTATCTTTGCCAGATTGGATCAGTTGCTGTAGAAATTTTTTGCCAGCTTGAACGCGGTCGGTAATGTTCACATTCGAGTTGCCCAAATTGCCAATCACCAATTCCAATTCTGTTTTCAAAAAGCCTTGCACTTGCGTGCAAAGATCAATACGCTTCATAGCGAGAACGAGAAAATCCAACGTAGACCCAAACCAGCGTTGCTGATCAAAATAATTGGTGAAGTTGAAAGTCTCGTTGATGATCTCTACGGTTTGATTCCAAGCCGCTTCATTTTGTGCCCCCGAAAAATAATTTACTTTCGGCTCTACCAATCCTTTCGCTTTGAATTTCTCTTTGAACTCATCATCGTAGCGATCAGCTGTTTGGCAAATCTCTTTCAGCACGTAATAAATTTTGTAAGGCTCACACGTGTCCAGTGTTCCTTTGTAATGGAATGTGAGTTGACTTCCTGTTAGGCGCATCTGTGCCAAACACATCGGATAAAAATTCAACTCAGTAGCCTTGCGCAACAAGGGTACTCGCGCGGCACTGGCAATGTCTACCAAGCCGCAATTGATTTCCAATTGTTCGCCTTTGATGGCCATGTTCACCACCACCGAGCCATGCGGCACATTGAATTCTGATTGAGCAGCATTGCCATGCTTCTGCCGCAGCGACATATTAATGTAATCGAGCAGATAGAGAAACGATTCTTTGTAATTCTTTTGATCCCACGCGGTGGTCACGCTGGTCCACTTGGATACATCAAGCTGTCCCTGAAGGTCTCCCCAGAGGTTTCGGTAAAATTTGGGTGTTTGGGTCATGGTGTTTCGGTTATAGGATGTAAAAAGGCGAATCTTTTGGAAATAAAAAAGAGATTTTGTGGCTAAGATTTTTAGCGATTGTGCGAAAGTGTGTTTCCTTCACTTATCGAAAGCCGATTTTTCATAAAGAAAGACCAGGGCATCGTTGTCACAGATGCACAGTTTATATTAACCCTGCCCTACAATTAAAACGGAAGCCACCACTATAAAACATCACTTTGTTTTTGATTACAAAGAGCGTAAAGAGCCATCTTAGTCATCAGTAGTTTTAAGGTAATAGATGGGTAAAAAGGCATTAATGATAAGTTAAAATGAGGTATGCAAGAGCTCATGATTGTCCAAAACCCATCACAAAGTCAGTAAGATTTTGCTCCGCTGGCAAATTCAGCTTCTTCCGTAGTCGATAACGCGAAGTTTTTACGCTATCTGATGAAATGCCCATGACCGCTGCTGTTTCTTTTAAGTTAAAGTTCAAGCGCAGCATGGCGCAGAGCTTTAATTCAGTAGGGCTGAGCTCAGGAAACCGTTGGAGCAGGCTGCTGAAAAAATTATGATGTACACCCTCAAACGTAAGTTTGAAATCTTCCCAGTCTTTATCAATATTATTGTTTTGCACCATGCGGTGGAGTGAGTTCACATCGTTGGTTAGTTCACTCGGCAACTGTTTTCTCAATTCTTCCAGCTTTACCTTAAACTCTTCCATCAATTCATTCTTGCGTATGAAGTTGATTGTGTAAGAAGTCAGTTCCTTGTTTTTAAATTCCAGTTCGCTGTTCAATTCTTTTTCTTTCAACTTGGCATTTTCAATTTCTATCTGTGCCAGTTCTTGTTGCGACTGAGCCAATTGCCTTTGTTGTAGAAGAAGTTCTTTGTTCTTCTTTATGCGGTAGCGCTGCGTTCTAAAGATCACATAGCCCGCAATGGCCAACACCACTATCCAGCCAATCAATAAAAAAAGAAAGAAGCGATCCAACTTCCTTTGCTGCTGCAACAACTGGATTTCTTGTTCTTGCAACTTGCGTCCTTTTTCATTTTCTGCCATCACATATTCCATCTGTAGGTTGGCCAACTGCGCGGCCTTCTCCTCGCTGAAAATACTATCCTTTAAGTTTTCGTACAGAGAAAAATAGTAAACGGCATGGCTCGGGTCATTTCGCATCAGCGATAAATCCTTGTAGTCACGCAAAATATCTCGCAACCATTTTTTGTAGCCATTGTGTTCGGCAATTGGGTAAGCTTCCTTCAGGCACATTTCTGCTTTAGTCAGGTCGCCTTTTAATAAGTAAGTGCTTGCTAAATTTTCTAAATTCTTTGCAATGTGCTCTTGGTCTTTTTTCTTTCGGGCAATGGAAAGAGATTCGGTTAAATAATTCTCCGCCTTCTTTAATTCACCTTTGTCGCGGTACAACAAACCAAGGCGGTTGTTGATTTCAAGAATGCCAAAATCAAATTTATTTTTCTTATGAATGGAAAAGGCATCATTTAAAAAGAGAAGAGCCTCATCAAATCTTTTCTGCTCAGTATAGATCGTGCCTACTTTAGTGAAAGCGATTGCAATACGTTGCTCATTATTTAGTTTTTTAAAAAGATCGATGGCCGCAAAATAATAGTCCAACGCTTTTTTCTTGTCTTGCTGCTCGTCATACACCATGCCAATATTCATCGTGCAATTTCCTTCGCCCAATGTATTACCAATGCTTTTGTACAAATCACGGCCTTTCAAAACAAGCGGCAGTGCCTCAATCAAGTTGCCCCGTGCCCAATGCGAAACGCCCATCACGCGGTAGGCCATTGCTTCACCTAGCTTGTAGCCCGATTGTTTGCTGAGTTCCAATGCTTGCTTTCCGTAACGCTCGGCTAGCGCTCCATCCACCGTCCAATGCTCAAACCCAAGTTGGTTGAGCAAATCCACTTTCACAGAATCTGCCGAAGCGATTTTTAAAAGGCGCGTAAGCGAATCTACCTTATCGGGCTGCGATTGTTGAGCGTGAAGCGCTGTGAAAAAATGTATGAATAATAATAATGGAAAGTGCCTACGCATGATCAACAAACATCCACCAATTCAAACTTAATACCAATCACTGATTAACATTTTATTTCAACCCCTTCGCCACCTCATCCCAGTTCACCGTGTTCCACCAATTGGCTACATATTCATTGCGCTTGTTTTGGTATTTTAGATAATAAGCGTGCTCCCAAACATCAAGCGCTAGCAAAGGAGCTCCCTTCAACTCACTAGAGTCCATCAACGGATTATCTTGATTAGCCGTAGAACCGATTTTTAATTTCCCATCATGTACCAACCACGCCCAACCAGAACCAAAACGTTTCATGGCAGCATCTGTAAATTGTTCTTTGAATTTATCAAACGAACCGAACGCACCGTTGATCGCATCCGCCACTTTGCCCGTTGGCACACCTCCGCCATTTGGTTTCATTACTTGCCAGAAGAAATTATGGTTCCACACACCACCACCATTGTTGCGCGCTTTGGCTGATAGCTTCGAGGCATTAGCAAAGAAATCTTTTTCAGATGTAAACGAAATTTTATCCGCGGCAATCGCATCGTTCACATTTTTAACATACGCAGCATGATGCTTGCCGTAATGTATTTCCATCGTCATCGCATCAATGTTCGGTTCCAGTGCCGCATATGCGTAGGGCAATGCAGTTTGAGCAAACTGCACAGGTGCAACCTCCGCAAATACCTCAGTTGATTTCAAAATAGAAGTGCCAACGGCAACAACTGCTGTGGCCTTCAACGCATCTTTCACAAATTTCCTTCTGCTGGTTTTCATAGATTTTATTTTAAGGGTGTCCAATACAATTCAAAAATAATTGGCGGCCTGGCCAAGCGAGGCGCAAGGCCACCGGGCTATCCGTTTCAAGTCCGACCACGCACAAGGCCATCACACTTCGGGCTTTCCACTTCTATCCCTGGCCGAGTGACTGCCCCGAACAAAGTGAGTAAATTTACTCAAAAATTAAGTAGCTTGCATTAGGTTTAAAAACGGAAATACTATGCCAGATATATTATACGATGAAGTCCCCTCGCTTGACTTGGCCGACTTCACTGGGAACGACCCCGAAAAGAAAAAGAAATTTGTCGCTGACCTCGGTGCAGCCTACAACAATATTGGTTTTGTGGCCGTGCGCAATCATTATCTTACCGATGATCTCTCCGCAAAATTGTACGAAGCCATCAAAACGTTTTTCGCCTTGCCTGATGAAATAAAACAACGATACGAGATTGCTGGATTAGCTGGCCAGCGCGGATACATTGGCAAAGGAAAAGAACACGCTAAAGGCCGCAACACAGGCGACTTGAAAGAATTTTACCACGTTGGGCAAGAAGTGCTTGATAACGATTCCATCAAAAAAGAATATCCCGATAATATTTGGCCAAAAGAATTACCGGAACTTGAAGGTGTAGCATTGGAAGTTTATAAAAGATTAGAAAGCACTGGAGTGCAAATGCTCAAAGCTATTGCACTATATCTTAATCTCCCCGAAGATTACTTTGATAAAAAAGTAAAGCACGGCAACAGTATCCTTCGCCCCATCCACTACTTCCCCATAGAAAATCCCGATGCCGTTCCTGCCGATGCCGTGCGCGCTGCCGAGCATGGCGATATTAATTTAATCACATTGCTCATGGGTGCCAGTGCAGATGGCCTTCAAGTATTAAGGCGCGATGGCAAGTGGATCCCCATCACCGCCTTGCCCGAGCAATTGGTAGTGAACGTAGGTGATATGCTCGAACGACTGACAAACAAAAAATTAAAATCAACTATTCATAGAGTAGTAAACCCACCCCGTGCATTGATGAACAAACCACGCTACTCTATTCCGTTCTTCATGCACCCACGCTCTGAAATGAACCTTGCTTCGTTATCAAGTTGTATAGATGCCGAGCATCCTAAACTATGGGATGATATTACCGCTGGCGATTTTTTGAACCAGCGCCTCCGCGAAATAGGCTTGAAAAAATAAGTTGACGCAGCCTTTTAAAAATAGCAAGTTCCTGAAAGATGTTTTCTTTCTGTCCATCTCAAGTTTTGGTGGACCTCAGGCTCACCTTGTCCATTTTCAAAATTTATTGGCAAAAAAAAGAGGGTATGTTACCGAAGAAGAGTTGATAGAATTCAACGCCCTTTGCCAGGTATTGCCAGGCCCTACCTCTACGCAAACACTCACCGCAGTTGGTTATAAATTAGGTGGTCCAGGTCTAGCATATCTCACTCTTTTAATTTGGATGCTTCCATCCGTGGCCATCATGACTGCTGCTGGAATATTGATCAGCAGTTTTGAATCGAAACAAATATCACTTGCCTTCACTCGCTTTATCCAACCAATGGCTGTAGGCTTTGTGGCCTATGCGGCATATACCATTAGTTTAAAAATGGTGACTACTTGGCGTGCAGTAGCTATCATGTTGGCGGCAGGAATAGCGTCTTATCTAATTAAAACACCATTCGTTTTTCCCATCACACTTTTAATTGCTGGGGCGATTACCGCATTCAATTACAAAGCGCATCCGCGCGAACCTAAAAAGAAAATTGATGTAACGTGGGCCAACTTTTCACTTTGGATTGGTGTGTTGATTTTAGCTGCCATGCTAGGAAGTTTTACTAAAACAATGCCTTCATTTCTACCCATACGTCTATTCGAAAATTTTTATCGAAATGGAAGTTTGATTTTTGGAGGTGGACAAGTACTTACTCCTTTGTTGTATACCGAATTTGTGCAGTATGCGCCCAAGCAATATTTGACCAATGAAGAATTTTTGTCTGGGTATGCATTGGCGCAATCACTGCCAGGCCCTGTGTTTTCATTCAGCGCATACATCGGTGCATTATCTATGCGCGAGTTTGGAATAGGAGGTAAAATTTTGGGAGCAGTGATGTCAGCAGGCGGGATATTTTTGCCTGGCACATTCTTAATCTTTTTTATGATTCGCCTGTGGGCAAGCCTTAAAGCATTCCGCCCCATTCGTGCTTCATTAGAGGGTATCAATGCTGCTAGTGCAGGACTCGTGGCCGCTGGCGCCATTCTATTGTTCCAGCCATTGGAAAATACTTTTCTTAACCTTGCCTTTACCATTGGCACCTTTTGCTTGATGGCCTTTACCAAACTGCCATCATGGGCAGCGATCTTGGTTGGGCTGGCTTTAGGATTCCTTATTAAATAAAAAAACCCTGCCGAATTCCGACAGGGTCTTTCAATATTTTGAGTTTGTGATTATCCTAACTTGAAAATGATAGGCAAAGTATAACGCTGCTTTACAGGCTTACCACGTTGTTTACCAGGATTCCAAGAGGGAGCACTTTGCATCACACGGGCAGCTTCTTCATCGCAACCAGCACCAATTCCTTTAATGATTTTTACATCATTGATAGAACCGTCCTTTCCAATTACAAATTGAACGAACACTTTTCCTTCCACACCCATCCTTCTTGCTTGGGCAGGGTATTTCATTTTTTCGCCAACGAACTTATAGAATGCAGGTAGTCCTCCTTTTGGCGTAGCTGTTTCTTCTACCACAGAGAAAATCTCATCTACTTCTTCTTTTGGCTCTTCGGCCACCACTGTAACAGCTTCCACTTTCGTATCTTCTGTTACCTCCACATCAAATTTTATGTTCAGGTCTTCTTTGATTTCTTCTTCATCAGGCACCTCAATAATTTGCGGTTGCTGAATAATAGGAGCTACTGGTGGTGGTTGCTCAGTAGGTGGCACTTCCAACATTTCTTCTACCACGTTAGTACTTTTGCCCTCCATAAGACTAATCTTGTCGTCATAGCTTTTCCATTCAAAAGCCATCACCACTAAGGCCATAGTAAATAAGAGGCCAATGCTAAAAAACAACCCTGTTTTTTTTGTCAAATCTGCTTTCTCTGACTTTTTCGCTTCCATACATTTCAGTTTAGGATTTCAAATATAGGAATAGAATCCATTTGTGCCTATCAAGTCACAAAAAGGTGAATTTTTTTTTGCCTTTTTTAGCAAATAATGGGTTTGAAGGCCTGAAAGAGAGTATTGAGCTTGCCGCGACAGGGTATATCCTAATTTAAAAAGTCGGCAGGAGCCTACTCCTTACCGACTAGAATAATGAAATTGATTAATTACATTTTGAAACTAATAGGCATTATGCAACGCTGCTTTACGGGTTTTCCACGCTGCTTACCCGGATTCCAAGAAGGTGCGTTTCGCATTACACGAGTGGCCTCTTCATCACAGCCTGAGCCAATTCCCCTCAGGACTTTTACATCACTAATGACCCCACTTTTATCCACAACGAAACTGAGCGTTACCTTTCCCTCTACTCCTAGCCTCCGTGCTTGCGGGGGGTACTTCATATTGTCTACCAAGTATTTGTAGAAGGAGGTCATTCCACCTGCAGGCGAAGCAGATTCTTCTACAATCGTAAAAATCTCGTCTACCTCTTCTGCATGCTCTTCAACAGCGGCCACCGTAACTACCTCTATTCGGGGGGCTTCATTATCTAAATTGATATTCAAGTCTTCTTGGATCTCCTCATCATCAGGTACCTCCACAATTTGAGGCTGCTGGATAACAGGTGCGGCTGGGGGCGGTTGCTGGGTGGTGGGCACCTCTATCATTTCTTCGAATGTGTTAGTACTTTTTGCAGAAAGTAAATCCAACTTACTATCGTAGCTCTTCCACTCAAAAGCCATTAATAGACTTGAAAGCGCTATTACCAATCCTATGCCGAAGAATAGGCCTCTTTTATCTCTAAGATCAGCTTTTTTCGATTTTTTTAATTCCATAACAATCCAGTTTTAAAATACAACTGTGATTAGTTACGTCTTCTAACTAAGAAGGTTCGAAAACAACAAGTTTATTTTGTTGCACGAAATGGCAACTTTATTTTCTGCTACCGTAGAACAGAGTGAAATACACAGTAGGAAAAATAGCGCGGTTGGTGGCTGTGGGCATAAGCACCACCTCTTTAAAATAGGCATCCACTAAAATTCCTACTTCAAAGCCTGTGACTTGGCTTTTTACCACACCCAATTCAAAATTGATACCTGCTTTTATGTTGCCGCCAAGTTGAATTTTTGAGCTGCCAAGACCTTGAAACAGATAGCCTGTTCCGTAAATTTTGTCGATACTATGTTTAGGATTGTTGGGGTCATATTGCTCATTTGTAGTATTGAATGGACCACCCCCATCTACAGCTCTCTCAATATAGTATGGAGCTACAATGCCGATAGACGGACCTGCGGCCAGTACCGCTTTAATCTCAACACCTTGCTGTGGAGCTTTAGTAAAAAGTACAATATCCCTACCATATTGAAAACGGAATGCGTAGAGATAATTACTCTTTCCAAAAATAAAGAAATTGCCCGTTGCCTGCGATTGAACCTTGGTTTCTTGTGGATTCTTTACATTCATAATCTCAAGGCCAAAAGTCTCGAACATATTGTTGGTAAGCCTCCTTGCTTTCTTAAAGGTAAATCCACCAATTAGGCCGCCCGATGAATTTTTGTTGATACCCCAAGTAAACTCAGAATTATACTCATAGCTATCCTGGGTTTGGCAAAAAGAGGGAAGCGTACCTCCTACCAGCAGCAGCAAACCAACTATTTTTAAGCCTTTTCTCATTTTGAATTTAACTATCTCGAAATTTAAGGTAAATAGCCAACGAAAAAAAGCTACTTAAAGTTTTAATATTATGGAAACAATCATGGCCACAACAGAGTATTTGGGTGGGCTTCGTACAAAAGGGGTTCATTTGAAATCAGGTAATACAATAACGACAGATGCCCCTACCGACAATAACGGTAAAGGAGAAGCATTTAGTCCTACGGATTTGGTCAGTGCTGCTCTTAGTAGTTGCATGATGACCATCATGGGTATGTTGGCTGAACGGGAGGGCATTGACTTGAAGGGACTACGATCAGAAGTGACAAAGGTAATGAGCGCCAATCCACGCAAGATTGCCGAAATCAAAATCAATTTTTCGCATCCCCATTTGGTTGCCACGGATATTCAAAAGCAAAAATTAAAAAACGCTGCACAGACTTGCCCTGTTGCACTAAGTCTTTCAGAGAATTTGAAGCAAACGATTTATTTTGATTTTTAGATTAAACAGGCTCACTCTTAGAAAGTTTTTCGATCTCTTTTTTGATAGCAGTATAGTCAATGTCAAAATGAGAGCGATCGTAAACAGATTTTTCGTTTTGAATGATGAGCACTTGTGGGGATTGATGCTCTACATCAAACAAGTTCGCAATTTCATGGGAGATGTTTCGATGTGAAAGTAAATCTAAATAGTAAGCCTTTGTTCCCGCTACTTCTTCTTCCTTCCAATTTCTTTCCAGTCGATTAAGAGCTGTTTTGCTGATAGAACAAGTTGTGCTATGTTTAAACAAGACTATGGGTTTATTTTTTGAGGCTGCTTTTGCCTCTGCTAGTTTTTCTTCAGAGTTTAATTCAATCCAATTCATTTGTTAGTAGTTAATCGTAAAGGTCTTTCCACAACTCGCGCTCCTTTTTATCATACCTTGGCCTCCTTACTTTTTCTTTTACTGCGGTAGGTTGGGTATCGTTCTTCTTAAACAGTTTAGACCACCACAACTTTACATTTGTTAAAATAGTTCGCTCACTCTTTACATTATCATTGTGGTCGTGGGCAAATTTAGCATCCGGGTGAAGTTTGCTTCCATGAGGTTTGCTCATTTTCAAATTGCCTTGGTAATTATTGATGCGTGCGTAAGCTCTACTTGGCGCAATCACTTTTAGTGCGTCTTTATCGCTCTTTGGGTTGTGGCGATAGTTTTTTGTTAACCGTGTCCTGCCTATAAATGAATTGCCTTTTGCAAAAGCACTGTTAGGTCTGATGGTGTTCGCTGCTGCTTTAGCACTGCTAGGGTTATGGGTGTAGCTCCCAATCATTTTCATTCTGCCCTGGTATTCGCTCGCTTTCACCGTAGCAGAATTGGGACCAATGCCCATGAGTGCCCCTTTCTTTGATTCGGGATTTCGTTGATATTTTCCTTGCTTCACTTTGACCTGAAGGCCTGTGACAGCAAACGCTTGGTCGGTTGGTTCTCTTTTCTTTAGAGATGCCTTGGAAGATTTTGGGTTTTGAATGAATCGATAGTCACGCTTTACTTTTACCTGCAATCCCTCTACCGCAAAGACGTCATCATCTGGCTCTTTTTTACGTAGTGATTTTTTGGCAGCCTTTGGGTTTTGAACAAACTTGTAATCACGTTTTACTTTTATGGGTAATCCCCCTACAGCAAATAGATTATCGGTTGGTTCTTTTTTCTTCAATGCCTTTTTTGCTGAGTGCGGGCTTCTGAAATAACCGTAATTGTGTTTTATCCTGCCCGAGTAATTGGCCGCCTTTGCATCCCGCGAAAGCGGTGTACGCACATCAATTGCATTACCTTTATTATTCCATAGCTTTCCACTCACGCTCCCTCCGCCCTTCACGGGTTTTCTGGCTTTTAAGAAGCCCGTGAATTCTTCCCCCTGGTCGCGATAATTAAAAATCCTAGTAGCCTTTAAGTTTCCGCTATACGTTCCTGCTCTTGCCGCGCTACCAAGAGGAGTCCGCACAGGAATTGCGTTGCCCCCATTATTTTTCAATCGCCCACTAATGCTTCCACCACCTTTCTCTGGTTTCCTCGCTTTAATATTCCCAGAGAATGTTCCTACTCTTGCTGCACCTGATGCTGGCACTCGCACTGCAATGGGCTGATTGCGATTGTTGAGACTTCTACCGCTAATACTTCCGCCTCCTTTTTCAGGC
This sequence comes from Cyclobacteriaceae bacterium, assembly GCA_046155095.1. Classification (GTDB taxonomy): domain Bacteria; phylum Bacteroidota; class Bacteroidia; order Cytophagales; family Cyclobacteriaceae; genus ELB16-189. The sequence goes on from JBJXEB010000057.1 coordinate 56,849, forward strand.
CTTCGCGCTTTAATATTACCAGAGAAAATACCAGCACGAGCCGCTCCTGAACCAGGTGTGCGCACAGCTATCGGTTGATTTCCATTGTTTCTTGAGCGACCACTAATGCTCCCTCCACCTTTCTCAGGCCTTCGGGTTTTTAAGTTGCCAACGAATTTTTGAATACGCGATGCCCCTGCACCGGGTTGCCGTACGGGGACGGGGTTTAATCCAGGCTTAGATTCACTCGATCGCGTCCGAGATTGATAACCACTCCCTGGCAGGGGGCGGCCAGCACGCTGTTGCCTTTTTCCACTAATGGAAAGCTTACGTGGATAGAATTTTTGACCTGCAGTTTCAATTCTTTTTTTAGAAGAATTTTTTCCGATAGGGTGCCCCGAAACATCCCCACGCCAAGCACGCTCTGTAGGTTTGGAAGCAGTGGCAAATTTGGATTTAGAAGTTCCTTGATATGGTTTGTCGCCTGATCTTTTTCTGCCTCTATACACATCGCCTTGCGGAATAAGACCAGGCGATGGGGTACGATAATTTTTTGCGCGCAGCGGTCGCCCCGTAATATCTTTTGTAAAGGCTTTTTCACCTTTAGAGAATTTTCCCCAATACACATTTTTTCTTCCTCTGGTGATAAAAGATCTTGAAGCCGATCGTGGTGCCATTCTTCTCTTCCTACTAAAAGGAGGAGGGCTCGATCCAAGGCGTGCTGCCCGCGCCAATGCTCCATTATTGGAAAATGACTTTTGGGTAGTACGTGGCTTGCGTGATGGGTTGTTGACAAATGACCCTCGGTTGGGATATACATTGTTGCGTGCAGCCCTTGCAGTAGAAGACCTAATGACAATCGATCCGCCAACTGGCTTGCCCGCTTGATCGCCTCTTTTCTTTCTTCCGAAGTAAGGCGCAGGCGCGCGTTCTACGGCCCGTGCTGCACTTGATTTATTTTTAGTGCGAAGCCGTCTTCCTGAAATATCCCTTGTTATAGACTTTACTGGTTTTGTTTTCTTTGGTTTAGATTTAAAAATCAACTTAGGTAACGACCTCGCTGGTTTATCGCCCTTTGTGTTTTGTGAAAGAACAGGCACACTGATGAAAAAAGCAAACGCCAGCAACAACCATCTGCTAGTTGAGCTTTTGAAAGGCTTCTTATTTGCTTCTTTAACGGTCAAAAAATGAATTTGAACAGGCTAAGATAGGGAAAATACTAAAACGATAACTCTTTAACGAGCCAATGTGTTTTTAAATATCCAATGAGATATCTTATTTTTTGCATATTGGCAAAAGTAGGCTTCTGTTTATTATTGTTTGATGATCTATCTTTGAACGATCAAGCAAGGAGAAATCGACTAAATCTTTAGTGCATTTAAAGAATGATTCAATGAAAGTAACAGCCGATAATAAACTCAAAAAGCTAATCGTAGTAGGTGACCGTGTATTGATTCGCCCAGTAAAGGAATCAGACAAAACCGAAAGTGGATTATATCTTCCGCCAGGTGTGCAAGAGAAAGAAAAAATACAACGAGGTTATGTCATCAAAGTCGGGCCAGGCTACCCATTGCCCATGCCTGCCGATGAGGATGATTTGTGGAAAGGAAAAGACGACCAAATAAAATACTTGCCGCTACAAGCGCAAGAAGGAGACCTTGCTATTTTTTTACAACGAGGTGCAATTGAAGTAATGTACGAAAGCGAAAAATATTTCATTGTGCCTCAGACTTCTATCTTGATGTTGGAGAGGGAAGAAGATTTAAACTAAATAGTAAAATGGCTGGTCTTTCCTTCGGTGCGTTGCGCACTGGCAAAAAATATTTTCTCATCAACTTTGGCGACCGCTACGAGTTTCAGATTGAAAACATCTTGACGAATGGTGATTTCAAGGTGAAAGACCTTCACACATTGGAGCGTTATACTATCAAAGACCTGATCAAGTTTGGCAAGGGAAAAGATTTTGAGATCAGAGAACTGAGTCAATAATTTATTTAATCGGTTCTATTTGCAGCGGGCAATTTTTTAGCTTGCCAAAAATTCACTTGGAATACTTCGGCTACTTCGCTGCTATTTTCATTGGCTTGTTGCTCGGCCTACTCGGTGGTGGGGGTTCCATTCTTTCCATCCCCATTTTAGTTTACCTTTTTCATATCGATGCAGTCACCGCATCGGCCTACTCATTGTTTATTGTTGGTACTACTAGTTTTGCAGGGGCAGTGCCAAAATACCGTGATCACTTAGTGAATGTCAAGACAGGATTTTTATTTGGCATCCCTTCGCTCATCACCATTTTTGTTACGCGGAAGTTTATTGTGCCAGCTATTCCGAATATTCTTTTTCATTCCGGAGATTTCATTTTTACAAAACGACTTTTGCTGCTCGGCATCTTTGCAGTGCTGATGGTTCTGGCTTCCGTACCGATGATAAGAGGGCGTAGAGACATTCATCCTAGCAGAAAAAAATACCAGACAGTTTTGATCATCATTGAAGGTACGCTCATCGGCTTTCTCACGGGACTAGTTGGTGCAGGTGGCGGGTTTTTAATTATCCCAGCATTGGTCTTTTTAACAGGCCTACCTATGAAAACCGCAGCAGGAACTTCTCTCTTTATTATTGCCATCAACTCGCTCACTGGCTTTTTGGGCGATGTCTTGAATACGAGCATGGACTGGAAGTTTCTCCTCACCATCACGGCCATTGCCATTGTTGGGGTACACATCGGCAACGTACTTTCCAAAAAAATCTCAGGAATTAAACTAAAAAGGGCATTTGGCTGGTTTACTTTGGCTATGGGCTGCTGGATTTTGATTCGTGAAACGTTGCTCTAAAGACTCCTTTTGAAGAAAAATGGAATTTCTCAAAACCTTTTCAGGTCATCTTACGATTAATGATAGCATTACTATTACATTTGCTTATAAAGCAATCAAGATGCCTACCCTTACTTTTAAATTAAATCAACACCTGTATCTGCGCGATCCGCAGCACACCCAATTGGGGCAAAAGATCATCCATTCCAGTGTAGAGATGATCGACAAGCTTGGTTTTGAACAGTTTACTTTTAAAAAATTGGCAGAAGAAATAGATTCAACAGAGGCTTCCATTTACAGATATTTTGAGAACAAGCATCGGCTGCTGGTTTATTTGATTGCCTGGTATTGGAACTGGATGGAATATAGAATGGAGATATTCACAAGCACGGTTCGTGATCCGAAAGAAAAATTGAAGGCATGCCTGCGTGTACTGGCTGAGGAAAAAAAGTACGACCCTACTTTTGAATTTGTGAATGAAGAAGCATTGCACCGTATTGTGATTGCCGAAGTCGATAAAACATACTTGACAAAAGGCGTTGACGATCACAACAAAGAAGGCTTGTTTGCTGGCTTTAAGGCCGTTTGCAAAAAAATTGCACTCCTCATCGAAGAGGTGAACCCCACTTATCCGTTTGCGCGCGCGTTGGTCAGCACTATTTTAGTTACGGCCAATCAACAACTTTTCTTTGCCGATCATTTACCTTCGCTCACGAGCATTGAGGCGAACGAAGATCGCTATAATCGCTTATACATCTTTTTAGAAAACGTGGTATTCCGTTCTATTCAAGCTTAAAGAGAATATGCTGAACAATAATCAAATCGTCCGTTGCATCCGCGAAGTGGCCTTGGCCATGAAGCACAGTTTCAATTTACAAGACATTCAGCATGTAGAGGCCAACCAGCGCACCTATTCAGATGACGAATTCATAGAGTTTAAAAGAGATTTGACTGAGGCGGGCAATCAAATCCGCATCATGTTCATGGAAAATCAATTGGACGAAAAAACGTTCATGGAATTTTTCAGTGAACAAAAATCACCGGTGCTTACATTTTTGCGCAACGAGCAAGGCCTGCATCCGGCATTGATAGTCCCCCATAAAGGGAAGACAAAGTTGATCCGTATCAATTTGACAGACAATGAAACACAGTTATTTGATCCCTCTGTATTATTAAAAAATGAAAATGGTGAGATTACTTTCTTTGCCATCTATTCATATGAAAGCCCCGTTAGCATTTCGGGTGACGAAGGAGATCACCCAAGCCCCTTGCGCAGACTGATACAACTGCTAAAAACAGAAAAAAAAGAAATCCTTTACATTTTGTTTTATGCCATTGTAGTGGGATTAATTAGTTTGATCGTGCCGCTTGGTATTCAAACTACTGTTGAATTGATTTCGGGTGGAGTAATTTTTAGTTCGGTTTATTTGATGATTTCTCTAGTAATCATTGGGGTAATCTTGAGCGGAATTCTTCAAATGATTCAAATCAGTTTAGTAGAATATTTACAACGAAGGATTTTTACCAAGGCAGCCTTTGAGTTTGCTTTTCGCATTCCGCGCATTCGCTTAGAGGCACTGCAAAAAAATTATGCGCCCGAATTGATCAATCGTTTTTTTGATGTGATGACGATTCAAAAAGGTCTTCCCAAGTTATTGATCGATCTTTCTTCGGCAGTGATACAAATTCTTTTTGGTCTATTGCTGATTTCATTGTACCACCCATTCTTTGTTTTCTTCGGGTTGATCTTATTGGCCACGCTCACATTGATCTTTTACTTCACAGGGCCACGCGGCCTTAACTCTTCCATTCAAGAATCGAAATACAAATACAAAGTGGCTCAATGGCTAGAGGAGTTGGCGCGTGCCATTCACTCTTTCAAGTTGGCGGGCAATACCGATCTGCCTATTCGCAAAACAGATCAAAATGTAAACAGCTATTTGAAAAACCGAAAAATTCACTTTCAAGTGCTGCTTACGCAATACTCTGCTATTGTACTCTTCAAGGCGTTGATCATTGGAGGCCTGTTAATAATGGGAACATTGCTGGTGGTAGATCGGCAAATAACGCTAGGGCAATTGGTAGCCTCTGAAATCGTTATCATTTTGATTTTAAATGCTGTAGAAAAAATTATTATGTACATGGATGTGGTGTATGATCTACTCACGGCTGTTGATAAAGTAGCACACGTAACCGATTTGCCCATTGAGCGCTCTGGTGGGTTTGATTTTCAGAAGATTGATGCAAAAGGATTTTCGGTGCGGTTGAAAGATTTGAAATACAAATATAAGGGCAATGCGGAATATTCCCTCAACGGGATCAATCTCGAAATTCAAGCAGGCGAAAAAGTTTGCCTCACAGGTTTTGGAGGTTCGGGCAAAGCCACATTGGTCAATATTATTTCGGGGCTTTACAGCGACTATGAAGGTGTGGCCACCATCAACAATTATTCACTCCGCGATTTAGATCTTACTCACTTGCGCGACTATGTGGCCAAAAACATTTCGCGTGAAGATATTTTCGATGGCACTATTTTAGAAAACATTACCGTAGGAAAACCCAGCGAAACGATTGAAGATGCGATCTATGCCATGAATGAAGTAGGAATAGCTGATGCAATAAATGCCATGCCCGATGGTCTCAACTCACACGTACTCAGTGGTGGCATTGGCCTATCTGGGTCCTTCTGTTACAAATTGATTTTGGCGCGCTGTCTAGCAGAGCGACCCAAGCTATTGATCTTGAACGATTTTTTTCAAGCACTTTCGAAAAAAGATAAAATGGAATTGTTGGCGATGCTCAATCACACTGACTCGAAGCGCACAATGATATTCGTTTCCAATGACCCACTAGTAATGAGCGCCTGTGAGCGCGTGGTGGTGCTTGACGAAGGCAAAGTGAAAACCAGCGGTTCGATGGAGCAATTATTGAAGAACAATGAACTTAACGGAATAACCCACTAATCGATATGCTTAACATCTCGCCCAACTCAGTGGAGAAAAAAATGCCGCAAGAAAAATTGTACGCCTTGCGCTCATTAGATACGCCCATGGCTGGAAAAATTTTGGCCAAATGGTTGCTGGGAATTTTTATTTTATTCTTTGTGGTTTTGTTTTTGCCGTGGCAGCAGAACATTCGCGGAAGCGGAAAAGTAACCGCACTCTCTCCTAGCAATCGCCCACAAACTATTGAAACCACTATTGCGGGAAGAATCCAAGTGTGGAAAATAAAAGAAGGGCAGTTTGTGGAAAAATCAGATACGATAGCCATCCTCACGGAGGTGAAAGAAAAATATTTTGACCCTCAAATGCTTTTTCGTCTTCAGCAAGTGATCACCGCGAAGGAACAAAGCTTGCTATCGAAAAATCAAAAATCAAAAGCATTGCAGCGGCAAGTTGGCGCATTAGAAGATGGAATGCGCACTAAAACGAATCAGGCTAAGGCAAAACTGGAAGCAGAAGAAGTCCGCTTTAAAAACTTTAAAAATCAATATGAGCGGAACAAAAAGCTATTTGAAGCTGGAAATATTCCACTCACAAAATTCCAAGACATTGAATATAAATACCAAGGCAGCGAGGCTGATTTTGTAAATGCGGAAATTGAAATTGAGCGGGTACAAGCCGAGTACTTAGACAAAATCAATAAAGCAGAATCGGATTTGAACAATACACTGTCTGAGCAATTTGATACACAGGCCGACTTAGCAAAAATGCGCAACGAACTTTCCAACATGGAAATTCGCAGTCAGCAATATTTTATTCTTGCCCCACAGGCAGGCACCGTGGTGAAGGCTACGCAAGCAGGTATTGGTGAAACAATCAAAGAAGGAGATGCCGTTTGCACAATCATGCCACAGTCATCAGACGTAGCGGTGGAGATGCACGTGAAAGCGATGGATGTGCCATTGATCAGCAAAGGCAGAAGGGTGCGCATTGAGTTTGATGGATTTCCCGCATTGCAATTCAGTGGGTGGCCAAGTATTTCGGTGGGAACATTTGGTGGCACTGTGGAAGTAATCGACTATGTGAATACCAAGCCAGGAGAGTTTCGCATACTGGTGATACCCGATAAAAAAGATATTGATTGGCCAAAGCAAATTCGCGTTGGCTCGGGGATAAAAGGATGGGTAATGCTGGATGATGTGAAAGTTTGGTTTGAATTGTGGCGACAGTTGAATGGCTTCCCACCCAGCTTGTACAAAGAACCTGAGATGGAAGATTCAAAAAAGAAAATGGAATCTAAGGAAGCAGACGCCTAAGCATGAGAAAATTTTTCATCGTATTCATTTCACTCTTTCCTCGCGGAGTCTCCCGTTTCGGGGACTCAGCGCAAACACAAATGAGAGGGGCGCAGAGTCTCCCGCTTCGGGCACTCTGCGCAAACACGAGTGAAAGAAGTGCAGAGTTCAGAGATGGAGACTCTGCGAGGAATAAAACCTTAGTAGAAGAATAGTTTTATGAAATCAGCACAACCTTATTACCTTATTTTAGTTTTCTGCGCTTATCTCAATAAGGTAATAAGGTTGGATTTTCTCTTTGTAGGTAATTTTCTACTAAGGTTGAAATCCTTAGAAAAGGCGCAGAGTCCCGAGACGGAGACTCCGCGAGGAACAAAGTTCATGGCCTTCCAAAAAAAATTAATGAAACGCTCACAAATTGAACACACCTCGGCAAGGGATAGTAGCGAAAAGCCCACAGCGAGGAACGAGCGAGGACTTGTAGCGGATAGCCCGCTGGCGTTTCGCCATGCCGCCAAAAAAATATTTGCAAAACTATCTCATCCGTTTTTTGCTTTTAATTCCTCGCAGAGTCTACCGTTTCGGGGACTCTGCGCAAACACGAGCGAAAGAGACGCAGAGTCCCGAGGCGGAGACTCTGCGAGGAATAAAGTTACATCACATCACCTTTTTAATTCTTTACTTTCACTAGCAATGTTTTGCTCCGTTTTTTCCTACGGCCAAACAGCCATGGATTCCATTTTCATTCTTCCCGATTCCATTAAAGCATTTTCGCTAGATAACATGTACGCTTCCATGCTGGAGTTCCACCCAATTGTGAAGCAGACAAGATTATTGAATGAAGTGGCTCGCCAAGAAATACGAATGGCGCGCGGAGCGTTCGATCCAAAAGTGCAGGCGCAGTTGAACATAAAAGAATTCGACAAAAAGGATTATTACAATAAATTCAATTCTTCGTTCACCATCCCTACTTGGTTTCCCATCGATCCAAAAATTGGTTATGAAAGCAATTCGGGTTTATTCATTGACCCAGAGAATATCGTGGGTGGCTCATCTGATAATAGTCAACTGACAACTGGAATTTCTTTGCCACTTGGCCGAGGGCTTTTTACCGATGATCGCAGAGCAGCATTTAAGCAAGCGAAACTATTTACTCAAATGGCTGCTGCCGAACAGATAAAGCTCATCAATAAAATTTTGTTGGATGCCGCCAAGGATTATTGGCAATGGTATTTCTCGTATTATAACTATCGGTTGATGGGGAAAAACGCAGTGATTGCGGAAGAGATTTTTAGGCGAGTAAAATTAGACGCCACATACGGTGAAGCTTCAACTATTGATACAGTGCAAGCAAAGATTATTTTGCAGCAGCGGTTGGTGGATAGGCAAGAAGCCTTTCTTGAATTTTTAAATACAGGAATAAAAATCTCCAATTACCTATGGGACAACACAGGCTATCCGGTTCAACTTTCCAATGATGTAGCTCCTGTATTGACACAAAACGATGGTGAGCTTCTTGCCTTACAAACATTGACAGACCTTACACTACAAGCCAAGCAAAACCACCCTGAGTTGGTGAAGCTTCGCGTGAAGCTCGATCAACTAGAAGTAGATCGAAAACTAGCTGCCGAATATTTAAAACCAAGATTAGATTTGAATTATAATTTCATCAATCAGCCACTTCGACCAAATGGCGATTTTCAGTCGTTCCGTTTTTTGAATGATTACAAATTCGGATTAGATTTTTCTATGCCCATTTTGATAAGAAAAGAAAGAGCGAAATTGGCACAAACAAAAATCAAGATACAAAGCACCCAATACGAACAAACACAAGCGGAGCGCGAAATCGTCAATCAGATCAACGCAGTGTTCAATCAAATTGTGAATACCAGCCAGATACTCGTGCAACAAACTTCTGTGGCGGCCAATTATGATCGATTATTAAAAGCTGAACTTTTCAATTTAGAAAATGGCGAAAGTGATTTGTTTAAAATCAACGTGCAGCAAGAGAAGCTAATTCAATCACAATCAAAACTATTAAAGCTAAAAGCCGAGTATGAAAAAATGAAAGCTACTATTTACTGGGCTGCAGGGGTAAGGAATTTGAATTTTAGCAATTGATAATAGGCACCTACCCTGTTATCGATTTCACTACCTCCTCTGCTACGCGCACGGCAGAGTTCAATGCTCCACTCACAGAGCCTGCATCTCCGCTGAAATCAGTTGCTTCGCCCGCAAAAAATAATTTGTCAGATAGTGGTGCGGCTAAATCCTTGCGATGTTGAAGAGTTGCACCTACCAATGGATAAGAAAAACCGCCTTTTGTAAATTCATCTTTGCCCCAATCTTTTACCAATGAGAGAATATTGGTAGCGTTATTTGAGTTATCCAAGTCTCGCCTAATATACTGTGTTCCTTGCCCTGCATAAATTGTATCTAATTCTGCCAGCACTTGTAAAGTTCTATTGTAATCATCAGGTAGAGAAGAAAGCTGCAGCGCCTTTTGTCCGTAAATAGTAAGAGACATGGTGCGATAAAATTTACTCCTACTTACTCCTGCGTTAAAATATTGCGGAACAGTACTTCCACCCCAAAGAAAACTAGAATCATTTCCCCAAAAATTCTTTTTGAAATCCAATACCATGCGCACAGATGCATCCATTCCAAAGTTAGCCATTGCACTTGTAGTTGAGGCAGGTAATACGGGGTTAAAACCAATGCCTCCGCTTTTCAAAGAAGCAAGAGGGATCGTCACAATTACTTTCTTAGCAGTGTACTGCTTTCCGTTAGAGTCTGTAATAGTAACTACATCACTTCCCCAGTCGATGCTTTTAACCACGGTATTAAACTGTACGCCAGCCAACATTTCGCTAAAGCGCGAGATTAAAACATCCTGCCAAGGGTTTGCTTGAGTGACCAATTGCTTGTTGTCATGCTTGATCAACTTCAATGATTCAGCCAAACCGCTTGCGCCAATCCTATCTATGGATGAGCCATAGAAATTTCCTACTAGCGAATTGAGCAGTGCTTGTGCCTGCGCACTAACAGGAGCAGCATCTTTGATGGAACCACCCCCCGAAAAATTGGGGAGCCCATTAACAAAACTTTGAACGTCTTTAAAATCATTATCGTTTAGCAAATCGGCTGATGATTTTGCTGTGTTGCCCAAAATATACCGTGGTGCCGTCAAACTCAATTCATTGGTAGGTATGCGCAAATCGCTTACAATTTTTCCCCACGAAGAGTCTGACCCGTAAATTATCTCTGCACCTAGCTCAACCGGAAAATCAGCTTGAGAGGCAGTGCTAAAAGTTTGGTACTGCACATTAGTTTGGTTGCGCAAAGAACGCACACGGCCACCTGGTTGGCTGGCAGCCTCTAGCACGGTTACATTGATCCCTTTGATGCGTAAAATATCCGCAGCATATAAACCCGCAGCACCTGCACCGATCACAATAACGTTTCCATTAAAAGGGATCTCAGGCCCCGCATTTTCCTTTTTGCAAGAGGCCAAAAATTGTGGCATGAACATACCAGCCGATAAGCCAATTCCGATCTGTTTAAGTGCCTTTCTTCGTTTCACCAAGGTTGAATTGAATTCGAAAGATAAATAATTTTTGCGGTGTACAATGTAACCCTAGCGAGCTATAAGGCAATTGACGGCCTGGCTTGCGAAGACAGACACCGAAATCCAGTTTAGCTTTCAGCAATGACATCCTACCTTTTAGTGAAAAACTTATTTCAAGACAAAAAATGATCTCTGGCGGTAGGTTACCTACATCTTTCACTACGGCTGGTTATCTTTGAAAGTTTTAAAACTTAAGCCTTCCCATATAGATAGATGAATCCAATAAATAGAGTCACCCCTCTCAAGCAGAAAGTGGACGAGGGTGAGGTTGTAAGACGAATTTTAGAAGATCACGTTCCATCTGCCTCTGTAGATTATTGCTTTGCACTTTGGGATGCCACCCGATTTATTTTCAAGCTGAGGAAAGCACGCCTTTCCAAAGTGGGCGACTTCACCTTTCGCCCAGGGCAAACGCAGCAGATCACTATCAACCAAGACCTTCATCCCTATTTGTTCCTCACCACTTACATCCACGAAGTAGCACACCTCAAAGTACACCAACTTCACGGCCACCGTGTTTCTGCACATGGCAGTGAGTGGAAAAGAACCTTTCAGGAGTTGATATTACCAATGATGGATGCTGTCGTCTACCCCTTGCCGCTATTGAAAGGCTTGAAAAAACACATGGCCAATCCAAAGGCCTCCAGCTTTTCTGATCCTGAGCTAACAGCAATTTTTAGATTGTATGATGAGAAACTGACACGGGCCACCCTCGTCTCTCATCTCCCCGAAGGCAGCATTTTTAGTTTCCATGGCAGGTGGTTTAAAAAAGGAATTACCAAAAGAACCCGAGTGCTTTGCTTAGAAGTAAAAACAAGACGGCAATATTTAGTGCCAGCCGATGCAGAGGTGGGCAGTGCGCAGTTGGCGTTGTTGTAGAAGAAGATTACTTGATACTCTCGATAGCACCCCTCACATTCCCAAATTTCTTCAACAACTCCTCAGCCTGCTCTTCACTCACATGCAACTCATCCATAATCATCTTCACACCACGGTTCACCAGTTTGTGATTGGTTAATTGCATATCCACCATTTTGTTCCCTTTCACACGGCCAAGAAGGATCATGGCAGCAGTGGAGATCATATTCAGAACTAATTTTTGTGCAGTGCCTGCTTTCATGCGGGTACTGCCTGTGACAAACTCTGGTCCCACCACCACTTCAATCGAGTAATCAACATGGGCACCGAGTTCACTGCCCGCATTGCACGTGATGCAACCCGTGACAATGCCGTGCTTCTTGGCTTCCTTCACTCCCCCAATTACATAAGGTGTTCTGCCCGAGGCGGCAATGCCGATCAATACATCATTCTTATCAATATTGTATTCTTTCAAATCTTTCCACGCTTGCGCGGGATCGTCCTCTGCGTTTTCCACTGCCTTGCGAATAGCGGTATCACCTCCTGCAATCAAGCCGATCACTTTGCCTTGCGGCATGCCGTACGTTGGCGGAATTTCAGAGGCATCCAAGATACCCAAGCGCCCGCTGGTGCCTGCCCCAATATAAAATAGACGGCCACCTTGCTTCATCTTTTCTGCTAATGCCTTTACTAATTCTTGAATTTTGGGTATCACTTTCTCAACAGCCAATGGTACACTCTTGTCTTCTTGGTTGATGCTCGTGAGTAGTTCTTCCACGCTCATGTTTTCGAGTTGGTTGTAGTGCGAAGAAGATTCGGTTGTACTTAAAGGCATTGGGAATTAGGCATTAGGGCTTAGAGAGCAAAAATACGCAAAGCAAAAATCAAATATCCTTCTGATGATAAAGTGTCAATCCCGCAATGGGTCCTTCTAAAATATTTTTTACCGTAATACCCTTATCATTGGCCACTTGGCGAAGGACATCGCTAAAGTAAAAAGCGATAGAGCCTGTGAAGTGTACTTTCGTCTCTTGGTAGCCTTTGTATTTCATCACGTTGTTTTCATAAAAAGCAGAGAAGCTGTTGTAAACTAACTTGTAGCAATACGGTTCTTTCAAATGTTGAAAAATAAATTTAGCAAAGCTAGCTAAGAAAGCACCTGGTTTTTCTTGTTGATAGACTTTTTCCAACACCTCTTCGCGTGTCCACGGAAAGCGTGCGTGGAACTGAGCAGCCAATTTTTCGGGTATGTTCTTTCTAAAATAATCGAAGATGAGCTGCTTGCCTAGGTAAGTACCAGATGCTTCATCTGCTAATATCCAACCTAAGTTGGCTACGTTATCCACAATTTTATTTCCATCGTATTGGCAGGAGTTGGACCCTGTGCCTAAGATGCAAGCAATGCCTGGCTCTTGTCCACATAAAGCACGAGCTGCGGCCAATAAATCCCAACCAATTTCGATTTTCGCTTTTTCAAAATGTTCTGCAAAGGCAGTTTGAATGACTTGCTGGTTTTTTTCAGAGGAAACACCTGTGCCGTAGAAAAATATTTTCGTCACTGGCTCAGTGATGCAATTGAGCAAAGATTCTTTGATAATGTTTTTGAGGTGGTCGATGGGCTGGTAATACGGATTGAAACCAGCACTATTTGCTTGATCGATGGTCTTGTCATTTTTGAGAAGCCGCCAATCGATTTTAGAACCTCCGCTATCTGCAATGATGATCATAAATAGAATTAAGATTTGATGTGCCTATGTTTTAAACTTTTCGGATTGGTTTACGATTTACGAATAATTCATTAATAAATCGGTATGTTATAGTATGCAATAACTTTGTAGAGTGCGGTTTGGCCAGAGTAGTGGAAAGCCCAGCATCAGCATGAGGTGCAGGCTTTTGTATCGTGGAGTTTGGATCGGATGACAGGCCCCGATTTTTATCGGGGAACCGCAATTTTTTCCTTTGACAAGCCAAAGATTTTACAGCGCACTAAACGAAACGTTAAAAAATTTTATATTGAAGCGTGGTAGACCAACAACTGTCCGATTTAGAACTGATCCAACTTTATAAGGAGTCGGGGGAGTTGACGCATTTGGGCAAGTTGTATTCACGCTATGCGTCTTTGGTGTATGGTGTTTGCTTGAAATACCTAAAGGACAGGGATGAAGCAAAGGATGCCGTGATGCAGTTATTTGAAAAATTGATCACTACGCTTTTAAATCACGAGGTAGAAAACTTTAAAAGCTGGCTTTATGTAACTGCACGAAACCATTGCTTAATGCACCTACGGGCACAAAAGGGAAAGCGCACGCAAGAATTTTCGCCCCAGCTTATGGAAAACCAGTTTTTGTTGCATCTGGAGGAGGAACCTGAAATGGAGCAAAATCTTAGTAAATTGGAGAAGTGTATTGCCGAGTTGGCGAATGATCAGCAACAATGTGTGAGGTTGTTTTACCTGCAAGAGAGATGCTACAAAGACATAACAGGGCTTACGGGTTTTGATTTGAACAAAGTCAAGAGCTATATCCAAAACGGAAAGCGCAACTTAAAAATTTGCATGGAGCGAAATGGCTGATTGGAAAGACGATATCGAAAAATACAGGAACGGTGAGCTAACCTCGGCCGAGATGCATGCGCTTGAAAAGAAGGCATTGCAAGATCCTTTTCTTGCTGATGCACTGGAAGGAGCTGAATCCATTTCCGTAGAAAATTTTTCGGCTGACGTAAATGAATTGCAGGAGTCCATCGATTTTCAAAGCGAAGAAAGAAAAGTGGCTTCATTTGAAATGGCACGAGCAGCCGCTGCACCTATGGCTATGAAAATGGCTGCCAAGGAAGTTGCTTTGAGTGATGAACCTCAGGCAACCAGCAAATGGGCTTGGCCACTACGCATAGCTGCTTCGGTGGTTATTATTTTTTGCACTTTTTGGGTAGGGAAACAGTTGATTCCGCAAGCAGAAAAAGAAAACCTTGCGCTGAAGAAAGAAGAAGCAAAACCGCAGTCAACCACGCCTGCATCTGAATCAGTGAATGATTCTGCATTGGCAGAGCAAAAGGCAATCACATCCAGCCAACCAAAATCTATTATAGAAAAACCGAAGCAACTGGCTGCCAACAAACCAATTGAAGCTACTCCAAGTGGATATGGTATTGTAGCATCTCCTGTTTTAGAGACTGAGGAAAAACAAACTGCTTTATTGGATGTATCTAAAGACAAAGAGGAAGTAAGAGAAGTGACAGTCGAAGATAAAAAAGCAAAAGAAGCAATTGAACTAGAGAAGACAGAGAAAGTATCTCTTGCAGAACCATCTGCTCCCCTAGCTAAGAAAGATGTCTCAGGCTACGCATCTCGATCGCAGGAATCCAGAAAGAAAAAAGTAGGTGGTCAAGAACAATTCATTCAAGGACAAGTGCTTTCTGCCGAGGATGGAACTCCAATCCCCGGTGTGAACATCGTTGTAAAAGGCACTACTCAAGGAACTGTAACCGATGTGAATGGCAACTATCAATTGCCTGTGGTGAGCGCAGAACAGAAATTAACGTTCTCATTCATTGGCTACCTCACACAAGAAGTACCCGTGACCGATCAAAATAAGATGGATGTAAAACTCGGCCCAGATGTTTCTCAGTTAAGCGAAGTAGTAGTGACTGGATATGGTTATCAGAATGATTCAGATAGAGAACCTGTTATTAAAGAGGCACAACCAGCAGGTGGCAGGAAGGCCTATGATAAGTATTTGGATAACAGTCTGCGCTACCCCGTAGAAGCATTGACGAATAACATAAAAGGAAAGGTGACAATCAAGTTTACAGTACGCACGGATGGCGCTTTGGATGAGTTCAGTGTAGTGAAAAGCATCGGCCATGGGTGCGATGAGGAAGTTATTCGACTTGTGAAAGAAGGCCCTAAGTGGTCGCCCACCACAGAAGATAATGTAGCTGTTGAAAGCGAAGTATTGGTAAAGGTTCGGTTTGATCCTGCAAAGGCGAAGCGGTAACCTTGTGAAAAGCCTTGGCTGCGAGATCAGAAACTCGCAGCTCAAATAAACTATCCATTGAAAATTCATAATTCTTTCTACTTTTAGGGGTAATATTTACTTAATACAATTTTGCATGAGTTTATTTATTAAGAAGCCATTGGAGCAATTGATGTCACAAGCGGGCGATTCCAGTAAGGGATTGAAGAGAACACTTGGGCCAATGAATTTGATAGCATTGGGTATTGGAGCTATTATCGGAGCAGGCCTATTTGTTCGAACGGCTGCTGCTGCTGGTGATGCTGCCGGCCCAGCGGTAGTAATTTCATATATCATTGCAGGTGTTGGTTGCGCGTTCGCTGGATTGTGTTATGCGGAGTTTGCATCAATGATACCTATTGCAGGAAGTGCATACGCGTATGCCTATGTAACCATGGGTGAGTTTATTGCATGGATAATAGGATGGGCTTTGGTATTGGAGTATGCACTTGCATCGGCAACTGTTTCCATTGCATGGAGTGAATATTTAAATAGTTTGGTTCTTACTCTAACAGGGGATGCGATCCCCTATCAATGGAGCCATTCGCCTTGGGAAACTTCCTTAACAGGTGTAGGAGGAATTGTAAATTTACCAGCCATTCTAATTTTGTTTTTGCTCACACTTCTTCTTATCAAAGGGACACAGGAATCTGCTACTGTAAATTCAATTATTGTAGTCGTAAAAGTTTCGATCGTTTTACTTTTTATTGCTCTCGGCTGGGGATTCATCAACGATGCGAATTACACTCCATTTACTATTCCAGATCAGGCAGGGCATGAGCTTTGGAATCGTCATGGATGGGGCGGGGTGGTAGGCGGAGCAAGTATTGTATTTTTCGCTTTCATTGGATTTGATGCGGTATCAACAGCTGCGCAAGAAGCTAAGAACCCAAAACGGGATATGCCCATTGGTATCTTAGGCTCTTTGGTTATATGCACCGTCCTCTTTGTTTTGTTTTCACACGTGCTTACAGGCATTGCCAACTGGGAGGAATTCAAAGTGGCAGGGAAGGAAGCTTCGGTTGCCTATGCCATCAATAAGTATATGCCAGGGTATGAGTGGCTAGCAACGTTAATTACTGTAGCAATTTTGGCAGGATTCTCTTCGGTGATCTTAGTAATGCTAATGGGGCAATCACGTGTTTTCTATTCTATGTCTAAAGATGGATTAGTGCCTCCCGTTTTTTCGCAGCTCCATCCAACATTCCGTACACCTCATAAAGCCAATTGGATATTGTTTGTGTTTGTTTCACTATTCGGGGGATTTGTGCCTGGCAACGTTGCGGGAGACCTAACCAGTTTTGGTACTCTGTTCGCATTCGTATTGGTGTGCGCTGGCATCTGGGTAATGCGGGTCAAGAACCCAGAAGCAGTTAGACCATTTAAAACACCTTTGGTACCGCTGATACCCATTCTTGGCATTGTGGTTTGTTCTGGTTTGATTTATTCGCTGGATTATAAAACACAACTGATGGCCTTTGGATGGTTGCTCTTTGGATTGGTTATTTACTTCCTTTACAGCAAGAAGAACAGCGTGTTAAGGAAGGGTTGATCTAAAATACGTATCTCAGCCCCACGCCACCTTGAAACCGTTGATAACCCGGATCGATGAGTGCGTCCGTAAACATTTCCACCTCAATAAAAGCTGAAATCGGTAATGTGAAATAGGAGTATTCAAAACCCACTAGAATAACAGGGCCATAGGTAAATCGATTTTGAGAAAACTTTTCCAACTTACCTCCACCAAAAGAAGATGGACTTGTGTCACTGATTCTTAAAAATTGATAATCAATAGTTGTATTTCTCCACTGCCAGCCTAGCCCCGCATATAGTTGTAACCCCTTGGAAATTTTTTCAGCATCCCATTGATAGAGAAATTTCGCTTCTAAAAACCAATCAAATGGAACGGTGTGGGTGAAATATTGAATGGCCTGCTTTTTCCCCAAGGTATCGGGCAAGTAAGAATTAAATGCCTCACGATAGTATTTGTTGTACAATCCACTTGCTGCTTTACCCGCATCTACCGCAAATGACCATTGTTTGCTTGGGTAATATTTATAGGTCAACGCAAACGGATCCCCCAACTTAAAACCAATACCTTGGTAGGGATACTTACTTTCAACAAAAATAGGACACATGATAATAGCCTTACCTCGCGAAACTTTGGGCACACCATATCTAGCGCTTCGCGGACTTTTCCTTACTTGGGAAAAAGCGGATTGAGTTCCCAAAATAACAAGAAGAGTGATCGTGCAGATGGTTTTAAACCTAGGCATTAGAGCAAATATAGCTCTTTTGCGGACACTGGTGGACAGATGGCCGATTTTGGGGGTCGAGTGTTAAACTACTTCTTTGTATTGCATTTTGTGGAGTTGGGCATAGTAGCCATCGCTGCTCAGAAGCTCTTCATGTGTGCCCGATTCCTTGATTTCGCCCTTATCAAGCACAATGATTTTATCAGCTTTTTGAATGGTGGATAACCGGTGCGCAATGGCAATGGAAGTACGGTTACTCATCATTTTAGCAATCGCCTCTTGGATCATCTCTTCGGTCTCACTATCCACCGAAGAAGTGGCTTCATCTAATATTAAAATCTTTGGGTCATAAACCATCGCGCGTATGAATGATAGCAATTGCCGCTGGCCAACAGAGAGCGTTGCTCCGCGCTCCATCACATTGTAATCCAGTCCACCAGGTAAGCGGTCAATAAATTTTCTGGCACCTACTAAGTCCGCAGCATGGAGGATCATTTCGTCTGTTACTTCATTATTGCCAAGGGTAATATTATTGCGGATGGTATCAGAGAACAAGAAAACATCTTGCAACACCACGCCAATGTTTTTTCGCAGCGCAGCCAAATCAAAGTCTTTGATATCCGTTCCATCAATTTGAATAGAGCCGCGATTGATTTCATAAAACCGGTTGAGCAAGTTGATGACGGAAGATTTGCCCGCGCCCGTAGCACCCACCATCGCTATGGTTTCGCCCGGTTTTATTTCTATGCTAATGTCTTTCAATACATAATCTGCATCGTTGTAGGCAAACCAAACATGATCGAACTTTACTTGCCCTTTTATTTCTGGGGGAGCGACTGTTCCGTTGGGCATCACATCAGTTTGATCATCCAATAAATTGATGATGCGCGAAGAGCCTACAATACCCATCTGTAACGTATTGTACCTATCTGCAATCATGCGAATGGGCCGGAAGAAAAGTTGGATGAACATGATGAACGACACCAACTTACCAACGGTGATCCCTGTGGTCTCCATATTGATCACACCTTTGGCACCATACCACACCAACAAGCCCGTGCCCATGGCTGCAATAATTTCTGCCACGGGGAAATAAACCGAGTAATAAAGTACAGAGCGCAAATGTGCAGAGCGATGCTCTTTATTTATCTCTTTGAATTTTTCAAACTCTTTTTTCTCGCTACCAAAAATCTGCACGATGTTCATGCCTGTGATATGCTCTTGCACAAACGAGTTCAAATTAGAAACCGCATTGCGCACATCGTTGAAGGCTACTTTTATCTTTTCTTTGAATACGTACGTGGAGAGCAGCATCAATGGGATAGTTGATAAACTCACCAGTGTCAATCGCCAGTCTATCCAAAACATGAAGGCTAAAATGAAAATGATTTGCAAGAGATCACTGGCCATGGCAGCCAAGCCTTCACTGAATACATCGGCCAAGGTTTCTACATCGGAGATGGTGCGTGTTACTAATCTTCCAATGGGAGTCTTGTCAAAGAATCGCAGGCGCAGATTAATCAAATGCTTATATAATTGAATGCGGATGTCGCGAATCACAAACTGAGCGATCCTGCCTGAAATATAAGTATGCGCATACTGGACAGCCGACTGGACAACGATCAATCCTAAGATCAAAAGCATCACATTCACCATCGCCCAATAATTTCCGTACTGCACGTGCGAATCTAATGTGTATTGAATCAGCAACGGGCGGATAGGCGTGAGCACACCCAACAAGAAAGTAAGCACGATCACAAAGTAGAAACGCACCTTGTAAGGCTGCACAAACTGCAAGATGCGTTTCACCACCTTGAAGTCTATGATATTGCCACTACTTACTTTTTCTTTTTCCATCAATGGATTTATGATTTGTGATTTAAGATGTTAGATTTCTTGCTACGAAGATACCAAGAGGACTGAAAAACCTTCAAAGTCCGTTTGCTAAAGCGAGAAGACCTTGTTGGTTTAGGCTTATAATCTCTTTGCGTCTTAGTGCTTTAGTAGCAATTACTTCATAAAAATATTTTTTGGGTACTTCACACTCGTCAAATATAATCCTTCGGGTGGCACATTCATGCCCGCTTTTTTTCTGTCTTTGCTTTTCAAGATAACTTCAAATTCCTGTAGTGTGATTTTTCCTGTCCCCACATCCAACAACGTTCCCACTATCGCCCGCACCATGCCCCTCAAAAACCGATTGGCCGTGATGCTGAAAACAAGTAGGTCACCTTTTTGATTCCATCGCGCGGCTTTGAGATTGCAAATAAAGTGATTTACATCGGTCTTCACTTTGCTGAAGCACTCAAAATCTTGTTCGCCTACCAATAACGCAGAGGCACGGTTTAAGTTCGCCACATCTACTTCTTTAAAAAAATAATAGGCATGGCCAACCAGCAGCGGATCTTTCACTCGCGTGATCTTGTATTGATAGGATCGCTCAAATGCATCGTAGCGGGCGTGCGCATTTTCTTTTACTGGTTTGATAGAGCGGATGGCAATGTCCTTTGGCAACAATGAATTTATTTTTACGAGCCATGTCTTTTCATCAAACTCTTTTTCAATATCGGCATGAAAAAATTGTTGGATGCAATGAACACCTGTATCGGTGCGGCCACTGCCTACGATTTCTATTTTGGTTCTGAAGATTTTGGATAGAGCACCTTCTACCACTTCTTGTACGCCAATAGCATTCGCTTGGTTTTGCCAGCCGTGATAGTGAGTGCCTGAGTAAGTTATTTCGAAGAAGAAGCGCATTGTGAAATAGTAGGCAATAGGCAGTAGGCGGTAGGCAATGTTGTGAAGGAAAGTAAGAAGTGAGCAGCAATAAGTGATAGGCTGCCTTGCCTACTGCCTACCGCTGATTGCCTACTTAACTGAAAGTATCTATAAAAATTACTTTTCATCAGATGAAACTATGATAGTTCGTAAACCACCGCTGCCCCTTGCCCAACACCAATGCACATTGTGGCCAATCCATACTTCACTTTTCTCTTTTGCATTTCATGAATGAGTGTGGCCGAAATGCGCACCCCACTACAACCAAGAGGATGACCGATTGCAATGGCCCCTCCATTTACATTTACAATTTCTGGATTCAATTCAAGATCGTGAATACAGGCGAGTGATTGAGAGGCGAAGGCTTCGTTCAACTCAACTAAACCAATATCGGAAATTTTTAAGCCTGCTCGTTGCATTGCTTTTTTTACTGCTGGCACTGGGCCAACGCCCATATACGCAGGATCAACACCGGCCACAGCCATGGAGACTACGCGAGCGAGTGGTTTTAAATTTAATCGAGATATAATTTCTTCATTGGCAATCAAACACGCGGAGGCACCATCGTTGATGCCGGATGAATTTCCTGCGGTCACTGTTCTGCCTTCTTTGAAGGCAGGTTTAAGGGTAGCTAATTTTTCCAGTGAAGTTTCGCGAGGGTATTCGTCTTTGTTGAAGTCGATGGTTTCTTTTCCTTTTGCAACGGAAATAGAAACGATTTCATCGTTGAACTTTCCAGTCTGGGCAGCATTGAAATACTTTTGTTGTGAAGAAAGTGCAAAGACATCTTGTTGCTCGCGCGTGATCTTCCACTTCTCCGCCACGTTCTCGGCTGTTTCGCCCATGGAATGCGGATGATACAATTTTGAGAGTTTTGAATTGACAAATCGCCAGCCTATGGTGGTATCAAAAATTTCTGCTTTGCGTGAAAAAGCTTCATCGGCTTTGCCCATCACAAATGGCGCGCGGCTCATGCTCTCCACTCCGCCTGCAATGTAAATTGCGCCATCGCCATTTAGTACCCCTCGACTTGCATCCATAATGGCTTGTAACCCAGAAGCACAAAGTCTGTTGACTGTGACACCACCAATAGAAGTTGGCAACCCTGCTAACAACAATGCCATGCGCGCCACATTGCGATTGTCTTCCCCCGCTTGGTTGGCTGCACCAAAAACCACGTCTTCAATTTGGGTTGGATCTATCGCGGGATTTCGCTCGATCAATTTTTTTATCACGTGCGCAGCTAGGTCATCGGGACGGACGGAGGCGAGTGTGCCAGCGTATTTGCCGATGGGTGTGCGAAGGATGTCGATGATGTAGGCGGTTTTCATTTTTAGGAACGTTGAGTTTTTTCAACTTCTCTTTCCCTGAACTGCCTGTTTCTTTGGAGGATTAGCCAGTATTTTCAAAAGTTGTTGAGTGCTGTTTTGACTTTTTTTAAGGGTGTTCAGTTCTTTCAAAATTTCATTGAGTGTATCGTCAATTCGATTGTTTGCAATAATTGTTTTGAAGGAAGTAGCAAACTCCGTGTATTTTTCTTCGCTATAAAGAGAATTCTCTTTTGGCAAATATTCTTTTGGCAAATCACTTGTTGAACAAACCATAATATCTACTTCGGCTAGGTTGTCGTCAAGACTTAATACATACGTCAAGGGGTTATTGAGCAAAAGGGTTCTCAATGAAATTTCCTTGTAAAAAAAACTCCGTAAACTAATAGTATTCAATTGCAAAACTAACCACCGATTGGTTTTTTCATCACAGTCTGCCCATTTATAAAGATAATAAGTATCTGGATTGTTTCGGTCAATGAATAAAGAAAGCAACGGGCCTTCGTGATATATCAAGTCCCCAATCTTTTGCGGGATGAACCCTAACTTCGGAATTTTAATACCAGTCATTGCCCTCATACTAGTTCGCCATTTATCGTGAAGATATTATTGAAGTTAACGGCAGATGAAGGGTGATGATTGAAGTGTCCAAGTCGCTCGATTTTACTATTTACTCCGTCTGCTAAGGAAATTTTTCCTTCTGCAATTTTTGTTCCTAACGTTTGATAAATAGCATCGCCCGTTGCGTCTTTCAATTCATTGAACCGTTGCACTGAACCAACCAAATTATTAAACATCGACAAACCTAGCGCGCTGCATTTTGATAAATCGTCTTTATTTAAAAACCGCTTGGGTTTCTTATGAAATTGCGACTTAAAATTTCGTTCGTCATCTATAGAATCAAAAACCCATCTATAAACGGGGACGATGTCTTGAGCTATGTGGTCTGCGGGTGGGCAGGTCTGCGTTAGCTTATCGTACTCTTTTTGATATTTGAATGTCATTTTGATCTCGTAAAATTAGATAAATTATTTTTGATACAAGGCTATGGACTGTAAGCTTGTAGCCTGCTTCCATTTTACTACTTTTGCTGCAAGTTAAATCAACGGAGTTATGTGGCAAAGGATTCAAACAGTGTTTCTGGCACTTGTTGTAGTATGTATGGCGATCTGCTTGTTTTTGCCTACGGGCATTTTTACAGACTCTGCCAACAATAATGTGCATCAATTGTACCCGTTGGGCTATACCATTGTGGCGGGTGAACAGCGTACCACCACTTACTTCCCTTATGTGATCACGGCTATATTGATGGCGGCCGCGGCTACGCTGGCGGGACTGAGCATTACTAAATTTGAAAATAGAATTACACAAATAAAGTTGGGCACGCTTAACTCTTTGGTGCTGGCACTTGTAATGGTATCGATGGTTGTGTTTTTCAATCCACTTGCTAAGCAATTTCCTGGTGGGCGATTGGGAATCAACTTGTGGGGCACGTTTGCTGCGGTCGCTTTCAATTGGTTCTCGCTACGCTTAATACGCAAGGATGAGAAGATGGTGAGGGACTCGGAGAGGTTGAGGTG
Source organism: Cyclobacteriaceae bacterium (assembly GCA_046155095.1). Taxonomy (GTDB): domain Bacteria; phylum Bacteroidota; class Bacteroidia; order Cytophagales; family Cyclobacteriaceae; genus ELB16-189. The sequence goes on from JBJXEB010000057.1 coordinate 80,315, forward strand.
AAGGAATAGTAGGCGATTTGTAAAAGTAGGCAATAGGCAGGAGCAGTAGGCAAATGATAAGATGACAATTTACAAATGGGCAACTGACAAGGCTGCGAACAACGAAGCAACATACAATCTAAAATCGCAAATCATAAATCTAAAATAAAACATGGCTCAAACTAAATTAGGACCAAATCCTGCCAATACTGTTGGCGAACTACCATCTGCTAATTCATCTGCACCAGCATTTGTTTTAACAAGCAACGACATGAAAGATGTTTCGTTGAAAGACTTTGCTGGAAAAAATGTGGTGTTGAATATTTTCCCCAGTGTGGATACGGGTGTATGTGCCACTTCAGTTAGGGAATTTAACAAGCGAGTGGCGTCTATGGACAACACAGTGATTTTGTGCATCTCCAAAGATTTGCCTTTTGCGCAAAAAAGATTTTGTGGAGCAGAAGGAATTGATAAAGCTATCACGCTTTCTGATTTCCGCAGTCGCGGGTTTGGACAAGCGTATGGAGTTGAACTTGTTGATAGTGGTTTTGCTGGATTGTTTGCAAGAGCGGTGGTGGTGATCGATTCTGCTGGCAAGGTGAAGTACACTGAGCTAGTGCCACAAATTGGTGAAGAGCCTAATTATGAAGCTGCGTTGAAGGCTATTTAGATTTGTTTCAAGCAAAGATGTAAAGAAAAGCCCTTTCGTAATTGAAAGGGTTTTTTGTTTGTATTATTTCCAGTATCTTTTCTTTTTCAAATCCTAGGCTATGAGATTAATTTCTGTCTTTCTTTTTTTATCAGCGAATTTACTTCTCGCGCAAAACCCAACTCGCTATTACTTAACAGCCGATCGTGTATTTGATGGTGAAGCCATGCATGAAGGTTGGGCAGTGGTGGTGGAAGGTGATAAGATTATTTCGGCAGGGCCGAAAGATAAAGTGAAAGAACCTGCTGGAGCAGTCAAAATAAATTACCCTAACTCAACATTGCTGCCCGGATTGATTGAAGGGCACTCACATCTTTTATTATATCCCTACAACATTACCGATTGGGATACGCAAGTGTTGAAAGAGACAGATGCGTATCGAACAGCACGAGCAACTGTTCATGCAAAAAATACTTTGATGGCAGGGTTTACTACCGCTCGTGATTTGGGAACGGAAGGCGCAGGCTATTCAGATGTTGCGTTGAAGCGTGCGATCAATGAAGGGATCATCCCTGGTCCACGATTAATGGTAGCTGGCCGCGCGATTGTTTCAACAGGTTCGTATGGCCCGAAAGGATACGACTCCGATCAGGAGATTATGTTGGGTGCTGAGGCGGCCGATGGAAATGATTTGGTGCGTGTAGTGCGAGATCAAATTGGCAAGGGCGCAGACTTTATAAAAATTTATGCTGATTATCGTTGGGGGTTGCAAGGGGAAGATCAACCTTCTTTTACTTTAGATGAGTTGAAATTAATCAACGAAGTAACGCGCAGCAGTGGGCGTGTGATGGTTTGCCATGCCAAATCAAAAGAGGCAATCAAACGCGCAGTAATGGCAGGAGCAGAGACGATTGAGCATGGAGATTTTATTGATGTGGAAATTGGTAAGTTGATGAAGGAGCATAATGTTACTTATATTCCTACTATTGCCGCAGTAGATATGATCTCGCAATATCGTGGTTGGAAAAAAGGAGTAACACCAGAGCCAGCCAACGTAACTAACAAGAAAAAAAGTTTTAAGGAAGCTATTGCCTCGGGCGTTTCCATTGGCATGGGAGGCGATGTGGGCGTTTTCCCTCATGGGGAAAATGTACTGGAGATGGAACTGATGGTAGAGTATGGAATGAAAACATTGGATGTATTGAAAGCAGCTACAAGCGTAAACGCAAGAGCGTTTCATTTGGATAATCAAGTTGGATTTTTGAAAGAAGGATTGAAAGCTGATTTGGTAGTAGTATCAGGTGATCCTTCTAAATCAATTTCAGATTTGAGGAAGGTGAAGTTTGTGATGAAGGATGGAGTTACTTATAAAATCGAAAAATAATATGAACCGCAACCAAGCTCTAAAAAAAATGGCAGCCACCACTGTGGCTTCATTTGCCCTACCTCAAATTACCAACTCTATGAATGCTTTGCCCGATGATGTAAAGGGAAATATCAACCACTCGGTGTGTCAGTGGTGCTACAATGATATTCCATTAGAAAAACTTTGCGAAGCCTCCAAAGAAATGGGTATCAAGTCCATTGACTTGTTGAGATCCACACAATGGACAACTGCAGAAAAGTACGGACTGACTTGTGCAATGGCTTATGCTCATGATTTAGGTTTAGACAAAGGGTTTAATGATGTGTCTTTGCACGAACAGTTATTAAAAGAGTATTCGCTCGGCATCCCAAAAGCGGCTGAAGCAGGATTAAAAAATGTGATTTGTTTTAGTGGCAATGCTAATGGACTTAGTTACGAACAAGGGCTAGAAAACTGTGCACGAGGATTAGAACCAGTGCTGAAAGTGGCTGCGAAGCACAACATGACAGTAAGCATGGAGCTGCTGAACAGTAAAGTGGACCATAAGGATTATCAATGCGATCATACTGAGTGGGGAGTGAGACTCTGTGAGAAACTTGGCTCGCCCAATTTTAAACTACTTTATGACATCTATCACATGCAAATCATGGAGGGAAATGTAATTGCCACAATTAATAAAAACATAAAATACATTTCTCATTTCCATACAGGTGGCGTTCCTGGTAGGCACGAGATTGATGAGACTCAGGAATTGTATTACCCTGCGATCATGAAGGCGATTGTGAAAACGGGGTTCACCGGTTATGTGGCGCAAGAGTTTATCCCTAGCAGACCTGATAAGTTAGGTTCGCTAAAGCAGGCGATTAAAATTTGTGATGATGGAACTGAGAAGAAAAATCTTCCCAAATGGTTCTTTCAAAAATAAACTACTTTGCTAAATCTTGTTTAACTTCACTCTTGCATCATCTGCTCTCAAATCTATTTGAGCATTGCCACTGGCAAGTGTGAAGCGCGTTCTGTTGTCTGTCTTTTCCTCCAATACAAAACCATTTTCGGCAGTCACTCTTGAGTCATCATGGCGGATTTCAAAGGTGCCGCCACCGCCAAGAACTGTAAAAGAAATCAACCCGTCTTGTCCATCAATAGAATACTTACCGTTATCTGCAATAGATGTTTGGATAACAAAATCGCCATCATCCACATTGGCATTTATGCTTGTAAAACTTGCATTACGAATATCAATATCTGAGTCATCGCCATCAATTTCAATTTTGCCTTTTCCTTCATCCATTTTAATATCGCCATCATCCAAGCGGAATTTGAAATCATTTCCTTTACAGCTAGCTAATTGCACATCGGCATCATCCACATCTAGGTCGATACTTCCGTTTACTGATTTTAAAAAATAGTCGCCATCATCACCTTTTACCTTCAGGTTGATTCCTTCTGGCACTTCAATAGTGATCGTGTATTTAACATTGTAATAACCGATCATGCTAACGCTTCCATTTGATCTCTCTTTGATTTCGAGATTGCCATCTGTTTCGATGATATCAACCGTAAATTCACGATTGCCAAAAAAGAATCCTTTCGTGTCCACATCGCGATCAATTTTTATGTGAGCTGTACTTCGAGATGATCCTGTAATAAAGACTTTCGCATCTGAGCAATTCAGTTTTAGATTGCCGATAGAACTTATTTTGTATTCTTTATCGAGGTGAAAGGCTCCCTCTTTGTCTTGAGATTGAGCAGAAAAAACGAAAAGATAAAGTGATGCGAAAAGTAGTATAAAATGTTTCATAGTGTCTGTTTTTGGGATAAGACGCTGAATCATTGCTAAAGGTTGCTCGTAATTACAACTTGCCAATCAACTCCACATACAACTCCGTCAACTTTGCCTCTGCCTTTCCTGCGATTTCTATAATTTCAGAAATCACCGCAGGCTTTAAATTATCTGGGTTACAGTCGTCCGTCAAAACAGAAACAGCACAACAAGGCAAGCCCATGTGATTGGCGACTAATACTTCAGGTACAGTACTCATGCCAACTGCATCAGCACCAATCTGCCGAAGGAAGCGATACTCTGCTCTTGTTTCTAAGTTGGGCCCAATGACTGCCACATAAACTCCCACATTTAGTTTTATTTTTTTCTCTTTGGCTATTTTGATCAGTAGCTTATTGATCTTTTTTGAATATGGCTCACTCATATCGGGGAAGCGGGGCCCAAGCACTTCAAAATTTTCTCCGCGCAATGGATTATCAGGTTGTAGATTGATATGGTCATCAATGAGCATGAGTTGGCCTTTTTTCCATTTCAAGTTCATATTGCCAGCCGCGTTAGAGATCAACAAATTTTTTATCCCCAACATTTTCATCACACGCACAGGCAATGTGATTTTTTGCATGCTATAACCCTCATAATAATGGAAGCGGCCTTGCATGGCCAATACCTTTTTCCCTTTGATTTCTCCATAAATCAATTTCCCTTTGTGAAACTCTACTGTAGAAACCGGAAAATGAGGAATGGAATTGTAGTTGATCTCGATGGGGTTCTTGATCTCTTTCACAAATAGATTTCCTAAGCCTGTGCCAAGAATTACGCCTACTTCGGGCTGAGTGATGCCATGCTTCTTTAAAAAATCCGTGGCTTCTTTTATTTCATTCAACATAAATTGATTTTAGATTTGTTATTTTAGAATTAAGATTTTAACGCTATCAAGAAAAAAGAGGGCTGCTTTTATGAATAAAATTCTTTTCTATCAGTAGTTGCCACTTCTATAAAAAATTCACTCACCTTTTGAGTAACGGCTTCAAAGAATCTTTTACCCTTTTCGGCTGATGCTTTGCTTGGATCACCAACACCTGTGTCTTGTGTCACGCTCGTCCATCTGCGCTCTGCCCAAGCCCACCCTTCTTGCATTGCCTTAAAAATAAATTTCTTTGCTTTGCCATCGCCTGCTTCTGTGAGTGGTAGCACTAAATCAGGACGCAGGTGCATGATCACACTGGTCTCCATTTCGCCAGCATGATCGTCTTTGTTTTCAAAAAAGAGTTTCTGATCCACTGCATTGAACCATGTGCATGAGCACAAAAACATTTTTGGGAATTTTAAGCCCAACTCGCGAATGGCATTGTTAAAATGATTGGCTCCGTGGCTATTGAAAATAATCAGTTTGTGAATGCCCTGACGACTAAGCGTATCTACCACATCATGCAAAATAGCAAGCTGTGTACTGGGATTCATATTGATGTCGAGCGTCACATCAAACTGCCCCGTATTTACACCAAATGGAATAACAGGTAGAACAATTACTCTCGCACCTCTTTCCCAAGCAATGCGCGCAGCCTCGGCAACTACTTCTTCTGCTTCAATGATGTCCGTGCCATAAGGCAAGTGGTAATTATGTGCTTCGGTGGCTGCCCACGGAAGTATGGCTACTTGATAAGAAGAATCTTTGACGGTCTTCCAATTGCTCTCGGCAAGAATATACGGCCTCATGAATTCAAAGTTAAGAACTGATGTTACGCAAAATAACCCACGTTGTCAGTTTGAGCTTGTCGAAAACTGGCTGTCTGAACTTTAAATGGACTTCGATAAACTCAGTCTGACATCGGTTTATAGTTATTTTGCGTAACATCAGTTAAGAATTTAAAGCTAGGTTTTTATTGCGTCAACAACACCCTCCGCCATCATAAAACCAAGTAGAATCTGAAATAAAAATATCGGGGCGGCCTAAATTTTCTAATGCTCCTGCAGTCTTGTCGCAAACTGCAAGTGGTTGATTTTGCATAAGTGTGTGACCTTTTTTATCATCGAAGTACTCTTCGCTGCCAAAAAAGATGGCTGTCTTGCCTGTGAACACGCAAGGACCATCTTTCGGCATGGGGTCTTTGATGGCGCATACCTCCACACTTTCAATAAAGATTAATTTGTTGGTATCGTAATGTGTCGGGTCAAGCAAACGATAAGGTCGCTTGGCGCGGATCTCCACAGTGCCGAAGCCCACATCCGTAATCATTTTAATATATTCTTTCAAGGGCAATGCACCGCTCAAACACAATGCACGGAGGCGCTCATCTCTTTTCAATGATTCAGGCATTTCATTTTCGCAGGTAGGATCTGAAAGAACTAATCGGCCATGTGGTTTCAACACTCGATACATTTCGTTCAATGCTAATTTCAAATCTTCGTGTGTAAAAATATTGAACAAGCAATTTTGTGCAGCCACATCTATCGAGTTATCTGGAACGGGCAAACTCAATGCATCGCCTTTGCGTAAGTCTACAAACTCTGATTTAAACCACGGATTTTGTTTCTCAGCTTCTACAAAATTTTCTCTGCTTGCTTGAATCATTTCATCCACTACATCAATGCCTACTACACCACCCTTGCGTCTGCTGAAATATGAAAATTGCAGCAACTCCATGCCGCCACCTACGCCCACATAAAGAATGGAAGGCTCATTGACAAGATCGCGCGGGTTTACGGTGCTGCCACAACCATAATTCATGTCGAGCATTTTCTTCGGAATTTTCAATCCGGGTAATTGCCAAATGGGTGTGGTTGTGCAACACAATCCTATTTGCGGATTTTCTGCGGCTTCTTTGTAAACGTTGCGGGTGGTTTCGAGATAAGTTTCCAAGTGGTGAGGTTTTTTAGTTAAAAGTTTAATGTTCAAAGTCGTTACCGACAACTGATTACCCTATTTATGTAAATCACAAATCATACATCTAAAATATTATGCAGTAGCTCCCTGGCAACTACTTCCCGCCCCAGCGGTGCAAGCAAAACAATGTTGACTGATAATAATATCACGTGCCTCCAGTTGACTCACATCAAACTTGCTAATGTGTTGTCCTGCTTTCTCATTTAGTTTCAATCCCAGCATTTGATTGAAATCACAATCATACATAAATCCTTGCCAGTCGATAGAGATAGTATTGCGGCACATCACACCTGCCACTGCACCTGGATTGAAGGCGTTGATCAATTTCTCCATGTACTCTTCATAGTTACCCGACTCGATGAGGAAATCTAAAAAGCGACTGATGGGAATGTTGGTGATGGTGAAAAGATTATTGAAGTCGATATCAAAATGTGATTTTAATTCTTTTTTAAAGTCGCGCTCCAATTGCATTTGATCTCCTGGCAGGAAAGCTCCTGTGGGATTGTAAACTAAATCCAAGATGAATTCTGAATTTGGTTTTCCGTAGCCAACTTTATTCAGCATCTGCAATCCATTGATTGAATCTTTGAACACACCTTCGCCTCGTTGACGATCAGTTTTATCGGCACTGTAAAAGGGTAATGATGAACAAATCCGTACATTATTTTCTTTGAAGAATTCGGGCAGATCATTGTACTTTGGATTGGCAGTAATGATAGTAAGATTGGAACGGACAATGATTTCATTTACACCTCGCTTATGTGCCTCACTCACAAAGTAGCGGAAGTCGGGATTCATTTCTGGCGCACCGCCAGTGATGTCCAGCGTTTTGATTTTTGATTTCTCCAGTACGTCCAAACATTGCTCCATTGTTTCGCGCGTCATGATCTCTTTGCGATCTGGTCCCGCATCTACATGACAATGTTTGCAAACCTGATTGCACATGTAGCCAATGTTCACTTGAAAGATTTCGATCTTCGAAGGCTTCAACGGGTAATGGCCAATCGGCTCAATCTTCTTTTGGAAAGTGGGGAGCTTACCCTCTTTAAAAATTCCATTCGAAAGAAATTCTACCTGCCGCTCTTGGCTGGCGAGTTGATGGTGGCGTGCGTGAAGGGATTTTATCATAACCTCATCCCCCAACCCCTTCTCCGAAAGAGAAGGGGAGGAGTTTCATTTTAGATTTTTGAAATTCTTTATAATCATGTTCTGTTAACACCTTAATCCTCTCCTCTGGAGAGGCGCTGAGGTCACATAGAAAGTTTCTTTGCTTTATTCATCATCATCACTCCATGTACCAGTGTAGCGCCTCCGCGAATGGCCGCTGCCACATGAATAGCTTCCATCATACCTTTCTCCGTAGCACCTTTCTCTAAAGAGTCTTGTGTATAGGCATCGATGCAATACGGGCATTGCACAGTATGTGCCACGGCCAAGGCAATCAATGATTTTTCGCGAGCGGTAAGGTCACCTTCTTTGAACACATCGCCATAGTAATCGAAAAATTTAGCGGCCAGATTTTTTTCCCACTCGGCAATGGTGCCAAATTTTTTGAGGTCTTCGGGGTTGTAGTAGGTATGGTTCATAGTTGTTGGATTAATTGAGTTTGCAATACAAGATTAAGGAAAAATCTTTCAATTATTTAACTGATAGCCGACAAATTGCGGTTAATCAAATCTATTATTTTTTATCGGTTGGCTTGCTTTTTAAAACTACAAAACAAAAAATTCTGTGTTGTGTCAAATGGTGTTCTATGGTCTTCTGTTACACAACGGATTTTTTCAAATCCATTCTTTAGCTCTGCTTCCAACTTTTTTTCACTGTATTGCCTAATGATAAGTCCGCTGCACTTTTGCGGGCCAGCATCAGAAAATGTTCCAATTGTCAAGTATCCGCTTACGTGCTCTCTGGCAACATTCATATATTTTTGAACTTCCTCCCGGGTTGTTAAAAAATGAAAAGTGGCTCTGTCATGCCAAACATCAAACGTTGTGGTTGGTTCAAATTCTGTAATATCACTGACGATCCAGTTTATTTTTTCTGCTTTTTTACCTAGTCGTTTTTTGGACTTGTCAAGTGCGGTAGCCGAAATATCAAGCACCGTTATATTTTCATATCCTTCATCAATTAAACAATCCACAAGTTTGCTATCGCCACCGCCTATGTCTATAATTTTTGAGGCCTTTGTTAAGCTAAATGAATGTATAAAATCGAGTGAGGTTTTTGGAGTCTCTTGAGTCCAACTCACCTGTTCAGGTTTTTTGTTCTCATAAATAGAATCCCAATGACTTTTTCTTTCTATATTCACTTGGTGTTGGGTTTTGTAGATGGACTCTCTAGTATTTACGAACAAATAACCCAAATGGATTTTATTGGTTCATTTTATGGATCAATTCTTTCATCAGCTTGTAGCAAACCATGGCCGTCATGTTGTGAATATCTCGAATAGGGTTGTACTCCACAATATCCGCCCCTACAATGGAAACTGGTATTTGGTGGATGATCTGAATGAGTTGGCGAGTGGTAAAACCTCCCGGCTCGTGGTGCGAAACGCCCGGTGCAAAGGCGGGATCTAAGGAATCAATATCCAACGAAATGTAAAGTGGGGCTTTTAGGTGTTGGATGAAATCAAAATTGAAGTCTTTCATCTCCACCACTCTCGCATTATATTTTTTTGCTTGCTCACGCAAATGAGCCGTAGCACATCTGATGCCCACTTGTGTAAGAGAATCGAGCTTTCTTTTTTCTAACAAACGGGCAAAGGGTGATGCGTGTGAATAAAGGTTGTTATCAAAGTTATCATATAGATCACTATGTGCATCAATGTGCAGCACGTTTAGGTTTTTGTATTTTTCAGAAAAGGCATCAATGATTGGATATGAAACAGAATGATCGCCTCCGAATGATAAAATTTTATTAGAAGAAGTTAATTCTGATGCGATGGCATTTTTAATAATTGAAAAAGCTTTTTCTGGATTGGTTGTTTCAAAGCTAAGATCGCCTTTGTCTGTGTAAGCCACGCCATTTTTAATCTCCCTTCCGAGTTCGGAAAATAAATTGGCCGATCCTTCTTTCTCCATCAAGCGGATGCGGTCGGGCGCGAGTGCTGGGCCTTTTAAGAAAGAGGAGTTGGCATCGAAGGGTATTCCAAGAACGGTGACCATTGGTATGTTTGCGTTTACGCGAACTTACTTTTTTTAGTTGATAGTAAAATGACGAAAAAAATAGCAGTAGAAATGATACAAAGGATGAAATAAATCAATATCCCCCACCAATTGCTTTCAATCTATAGCTTTTGATAGGACTCCATTATTCCGCCACCCCATTCCTATCATGAATCCTAATCTTACTCAAATCAATCGCCTCATCTTCTGCCTCGCCATAAAAGCCAGGGTCAAAATCATCGATCAATAATTTTTCGCCTTTTGATTTTCTAGGCTTGTCGAAAGTCATGATCAACGCGGGCAATAAAATCAAGTTGGTAAACATAGAGATCACTAATGTAGTAGAAGTCAAAACCCCCAACGCAATCGTGCCGCCAAACGAAGAGAAGGCAAACAAAATAAATCCTGCAAACAAAACGATGGACGTGTAGATGATGCTCTTACCTGTTTCTAAAATGCTTTCGCTCACCGATACAGGAACAAAGAAACCATTGGCCAATTGCTCTTGCCTGTACTTGGCCAAAAAGCGGATCGAGTTATCAACCGAAATTCCAAAAGTGATACTAAAAATCAGTGCGGTACTAGGTTTTAACTCAATACCCAAATAGCCCATGATACCCGCGGTGATCATCAATGCAATCACATTTGGCACTAGCGAAATAATAATCATACGCACATTGGAAAAGAGCATGGCCATTGACAAAGTGATCAAGATAAACGCCAGCAATAAACTCTCTTTCAAATTGTCAATCAAAAATTTATTGCCTTTGATAAACAGTTTGGTAGTGCCTGTTACACTTGTTTTAATCTCTGTGCCTTCAAAGATTTGATTCATACGTGGCTCAATTACTTCATGCACTAATGAATCCAATCGCTTAGAACCAATGTCTGCAATCTGCATAGAGATGCGCATTTTGGTAAACGTAGAATCGACAAAAGATTTTAACAGACCCGTGTTGTCCGTTTGGCCTTTCATGTAGCGGAGAATATAAACACTCTCTGCCTTGCTGGGCAACGCATATTTATTTGGATTGTAATTATAAAAAGCTTGCTTCGATGCTTTTACCAAACTCACTACTGACACAGGCCGCGACACTACGGAAATAGAATCAATGAAACCTTCAAACTCATCTATCTTTTCTAAATTTTTGATGTTGAGTACACCTTTCCGTTTGCCCGTGTTCACTTCAATCTCCAATGGAAGAATGCCGCTGAAATTACTTTCAAAAAACTGGAGGTCTTTTTTGATCTGGCTTCCCTCTGGCACATCATCCATCATAAAGGAGATCGACTCCAAGCGCATCATACCCAATCCAGCAAATACCGTAATGGCCAGCGAGACAATATAAATAGCAGGGCGATAGCGATGCACGATGATGTCAACATAGGATAAAAACGAGCCAAGTATTTTAAAATTAAGATGACGCAAGTGCTTCGGTGTCGGCTCAGGCAACCAAGAAAAAATACCCGGTATCATAATCAAGCTCACTACAAACAACGCCATAATGTTGATGCCTGCTACAATACCGAACTCGCGCAACACCAAAATGTCAGTGGTGAGAAGCGTAAGGAAACCAATCGCTACCGTTAAGTTGGTGAGGAACATCGCCAAACCCATCTTATTTACTACTGCCGCAATTGCTTCTTCTTTGTTTCTGCGCTTGGCAAACTCCAAGTGGTATTTATTCAGTAGATAGATCGCGTTCGTGATCCCAATCGTAACAATCACGGGCGGAATCAATCCACTCAACAAAGTGATTTTATATCCAAACAAAGCGAGTGTGCCCATTACCCACACCACCACTATGCCAATGATGATCATAGAAAAAAGTACAGCACGGAAAGATCTAAAAAAGAAAAACATAATAATACCTGTCACCAATGCTGAGAGGTACAAGAAAATCTGCATTTCCTTTCTCACCTCAGTGGCCATCATCGCGCGGATGAACGGAAGGCCTGCATAACGCAATTCAATACCGGTGTCTTTGGTGAATGCCGTCCCTAACTCTACCAATGCCTTCGTCATGGCAATACGCTTGGATGAGTTCATCACCTCTTTTGTAATCGAGATCAGCATCATGGTAGCACCATTTTTCTCATTCACAATCTGCCCCATGTAAAATTTCTGATTGCGGATTGCTCCCATCAAGCTGTCAAGCTGGGCTTGGTCTTTGATTTGTTTCGGGTAGTGTCCATCTAAAAAGAATCGCGTATTGGCTGTATCCTTGCGAATGATCTTCACTTCGGGCAGGCTCAATAAATTATTTACACCAGGAATTTCTCTGATGGCTTTGTTCAGTTCGCGAAAGCGATTAAAATTATTCAGTGAATAGATGGCGCTATCACGCAGACCCACTGCAATGATATTTCCATCTTCGCCAAACTGTGCTTTAAACTTTTGCAAGAAAACCATTTCAGGATCATCCAGCGGCACCGTGCGTGCGAGGTCGTAGCTCATCTGCACCTTGGTGGCGTGGTAGCCCATGAATACGGTGATGAGCAGGATAACCCCAATGAGAGCTAACCTAAACTTAATGATGAATTGAGCGATGCGTGTCCACATATACGGCCAAATCTAAGGAATTTTACCGTTACTGATATCTAGATTTTTTCTGCTGATGAATTAGTGGCCTGCCCTCCAAAATTTTAGTGGAAATGCGGCCTCCCGATACGCACATTCCAACGCACGATGCTATCGGGGTCAGGCTATCCGCTGCAAGCTCCCTCGTTGCAGTGTGAGCGGAATTTATTCCGAGCGGGGTCTCGGGAGACTTTCCGCTCCTATCCCTGCCCGTCCGGTCAGGCGGGCTTGGCCGATGCCAGCACGTAGCTTTTCCTTTACCAAATAAGTTGAAGATTTTCAGTTGCGCAAAGCCAGCTATATTGGAATGATATGCGAAAGTTTCTCAGAGGGAGTTGCGTATATTTACGAGTTAGCGGTAATTATATTGAAACACTCAACACATCAAAGTTTTTCAGACAAAATACAATGACAACACAAGAGATTTTAAACAGTTTAGGACAATTTTCAAATTTTGACACAAGACTTTTTGAAAAACATTCAACAAAGAAAATACTCAATAAAAATGAAGTACTACTAAATGAAGGTGAAGTTTGCAAATGCTTTTACTTTATCTTATCAGGTTCATTTTTCCAATTTCAAACCTATGAGATAGACGAAGTGATTATTGATTTGCATTTGCAATATGAGTGGATGTTTAATCAACAAAGCCTTACAGAACAAACGCCTTCAAATACGGCTATCAAAGCCTTTTCAAAATCGGAAGTAATTGAATTGAGTTTAAACAGCTTTCATTGCCTTTGTTCAAAATCACAATCCTTTTTACAATTTGGCAAAATCCTTAATCAATCAAAAGACAGAACATTCATTTTTGACAATTCACTAAAGCCAAGCGAAAAGTACAGCTATATAAATAGTTCTAAACCACAATTAGCAAAAGTTTTTCCAATTAAAATGATTGCTTCATATCTCAAAATTGCACCCGAAACTTTAAGCAGAGTTAGAGCAAACTATTGAATTTACTGATTTCAATCAAGTGGACTATCCCTGACTAACTACCATCTTTGCAAAAAAAAGCATTATGCTGACAACCATTATTCCAAAACTTCCTATGCGTAGCAAGGCTGCTACAAGAGACTTTTATTTAAATCAATTAGGTTTTACCGACATTGGCAGTGCAGACTTTGAAGGCTATTTGTTAATTAAAAAAGACAATGTTGAAATCCATTTTTTTGAATTCAAAGGACTTGACCCAAAAGAGAATTATGGGCAAGTTTATATTCGTACCAACGACATTGAAACGCTTTATCAATCTATGTTGGACAACAATAACAAGATACACCCAGCAGGACATTTAAAAAATAAACCTTGGGCACAAAAGGAATTTGCAATGCTTGACCCAGACAACAACTTACTTACTTTTGGACAAGGAATTTAGTATGAAAGAGAACGGCTACAGCCATCATTGGGTTCGTTGGTGGTAATTATAAAGACAGACAATTCTTATAAACTTAAAAAAAATAAGTTATGACTTTTGAAAAATTAGTTCCAAACATTTTTTATGTTGACATTAACGATGGGTTAAAATTCTTTGTTGACTGTTTAAATTTTACAGTTGGACACAGCGAAATTAAATCTGCTAATCCATTTTGCGTATTGGAAAAAGATGGGTTGCGTATAAATCTTTTTCAAAATACAGAGCTTGCAAAAGAACATTATCCTGAATTTAGGTTAGTGACTAAAAATATTAAAGAAGTTTATGAAAAGGTTTCTAATTCTCATCCTGAATTTCTTCATCCTAACCTTAAGGTAATTACTCTTAGACCGTGGACAGCGAAAGAATTTGCATTGAAGGATAAACAAGTTGGCGTTATAATTCAAGAGTGGTAAATTCATTCATTTTGACAATAAATTTGCTTTTAAGATTGCAAAGACAGATTTGTAGACGAATATTTCAGTATTGACAATTTGAGGTAGCAAAAAGTAAGAAGGGATTTGCAACAGACCGACAGGCTAGAATAACTACCGCTACATGGGGTTTTTGCAATATTGGGGCAGACGGAATAACAATGAGCATTTGTATTCTATATAGCATTTGTTAGGGCAGACAAGTTTCAATTTGGCTTTTTGTTGTTATCTTCATCATAGTTTTTCAATTGGGTTTCGGTTTCGGACGGACGTTTTTCAAATTCTCCAACATCGTAAGGCCCTATTCGTTGTGCGTCATGCATGGGTGATCGTGCAAATTTGAAACTATCTGCAAAAACCTAACTTTGGATACTGACAAGTAAATTAAAATATGACAACAGAAAAAACACTGACAGACGAATTCGAAAAAGTCAGGCCACAACTTAAATCTTTTGTTTTAAGAATGACAGCAAGTGTTGAAGACACCGAAGACCTCATTCAAGAAACGTTTATAAAGTCCTTTCAGAACATTCAAACCTTTAAAGGAAGCTCATCATTAAAAACTTGGGTTTTTGCAATAGCATCCAACCTTTGTAAGAATTTCTTGCGTTCCAAAAAACTCTGGCCAGAAAATGTAACCGACATTAGTAAAGAGGAAGCACTAAAATCACCAGATTTAATTAGTAAAATGATGGAAATCAATACCTCGTCATTACAAGGAAATTTTGAGATCAGAGAACATATCGCCTTTTGCTTTTCCTGCATTGGAAAGTCATTGCCCATCGAACAACAAGTGGCTCTTTTGCTGAAAGAAATTTATGAGTTTAAAGTGAATGAAATTGCTGAGATTTTAGAACTAACAGAAGGTGTTGTAAAGCACTTATTGTTTTCGAGCAGACAAAAAATGACAGATATTTTTGATAAGCGATGTTCATTAGTCAGCAAACTTGGTTTTTGCCATCAGTGTAGTGAATTGAATGGACTTTTTAACCCAAAACAAGAACTTCAAAAAGAATTGATGAAAATTGAAATGACGAAAGAGACAGAATCTAAAAGCAAGGAAACCCTTTTTGATTTAAGAATGGAAATTGTGCAAGGAATTGACCCCTATAATTCGAGTGCATCAGAATTGCAATTGTTCCATTTAAAACATTCTAAACAAACGATGGATAAGTATCTTGAAAATAATTCATGAAATTCCGACCACTTTTATTGGCTCAAGTGTCTAAATCAAAGAAAGGAACAAATTTATTCACTTTAAAAAATTAAAAAAATGTCAAAAACAACAATGTCAATCCAAGAGGTTGCAAACAGGTTAGTAGAGCTTTGTCGCAAAGGACAAATCTTAGAAGCACAAGAAGAACTTTATGGCAACGAAATTACAAGTATTGAGCCAACACATTCACAAGTTCCGCCAGTAATAGGCAAAGAGGCAGTACTTGCAAAAGGGAAACATTTTGCATCCACTATTATAGAAAGACACGGTGGGTCTTTTGGAGACCCAATTATTGGTGGAAACTATTTCAGCATTTCTTGTTCATTAGACGCTACATTCAAAGAGCGCGGAAGAAATCAAATTAATGAAATTTGTGTATTCCAAGTTAAAGACGGCAAAGTAATTTCTGAACAATTCTTTTATTAGTGCAAAAACAGTAAAAAGTAATCCCGAAAATGGGATTACTTTTTTATTTTAAGTAGTAAGCAGAAAATAGCATGAATTCATAATATGGGTTTGGCAAAAGCGGGGCATTCGTACTAAATTTGAGCATTGGAATTCTATTGAACATTTGCGCTTCGATTTCCCCACCCTCGGCAAGCCGAGCCCGTTATAGAGAAAGCCCTTAACAAGCTATTCAATCCCGTCCATTGATAAAAAGCCTAACTATAAATCTCGCTAAAGACCAGCGTAAACGTAGAACCTTTTTTTGCTTCGCTCTCTAAAGTTATTTTTCCATTTAACGAATCCACCAACATCTTGGTAAGAAAAAGCCCCAGCCCCGTAGAACTTTCTGGGCCAATCGGTTGGGCGCTTAACCGCTGAAATTTTTTGTAGAGCGATTGCTTGTCTAATTCACTAAACCCTTGGCCTTGGTCTTTAATGGATAGGTGCAGGTCTTTACCTTGGCACCATGCACTAAGTTGAATACACGTGTTAGGTGGCGAGTACTTGATGGCGTTGGAAAGCAGATTGATAACGATATGGTACAGCAATCCCTCATCAGAATATGCTTTCTGTGGAGGCAGATTAAAGTCACAGACCAATTCAATTTCTTTTTTAGAAGCGTGTGGTGCGTATTCTTTTTGTATCGCCTCTAGAAATGGCACGGTATCAAAGAATTCTTTTTTTGGTTGGCGAGAGCGATATTGGATTTGTGTGGTCTCCAAAAATTCTGAAATAAAACTCTTGCTTTTTTTAGATACTTCTTCCATCATCTTCACCACCTCCGATTGCCCCGTGTTCAGTTCTCCTTCTAAGCGCAGGATGCTCACAAGCCCTTCTATTTTATTGAGTGGCGAGCGTAAATCGTGCACAACCAAGTGCATTAGGTTTTCTTGCTGATCATTGATGGCTTGGATTTCTTCGTTCTTATTTTTTAACGCCTCGTTTTGGGTACTGATCAATTGCTTGGCATGTTGATTTTTTCTCAGCAGCGCATAAATAAAAAATGAAATAGCCAACAAGCCAATGATAAGAATAGTGCCATACACAAAAAGCTTTTTCTGCCTATCAATCACCTCAGCTTGCATTTCCATATCTTTTTTCAGCGTCAGGTTCTCTAGCTCCTTTTGTTTTGCCCGATTCAATTTTTCTAAGTTGTTGACATATTTTAATCGTTCCTCTTTTTCCAATACACTGTGAATAGAATCATACTTCACTCGAAAAGTCAACGCTTCTTTAGTCGCTCCTTTTTTCATCAAGATATTTGAGGAAAGCAAATAACTTTGGGCTATCACGGTGCGAATGCCCAGCATCTTTGCCAATCGGAGGGCTTCGTCATTATTTCTTGTTGCCTCCAAAAGATTGCCAAGCAGTAAATGTGTTTGTGATAAGCCAAGTAGGTCTTCTGTTTTAAATTTCCTTTCCGCTATCTGATCTTGCGCGGCAATTGCCAATTCATAATTAAGAATCGCTTTTTTATAATTCTTTGCGCGCCTTTCCACATCACCTAAGTTGCCCAAGTTTCGGGCAATGAATCTTTTGTCTTTCACCTGTTCGTTCAAGCGGATGCTCTCCATAAAGGCCGCCCGCGATGCAGGGATACTATCCATGGCCAAATGCAGCACGCCCAATATTTCGTATGCAATCATTGAATACCTGAGTTGATGAGCTGCATCGCTTTTTTCAATGCCTATGGCAGAATACTTCAATGCCTTTTGATAATCGCCCAATGTGGTGTAGGCTTCTGCAATGTTGGCATAAAGTAGAGGCAGTATTTTATTGCAGCAAGGTGTCTCCGCTGCTTCCACCGCTTTAAAATAATAATCTAGTTCGGTGTAAGTGTCGCCTATGTAGCCATACAAGAGGGCAGTATTGTTGTATGCCTTGGGCAACATAGAGCGAGATTTATCTTGAATGGCGTAGGCTATCCCTTCCCAATAAATATCCAACGCCTTATCAAAATTTCCTGTCTGCCGATAGTAATCTGCAATATTGATGGTTAGTGTGGCGAGGAGCGAAAGGTTCTGAGTTTGTAAGGCACTCTTTTGACCTTTCTCTTGATAAACCAATGCGGAATCAAAATGGCCGTTGTACCAAAAGGCATCACCCAGATAATAAAATAATTTTTCATTGTAAGCTGGTATATCACCAGCTATATTAAGGCCTTGCTTTAAATACAAAACAGAAGAATCGAATTCAAAATTGATGTAATAGGCATAGCCCAATAACTCTAGTCCTTTGGCTCTGACGCGGGTCTCTTCATTGTTACTTGCAAATCGATTGGCCTGCTTGCCATAGGCAAGGCTTTGGGGTCTGTTTTCAAATTTGTTGGCCTCGATCAATTTTTCTAAAACATCCAAATGCTCTTGTGCCGGAAGCTTAGTTTTCAAAAGTGCTTGTAGGCTATCTTGTGCCCATGCGGTAGAAAGGCTTAGGAAAATGATATGAAGAAAAATTATTGCTGACTTGCCCACAAGATTAAAAGTACATGATTTATTGATTGATGGCAATAGCTTATGTCGCATTGCAATTAGAACAAAGATAGAATAGTATAATTATGAGTATGTTTCTGGTAAGGGATATCTGCTTGCGCTGTCGCTTCGGAAAGTCTCAGGAAATTGCGATCGGGATGAACTCCACGCATTGAACTTGTGTGTTGGCAGAGTTGCTTGGCTCCGATAATATTGCGCCTGGGATGTGCACACCTAGATGACGTATGTCCCTCAATGCTAAATCAAATAGCTGTTGGTCGCGTTGTTTCTTCTCTGCGCAGTTGAAGAACAAACCAACCGGTGAGCACGGTAGAGAAGATAAAATAGAAAATTAATACCTTGCTGATCAATGGCGAAATGCTACTTGCTCCAAACCAATCGCCTTGTTGGTAAATGAGAAATAGGCCGAGACCATTCTTTACTACTTCCCAAAAAATAGAATAAACATTTTTGTCCATCAAATCGGTGAGGGCATACACCATTAGAAAAACAAATGCTCCATAAATGAAAATATCCGGGCTGCCAATCTTGGCTATGTTGCCAAACAAATAACTGATGAGCAACAATATAGTGATCAACTGAAACCAAAGCCAAGCCGTAAACGCAGTGGAGCTGCTTGGGTCATATTTTTGATAACTATAAACATCTTCTATTTTGTAAACGGGATATTTCTCAGCTACATCGGCCGGCCGCCAGCCCAACGGCATAAACCATATCCGTAGTTTGTCAATATAGCTTTGTGCACGCCATGCGTCTTTTATCAATAACCATAGGTGCATGAAATTTATTTTGATCGGATTCCACGTTTGCACAGGTCGCGTGATGCCATACACGGGTGGTACATCTTTACGCTCCTCTTGAAATGTGCCAAACAGTTTATCCCAAATAATAAAGATTTGTGAATAGTTCTTATCTAAATAAATTGGGTTGATGGCATGATGCACACGATGATGCGATGGTGTCACGATTATTTTTTCTAAAAAACCTATTTTATCAATCTGCTGTGTATGATACCAAAACTGAGCAAACAGATGCAGAGGAGCAACGATGGCAATCACCGATTGAGGCACACCCAAAAAAGCAGCAGGCAATAAAAAGATAGCGAATATGCGAACGATGGATGAAATACTTTGCCGCAGCGCACAGGCTAAATTAAATTCTTCGCTGCTATGATGAATAATATGGTTGTTCCAAAATAAATTGTATTCATGCGAAATGCGGTGAACCCAATACCCCGCAAAGTCGAGCGCAATAAAAGCAATTAAATAAGTAGGCCAACCCGAGGCCACATGCACCACCGCTACTTTAGTCACTAGCCAATCATAAGAAATAATGGCGAGCGTGAGACCGAGCACATCTTTGGTGGCATTGGTAATGCCCGAACTCAAGCTAGAAATCATATCGTTGTTGCGCACCGTGTCATTGCCTTTCCTCCAGCCCCACCATTTTTCAAACAATACCAACACCATAAAGGAGGGCATCGCGATCAACAGGATTTTACCGTAGGTTTCCATTATAATTCTTAATCAAACTTAACGAATCTTAGTGGAGAAGTCAACATGAGGTTAGACCGAAACACCTCTGATTTTTTTAAATAGGCTCAGTGCATGTCTATCGGTAAGTCCCGAAACAAAATCAATAATCTCTCGAAGGATCAGATAGGTATCTCCATTGCTTTGCTTGCAATTCGATAAAATTTCCTCAGGCAACATTAACGCAAGGTTTGCATACTTTCTTGATTGGCCACCTCTCACATAATGAAATCCTGCTTCGATAAACTCATGCAGCAAACCAGGCAACACTTCATGACCCGCTGCTTCTATCTCTACCACTTGCTTGGCGCGATAGATTTTTTTGATGGAAACTTCGGTGATGACTTTCAACGCTTCTCGCGATGTGATAATATCCGTTAATGCCTGATCAAATTTTCCTTCCAAGATGAAAGTTTCGAAATCTAAAAATGCAGCCGTACATTCGTCCAATAATTTATTGATGGCCATGGCACGGAGCACACCCAGCTTGCCATTCAAACTATGAAGTCGATCTAGCTTCTGTCTATCAAATTGCGATTGTAAAATCGAGGCCATCATCTCCACCGTCTCCTCAAAGCTCACCAGACCCAACCGACAGCCATCTTCTAAGTCAATGATGCTATAACAAATGTCATCGGCAGCCTCTACCAAAAAGGCAAGCGGGTGGCGCGCCCATGCATTCTCTCCTGTTTTTGTAAGTCCAAGTTGATTGGCTACTTCGCCAAACACTTTTTCTTCGGTTTGAAAAAATCCAAATTTCTTCTGGCTTTTTTTATTTTTATCCCTTGCGGGAAAAAGTGAGGGGCAAGGATATTTAGTGAACGTACCGAGTGTAGCAAACGTGAGTTTCAATCCATACTCGCTTTTATTCAACAACCGAAAGCCTTGGGCATTGCCTTCAAACTTGATGAGGTCGTTCCAAGCGGCCTCGTTCACTTCGCTTTGAAAAGATTGGCCTTTGGGATAGTGCAGAAAAAAATCTGAGATAGCTTCTTCACCTGCATGGCCGAACGGAGGATTGCCCAAATCATGCGCGAGTGAAGCCGCGGCCACAATCGCCCCGAAGTCGAACAAAGAAAAATTTTCTTTTAACTCAGGGTGGCGTTGCAAAACATGTTCACCTATTTTTTTTCCTAGCGATCGACCCACACTTGAAACTTCCAAGCTGTGTGTAAGGCGTGTATGCACAAAGTCTTGTTCTGGTATGGGATGTACTTGTGTTTTGTCTTGCAGCCTGCGGAACGGATGAGAGAAAATAATGCGGTCGTAGTCTTGCTCAAAGGCGCTGCGCGAAAGTTCGTGCGTATCTTGCTTTTGATTGATACGTTGGGGGGAGAGGAGTTGAGACCAGATCATGTTAGGCATTAGGGCTTAGGCATTGGGCTTGATAGAATGAAAGTAACATTGAACCACATAGGCACATTAGAAACATAGAAATACACACATAGCAGCTATGTGAAGACACTATGTACCTATGTTACTATGTGGTTCAAACAAATCCGCTAAAGTCAACTCACTCCTTCAATACCAAGTCAATACACATCACCGCAGCCATGATCAACATGCGCAAAGGATTATCGGCTGGCACTTCTGAACTGATCTGCAAGACATAATTATCGGCAGAGGTAAAAAGTTCTTTGCCCAAGCCGCTCCATTTTTTGGTAACGGTGGCAAATTCTTTCCCATCGTTGGAGACGAATTTAAAATCCCAACTTGTCCATTTGCCTTTGAGCATGCAAAGAGGGCGCTCGCTGGCATCCAACACTTCAAATCTTCCACCAATCGAAAAGAATTTTTGTTTGAATTTTCCTATGACAGTGTTTCTTTCATCCAATACTTCTACTGTAGAGAGGAAAATAGAAACTCCTCTGCGCACGGTAAGAATCAATTGTCCTTCTGGCGATTTGATCTCCATATTGAACGGAGTCATTCGCTTGTAATCCGTGAAGCGAAACATTTTTGTAAAGAAGCCTAGGTTCTCTTCGCGGCATTGCAGCACAACCTGTTTGGAATCTGGATCAAGGATATCAAAGCTGTTGGCGGCCTTGAAAATCTTTACGTGCTCTTTTACGAAGAAGAGGTTTTTGTTGAGGGTAGGGTGCATTATTAATTTAAGATTTAAGATGTTAGATTTAAGATGTTAGATTTAAGATTTACAGTATGAAATCATATCTTCTTCAGCAAAGTAGTCATCGAAACAGAATCTTGGATTTGAGATTTCAAATTTGAAATTAACACCCGCTCTTGCTTCATCGTATCACGATCGCGCAAGGTCACCGTATCATCTTGCAATGTTTGATGATCTACGGTAATGCAATAAGGCGTGCCAATGGCATCCATTCTGCGGTAGCGTTTACCAATATTATCCTTGTCTTCATAGAAGCAGCGGAAGTCAAATTTTAAATCGTTGAAGATTGCTTCTGCTTTTTCGGGCAAGCCATCTTTCTTCATCAAAGGAAGAATGGCCACCTTGTTGGGAGCAAGGGCAGGAGGAATGCGCAATACTACGCGCTCCGTTCCGTCCTCGAGTTTTTCTTCTGTGTATGATTTGGAAAGAATCGACAAAAACATCCTGTCCAAACCGACAGAAGTTTCAACTACATACGGAATGTAGTTTTGATTTTCTTCTGTATCGAAATATTGAAGTTTCTTGCCAGAGAATTTTTCATGGCTCTTCAAATCAAAATCGGTACGGCTGTGAATGCCCTCTAATTCTTTGAAGCCCATGGGGAAATTGAATTGTATATCACAGGCGGCATTTGCGTAATGCGCTAAGTTTAAATGATCATGAAATCTATAATTCTCTGAACCTAGCCCCAGCGTTTGATGCCATCTCATCCTTTTCTCTTTCCAGAACTCGTACCACTTCATCTCTTCGCCTGGCTTCACAAAAAATTGCATCTCCATTTGCTCGAACTCGCGCATGCGGAAAATAAATTGGCGCGCCACGATTTCGTTTCTAAATGCTTTACCGATCTGCGCAATTCCAAAAGGGATTTTCATGCGGCCTGTTTTTTGCACGTTCAAGAAATTGACAAAAATTCCTTGGGCAGTTTCGGGTCGTAGATAAATTTTGTTGGTGTCTTCTGCCACCGAACCCATTTCGGTAGAGAACATCAAGTTAAACTGACGCACATCTGTCCAATTCTTTGTTCCAGAAATGGGGTCGGTCACCTCCAAATCAATAATCAACTGCTTCATCGCCTCCATATTGGAGTTGTTCATGGCATCTTTCAATCGCGTATTAGCCTCATCTATTTTTTTCTGATACTCTACCACTCTAGCATTTGTTGTCAAGAACATCGCTTTATCAAAATTTTCAAAACGCTTGGCTGCTTTCTCTACTTCCTTGTCAATCTTGTCTTGGATTTTGGCAATGGCGTCTTCTACGAGCACATCGGCACGGTATCTTTTTTTAGAATCTTTGTTATCCACCATCGGGTCGTTGAAGGCATCTACGTGGCCAGAGGCTTTCCAAATGGTGGGGTGCATAAAAATGGCGGAGTCGATGCCCACGATATTTTCGTGCATCATGGTCATGAACTTCCACCAATATTCTTTGATGTTGTTTTTTAGTTCAGCTCCATTTTGCCCGTAATCATATACCGCACTGAGGCCGTCATAGATTTCACTAGAGGGAAAAACAAACCCATACTCCTTCGCATGGGAGATCACATTTTTTAAAAGATTGTCTTCTTGATTTGCCATAAGCCGCAAAGATAGTACTTCGGGCATTACGCAAGCACTAGGGTATTTAAATAAAAGAAAGCTCTATCATGTTTGGGGTGGGTCGGTAAAGACCAACCAAAGCAAATGTCGGCCGAGCAATCAGAACCTAAGTAGGAATTATTTATAGCTGTTAATTCCAACTTTATTACCTTATTAATGGCAAGCAAAGATAAGGTAATAATGTTGCTATAATTTCAAGAATACGTTTTCTACTAAGGTTAAAGCCTCCAAACGTCATAAAGCCAAAAAAGAATTTTCCGTCAAGTCTTAGATGAGGTGATTTTAATTTTGAATTAAGTGCTAAATGACATTGCCCCATTTCGGCAAGGGATAGAAACGGAAAGCCCACAGGTGCGCGCCTCGCGCACCGAGGACTTGCAGTGGATAGCCCGGTGGCGTCTCGCCATGACGCCAAAAAATGTTTTTATTAGCCACATATATTTAACTAGGAACAACAACGGTGAAGGCAGTGCCTTGTCCATAGCTCGATTGAAATGAAATGCTGCCCGACAATTTATCGAGTGTTTCTTTGACAATGTAGAGGCCAAGACCAGAGCCTTTGGATTTTTCTGTGGCGCGATAGAACATATCAAAAATTTTGGGCTGGTGTTCTTCTTTTATACCAATGCCATTGTCTTCTAATCTAATAATACAGTTGTTCCCTTCTCTGGTGCAATGGATTTTTAGATAAGAATTTTCCTTGTACAAGTCTTGGTACTTCACGGCATTGGAGATAAGATTACTTAACGCCACATTTAATCTTGATCGATCAGAATCGATGGTTAAATCGCTTGGCACATTCATCTCAATTTTAATATGATCTCGATGGGGCGCAAACTTTAAAACCTCCACTACATCTTCAATTAATTTTTTGAGATTGATTTTTTCAATCTGCAAATCCAATCGGGCATTGCGAGAATAGTCAATGATTTCGCGTATGAACCGATCCATTACACCCACACGGTCTTGCATCATAGCCAAGTACTGTGGCATGGCGGTGGGCTCGTGCTGTGCCAAGCCGATAAGGCCAGAAATAGAACTGAGTGGTGCGCGTAAATCATGGGAGGCGCTATATACAAATCGGTCAAGCTCTGAATTGGCTTTCTTCAATTTTTCGTTCTGTAAAGTGGTCTCTGCTTGTTTTGCGATGAGACTTTTTTCTGCTTTGTAATTCAAGCGCAAGACCATAAAGACAAGTGAAGTGGAAACGCTAGAATAGATCACTGAGTTTATAATTAATAATATTTTGATCTGACTCACCGAAAAATTGCGGTATTCTAAAAAAGAAAAATCAGTCAGCGCACTGAGCAGATAGAGCGTGCCTGTAAAAAAAACAAAAATGTAGGCGAGCCATCGATCTTCGTTACCAAACAATATCAAGGCGACTAGCCCAGCCAATATCAAATGAAGATGCAATGCGGCCTCATATTTTTCGCTAGAAGCCATGCTGTAGATAAACAAATTGAAAAGCACTAAGCCAATGGATGCCGCTGTTCTAAAATGACCTTTTCTATTCAAGAAAAAAATGGCGATGCTTAGCAATAGCAATCCAATAAAGATGCTTGTTTCAACATGAAGGCCAATAATTTTATCGATAGTAAAATACAGAACCAAAACCATCACTAAAGCTGCGGCCAGTTGGGTAAGTATCTTTTGCCGAATCGGCCTGGAGAGGCTAAAGGTTTCTTCACCATGCTTAAAGTCTAACTTTGTGAAGTTTGATTTCATGCAAGGTTTGTTTTGATAATTGAACCCACCTGATGTGGCAACTTCAGTGTGAATCGAGTGCCTTTATCTACGCTTGATTCAAATGAAATTTCTCCGTTGAGTTTTGTAAGTGTTTCTTTGGCAATGTACAAACCTAGCCCTGAGCCTTTCGATCGATCGGATCCACGATAAAACATTTCAAAAATCCGAGGCTGCTGCTCCATGCCAATACCGATGCCATTGTCTTCAATGGTGATCTGTACACACTCTTTATCATGGCTGCTCGAGATTTTAATGAACGACTCTTCTTTACTAAAGTCTGCGTACTGAATAGAATTTACAATTAGGTTGGAGAATACAATTTTCAATCTTGCAGCATCCGAAGATACCACCAAGTCTTGTGCTATTTCTATTTTGAACTTCACCTTATCAAACCCATTGACAAGGCTGAGTGAAGAGACCACCTCGGTGACTAAATTAGAAACTGGAATAATTGAGTTATCCACCTGAAGCCTTGCGTTACGCGAATAGTCAATAATCTCTTTGATGAATCCTTCCATCACAGCTATCTGTCCTTTTATCATGCGCAGATAATCTTGTTGGCCAGAAGAATCCGTTTGCGCCAGATTGATCAACCCTGAAATGGAATTGAGCGGTGCCCGCAGATCATTAGAAGTGCTGAATACAAACCGATCCAACTCTTCGTTGGTCTTGCTTAATTGTTGATTCCGCAAAAGTGATTTTTGATTACTCTCGACTAGAGATTTCTCGGCTCTGTAATTCAAGTTCATCATCATTCTAAACAGATAAAGAACTGTAGCGATAAATAGGAGGGCATTGATCCAAAAAAAAGTGACTACCCATTTGTCAGAGTAATTGCGGAAAGCCAGCGGTGAATAGTCAACCGTAAAACTTGTTACGTAAACGATGAATGAGACAAACGCAAAAAAGATCCCCAATACCTTTTCTTCATAGCCAAACAAAATCATGGCTCCGAAGCCAATGGCGATCGTGTGAAGGTGAAAACCTGTGTGCATTGTTTCGCTCGATGTAATGGCATACGCAACCAGATTTAAAAATGAAAACAAAATGATTGATGCCAGTTTAGCATAACCCCTTACCACTAAAAGAAGATTAATAAAACAGGTTGCAAAAATGAAGATATAGACACTTCGCGGAACACCTGTAGCCTTGATCAAATCCAAAATAAAAAATAGTGTAGTGACAGCCAATGATATAAACAAGAAGGCCTGTAGTAAGGCCAGCCTTCGCCCGATGGATAATCCATGCTTACCAATCAAGTCTGGCTCAAAACCAAAAAAGTTTTTAGTGCTCATGTGATTTTATATCATTGGCAAAAACACCGTAAACTTTGTTCCCTTGCTAAGTTGCGACTCTACTGAAATTCTGCCTGACATTTTTTCAATTGTTTCTTTCACAATGTAAAGGCCAAGCCCAGAGCCTTTCGATTTTTCGGAGGCGCGGTAGAACATATCAAAGACTTTGGCTTGATGCTCTGGTGCGATGCCAAGTCCATTATCTTTAATCTCTATTTTCAAATTGACGCTTTCGCTGTTGGCAGATATTTCAATCAGCGGGTTCTCTTTGTCAGGATCGTGATACTTGAAAGCGTTGCCGATTAAATTATTCAATACTACTTTTAGTCTCGATCGATCAGACACCATTTCCAGTTCGCTATCTATGCTATAGATGATGTAAATGTTTTCAAAGCCTTCTGCATAGCGAAGGCCGTCTACCACTTCCTTCATCAACGTCAGTAAAGCAAAAGTCTCCTTTTTTAATTCTAGTCTGGAATTGCGCGAGTAATCTATGATCTCTTTAATGAAGTCATCCAAGTTATTTACTCGCTCCTTCATCATGCCCAAACAGGTTTTTACTTCTTCTGGGTCTTCTGTCCGTTGGGCAATTTCAATCAAGCCTAGTATAGAGCTGAGTGGGGCTTTCAAATCGTGCGAGGCACTGTACACAAACCGATCCAGCTCTTGATTGGTTTTAGAAAGTTGTTCGTTCTTTACAAGGATTTCATTTTCAGAATAATGATTGACATCCAACAAAAAGTAAAAGATAGAAACGCTAATGGTTAACGCAATAATAAAATTGGTGATAAAGGTTGTGCGCACGTACTGCTCCGAATAAACCACTGCTGCCTGCTCTTGAGAAAGATGAACGAGCTTAATTTCAAAAACATAAGAAGCAATGAACAGGCAGAGCGACAGCAAGCAAAAAGACAATCCCAACCGTCTTTCTTGGAAACCAAACAGTGATAGTGCGGCTAGACTTGTAATGACAAAATAAATATAGGTGCCTGCTCTATAGGTATCATTAGAGGCAAACTGATACACCAACAAGTTGGCCATGAAAATCAAGATAAGATTTGAAGGAGTGTATTTACCAATCCGATTCAGCCAAAAGGCAACCAGGGCAACTACTGCAGAGGTGATGTAAAAAATTTCAAATCCTGTAACGCCATTAGATCGATCTATAAAATCGTAAAGAACAGATACGAAGGCGAATAGGATGCACAATTGCCCACGCAACATGGCCGATTTGTAAAGGGCACGCGTGGCAATAAAATTGCCTTTGCCAATAATGATATCCCTGATAATCCCTCTCAAGTTCATAAGCCAAATAGAAACCCGTAAAGATAATTCAAATAAGCAAGGCTAGAATAAATTTAATTGGTACAATATTTAAAATTTAAACCGATCAAATTAAGTACTATGCAAGTAACAATAAGCAAATTTGCCTGTTGATTCTTTGCCCTAATGTCTGATTTTTTAATCTTGTGGATGCTGTTGGGGAATTAACTAGTAGGGTTTACTCTTGCTTTTATTAACTTGACCGTGCATGAGCATTCATTTCAACAAAATAGGCCTCGCCATTGCATTTTCGCCCACCTCACAAGCGCTTTTAAAGGAAGCGGCCAGATGGGCAGCGCAGTTTAACGCGCAATTGGTGCTGATGCATGTAGGCAAGCATGGCGCAGAGGAAGAGACGAAGATGCGCGAGCTTATCCAATCGGCTAACCTTGTTAACAAAGAGCCGATTGTTGTGTGGAAAGAAGGAAGGCCAGTGGACGAAATATTGAAAGTGTGCCAACATGAAAACATTGACTTGCTGGTGGCAGGTGCCTTGAAAAAAGAAAACCTTTTACAAAATTACATTGGCACGGTGGCTCGTAAGATTATGCGCAAAGCAGACTGCTCGATCCTCATGGTTCAAAACCCTGCAGCGGAAAGAAAACCAACTCAAAATATCGTTGTCAATGCTGAAGATAGCCCTTATGTAGAGCAAGCCATTGAAGCAGCTTGCCGCATCGGCCAACTAGAAAATGCCCAATGGGTGCATATTGCAAGAGAGCTAAAACTACTTGGCCTTGCCCTTTCGGCTAACGAACAATGCACCGAAAATGAATATCACGATAGCATGCAAGGGATGGTGCGTGAAGAACTTGAACAAGTAGAAAAGATATTGGCGCGCATCCCTCACCCAAAATTAAAAGTGAATATAAAAGTACTCTCTGGAAAAGCAGGGTATGAACTGGCGCGGTTTGCCGAGCGCAAAAATGCCGACTTATTAATAGTGGGTGCGCCTGAAAGAAGATTCTCTCTTTTTGATAGGGTCTTCCCACATGATCTGGAATATGTTTTTGCCAACCTGCCCTGCAATTTGTTAGTAGTTAACCCCAGAAACCAAGCATGACCAAATTAAGCCAACATGAGGTAATGGCCTTGCTCGTGCAACTCAGTGTGATGCTTCTAATGGGGCGGCTATTTGCCGAACTCGCACGCAAATTAAAACAACCTGCCGTGGTGGGCGAGATCATCGCAGGCCTCATACTTGGCCCTACTATTCTTGGCACCCTGCAACCTGATTGGTTTCAAACTCTTTTCCCTCCAGGGTCATCGTGGCTGGTGTTAGATGGCTTTGTACAAGTAGCTGTTGTCATGCTCTTGTTCATTGCGGGTCTAGAAGTAGATTTGCACATTGTATGGCAGCAAGGCAAACAGGCAATTTATACCAGCTTCCTAGGTTTAATCATTCCGTTCGCATTTGGTTTTACCTTCCCTTATTTCTTCCCCGCGTTTTTTGAAAGTAACGATCCATCGCGTCATGTAGCATACGCCCTTTTCATGGGCACATCCATGGCCATCACGGCACTACCAGTCATTGCGCGTATCCTCATGGATTTGAATATTTTAAAATCACGAATGGGCATGTTAGTGATTTCTTCTGCCATGATCACCGATTTAATTGGCTGGCTAATTTTTTCAGTCGTGTTGGGTATGATAGGCAAAGAACAAAATATTTCTATCTTCAATACGCTGCTACTTACCATCGGTTTTACAGTGGCAATGCTTACAGTTGGTCGCGGTCTGTTGAATCGCGGTCTGCCGTGGGTGAACAAAAACTTTGCATGGCCAGGCGGGCTACTCTCATTGTCGTTGGCACTCTGCTTTTTAGGTGCAGCCTTCACCGAATACATTGGCATTCATGCCGTGTTTGGTGCGTTCATTGTGGGCGTTACCCTTGGCGATTCAGAACATTTGAGCGAACGTGCAAAAGAAATCATTCATCAGTTCATCAATAATATTTTTGCGCCTTTGTTCTTCGTGGCCATCGGGCTGAAAGTAAACTTCATAGCTAATTTCGATTTGCCATTGACTTTGGCCATCATTGCCATCGCCTTCGCGGGAAAAATTATTGGCAGTGGTTGGGGCACACGCCTGGGTGGCTTTACATGGCGCGAATCCATTGCCGCTTCATTTGGTATGAATGCGCGGGGTGCCATGGAAATTATTTTGGGATTAGTTGCACTAGAAAACGGATTGATCAACGAGACCGTATTCGTATCATTAGTAATCATGGCTTTGGTCACCAGTATGACCAGCGGCCCACTGATGAAGTGGATTTTGAAAAAGTAGTTAATGGCGGCCTGGTACATTACGTCCCACAAAGTTTAGCAAACTTCATATATAGCAATAAGCTCTACACATGACAAATCCAAGCATGATTTAATGTTGAAGCCACACATAGATGCCCTAAATCGAAGTGCATGGAGAAAGTATTGAACTCATTCCCTTTACGTCTCCCCGACTTTGCATAAAACACATAGCTTTTAATACGCGTCTTTTTTTATCTTTGCAGTCCCAAACTATTTTTACCTATGGGCAAAAAAGGAAGTAATGCGTTAATGGCTTTTCTGGCGGGGGCTGCGGCAGGGGCAATCTTGGGCATTTTATATGCGCCCGACAAAGGCTCCAATACCCGCGAAAAACTCTCCTATAGATTGGACAAATACAAGAAAATGCTGGAAGGCTACCTGTCTGATATTGTGGCAGGCAAAGAAACCCCACTGACCAACGAGGCCAAATCGCAAAGGCAAAAGGTGGTAACTGAGGCAGAGGGAAAAGCCCAGCGATTGCTAGATGACGTGGATGAATTGTTGGAGCAGCTTCGAGGGAACAAGAACAGTTAACAATTTGTTAAACCGAGGCTTCTTTTTTGCATAAAATGGAACTTACATTTAATTTTACAGTAGAAAACAGAACAATACGATTATGAAAACAATGATGAAAGCAATTGCAATTTTGGCCATCGCAGCAGTGACAATCAGTTGCCGCGACAAGGCATCAGAGAAAAGAATAGCCGAGCTAGAAACTCGCTTGGCGCAAGTGGAGGGCAGCAAAACCACAGTAGCTCCTTCAGCTACTACAGTCACTCCAGAGGCAGCTCCTGCTGCGGAAGAAAAACCAGAGGGTCCACTCCCTACTATGGAGTTCGCCACTACCGACCATGATTTTGGTTCTGTGGATGAAGGCAAAAAAGTAAGCTATACCTACAAAGTAAAAAACTTGGGTCAAGCTCCTTTGATCATCCAAAACGCAGCCCCTTCATGTGGTTGCACCGTGCCTGATTGGACGAAGACTCCCATCCCCGTAGGTGGCGAAGGATTTGTAAAAGCAGAATTTGATACCAAGGGCAAACCAGGTGTACAGAACAAAACCATTACCGTAACAGCCAACACCTGGCCTAAAACAACTTTGCTGAAGTTTAAAGCAATGGTGGCAGCTAAACCCGATGGAGCCAACGGCCCAGTTAAGTAATCACAACAATTTTTCATTCATCAACATCCCAGCCTGTATGGTTTGGGATGTTTGTTTTTAAGGGATAACTTGCAGACCTAATTTTAAAAAATCAACAGATGAACTCTATTTTATTACAAGCAGCACCAGGCGGTGGAGGGGCATACATGCAAATCATTTTGATGGTAGCCATCGTAGGTATTTTTTACTTCTTCATGATCCGCCCGCAGCAAAAGAAAGCGAAAGACGCAAAAAAATTCACGGAAGAAATCAAGAAAGGTGATTACGTGGTGACTATTGGTGGAATGCACGGCCGCGTAGCAGAAATGGAAGGTGACACTTTTATTTTAGAGGCAGAACGTGGCGCGCGCATGAAGTTTTCAAAGTCCGCCATCTCCATGGAATCGACCAAAGCGATGGCCGATAGGAAACCAGTAGCTTAACTAAGTATGAGGTACGAATTACGAAGTACGAAATGACGTAAATTTTGTAATTCATACCTTCTTACCATTGTACTTCGTACCTCGTAATTTGTAATTCGTACCTTCTAAATGAACCTTCTCCGTGCCATCGGTAACATGCTGCGCTTCGACCGTGCCAATTGGAAAGCGGTGATGCTTTGCTTTCTCGCGGCACTCGTGTTTTGGTTGTTCAATGCCTTTAACAAAAATCACTCGGCCAACATCCGCTTCCCACTGCACTTTGATTACAACCGCGATCAGTTTGTGCCAGTAGTAGCTCTGCCCCATCAAATCAATATCAATGTAAGTGGCAGCGGATGGGATTTATTCCGCGATCAATTGGGCTGGAAATTGCCCGAGTTAAACATTCCACTTGAGCACCCACTGGAAGTAAAAAAAATTGTAGGGGCTTCCCTTCCGCCCATGTTGCAGCATCAGTTGGGTAAACTGCACATCAATTATTTAGTTACCGACACGCTCCGTTTGCAATTGGACGAAAAAGATTTCCATCGCTTCAAGGTGTCGGTGCTGTTAACTGATTTTTCTTTTAAAGAAGGTTTTGGCAGGGTTAGCCCGTTGGTGGTTTTGCCTGACTCTGTAACATTGGAAGGCCCCAAGAGTGTACTGCACACTATGCCCGATTCTATTTTGATCTCCATCACAGGCAAGCAAGTCAATCAAAATTTTAATAACGAGGTAGAACTACTGATAGATAACACTGAAAACATAAAGCGTGATCCGCCTTTGGTGAAAGTAATGTTTGAGGTAGGGCAAGTGACGGTTGTAAAAAATCGATTGAAGCTGACCCAGACTAACATTCAGCAAAAAAAAATATTTCCTGATAGCGTCTCAGTCTGGTTTAAAATCCCCAACAAGCGGGCGGAGGAATTTAAATTACTCTCTAACGAGATGAGTGCAAAGATTAATATGAAAAATGTAGTGGGCGATTTAGTGATACCCAATATTTTAAAAGCACCGCCTTATGCAGAGTTGGTGAAGATTGACACACTGAAAGCTAACTGACAATAGGCAAAGCGTGGACTAGCCGATTCCTCAAGATTTTCTCATCGCATATTTTGCCTGCTACTGCTTATTGTTTATTCCTACTTTAAACGATCATGTCTAACAAACCCCTCCAAATCGGCATCACAGGCGGCATCGGCTCGGGCAAAAGCTTGATCTGTAAAATATTTGCATCTCTTGGCGTTCCTATTTACGATGCAGACAGCCGAGCGAAAAGTATAATGACCACTGACGGAATACTGGTGGAGCAAATCAAAAAAGAATTCGGAAGTTTGTCGTACTATGAGGATGGCAGGCTGAATCGTGAATACTTGAGTTCAGCCGTTTTTAACGATGCGGACAAGCTCAAAAGATTGAACGAATTGGTTCATCCGCGTGTTGGGGCAGATAGTGAAAAATGGGTGGAGGAAAACGCAACGCATCCGTATTTGTTGAGAGAGGCGGCACTGTTGTTTGAATCTGGTTCTTTTAAAAAGTTGGATAAGGTAATTGTAGTGACCGCACCCGAAGCATTGCGAGTGAAGAGAGTGCTGCACCGAGATACGCAGCGAACAGAACAAGAAGTGATTGCAATCATGCGCAACCAAATGACGGAGGAAGAAAAAGTGAAGCGAGCGGATTTTGTGATCCACAATGATGAAACAGAGTTGGTCGTGCCTCAAGTGCTGAAATTGCACGAGCAGTTTGTGGCAATGGGCTCAACAGGGATTTTTGTGTAATCCAAAGTTGATAGAGAGACTAACCTCAGTAGAAAATAACTATTAAAACCTAAGCGACCTTATTACCTTATTTTATTTTTACTGGAGAATAAGGTAATAAGTTTGAACTCATTGATGTAATTTCTTTTGTGCTAAGGTTTGTTAAGTTGCTTTCCTTGGTTCTTAGCCTTGGTTCGTGTCTTAACGAACCAAGGAAACTGAGAGTTGTTTCGTGTGGAAACGAACTAAAGAACGGGAATGAAAAAATGCGGCTTGCGTCTGTTGCTGACGAACCCCAGCGGGGTTCACTGTCAGTAGCCACGGGTTTTAACCCATGGGATTATGTGGATGAAATTTTAAGCGCGCCACAGTTAATCCCAATCGAGGGAACACTCATTGGCGCGCAATAGATGCTCAAAGTGAGTACACAGGTTTATCACAAATGCTAAATGCAATTGAAGATTCTGATTTTATCGAAAATATTTTTTTGAGTATTCCTACATGAAGAAAACCCTGATCACCACTGCGATTGTTATCGTGGTAATCTTTTTAATTGCAATGCCCAAACTCAACTTGTTCAAAGCGAAAGCTACGCTTGGGGCGTTGGCCGCCAATGGCAAGAAGCCAAAACTTTTGGTAGAAGCTCTTGTCATTAAAGAATCCAAACTAGATAACAAACTCGTTGTTACCGGATCAATTTTGCCCAATGAATCACTGGAATTAAAAAGCGAATCTTCAGGCAAGATCACCAGTATTTCATTTCAAGAAGGAAAGTCGGTGAAGAAAGGAAGTTTGTTGTTGGAAATCAACAACGATGACATTGAAGCACAATTGCAAAAGCAGAAGTACAACCAAAAACTCAACCAAGACAATGAATTTCGCCAGCACAAGTTGTTAGAGAAAGATGCCATCAGCCAAGAAGAGTACGACAACGCCCTCAACCGACTAAACACCACCGTAGCAGATATTAAAATTTTAGAGGCGCAATTGGAAAAGACACGCATCAAAGCTCCGTTTGATGGCGTGATCGGCTTGCGCTACGTGAGTTTAGGCGCATACATCTCACCCACTACCATTGTGGCCACGCTTTACAATATCTCTCCTGCTAAAATTGAATTTGCTGTGCCCGCCCGCTACAGTGCGCAAGTAAAGCCAGGCGAAAAAATATTTTGCCGTGTAGAAAACGACCTAACAGTTTATGAAGGAGTCGTGTATGCCGTAGAGCCGCGCATCGACCCTGAAACGCGCACACTAAAGATCCGCGCGCAAGCCGACAACAAAAGCGGCAGCCTTTTGCCCGGCCAGTTTGTAAAAGTAGAATTGATTTTAAAATCGCAAGCCAATGCATTGCTCGTGCCAACGGAAGCGGTAATCCCCGACCAAGGCGGCAAGAAAGTTTTTATTATAAGCGCGGGCAAAGCAAAGGAAGCAAAAATCGAGACAGGCATCCGCACGGAGAACTCGCTGGAGGTGTTGTCTGGGTTGAAGGCCGGTGATACGTTGATTACAACCGGGATTCTTCAATTGAGACAGGGATTGGATGTGGAGATACAGAAAGTGAATCGCTAGGCCGCCAAGGAATTTTATAAAAGTCGAGTGTTGGTTCGTGACACCAAGACAGAGCGAGAGCTAGAAGAAAAGCAATATGCGCATTGCAAATTCAGATTAATCAATAGCATTTCAACCTGTTCTATTTTGGAACAAGTTGAAACATGACACAGGTTTGGCATACAGAAAAAATGAATTGTCGATGATAAAATGAGTGAGATTGAAATATATAAGGATAAGAAAAACCAAACTCAAGTTGAAGTTCGGTTTGAAGATGGATCCGTGTGGCTGACTCAACAGCAGATGGCTCTATTGTTCAACCAAACTAAGCAGAACATTAGCTTACATATTGGTAATTGTTTTAAGGAGAAGGAGCTTACCAAAAAGTCAACTGTCAAGGAATCCTTGACAGTTCAAAAAGAAGGTAAAAGATCTGTTTCTAGGAAGATAGCAACCTAATAAACTAGACATAGTCATTTCAGTCATAAATCTTAAATCTTAAATCTTAAATCTTAAATGGCAAGCCTCTCCACCATCAGCATCAACCGCCCGGTCTTAGCCATCGTGATGTCGCTGGTTATTATTTTGTTTGGCGTGATCGGGTTTTCTTTTTTGGGCGTAAGGGAATTTCCCAGTGTCGATCCACCTGTTGTTACAGTTTCAACTTCTTACATTGGCGCGAATGCCGATGTGATTGAATCACAAATCACAGAACCCTTAGAAGATGCGGTAAACGGTGTGCCTGGCATTCGCACGCTTACTTCCGTGAGCCGCGAAGGCCGTAGCAGCATTACCGTTGAGTTTGAGTTGGGCGTGAACATCGAGGCAGCGGCCAATGATGTGCGCGACAAAGTTTCAGGTGCGCTCAATCGCTTGCCGCAAGATGTAGATCCACCCGTGGTAGAAAAAGCAGATGCAGACTCCAGCCCCATTATTTTCCTCACGGTGCGCAGCGACAAAAGAAATCTGTTGGAGATATCGCGCATCGCAGAAGTAATGTTTAAAGAGCGCATCCAAACCATACCCGGTGTGAGTGCAGTGCAGATTTGGGGACAGCAGCGCTACTCCATGCGTTTGTGGATGGATCCGATCAAGTTGGCTTCGCTCAAGCTTGCGCCATCGGATGTGTTGCAAGCACTCAATCGCGAAAATGTAGAATTGCCCTCTGGCCGTGTGGAAGGACAAAACACAGAATTGACCGTGCGCACGATGGGCAGATTGACCAACGAAGAAGATTTTAATAACCTCATCATCAAAGAAGATGGCGACAACGTAGTTCGCTTGAGTGATATTGGTTATGCAAAATTGGGCGCAGAAAACGAGCGCACTATTTTGCGCAGAGATGGAATACCCGGTTGCGCATTGGCGATTGTAGCACAGCCCGGTGCCAACAACATTGATATCGCAGATCGCCTCTACAAAAAGTTAGATCAAATCCAGCGCGACTTACCACCAGATGTGAGTTACCAAATGAGTTATGATTCTACCAAATATATTCGCGCCTCTATTTCAGAAGTAGGCGACACTATCATCATTGCATTTTGTCTCGTGCTGTCCATCATTTTTATTTTCCTCCGCGATTGGCGCACCACCATCATTCCTGTTGCCACCATTCCTATTTCACTCATCGGCTCTTTCTTTGTTATGTATTTGTTGGGCTTCACCATCAATGTGCTTACGTTGCTCGGCATTGTGCTGGCCATCGGTATTGTGGTGGATGATGCCATTGTGGTACTTGAAAATATTTATGTAAAAGTAGAGCAAGGAGAAGACCCCGAAGAGGCTGCGCGCAAAGGCTCGACTGAAATTTATTTTGCGGTTATCTCCACCACGGTTTCGGTGGTGGCCGTTTTCCTTCCAGTGATTTTTTTACAGGGCCTTACTGGACGATTGTTTCGTGAATTTGGATTGGTTGTGGCGAGTGCCGTGGCCATCTCTGCGTTTGTGTCGCTCACGCTCACACCCATGATGAGTTCTAAAATTTTGAAACGCAGAGCAAAGCAACCGTGGCTCTATCGCAAGACAGAACCTTTCTTCGTTGGGCTTACGAATGGTTACACCAACGCGCTGGAAGGTTTTATGAACCGCAGATGGTTGGGCTTTGTGGTCATCGCTTTCGCGGGAACACTTATTTATTTTTTAGGAAAGATTACGCCACAAGAACTTTCGCCTTTGGAAGATCGCAGTGAATTCCGTTTGCAAGCGCAAGCACAAGAAGGTGCTACGTTTGAATACATGGATCGCAACGTGAAAGAACTCACGCAATTTATTATGGATGAAGTGCCTGAGCGAAAAGGCTCGGTGGAGGTAACGGCTCCGGGCTTTGGCAACGCGGGTGTCAACTCAGGATTTGTGCGCGTGATTTTAAAAGATCCACAAGACAGAAATCGTACGCAACAACAAATTGTAGATGATATAACGGCCAAGGTGAGAAAATATACGGGCGTGCGCACCTTCACCACACAAGCACAGACCATTGGCGATAGACGTGGAGGTTTCCCCGTGCAGTTTGTGATTCAAGCAGCCGATATCGATAAATTGAAAAAAGTATTGCCCGCATTCATGTTGAAGGCATCGGCCAGTCCGCTGTTTGCTTTTGTGGATTTGGATTTGAAATTCAACAAGCCAGAAATCAATATCACCATCGACCGTGACAAGGCGCGCAACTTAGGTGTAAACGTACTGGACATTTCACAAACACTTCAGCTTGGTTTGAGTGGTTCGCGGTTCGGAAACTTTATCATGGATGGCAAGCAGTACCAAATCATTGGCCAAGTGGAGAGGAGCAATCGCAATGAGCCACTCGATCTTAAAACCTTGTATGTAAAAAATAAACGAGGTGATTTAATTCAGTTGGATAATTTAGTGACTTTTGAAGAGCAGAGCAGTCCACCACAGTTGTTCCGTTTCAATCGCTACTCGTCTGCCAAAGTGCAAGCGCAGTTGGCGAAAGGCGTAGCACTTGGAGATGGCATCAAAGAAATGCAAAAGATCGCCAAAGAGACATTGGATGAAAGTTATACCACCAGTTTAGATGGCCCTTCGCGCGAGTTGGCAGAAAGTTCAACGAGTATTTACTTGGCGTTCATCATCGCGTTGGCCATTATTTATTTGATCCTAGCAGGGCAATTTGAAAGCTTCAAAGACCCATTGATCATTATGTTCACCGTGCCGCTGGCCTTGGCGGGCGCACTGCTTTCACTTTGGTATTTCAACCAAACATTAAATGTGTTCAGTCAAATCGGCATCATCATGTTGATCGGCCTCGTTACAAAAAACGGAATCTTGATAGTGGAGTTTGCCAACCAGCGCAAAGAGCAAGGGCTTGCCGTACTCGATGCCGTAAAAGAAGCGGCAGCCTCACGCTTCCGCCCGATCTTAATGACAAGCCTCTCCACCATTTTAGGAATTTTACCAATAGCCCTCGCGTTAGGTGCAGGTTCTGAAAGCCGCGTGTCCATGGGCATAGCCGTGATAGGAGGGATGCTCTTCGCCACCGTGCTTACATTGTTCGTGATCCCCGCCATTTATTCTTACATCAGCAGCAAGCATCAAAAGATTTAAGATTTATGATTTGTGATGTTAGATTTTTGATTCCAGTCGTGCCTAAGCCATAAGCTCCAATGATCCACCAAGTGTTTAAGATATTTTTTTGTCGGAAGGACTCCTTTGGAGGCGGCATGGCCGTGCGAGGCGCAGTCGGCCACCGGGCTATCCGCTACAAGTCCTCGCTCGTTCCTCGCTGTGGGCTTTCCGCTACTATCCCTTGCCGAAGCACACTCAAAAATCATCAAATTCAAACTCACACCTTTTCAAAAAGGATTTCACTGCTTGCAGCCTGTGGCTTGTGGCTTGTAGCCTCTTTACCCGCCCACACTCAAGACACCCTCAGTCTCGCCCGTGCCGTGCAAATCGGTTTGAAAAATAATTTCGGTGTGCAGATTCAGCAACTGAATGTAGATGCTGCTAAACTAAATAATACTTGGGGGCAAGCGGGCCTTCTGCCTTCCATCAATTTAATCGCGAGCCAAAACAACAATGCCATTCAGCGAAAGCCCGCCAATCCGTTTGCCATTGAGGGGTTGAACGTGACTGATAACGTGCTCGGTCAATTGGATATCCAGTTTACATTGTTTGATGGCTTCGCAGTAAAAATCGCGAAGCAACGTTTGGAACAATTGGAAACATTGAGTAAGGGCAACGCTACGTTTGTGATGGAGAACACCGTGCAAGCAATCATCCTCGGCTACTACCAAGCCGAATTGGAAAAAGAACGCCTGCAAGTTTTAATCAAGAACCGTGGCTTCTCAAAAGAACGATACACGTATGTAAAATTAAAAAAGAGTTTAGGTTCAGCCATCACCTTTGATGTGCTGCAAGAACAAAACAATTACCTCACCGATTCGGCCAACGTACTGCGGCAAGAAATTGTGGTGAAGAATGCAACAAGAAATTTAAACGTATTGTTGAACGAAGACATCACCAAGACCTATCAATTCACCAACCCCTTGCAATTTGAAGAC
The DNA here is from genome assembly GCA_046155095.1 of Cyclobacteriaceae bacterium. Classification (GTDB taxonomy): domain Bacteria; phylum Bacteroidota; class Bacteroidia; order Cytophagales; family Cyclobacteriaceae; genus ELB16-189. Next base: position 120,049 of record JBJXEB010000057.1, read on the forward strand.
CAAGCCTATTCGTATGACGATTTGAAAAGTAAGATGACCAGTTCAAATACTAATTTGCGCAATCAATTCATCAGTCAAGAATTATTTCACAATGCCACACGCAATGCCCAAGCGAATATGGCTCCTTCGTTATTACTAAATCTTGGAGCAACCGGAAGTTTGGATCAGCAGTACGCGCAGTTTAGGCCGACAAAAAATGGTACGGTTATACAAACTACTATTGGCTACCTAGAGAAGGATGTTAATCAACTGGTAGTGCAAAAGCAATTCGCTTCCGAATATCTCACGCAAACAGGTAACTCGTATGGAGGTTATGCAAATCTCTCCCTTCGTTACACATTGTTTAATGGAGGTCAACTAAGAAGGGCGGTGGACAATGCCCAAATACAAGAAAAGATAGCCAAGCTTACTACTGATCAATTAAAACTTTCCCTCGAAAATAGTCTGTTGGCAAGCTTCGACCTCTACAATCTGCGTAAGCAATTGGTATTGATAGCCCAAACGAAATTACAAGCAGCCGAACTCAACTTATCATTGGCCAACGAGCGATATAAGAATGGAGCGTTGAGTGCTATCGACCTGCGCATCGTGCAAGAAAACTATCAAAGTGCCGCCCTCGAAAAATTCTCGGCTATTTTTGATGGACTTGCAAGTAGGATTGATTTGGTGCGGTTGACGGGTGGGTTGGTGGATAATGCCAAATAATTTTAAGCAGGATTTGATTCTTGCGGTGCGTCCTCTACAATAGCATCCGTCCTCATCACCCAAAAATTATTGAACCCTTCGCCTTGTTGGATGTTGATAAACCCGTTGGCCAACATTTCAAGAATGGCAAGGAAATTAAAAATCAAAGCGATGCGAGTAGGCGCGCTTTCAAACAGTTCGATGAAGGCCACGCGCGGCTTGGCAGTGATTTGATTAAGAATAAATTCTTTTTGCCCCTCAATGGTATACGGATATTGAATGACCTGATGAACAGGCTTGTTTTTGTCTTCCTCTTGGCGTTTGAGCACACGTTCAAAAACCATTAAAAGTTTAAAGAGATCAACATCCTGAAGTTCTGCCTCTACGTTAGTAATCTCGGCCAGCGATTTCAATTCTTTCATCAGGTTGCCGCGCTTCTCCTTCATCAACTCCACATCTTCCATCTTGTGGAATTCCTCAATCACCGATTTGTACTTCTTGTACTCCATCAAGTGCTTGATCAAATCTTCGCGCGGGTCAATCTCGTTGCCTTGCTCATCCAACTGAGGTCGAGGCAGCAACATTTTTGATTTGATGCGCATGAGGGTGGCCGCCACTAAGATAAATTCGCTAGCTACCTCAATGTTCATCTTCTCTAGGTGCCGCAGGTATTCCAGGAAGTCATTTGTGATTTTTGAGATCGGAATATCGTTGATATCCAATTCATCGCGCTCGATGAAAAACAAGAGCAGGTCAAAGGGGCCTTCAAACAAAGGCAGGTGTATTTCAAAAGGTTGTTCCATAAAAATTCAGGACGGCAAAATTATCTAAATCCAACGATAAAATCTGATGTAATCAACAAATCCGTAAATTTGTCGCTGAAGGCTCTTAAAACATTCAAAAACACTTACCTTGAGTCGGTGTTTATTAAGAACCCGCTCTAAAAATAAGGTTTGCAATGCTCATTACCCCCGGAAAGCTCCTCGCTGACATCAATGGCCCCGAAGACTTGAAAAAATTGGATCAAGCCCAATTGGTTCAGCTTTGTGAGGAGTTAAGACAATTCATAATAGATAATGTTTCTGTCTACGGAGGCCATTTTGGTGCTAGTTTGGGAGTAGTTGAGTTGACAGTGGCACTACACTATGTCTTTAATGCCCCTTATGATCAATTGGTTTGGGATGTAGGCCACCAAGCATACGGCCACAAAATCTTGACTGGCCGCAGGGACGACTTTCATACAAATAGAGTTTACAAAGGCTTATCTGGTTTCCCTAAAAGGAAAGAAAGTGAGTACGATACTTTTGGTGTCGGCCACTCCTCCACCTCGGTATCGGCTGCATTGGGTATGGCCATGGCCTCCAAATACCTTGGTATTGAAGACAAGCAGCATGTGGCCATTATTGGCGATGGTGCAATGACGGGAGGTATGGCTTTTGAAGCGTTGAACCATGCAGGTGTTTCTGATACAAACTTGTTGATCATCCTCAACGATAATTGCATGTCCATAGACCCCAACGTGGGCGCGTTGAAGGATTACCTCACAGACATCACTACTTCAAAAACATATAATCGTTTAAAAGAAGATGTATGGAATTTGCTTGGCAAGCTTTCTTCTATTGGAAAGAGTGCGCAAGAGATTGCTTCCAAAATCGAAACGGGCATCAAGGCTACATTATTAAGTCAAAGTAATTTATTTGAATCGCTCAACCTGCGCTACTTCGGCCCTGTAGATGGCCACGATGTAGACCACATGGTGGCGATCTTAAAGGACTTGAAACAAATCAAAGGCCCTAAAATCCTTCATTGCATCACCACAAAAGGCAAGGGCTACGGCCCCGCAGAAAAAGGGAACGCCACTACTTGGCATGCACCAGGCACGTTTGATAAAATTACAGGAGAAATCCACAAGAAAGTATACGACAAACCTCAAGCCTCTAAATACCAAGATGTATTTGGGCATACATTGGTAGAGTTAGCAAGGGCAAATGATAAAATCATCGGTATTACACCAGCCATGCCATCGGGTTCATCATTAAATATTATGATGAAGGAAATGCCCACCCGTGCATTTGATGTGGGTATTGCAGAACAACATGCTGTTACGTTTTCGGCTGGGTTAGTAACGCAAGGACTGATTCCGTTTTGTAATATTTATAGTTCGTTCATGCAGCGTGCCTACGACCAAGTGGTGCATGACGTATGTATTCAAAACTTGCCAGTCAATTTTTGTTTGGATCGCGCTGGCTTTGCCGGTGCCGATGGCCCCACTCATCACGGTGCTTATGACATTGCTTATTTCCGTTGCTTGCCCAACATGATTATAGCTGCGCCAATGAATGAAGAAGAGCTTCGTAATTTAATGTACACTGCCCAGCTTCCCCGTAAGGAAAAAGCATTCTCCATTCGCTACCCACGCGGACAGGGCGTTATGCCTAATTGGAAAACACCTTTTGAGGAAATTGAAATCGGTACGGGAAGAAAAATTAAGGAGGGCGATGAGTTGGCGATTCTTACCATTGGCCATATTGGCAACTATGCGCTGGAGGTTTGCGAGAAATTAGAGAAGCAAGGCATTCATATAGCTCATTACGATCTTCGATTTGCCAAGCCGCTAGATGAAAAATTACTACATGAAGTTTTCGGTAAGTTCAAGAAAATACTAACTGTGGAGGATGGTTGCGTTCAGGGCGGCATTGGAAGTGCTGTGCTGGAATTTATGGCTGATCACCATTATGAGTGTGACGTGAAACGCCTAGGCATGCCCGATCGGATCGTTGAACATGGAGAGCAACTAGAGCTTCACCATGAATGTGGTTTTGACCCAGAAGGAATTGAGAAGGCCGTCCTTTTGCTGCTAGAGAGTTCTCGCTCTCTTGCCTAATGGATTCTATTTTCTTTAAAGATCAAGGGAAAGGATTCCCAATCGTTTTGCTCCACGGCTTTTGTGAAACCCACCAAATTTGGGATGGCCTTGCAGAACAATTGGCAAAAGATTTTAGGGTAATCACCCTTGATTTACCTGGCTTTGGCCAAAGCCAATTGCCCCCACAGCCATTTACCATTGATGATATTGGAGATCAACTAATCGGCTGGCTTTCAAAGCTAAAGATCAACAAGCCAGCGATCATTGGTCATTCATTGGGTGGGTACGTGGCACTCGCCATAGCGCAAAAAGATCGAGGCTTGCTTTCTGGCCTTGGCCTTTTTCATTCTACCGCTTTCGCGGATAGCGAAGAGAAAAAACTTAACCGAGACAAGACGATAGACTTTGTGGAGAAATTTGGAGTGCCTCCATTTGTGGAAACATTTGTCCCAGGATTGTTCTACCAAAAGGATAATCCATCTATGCGTTTCGTTAGAGACATGGCATTGACCACCCCGCTTGAAACTTTGACCAGTTACTCTAAAGCCATGAGAGACAGGCCTTCCCGTGAGGAATTTCTAAGGAATTATCGAGGGAATATCTTGGTGGCCGCAGGCATTTATGATTCGATCATTCCATTTTCCATGTCGCAACAAGTAAGTGTATTGGCGCCCAACACCATGTTCTGCCCACTAGAAAATACAGGGCACATGGGCATGTTTGAAAGCCAAACTGATTCATTAAATAGCTTTATTGCCTTTGCTTCTAAGTGTGAGAAAGGGCTGAAAGTGTAATTTTTTTGGTTTTAGGGTTATTTTTAATTTAAAATTAACCGTAATGCTTATATTTGAGTTCGTAGAATTTGTTAATTTAGAGCGTTAAATATTTTTGACTCAGCCAAACTATTAACCAATATGAATGAACTAGAAGTAGAAGACCCCCACAAGTATGATGCTTGGAATGGCATGGCAGCTAATTTGTCCTACGTTTTTTGGGCAATTGCGGTGCTTATCGCATTAGGGTATTTTATAAAGTTAGCTACCACTAATGGCAACAAGGAGAAGTACGATTTCATCAACAAACATGAGATCAAATTCCTTTGGATAGCCACCATTGTATTTGTTATTGGCTTGTGCTTTTTTGGCAACTCAAGCATTGATAAATTCAACGCTGTCTTATTTTTTGTAAGGGGTTTCATGACCATTGCTTTTGGCTTGATCGTGGCCTTGATCATCCAGAACTTGCTTAAATTCTATTATCCTTTCTTCATCGAAAAACGCTTGAAGGTACTTCGTTACAAACCACGGATTTCCCCTAAAACGGGCAAGCCTATGAAGCTATTGAGCGAAGAAGAGGAAGACGCTTACTTGGATGAAGGTATGCAAGCAGAGGAGAACGTATTCTCTGTTGACTATGATGTGTGGAAAGATGAAGAATCTGGCCATATCCAAATTGAAAAATATGCTGGCCACTTACATGCCATCCAATGCCCTGAGTGTAATTACCAAACCTTTAAGGTTGTGAAAGAAGAGATAACAAGAACACCTACTTTCGATCAAGAAGGCGAAATAGTAAAGCATTACCTCTGCGGTTATTGTGGATATAAAGCCAAGAAGACCGTAGTTTTACGTCAACAAACTAAGCTAGAAGGTACAGCAACTGCTACCGCATAGAATTTTTTCAAGATTAAAAAAATAATAAGAGCCCCAATCAGGGCTTTTATTATTTACAGACTATTTCAAGCGGTAACTTGATCTGATCCGAATAGAATTTCATGCGGGTGTGCTTACGATCTAACAAAGTGATGCGTTCTATTAATGTTCGCTTGTGATTGATAAAGACCTCAATGTAATCTTCACCTAGTAAATACAAATTTACTTTATAACGATAGTACCTGATAGCCATGACAAAGTGAGCATGTTCATATAACACGTTTATCCTTTTTTCGATTGGATATTTTGCCAACTCTGCCCATGACATCATTAGATAAAATTAAGCAAAAAGAAATTGAGGGTAAAAGAAATTACTCATTATCCTTAAATTGACTCTCAAGAGGTTCTTCTTTTTCAAGATCCTGAATGATCTTCTTATCAAGTTGACTGGCTTTGATTACGTTGTAGTTATCCCAAAACTCTTTATTATAGGCCTGGTCTTGGAATTGCAAACCGTAGTTCTTCATCTTTTCGCGTAGACCAATCCTTTTAGTAGTATTAGGCTCAATAGAATTAACCAATAATTGTTGCTGCAATTCGGTTTCAAATTTTAACTCGTTCGTTTGCTCATCGTACCAATTGATTTGCGAATTAACGGTAAGGTAATTAAGGTAAAGTTTATCATTGAATGATTTAAAATCAATGACCCTTTTTACCTTTACCAATTTACTGGTTAGACCTCTTTTCTTGCCAACAAAGTCGTCAGTTGTATTTTCATCTTCAAAGTGGATGATGGCAAATGTTTTTTTATCAATCAACATAGTCATTTGATCTGCCCTGTGCGTAACCACATAAACAGGTTGATTGTTAAAGTAGTTATCTTTTTCTCTCGTCAACTGTTTTAAGAAATCATCTTCTTCGGGTAGATGCCGATAGCGAATGCTGTTGTGCAACAGTAGATCTTCTAGTAAATTACCTTGATCGAAAAAAGAGGTGAACTTGCTGCTGTAGCCCAAACTTCTCCGCACTTCTTTTAATCCAACCCGTTCGCGCAACTTAAATTTATTGCGGGGCTCTTTGTAATCTTCATCATAAATCTTTACGGCTGCCTCTAATAACGAAACATAGGTGTTAGCTACTTTTTTAAGATCGCGGTAAAATCCTTCCATCATAAAAGGTTGGTCAGGATAGTTTTGATCAATCCGCGAAAGCGCTATGTGCAAAATATCACCGCCCTTCAAAGAATCAGAGATCACTATTTCTTGGAGCAACGAATTTGACCTCTCCATTTGTATGACCAACGAATCAGAAATAAGAGACCAAACAGGAGCCTCAAAGGTTTTGTAACCAAGTGAAGTGATAACGAAAATATTATTTCGCAGTTCGTTGGGTAAATGGAAATCAAACTCACCTTGCAGGTTGGTGATAGTGCCCAAGGATTTGCCCATTATACCTATAGAGGCAAAAGGAAGGACTTCTTTAGTCTCTTTGTCAACTACCTTGCCCGAGATGGTTAGCTTTTGAGCGGTAGAAACATAAGCGCTGAGGGCGCAAATGAGAACCAGAAAGTATTTCATAGTTTTAATCAACGACAAGATAGCATATTATAAAGATCGACTTTGTGATATTTCATCGAAATAATCGTTACTTCAACGGAATTTTACTTGACTAAAGGTAATTGCAGCCTTTTCTTAATTTTAAAAAAGAATCTTACATACTTTCTTACATACGTGAAGTGGTTTGACAGCATACCGAGGATTTGGAAACGCGCCTATTGGCTTATTTGCCTATGGTATTTCATCAATTTTGCCATTAGTGCCATTATTGAGTGGCAATTTGTCAATCCTGCTTATTATGTTTTGTGGAATGCTTTTTTTCTATACGAGGCGCTCTGCTTTTTCATCATCTTAATTTTCCTTTGGTCACATTGGTTATCTGGGTTTAAGCCAGTTGTTCAAGTAGGTGGCCACGTGCTAGGCATTATTTTGTTCTTTTTTTTAATGGGCACGCTTTCCTACTACTTCAACGATTACATGGACGGTCTTGTGTATTTTGTACACTGGAAAGAGTATATGCTTGATCTGTTGAGCTGGGACGCACTTAGGTTTCACGATCAATACATTATCACAGTGGGTGTTTACTATGTGATCCGTTATTTCCAAGGAATTCAACGGCAAGAGAAGGAGAAGAGTTTACTGGCACTTAAGAACAAAGAGATGCAGATATCATTACTAAGATCGCAGATCAACCCGCATTTTCTTTTTAACACGCTTAATTCAATTAGTACTCTAGTTCACACCAGCAAAGAGCAAGCACGAAGAGTAATCACTAACTTGTCAGATATTTTTAGGTATGCCTTGGATTCGCATGGCGAAGAATTGGTAAAATTAAGCAGCGAGATAGAGTTCATTGAAAACTATGTGCGCATACAGCAGGTGCGCTTTGGTGATCGGTTACGATTTCAAAAAGATATAGATATAACTTGTCTAAACATTGAAATACCTCCTATGATTTTACAGCCATTGGTTGAAAACTCTGTTAAGTATGGGATCGGCCCCAAGGAAGATGGAGGCACCATTTCACTTACCGTGCGCAGATCGGGCAAAGTTATTTTGTTTGAAGTAAGTGATGATGGTCTTGGCTCCAACGCGAAAAAGGTAATGGATGGGAGCTCTAGCGGAATAGGCATGGCCAATACCGATCTTCGTTTGAAAAGTTACTTCGGGCCACAATCTGGTCTTCGTGTAAAATCAACAGAGAAGGGATATAGTGTGCAGTTTTTTGTAGAGGATAAAAAAATAAAAACCATCAGCGAACCCAAGCAAGAAAAATTAGAACCACAACTTATATGACAACAAAAACGACCTGCCTTATTATTGATGATGAAAAATTGGCCCGTGATCTACTTCGCGAATATTTGGAACCAATGCAGGAGATTGAAATCTTAGATGAATGTTCTAAAGGCAGCGAGGCAGTAGAAAAGATAAATAAGTTAAAGCCCGATCTTATTTTCTTGGATGTGCAGATGCCTGGCATGACTGGCTTTGAGGTGCTGGATGAAATAGATCATGAGCCGTATGTGATTTTTACCACGGCCTACGATCAATATGCTATCAAAGCTTTTGAAAAAAACGCAGTTGATTATTTATTGAAGCCATTGGATCAAGAGCGGTTTAGACAAGCGATTGAGCGTGCATCTAAACGCAAGAAAATGGAAGAAGGCGATATTGAGAATTTGCTGGGTAGCATGCGCCAAGTAAACCATCGGGGAACTTATGACTCACATATTTTCGTACAGAAATCGGAAAAGCTATTTAATTTGCCTGTAGAGGAAATTGTTTATTTGGAGGCTTCTGGAGACTACACAATCATCTCAACGAAAAACGATCAATTCGTTAGCTCTTCTGGCATTGGCAAACTGGAGGAGATCATGAACCCAGACACTTTTATCCGTGTGCATCGATCAACCATTGTGAATGTAAATTATTTGAAAGAGATAGAGCGTCACTTCAATGGCGGCATGGTGGTGAAGATGCAGAGCGGCAAAAGTTTTCCTGTGAGCAGAACGTATGCGAAGCAGATCAGGAAGAAGGTGGTGTAAAATAGTTACCAGTTATCAGTTGTTGGTTTAAAGTATCTGATAACTGGGTTCAACTAATTCCGCTAAAAATTGCTGTCTCAACTTGTTGCCGTTGCTGAAGATATTGTTGATAGGTTTCGGAAAAATTCATGCGATGGGTGATGACTTCATCGTAATTAGTGTTAAGTCCCATCAACAACTCGCAAGCTTCGCGCACTGCAAATTGGTTGGTTGATGTGATGTAGTCAACGAGATGATTGGTCACTATGAATTCATTAAATAGTAGATTTGATTTTCGATGCGCTGCTAGTCGAATTCCGCATTGGCCAGCCACAGCTAGATCAAGTACATCGTCAAAAACAAAAGCAACCTCATGACCTTGCAGGTTGTTCGATTTTAAGAAATGTTCAAATGATTTTAATTTATTGGAAGCTTTGAAGTAAAGTGAAGTGAAATGCTCGCGTTTGCCCAAGAACAAAGCCGATTCGTTTTCTTCGCCTGTAATGATGGCAGTTACAGGAAGTGATTTATTTTTTAACCAGTAACTAAACCGCAGCATGTTGGTGCCCATGGCATCGGGTTCGGTAAAACCGCTGCCAGTTTGGTCGCGCTTTGATCCATCGTTGAACACACCATCCCAATCAAAAACAAATGCCTTGATGCTTTCTAGCTTTCGCTGAATGTCAGTGGCAGGAATACAAAATTGCCCGCCTCCGTTTGTGAATAATGACTGTATGCTTTCGTTCATTTTTTAATTGGCAATAGATATAAAAAAGGCGATGAAAGTTTTCAATGTGATGAACCCCGGCAAGGGATAGAAGTGAAAAGCCCCCCGATGGCTTTTGCGCGAGCAAGCGTGAATCGGGGGGCTTGTAACGGATAGCCCGGTGGCGCCTCGCCATGCCGCCAAAAAACTATCTGTAAAGGTATTGTTGATACTCCAATTAATCTTTCAAATCCTGAATATCCAACATGCCCACCGGCTTGCCACCTTCTGTAACCAAAATGGTATCCACTTTTGTTTTCTTGAAAAGATCAGCGGCTTCATTCAACAAGGCATCGGCATCAATGGAAATAGGCTCTTTGTATTGAAACTCACCGATTTTCTTAGTTAAAATCTCGCGGCCGCTTTCTTGTAGTTTCCTTCTCAAATCGCCATCGGTGAATACGCCCACTACTTTGTTGTCTTTGGTAACGGTGATGCTGCCAAAACCAAACTCAGTCATTTTTACCAACGCATCGGTCACAGAAGTATCGGCACTCACCACGGGGTTCTTGCTATTCAATACATCTTTCACGCGCACGGTCATCAACTTTGTATGCTCTACAAATTGTTGAGTGCCTAACGCGGTAAGATTGTTATCCGTCAATGCCTTCATCACTTTCCAAGGGGCAGTGATGGTGTGCACACCTAAGTTAATGGCATTGCGCACGTGTTCAGCATAGCGCACCGATGAGAACATCACTTTGGTATCGTATCCATAATGGTCAACGGCATTCACACACTGTGCTACCAAATCCAAGGCATCGTGCCCTTGATCTTGCAAGCGGCCCACGAGCGGGCACACATACGTGGCCCCTGCGTGCATGGCCATATATGCTTGCTGCAAGGTGTACACCAGATGCACATTCACCAACAATCCTTCTTTGCGCAGCATGTTACATGCTTTCACACCTTCTAATGAAACAGGAATTTTGAAAACGGTTTTCTTAGGATCAAGACCTAAGTTGAGTTGGCGTTTTGCTTCGGCCAATACTTCTGCCGCAGTATTTCCCAATGCTTCAATTTGAAGCACGGGAACAATTTTAGAAAGTTTTACGATCAACCCATCCACATCGCTTACACCACCACGGTGCATGAAGGTAGGCGTAGTAGTAAGTCCGTTTAAAAAGCCAAGCTGAAATGCTTCTTCGATTTCTTTGAGGTCGGCTGAGTCTAAGTACAATTCCATGGTTTAGATTTTTAGTGAGTGATAAGGGATTTTTCGCGGAACTTCACTTCCACTTTGTGTAATTCAATTAGGGGTTTCAAAAATTCTTCAAGCTGATTGATATTTAATTGACTGGCGGCATCGCACAATGCCTTGTCAGGATCAGGGTGCGCCTCAATGAACACACCATCTACACCAGCAGCAATGCCTGCGCGCGAAAGCACAGGCAAAAATTCTCTTGCACCACCCTTTGCATCAGCACTAGGGATTCCGTATTTACGAATGGCGTGTGTCACATCAAACACTACTGGGTAACCGATTTTGTTCATGTGATAGAAACTGCGTGGATCCACAATCAGATCGTTGTAGCCAAACGTAAAGCCGCGCTCTGTTAAAATAATTTGATCGTTGCCGCTATCAACACATTTACCAACAGGATGTTTCATGTTATCTGGCGCGAGAAACTGGCCATGCTTAATATTGATGACACGTTTTGTTTTTGCCGCTGCCACCATCAAGTCGGTTTGCATACACAAGTACGCAGGGATTTGGAGTACATCAATCACTTCCCCAGCTGCAGCCGCTTGATCAGGATAATGTATATCGGTGAGCAAAGGAAACCCAAACTGTTCTTTGATCTTCGCCAACAGCTTTACACCCTTGGCCAAGCCTGGGCCTGTATAATATTTTAAACTACTGCGGTTGTCTTTTTGAAAGGATGATTTGTAGATGATCTTGATCTTCAGCCGCTCGGAAATCCCTTTCAGTTTCTCGGCTGTCTCCATCATGATTTTTTCTTCTTCAATTACGCACGGGCCAGAGATGAGGAACAGCTCATCACTCCCGCACTCAATATCGCCTACCCTAACTATCTTTTTTTCCATGATCTGATTGGTTTTAACCCCAAAAGGGCTTGCAAAAATAGGAATAAATAAGGGATTGGGAAATTGGAGAAGGTTTTGAGTTGCCATTAGGTTTTGATACTGAGAAAGGTAGACTCCTAGCATCACCCCTAAGGCAGAGGCAATACTTGATGAATAAAATTTTTGGTGCAGTTATATTGAAGGTTTTTTTAAATATGTTAAAACTTAGTGTCGAGGCTGAGAGTTGGAGGAATATGCAATACCCTATCGTTTCTTTAACTTATCATGCACCCAGTCTATCTGCTTAGAATCTATTGGGCCACTAATTAACACCGTGCAGTTCACAATTTGACCCGCTTCTTTAACAATCGCTACTAAGTGATTGCCTACGACTAAGAACAATTTTTTGTTATAAAGTTGGCCACTCAGCATATTGATAAGTGCAAATCCCCTTTTGGTGAGCCGCAGCTTAATGAACTTAGACCGCCCAGCCTGGTCATATTCAATGTTACTCACGCTTTCAAATTCAGTATCTCTAATAATGGGTTCTTTGGTAATGCAAAACCTCTCTTTTTCATCCAATGAATAGATGATAGAAGCGCAATTCCTCCTGTCTTCGATGGCAAAGTAAAATCCGTTGACCGTTTGTGAAAAGCAAACTGTTAGGTTTACCCAGCTAACACCTACTATGAAAAATATTTTAACGCTAATCATAGCAACTTATTAATCTCTAAAATAAAAGTAAGGTATAATTTTTGTTCCTATTGATGATTGAAATGCGCTGTCGTTGAATTAGGGATTTCATTCCATAAGGCCTTAAAAACCGAAAATCTCTTCGGTACTTAACCTAGGGAGAAGATTTTTAGTGTCATGTAGTTGAAAAGAGTCTTCTTTAAGGATGTCTTTGTTTAAGCGATCAGGTAGAGGATGCCTTCACACTCTGATTCCAATCATACACCTTATCAGAAATCTCGGTAAGCAGATTAGGGTCTTTCTCAAGCGCGTTGCCGATCACAATCAAGTCGGCACCAGCCTCTAGGGCAGTGATGGCCTTGCGACTCGTATTAATGCCGCCACCAACTATTAACGGAACATTCACAGCTTTGCGCACAGTAGTGATCATCTTTGCATTGATCTCGCGCTCCGCTCCACTTCCAGCATCTAAATAAATCAAACGAAGGCCAAGCATTTCTCCCGCTAGTGCAGTGCAGGCAGCCAATGAATATTTATCTTCTGGAATAGGTGTGGTGTTGCTGATGTAGGCCACTGAAGTGGTCTTGCCCGAGTTGATGAGCAAGTAGCCAGTGGGCATAACTTCAATTTTGTTGTTTTTTAAAATAGGCGCAGCGACCACGTGCTGACCAATGAGCAAGTCAGGATTGCGGCCAGAGATGAGGGATAAAAATAAAATGGCATCTGCGGCTGGGTCTATCTGCAATGAGCTGCCAGGAAAAAGAACAACTGGTATAGAAACGTTCTCTTTGATGTGCTTGATCACTTCACCCAAATTGGTGGTAGTGACTAAGCTGCCGCCCACAAAAAAGAAGTCGACACAATTTTCATTCGCCAACCGAATGAGTGGATCTAGCTCAGCGGGTTCTTCTACCTTATCAGGATCAACCAGTACGGCAATTGATTTTTTTCCTTCGCGGAAACGGTTTTCTAGACTTTTAAGAATTGCCATCTTTTTGCTTTCGGGTTTTTAAGAATTCGGCCAATGCGTCTTTCGCTAGGTCGAGCAGAACTACAGTTGCTGTGTCGGCAATTTTAGCTCCCATTTGTGTGAACACGCTTGGCGTTTCATCTTCTTCTATTAGATCTTCTACCCCATTGGTAACTGCCACCTTTGACTTCGCACGCTTCTTCTTTTTGGTAGATGAGGAAAGCTGATTCACAATTAAATATGTTACAGCCAATACCCCGCCAATGATCAAGGCATTTTTTAAAGTCTTTTCTGTTTTGTCAGAAAGTGATTTCACTTCTTTTTCCATCTCGTGCTTATGACGATCGGACGTTTCTATCAAACGTCTTCTTTCGGGGTCTTGGGTTTCCAATAGTTCCATACTATTTCTCTTTGTGTTTCAGGTATGAGGCAAAATATTTTTCGATGGCGGCACTGATGGGTTTTCTGAACAATAAAAAAAGAAGGCAAGGTAATCCATAAATACCCGCCACTATCCAATAACCAACGTAAGGATGTGTAAAAAAACCGTTTAGAAAATGCGCCAGCCCAACACTGAAGAAGACCAAAAACAAAAACGCAAATAAGAGCACCGTGATAAGCACCAACCCGCGCGAAAGGATTTTGGCTACTTCCTCCCTCACTTCCAACTTCACCAAAGCCACTTGTGCTTCAAGATAGCCTGTGAGATTGCCCATCAGGTTATCGAGACGAAGGAACTTGAATATCGAGTCTTTTATTTTGTCCATCTAATCATTTTAGATTTAGGATTTGTGATTTTAGATTTGAAATGTACAAAGCTTATCAATTACTTCACAGTTTGTCTCCTGATAGCTATCGGGATGTCAACTGCCTTCATTTGACCTACTAAGCCCCAATGCCTAAGTCCTAATTCCTAAATTAGAACTCCACCAACACTTGACTCTTCTCCACGCTATCGCCTTTCTTTACTTTCACATTTTTCACTATGCCATCACCTGGCGACTTTAGTATATTCTCCATTTTCATGGCTTCCAAAATCAACAAGGCATCGCCTGTCTTTACCGAGTCCCCCGCTTTTACTTTCAAGTCGATGATCAAGCCTGGCATGGGGGCTTTGATATGATTTAATTTGGTTGCCCCTGCATCTGCTATCCCCATTTTTTCAAGTAACAAATCGAATTTGTCTTTGAGTTTTACAGAATGGGTTTTCCCATTGAGCTTGATGGTGTAGGTCTTTGTCTCCACATCTCGTTTCACCATCTCTGCCCGATAGGTCTTGTTCTTGTAGAGAATGTGAAAATGACCTTCGGAGATTTTTATCAAATCCCACGCAAAGGGCTGCCCATCGACCGTCAACTCACCCCCTTTTTGGATGATCTCAAAAGTCTTGTTGTTGACGGTAGCGTGCTGCATATTTTTTGGTCGGTGTAAATTCTTTTAAAATTAGTGGAACGGCTGGCATTGAGCAAATAAATAAATTCCCACATTGGCTTGCTTTGTGCTATAATTTAGGCAAATGAGCCCAATGGCTAGCATAAAAACTTTTTGCCCGTTGGGGAAGACGGGCAAATGATAGATTTTTAACCGAAAACAAATTGAAATTTCTCGTGTGGCGCCAAAAAGCTGCGTGATGGGTTAATAAAGTAGAACTATTTATTGATTTCTTCTTTCGGCAGGTATAGAAGTGAAAAGCCCACAGGGAAGGGTTAGGTCTTTGCGTTGAGCCGAGGATTTGTAAGCCCGACTCCAGCCCAAATTTTTATGGCTTTAACTTTACTTTCCAGAACATTCACATAATCCTTTATTGCTTTCAAGCGTTATTAAAAATATTTTCCTTTCTTGTGGGTTAAGTTTTTTATGAGTTCTGTTTCTCTTTCTTCATTTATCAAAATCTCCTCTTACTGGTCGAAACAAGTGGGAGTAAGATGGCAGTTATTGCTTTCGTTTGCAGTGCTTTGGCTAGTCAGTGTGTGGTTGCGCAATGAGTATGGCCAAGATGATTCTAACCTTTGGCTGGTGATGAACCTGTTCATCCAATTGGTGCTGTGGACGATCATCGGGCTTTTTGTGATCAGCTTGCTCAGTGCGTTGGCTACTTGGGCGTACTTTCTGCAAAGTGTCAAAAACAAAAGAGCAAATGTTCAAGTAAAATTTGGTGATGGCCAAAAGGCCGAGGCTGGTTGGGTGCCTCTCACTATTATGATTAGTGGCTCGGTGTTGAGACCATTGCTAGGCACTGTGCAAGCACGATTGGTCTTTTCTGAAAAGCGATTGTCTGATCGGGTGATATTGGATACCAACATACCAAAACCTCGCCACTGGTGGAGGCAGGCTATTCGTGGCACAGGTGATACGCTATTACACGACCGCGGGATTTATGATGTGGAAAAAGTGTTGGTGTCTTTTTGCGATATGCTTGGGTTGGTGTCATTGCCTTGTAAAGTTCCGTTCACGCAACAATTGATCACGTTGCCGAGGCTACAACAAGAACAAAAAATTGCAGCGCAACCCAATACAACAGAAGAGCAAAAACACCGAATCGACATCCCCAAGCGAGTGGAAGGTGAACACGTGAACTACAAAGAGTTTGAATCAGGCGATAACATCCAACGCATCGTGTGGAAAATTTATGCAAAGAGCGGTCAATTGGTAGTGCGTATTCCAGAAACCAAAGATCCTTACGCCTCTCATCTTTATTTTTATGTGAGTTTCTTTCATGGATTTAATTTGCAAGGCGGTGCGTTTGAAATGGAGTTGCTAAATGTGTACAAAGATCATGTGCGGAATTTATTTGAGGCCTTACAGCGCAATGGGTATGATGTGCGCATTCCACAAGATCAAGAAGTGCCAAAGTTGAGCGGGTTGAGTGAAAAGAAAAATGAATTATTTCAGATCACCGCGGCCTATTGGCAAAATCAAAGTGCACCAACTACTTTTGTGAATGTGAGCAAAGCGGCCTTTGTATGTTTGTCATCATTAACTCCGGTTGGCGAAGTGGAAACGATATTTAAAAATTTGCCATTGAATGTACCTGTGGTAGTAGTAAAATTATCGGATGCTATCCCCTCGCCCTTTCAAATCAAATTGAAAGACATTTTTTTTAGGCCAGCAAAACAGCCGACAGATAAATTGCGACAGCCTTGGCTTCTTTCAACTTTGAGAAGGGAATTGATAAAAAATGAAAAAGAAATAGCGGCTGCATTGAAGCAACGAGGCAATAGTTGGTTGACTAGCACAATCGAATTTGAAAAATGAGTAAAGAGAATAGCCTAAATAACAAAGATAAGTTTCAGCAGCTCCTCATCCGCTGGGTGTTAGTGGTAGTGCCTACTATTATCATTGGCTACATCACGCTTCGTTTTCTTAATTTTTCCTACACTTCGCTCAACACAGGCATTGTTAGTCAGGCAATTTATTTCTCAGCAGGGCTTCTACTTGCTTATACACTCTATTATTATGGTGCGCGATGGGTCATCACTTTTCTGGCGCTGTGGCTGGCGTATTGGTTGTTTGAAAAAATCATTAACCGCTTGCCGGGAGAATTTGATGTGTTTTATGCCACGGCTCGGTTTCAATTGTACTCTACGCTTTTTATTTTCGGCTGGGTGTTTGGTTTTTTGCTGGCGCGAATCCGTTGGTCGTACACCATCATCTTCGGTGCGTTGATGATCGTCACACTTGTTTCTATATCAGATACCATTGATATTAGCCTCTCTTACATTCTGTTACACATCGCTCCTGTAGTGGTGTATGGATTGTATATGCTCTTTCTTTCGCCTTTGCTTACCGACCGAATCGAGTTCAATGCAAAGAAGTCGGGCAAGTTCGCTTTGCGTGTTGCGTTGTTTGCCTTGTTGATTTTATTTGCCTTCATCATTACAGAAAGTTTATTCAAAAGCAATTTGAAAGCAGTAGAAAAAGAATTGGTAGCGCGTGGCGCGAAGGGAGATAAAGGAAGTGGCTCAAAGAAAGACGATAAGTATGATGAGCGAGATGGCTTGATGGAAAAAGGCAAGGGCGGCAAAGGCGATGATGGTTATCGCCTGAAAGACACCATGCGTGTGAATTCTAAAATGAGTTCCTCTGACAAACTCATGTTTTGCAGTAAGCTCGACAACTATTTCCCTGATGGCTCGCCTGCCCCGTTGTATTTTGTATATCACTACTTAACGAGGTACGATCCCGCCAAGGAAACATTTACGCGCGATGTGAATGTCCCTTCGTTTGATGAGATAGAAATAGACCCAACCAATTTGCCCATGTATTATTCTTACACCGATACATCCATCGTGCGCAAATCATTGGCGCGCAAGCTGCGTAAAGTGGTGGAGGCACAAGTATATCTTTCAGAAAATACATGGAAGCACTCGGTGTTGGGTCCAGCCAGTGTTTTTTCTATACAAACCATTCCTGTAGAAAAGGATTTTCAAAAAACATTTTTATCTGCCTACAAAATCACTTCGTTCACATCCGAATTGAACAACGCCTATTTTGTTTACAACATTTCTGCCAGTCCTACTCTCGAACCACTTCAAGAGCAACGGCATGAAGAGCTTAGGAGTGTGAGTAGTTACAATAAATTGGATGAACAGTTTTTAGAATACTACACACAGATGCCTTCAGGTGGCATTTATGATTCTATTGCAAAGCTTACGTTAAGTCTTGTGCCTAAAGATGCGAAGCCTGTTGACAAAGTATTAGCCGTTCGTGATTTTTTTCTAAAGCGAAATGAAAACGGCAAACGGATTTTTCGCTACACATTGAAAGCAGGAGCAGTGGATGATCCGAACATTCCCAGTTCAAAAATGTTGTACAATTTTTTGTTCAAGACACATGCAGGCTATTGCACATACTATGCTGGCGCATCGCTGTTTATGTTGCGCACGCTCGGTGTGCCAACTCGCTTCACTACGGGTTTTGCTACTGTCAATCGCAGTGATAAAAACAAAGGTTGGTATTGGTTCTACGCCAGTCAGGCACACGCGTGGACACAAGTTTATTTTCCAGGTTACGGCTGGTTGGATTTTGACATGACCATTGGCAACGAAGATCAGCAAGGCGCGCCCAAGCCCGATGGCACGCCACCTCTGCCTCCGCCTGAGCCTTGGCTGGTGCTCAACGCAAAAACGGAAACGATAGATGTTACCGCAAAAAAAATGGACGCATCTTTCAATCAATTGATTTATTTCAACACGCCATATACATTGAATAAAATTTTCACACGTGCCATCGATGCTTCGCTGTGCCGTGTGTTGTATGATAAAAAGGATACTACATTTTCGGTCATTCGCCCAGGCGACTCACTCATTATTGTATCGTATAAAGATGAGGCAAAAAAAATACCGCTGCCGCGGAAAGGCGTTGCTATCGAACAGCAAGTGGAAGCGTTTCCTTCGCCCATCATAGCAGATGAAATCCACATTCGCCCGCGCGAAAAAGAAAAAGAGAAGAAAGAGGACGAGGGCAAGGCCAAAGAATTGAAACAGAAAGAGAAGAAAATCACATGGCAAGAAATTGCTTGGATGGCTGCGAAAGGTGCGGGCAGTTTGCTTTTACTATTATTTTTGTTGCCGTCACTTTACTTAGCATACCGATTGCTACGAATAAATTTTGCGAGTGATCCAAACAAGAAAGCCGATCAAGTATATCGCGCTGCGTTGTATCGCTTTCATATCGCAGGCGTAGAGCGCGAAAACGAAACCCCGCTCGACTATGCCCACACGAAGATCGATCCAGCTTTCAATTCTAGCTTTGAAGAATTTATGCGCTTGTACTTGCGTTTGAAATATGCCAACGGCAGCTTGCGTGATGGCGATACTGAAATCATTGATCGATTTGCCAAACAAGTTGGTTCATCGATCAGAAGGAAAAATGGATTCTTCCGTTCCACAATAAATTACTTTAACTTATTATTAGCTTCTCGCTATTTCCAACAACCCGAAAAAACAAATCTTGAAACCACATCACTATGAGCAACTCTGCAGCAAAACTAAAATCGCTTACTGACAACATTGAAACCATCATTCGCGGCAAGCCGCAAGAAATAAAATATGTGGTAACCGCACTACTCGCGCGCGGCCATATTTTGTTGGAAGACAATCCTGGTGCTGGAAAGACGGTGCTTGCCAAAACATTGGCGCAGTCTGTTTCTGAAGGAACGGTTGACATACACTCCGCTGGTGGTGGAGTCGCCTTCAAGCGAATTCAGTTTACACCCGATCTCTTGCCAATGGATTTGATCGGCTCTCACATCTTTGATGAAGCCAAAAAAGATTTTGTGTTCAAGAAAGGGCCGCTGTTCACCCACGTGTTGCTGGCTGATGAAATCAATCGCGCCTCACCGAAAGTACAAAGCGCATTGCTAGAATGTATGGCCGAAAATCAAATTTCAGCAGGTGATACAACCTTTCTGCTCGATCAATTTTTCTTCACCATCGCTACACAAAACCCGATTGAGATGGAGGGCACGTACCCGTTGCCTGCTGCACAGCTCGACCGTTTCTTCATGAAAATTTCTTTCGGTTATGTATCCGAGGAAGTGGAGTTCGATATTTACTCCAACTACCTCGCCATCAACAATGGAAAAAATACCGTGAAGCAAGTGCTTACTTACAACGACATTATTCAACTACAACAAGACGCAGAGAACGTGCATATCCATCCTGAGTTGGTGAAAGGCATCGTGCGGTTGGTGCAAGGCACACGCAAGCATCCAGAAATTGCGCTCGGCTGTTCTACTCGTGGCGGTATTATTTTTATCAAATGTTTGAAAGCATGGGCACTCGTCAACCAGCGCGATTATGTGATTGAAGATGATATACGAGCATTGGCGCAGCCCGTGTTGCACCACCGTCTCATCTTCCGCAACCGAGAAGCTTCGCGCACCGCTTTGCAACAGATTGTAGATCAAGAAGTGAATAAGTTGGCGAAGATGGGAATACAATCGAAACAATAATTACAGTTATTTGTGGGGCTTAAACATTACACATTCTCACCGAGTGAAGATTTTCTCGATTTTGAATTCGAAAGCAATGGAAGAAACGGGAAAATTAAAAAGATAGTCCGTTATAGCCCTCAAAATGCTAACGGTGTAACTTACTTCAACCTTGGCTTTGGTGACTTGAACGAAGACGTGGGAAACATTGATGACTTCGCTATATCGGACAATCAAGATACAGAACTGGTACTGGCTACAGTAGCCGTCACAGTATTAGAGTTTACTTCACACTTCTCAGATGCAATAGTGTATGCAAAAGGCAGTACTGCTTCCCGAACAAGATTGTACCAAATTGGTATTTCATCTAGCTGGATTGAAATTGAGCCACTTCTGCATGTTTATGGATTTATTAATGGGTCTTGGCAGCCATTTAAAAAGAATATCAACTACGAAGCCTTTTTGGCGATGCGCAAATAAATAGATAAATTTACCTACTACTTATGGCAACCGAAATTAAAATTAAAAAACCCGCTAAGGCAAAATCCAAAGCTATTGCCAGTCGTAAAGTAAAAGATTATGGCAACGATCCTTTCTTTGTTAAAAAAGCAAAAGAATCGAAGGCGTTTCTTGAGAAGCATGGTTTCCCTAAAGAACTATTGTTAAAGAAATAGTTTCAAGCTTGCCTTTATCATTTTTTTGAAAAGCCCGATTTAAGCAACACCTGATGCGCATATTTTTTCTATTCGTTTTGGTTTTTTTGTTAGGGACTTCTGTATTCTCTCAAAACTCCATCCGTCAACAAATGGACAGCGAGCGCGATGGATCATTCTTAGATGAGAAAACCTATCAGAAGGCGCGTGGCTTCATTCGCAGAGATAGCACGTATTACCTCGGTCACATGCTAGAGGGAGCGTATTTGTTTTTCCGTGCCAACGATGAATTAGGTTTCAACAAAGCCATCGCGCCATTGCAAAAAGCATTGGATAAAATTGAATACGATTATGACCCTTTGCTGAAAATACGTACCAACAATTATCAAACCTACAATGCCAACTATCGCTACCAGTTTGACTACGGATTGATCACTTATTTTCTTGGTCGGTGCTACCAAAATGTAGAACGGCAAGACAAGGCGATGGAAATCCTCCGCCACATTCGCGACCGCAATTTTCAAGTGGAGATCAACAGCGATTCGTACAATACCATGGCATGGCTGTTTCATCGCAACCGCGTTTATACTTCCAAGCAGTTTTCATTTTTGAAAAATTCTGTAAGAGAAAACGTTACTGCTGCAAATAAATGCCTCGATTCAGCTTTGCAAAAAATCAGAAATGACATTCCTGTAAACAATGGACTGTACGATCCTAAATTTCTCAACAGGCAATACCTAAGCACGATCCATTACAAAGCGATGATCCACGATTATCTGTTGGACATCGACTCGGCCAATTACTATTATGATTTGCTCATTCAAAACGGGGCATACTCTAGCAACAACTACGCAGAATTCAAATTGGCCATGGGTGAATTGGAAGAAGCCGAACTATTTTTCCGCGAGGCGGAAGACCGCGAGCAAAACCAAGAAAAAACCACGAAGGAATATTATTACATGCGCGGCACACTGGCTACTTACCGCGGCCATCCTGAGCAAGCTGATTCGTTGTTGAACGATGTGTTGCAAAAGCAAGGCAGCACACCAGGCTATGGCTGGCATTGCATCGGTCTAGCACGCGCACAACATTATGAAGGACTCACGGCCGAAAGTCAAGAGCGTGCCAACAAAGCAGCACGCTTTCAAGAGTTGCACATCGGCACCACGTGGGGGCAAGAGCAATACAACCTAGCAGTAGCTTCGTTGAACTACATCAATCAAGTGCAGTTCAAAAAAGAATATTTGTTCGAGCATCACGAATGGTATTTCTGGCTCAATCCATTGAATTGGTATCGTTGGGTAAAATACACCTTGGAGATTCGTCACCACAAAATGTTATTAGCCTCATTGGTGGCAGAAAACCCAGAGCGCGAGCAAGTGATTTACACCATGTTTTCCCCAGAGAACTTGATCACGTTTGACGAAGTCTGGTCAGTAATCGATGGTTTTGGCAATGAGTATTTTATTAAGGTGTACAAAAAATTGTTGCAAACCGATAAACGGCCGCGACTGAAAAAATACTTCCGCTATTTTTTAGGTAAGCTTTATTTAGCCGAAGGCAATGAAAAAGAAGCCGTGCAATATTTTCAGCAAGTCTTGAGTGACCCTGATCGCGATGATCCTTACCAAACCTTGCTGCTCGCGCGCGTGTACGAGGGCCTTGCAGAAGCTACGAACGGAGCCGATCAAAAAAACTACACTCAACAAATGTATCAGCGCTATCCACAGTTGGTGCCATTCTCAGGCTTAACCATGTCGTTTCAATTGCACGTTGCGGGGCAACAATCGGATGTAACGGAAGATATTTTGGGTGATTTGAAGAAAAGCAGGATTGATTTTATCAAAGATCAAAACGCTCCGCTTGTCTCGCTAGACTTTGCAGTGAATGGCGAAGTAATCAATATAAACTATAATGTGCAAGTGGGTGAACAGGTGCAACGGGGGCTGCTTCAGATAGAAGCCAACCAACGCGAAGAAGCAGGGAAATTGTTGGCCTATCGCCTCTTCGGAATTCAAAAAACAAAAACAGGAGAGCGGCCACCTGCTGCGCCTGCGCCCCAGCCTGAGAAAGAGAAGAGTGAAAAGGCAGTGTGAATAATAGGTTATTAGGCATGTGCCTAATAACTACCAATTATTAGGCACATGACTAATAATCATCAAATTATTATATTGTTAGCCTAATGGCCAACAACTCAAAAAGAAATGACCATTCAATATTGCTCTGATCTGCATTTGGAATTCCGAGGGAACAAACAATACCTCTTGGATAATCCGTTGAAATCATGTGGCGAAGTGTTATTGCTTGCAGGTGACATTGTTCTATTTGCCGAAATGGACAAACATGCTGCATTTTTTGATTTCATAGCCGATCACTTTGAAATGACTTATTGGATTCCAGGGAATCACGAATACTATCGTTCCGATTTGGCTGATCGATGCGGTTCGTTCCATGAAAAGATAAGAGATAATGTGGCACTTGTTAATAATGTGGCCATCACTCGCAACAATGTCCGCTTTGTTTTTTCTACACTTTGGTCACACATCAGTACATCTAGTCAATGGACAATACAGCAATCCATGTCAGATTTTCACGTGATCAAGTACAAGGATAAATTGTTTACCCCGGCCGATTACAACGAACAACATAAATGGTGTTTGAATTTTTTAAAAACGGAACTGAAGCAGAAAGTTGAAAAAACGATTGTGGTTTCACATCATGCGCCTACTTTCATGAACTATCCTGAAAAATACAAGGGTGATGTACTAAATGAGGCCTTTGCTTCGGAGCAGTTCAATTTGATTGAAGCCTCCACCGCGAATTACTGGATTTATGGACATCATCATCAGTCCGTTCCCCTCTTTGAAATTGGCTCAACTAAGTTAATATGCAATCAGTTGGGTTATGTTCATCATCGAGAACATGTTGATTTCAAATTGGATGCTTGTATAGTACTATAGTCTAAAATCGGTATTCATCTGAACATCGCGGCAGGGATAGTAGCGAAAAGCCCACAGCGAGGAACGAGCGAGGACTTGTAGCGAATAGCCCGTCTGCCGCCCAAATTTTAAAAACTCTCCATCATCTCCCATGATTTATATTTGCAGGATGGAAGAAGCTGCTCCCAAAAATTTCCGGAAGATCATCCACATAGATATGGATGCGTTTTATGCTTCGGTGGAGCAGCGCGATCATCCTGACTATCGCGGTAAGCCTATTGCTGTGGGAGGCTCGCCCATTGGCAGAGGTGGCGTGGTGGCCACTTGCAGTTATGAGGCGCGGAAGTATGGTGTGCATTCGGCCATGTCGAGCAAGTTAGCGCAGCAACTTTGCAAGGAATTGATTTTTGTGCGGCCACGGTTTGATGTGTATAAAGAAGTATCGCGACAGATCAGGGAAATTTTTCATCGCTATACCGATCTGATCGAACCACTCTCGCTCGATGAAGCCTTCTTGGATGTAACCCACGACAAACAAGATATTGGTTCTGCTATCGAAATCGCAAAATTGATTCGTAGAGCTATCAAAGATGAGTTGCAATTGACGGCCTCGGCAGGAGTATCAGTAAATAAGTTTGCGGCCAAGGTTGCGTCTGACATGAATAAGCCCGATGGGCTCACGTTCATTGGGCCATCAAGTTTATCTTCCTTCATGGAGAAGTTACCTGTGGAGAATTTTTTTGGCGTTGGCAAAGTAACAGCCGAGAAAATGAAGAAGATGAACCTGCACACAGGTGCCGACTTGAAAAAATTAACCGAAGCGGAATTGATCAAACACTTTGGCAAGCCGGGAAAATTCTTTTACAAAATTGTGCGTGGCATAGATGACCGCGAAGTGCAACCTGACCGCGAAACAAAATCAGTAGGTGCTGAAGATACTTTTTCTTTTGACCTTACCTCAATAGAAGAAATGGACAGTGAATTAGAGAAAATCGCCAGCACAGTGCAGAGCCGATTGAAGCGTTATCAATTAAAAGGAAGAACGATTACACTTAAAATCAAGTACCATGATTTTAAGCAAATCACACGTTGCCAATCTTTTGAACAGGGCGTAGATGATTTGGAAGTTATTGAGACTACAGCGAAGCAATTGCTGAGCAATACGGATTTGTTTGATAAGAAAGTTCGCTTGCTGGGGATTTCTCTTTCTAATTTTGCAGAAGTTACGTGGAAGCCACGCAAGGAGGAGGAATTTCAGTTGAAGTTGTTTTAACGCGAAGGCATCAAGACGCGTTAGACGCCTGTATAAAAAAAACCTCGACAGATTTCCTGTCGAGGCTTTTCAATCTTTAACCGTTCCGTTAGAACTTTATTGTTTGCGTTTTGCCACTGCTAGTAGAAATTTCAAAAGTCACCGAAGAGCCTGTAGTTGATTTAACTTGGCTCAAGTTGTAGATCAAGCCAAAGCTGCCCGTTACTTCTACTGATTGCTCGTGAATCAGTGTTTCGTTATTGTCATAGATTTTCACGTACACCACTTCAGTGCCGTTGTTGCTTACGTTCAACGCATATTTATTTTCTGTGTTGGCAACTTGAGAAACGCTGATGAAGCTCGTGAGTTTGTTTAATGAATAGTTTACCTTCTCTACTTGGTTGCTGTTTTTATCCACCACTACTATCGTGTACTCACCTTCGCTCATTTGGCTAAAGTTATAAGGGCGAACAAAAGAAGCAACGTTGTTGATCGTTTCTGCAAACACCAATTGATTCGCGCTATTGTAGATAGAAACTTTTACCGTTCCAGCTTCAGTGGTTTTGTAATTGATGTTGAACACCATTCCGTTAGCGGCAGGCGTTACAGTTACAATTGCAGGTGAGCCTGCAACAGCAGCAAACGACAGCATACAAGAAATTACTAGAGCATTGAATTTTGATTTCATATTATTATTATTTGGTTTGTTTTTAGTGATGCAAAGGTGAGTGTTCTCTACGCCTCCTATTTAGTAATGAGCGCTGCTCTTTGCTGGGTGTAAGAAAACAGATGATAGTGAAGCAACAGGATTTTCTTTCTTGTAGTTGAGTGCGCACCAAACATTAAAAAGGTATAAAATCGAAAGGCAATACACTTCAGAGGCAAGAGATGGATAACAGAATATTATTCTGGTAGTAGCCGATTTAATAACCAATAACAATCGGTTTCTATGATAAAATAGTCACTCACGAAATAAAAAGTGTAATAAATTGCAGATGCAAAGCCATTGTTTTGTTAAAATTGTCAATGGATTTCAATAATCATACAACACGGTTTTAGTCGGATCTTGATTTCGAGACAATTACATTTACCTCCCACTATGCGAAACGAAGAACTATCCGCCATTGCGTTAAAATGGTTTGAAACCTTTAACGAGCACGACTTAGAAAAACTATTGGCATTGTATCATGACGAGGCCGCGCATTATAGTCCCAAGCTTAAGGTGCGCCAGCCAGAAACAAATGGATTGATAAAAGGAAAGACATCATTGCGAGCGTGGTGGCAAGATGCATTCGTGCGACTACCGTCACTCTATTATAAGGTAGTGCGCTTGACGCCACATGAAGATCGTGTGTTTATGGAGTACATCCGCCAAGTGGATGGCGAAGAAGATTTGTATGTGGGCGAGCTATTAGAGATCAAGGGCGGATTCATTGTGGCCTCGAGTGTATTTCACAGATAGACTTTGTAGTTGCCGTTTGTGAGACGTACCTTTCGCACTTACTAATTTATACTATGACCAAATTAATCATCAACAACAACGGATCCATAAAAGTAGATGGTGATTTTGAAATACTAGACGCCAATGGCAACACATACAATTTGCAAGGGCGCACTGTAGTTTCCCTATGCCGCTGTGGCCACTCGGCCAACAAACCGTTTTGCGATGGTTCTCACAAAGAAAAATTTGAGCACGAGGCCAAGGCGTTTGATCTGCCTCCAAAGAAGGTGTAGGCTTTTTTTGTGGCGGCCTGCCACGCGAGGCGCAGTGGCGCCAGGCTATCCGTTACAAGTCCGCGCTACACACATTCCCTCCCTTGGCGGGCTTGGAATTTATCCCGCTTTTTTTGCGGGACTACTATCCCTGGCTGAAGGTTCTAAAAGAATCACTCTGTTACTCGTTAAGACAATTGACTTAAAAGGTTTATTTTTGCACCCGAATAATTTAGTGCATGAAAAAAATAATCGAATCAAGAAAACTGTTAGGCGTTGACAAGGCAGTCGAACTAAAGGACTTGAAGTCTATTTACAGGACTTTTATGAAAGACTGGCATCCGGATAAAGTTCAGGATAACCCCGCGGCAAAGTTGGAGGCCGAAGAAAAAAGCAAAGCATTTATTGAAGCGTATCATCTACTTGTAAGTGTGGCCCCCGAAACCCACGCGCAGCAGTTAGAGCAATACACTGAGGTGATCACTTCTTCTAAGATTGCCGACTTTCAATACAAGTCTCAAACCTTGCAGGTAAGTTTTACCGATGGCAGCAGCTATGAGTATTTTGGTATCCCACAGAATACCTATCAGAAGCTTGTCAATTCAGATGCACCAGATCGCTTTGCCCGTAGGCACATCTATCATTCATATATTTATAGAAAGGTGAGCAAGGCATTGGAGGGATAGATCACTTATCTCTTCCTTACTTTAGTAGTCTTCTTTGTCTTTTTCACTCTTCCTTTCCGTCCTTGCACCGTAGTTGTCTTACGCGTAGCAGTCACTTGCTTATTGCGGGTGTTGGTTACCGTAACGGTCTTGGTGGTGCGGTAGTGGTTCACCGATGCTCGGTGGCGCGTATTTACAACTACTGAAGTAGTCCGAACAGGCACATATACCCGATGTGCATACACAGCTCGGTAATTGTAAGCAACTATATACCGATGACGGTATGGTGCTCGGTAAGGATAAAATGTATGCCAGCGCAACGGCCTCCAAGGATGCCACCACAGCGGTCGGGCACGCCAGCCCCAAGGAGAAACCCATGCGGTGTAAGAAGGAGCATACGCATAGCGCACTGCAGGCCACGCCCATACGTTGACAGCCACATTGCTAGTTGTGGTAGGCTGCACTGTGTTGCTCACTTCTGTTGGCTCTACAATTTTACTTTCCCCATAAATGTCCTCGTCACCTACAATCTGTAGCACTGCGTCATCATTACCTTTTTTCTCTAGCTCAATCACGGCTATATCTTGATTCTCTGTTTCGGAAACAGATGCTTGAAGGATGAACGCATGGGCATCACCATCTTTTTTGTCAATCACTTTTATGTAATCAATGTCACCATCGCCATTCAAGTCAAGGTTGTTGACTTTGTTATCTTCTGTGTTCACCAGTTTTTCAAACTCCTCGGGGGAACCAGCTTTTTTAAACATCTCTAGTGCACCTTCTAGGCTGAAGTGATCTCCGGGCAACCCTGTAGAGTCTTGAACGGAATTAGTTTGGGCTTGGACTGAGCCTATTAGTAGGGCAGATGCAAGTACTGTAAATGCGAGTTTCGTTGATCTCATAAAAATCTATTTAGCGATTAGACGGTAGATAAGCTTGAAGGTTTAATACTCATTTTGAACGCAAATAAGATGACATTCAAAACCTAGAGCGTATTACTTTAAAATAGAAATCAATCTGCAATGCCGTTAAGTTAAGCGATCTCTTCAGATTCTAAACCCATTTGGTTTGCTTTACTTAACGACATTGAATCAATCTGCCTAAATTATTTTGAGGTAAGATCGAGTTTATTCTGCTATCTCCTAAAAACATTTTTTACCTTCCACCATAATCTGCGTGGGCTGTATCGGTGAACGATTATGAAATCACCTAATACTTGAGTATCCAACATCAAATCTATTTTGATCTCAACAGAGCGTGCATTTATAGGTAAATCAAATTCACGAGTTTCGTACCCAATAAAAGAGAATACAAGTAGCTCGGTCTGTTTTGGCTCGAGTATGACGAACTCATATTTCCCATCCGCATCACTTACTATTCCTTCGCTCGTTCCTTTACTAATTATATTCACCCCTGGCAACATACTTCCATCTGAAGCATCGCGCACCACTCCACGAATAGTTGCTTTAGTGATGATTGTATCGGATTGTTGGGCAGGAAATTTCTTTTCCACTTGCTCTTGCCGTAGCATCTTCCTCTTCGATTGTGCTTCCGTAGGTCGGCTCATAATCAACAACAGAAGTGCAAGGATGGAAGCACTCAACCAAGAGAGGGTTGCCTTTGCGGGTTCATGATAAGTAGTAAGTTACTTTGAATGAAAACGGCCACAAGTTGATTTAGTGGTTTGGGTGAAGTAGCGCTTGATTTGGTCTTCATTCCATTGGGTAAAATCGATCACTTCCTTTTGGCAAGCGCCACAAAAGCGACCCATTTCGGTAGGTGTAAATTCACTCCAGCGCTTATGGCAAGGGCTCGGTACAGAGAGAGTAAAGTCGTTTTTCATAGGAGAATTGGTTAGATGAGTTGGCTCTGAGATGCTCGATTACTCCGTTTTCCATAGGAGAACTCCATTTATTTTGAATTTATTTTCACAGCATAAATGTGCTTCAAAAGCAATTTTCCCTAGGGGAAAAGGGTATTCTTCTACTTTTTCTTAAGCTTTAGCATAAGTGAGCGAAGTAGCTGTTAACCTCTTACTTACCTATGAAAAAAAAGTAAGTCACATTCTCTGCTAACTACTTTTGCTCACTGTTTTCATAGGGGAAACTGATTTTGGTGACACACTGCAAAACATGATTTCCCTATGAGAATTTGGGATAACTCATATTTTTAACTTTAATTCGCACCGATTAAAAAACAATAAAACGCTATGGCAAAAAAAGCAGTTAAGAAAGCCGCCCCTAAGAAGGCCGCTAAAAAAGCAGCCCCAAAAAAGGCTGCTAAGAAAGCAGCACGCAAACCCAATGCAGCCTTCATGGCACCGCTTACATTGAGCGATTCTTTGGCAGCAGTAATTGGTAGCAAGCCAGTTCCTAGAACTGAAATCATCAAAAAAATCTGGGATTACATCAAGAAGAACAAACTTCAAGACAGCAAAAACAGAAGAATGATCAATGCTGACGAAAAACTAAAAGTAGTTTTCGCTGGTAAAAAACAGATCTCTATGTTTGAGTTGGCTAAGATCGTGAACAACCACGTGAAGTAATTCTCATTGATCAAAACAGTAAGGCGCAAGTCAGGTGTGACAAACACAGGGCTTGCGCCTTTGTTGTTTTAATGGGGCTTAATCCTCAATTATTTTCTATTGGAAAGCTCTCTTGAATAATCCATCCCAGATGGTGAGGCTCGGCTTGGGCTTCAGATTCACATCCAGTACGCCCAAGTAAATAAAGTTGTTGATGTTGGGATCAACGTTCGGGGGCAGACTAGTGGCGTCAATATCGGTAACGACTAATTGAAAGAACCCAATTGCCTTTGCGTTATCAAGCAGTTGGCTTTGACGTGTGAAGTAATTTTGCTGCACCGTTACATCACTCGTGATTGTTTTTTGATTGGCTCCTGTGATGGTAAAACTTTGTGATGGCCAGCCTCCTTCACAAACAAAAACGGGCAACGATTTCCCCTCTGTCAGTTTAGAATAATAATCGAGCGGAATATCTTCTGGCTTTGCAAAACCAAAGTAAGGATAAGAAGATATGCCCACCTCTTCTATAAATGGGAAATCAATAAAATCCTGGGCAATGCCCACGTACACTCCGTTTCCTAGTAACCTTCCCCAAGCGAAGTCTGCTTGTGCGCTCACACTTAGTTTTACATTTTTATCAATAGCACGCACATCTGCGGCTGCATCATTGACTGCTTTTTTTATTCCATTGTAAAGCGAAGCAGAAGAGGCGGCTCTCATTAAATTTGTTTCAAGTGCCAGCCCTAAATGCTCGGGGCGAAGGATGCTGTCCATTACTACTGCAAACCTGCGATAGAGTTTTTGTGCATCATCTTGCGCAATGCTTTTTCCAAGAGCCACTAGTCCTGTTGCATCGGAGCCTCTGTTCAATCCGTTTTGAGGATCGATATAAACCCATAGCTTAAAATTTTTACTTCGATAAACATCGACTAAGCCTTTATAATTATTCAATACATATTGCTTCACAGATTTCCCCGCGTACAAACTATCCCACGGTACTTCTATTGATATGATGGCGGCATCGGCACGTGTTGTCCAAATAGTTAATGATTGAACGAATAAATTGAAGTCTCCAAAGCGCGGGGCGGAATTTTGAAAGCCCATGCGATAGGTGCGAGTAGTGAGCATGGTAGGTGTGGCTGGCGGATCATCTTTTTTACAGGATGCCAAAAACAGCAAGTGGCCTACTACAACTATTGTCAAGAGTTTTTTCATGCAACGTAAAGATACGAATTAACCGAAAAGGTTGTTTTTGATTTAAGTCGTGCCACCGCTTGGAGCGGTGGC
>JBJXEB010000058.1:0-60019 GCA_046155095.1 Cyclobacteriaceae bacterium
CTGCCACTACCATCAAGTAGGTTTCATTGAAGGTATTTTTGAATTGCAATGAAGCTTGTGCATTAAGATCGCTTACTTCCACTAAGTAATCGGGTATGCTAATCGAGAATGAACTATCTTTTTGATACGTAACAAAGTCTACATTATTGAAAGAATGAACTTGTGCGGTTGCCTTTGAGGAAGAAAGAAGGAAAACGATAAGAGCTAATAAGCCAAAGGCAATGAGCCATGCAAAGTCTTTCCACCTTAGGTTAAATGGCACTAGTACTGGCTTGTTTCTTCCTTTCATTGGTTTGGCTTTACTATTTTTACGAAAAGTATGACCAATGACCCTGTTTGGGGGAAATATTAGACCAGTTCCCGTCTTCACTCGGTGGAATGTGCTTTTTTAACGGTAGCTATTTTGGGGTACATCCAACAAGTATTTGGCGGGATGACTGCTGTAAAACATAAAAGCGCCACATGCTTTTGCACGTGGCGCTTCGTTAGCAAATTAAGAAAGAGATTAAGCTGCCATCTTGTGGCTCTCTAGTTCTTCAATTCTTCTAAGATACTCTCTTTCTTTCCTGCCCATTTCTTCTTGGGTGGCACTCAATTCTTCCATGTTCTGGCGCATTTCTTCTTCCTGCGCTTTCATTTCTTCTGCTTGCTGCTGTGATTGCTCAAGCAATTGTTTGGTGCGTTCATTAATGCGTACCGTAGAAACGGTAGAAGCAACACTTTCTGCAAATTTTTGTAGCAACTCGCGCTCATGCTCTTCGTACGGAGCGAATGAAGCCAATTCCATTACGCCCACAATAGTCTCATTAACCTTTAATGGTATGAGAATGATTGCCGTAGGTGTCGCCTGCCCTAAACCAGACGTAATGCTCACATAGCTCTTGGGCACAGCCGTCATGTAAATCATTTCTTGCTCTATGAAGCACTGGCCAACAAGCCCCTCGCCAATAACCACTCTTTTATCTAAAAACTTTTTACGCTCATAGGCATAACAAGCAACCAGCGACATATCTTTTTCTTTAGAACCTTCATTTAGCAAGAATAATCCTCCTTGATTGCTATTGGTATATTTTACCACAAAGCGTATGACTTCGTTATATAATTCCGTAGAGTCTGTAAAATTGGATCGTAGAATTTCACCTATTTGTGCAATACCATTGGTTGACCAGCTACGCTTTTTTTCTTCTGCAACACCGTCTCTCAATTTATTACGAATAGACAATAGTCGATTGTTTAGTTCGTTGGAAGCATCTAGCTCCATATCAAACTTGCCGCTTGAAACGGTCTCAAGGAAATTTGTAAGCGTTGTCACGCGATTGGCTTCTTCTTCCAGTCTGTTTTTATTTTCTGTGGTAAGCTGATCGTTTCCTTTTAAAATTCTATATATAAAGTAGCAGAGAGCCCCAAGTGTCAGTGAAATTAATACAATTGAAATCCATGATAATGAGTTAAGAAAATTGGAGTCTGCCTTTACTTTTTTATCAACATGAGATACCAACCTTTCAAAGGTAGTTTGCAATTCTTCATAGGCAGCATCAAACTCCTGATCCAATTTGCCTCCTGCCTCTTCGCCAGCGACCATCTTCGTGGAATCACCCATGGCCGCATCGCGCTCTTGCTTAAATGCCCAGCGGTTTTTGGCAGATACCAGAAGGCTTTCAACATCAGCAATCGATTCGTTTAATATATCGATCGTTTCAAAATCTTCAGACTTATAGAAGTGTCCGAGTTCCGTCTCCTTGCCTTCCTTGGCTCCATTAAGAGTTGCGATACACTTGTTCAGTTGTGCATACACATCTTTGTCAATACTGATCGATTCATCTCCGGCCATTGCCTCTTCAAACCAAAGGTGTGCTTTGGTAGAAAGGTTTTTTAGGTATTCACCTACGGTTAGGTAAGGAAGGTTTTTTTCGTATGTAGAAAGAGTGTTCCTTTCTACATAAATGATCAGTGTAGTTAAAATAATGCTAGAAGCAACTAACACACTGGTAATTGTAAGCGTTTTTGACTTTTTCATTGGTAGTTTAGTTAGATGTTATTTTTTATTTAGAGTATGCTGGTTCTATGGATAGATAAATAAAGGCTCCGCTGTTACTGAATTGTCCGTTTTCAAAATTGAGAGGTACGCCAACTCCAGGAACTATTTGCACTTTTCCGATATCAAGGGCGAATCGAAATCCTGGATTGATCACCGAAGCCACTCTATCTCCAATAGATCCGTCATCTTGAATCTCTTCCTCAAAATTGGATACGTACTCTACCATAAAATTGAATTTCGGTTTGAACTGCCATATCAAACTGGCACCCACATTTTTCATGCTTAAATCCCTTTCAAACTGTTGTACTGGCTCTCCGTTCGATCCATAACTGAAGAAGTCTGCTTTGCTAAACTTTGTGAACCCTGCGTTATAATGAGTGGTAAGTGTACGCGAGAGCCTTTTGGTGATGGCTAGGTTAAACTGCCCTCCCCATGCACCATTGCCAAATCCATACTGAGAATTTCCAGTTGGTATGATGAGTGTAAATCGTGGAATCACCAGCGCCCAATTATTCTTTCCCCAAAGTAGCGGTCTATAGTTCACATAAATATCTCCCAAGCCACTTGTCAAAAATTGATCATTGCCCTTGCTGATGATTTCGGTGGGCCTGGCAAGACTGGCATATGGAATAGTAAAACTTAATTGATGGCGATAGTCATCTAAGGGAATTTCTTGTGTGTAAGAATAGATCAAACTTCCTTGATCAATAATTAGATTCGAAATGTGTTGAATGATTCCTGTTTCTTGATTGAACGCTTCTTCAATAAACATAGAGTTGTCTTCAATAGAAGGCTGACCATAGTATAAGTAGGTGCCTTTTTTCGGAGCGACTAAGGTATCTCCCAATTCCTTCTCGTTATTTTTGATGTCACCAGACTGACGTACAGGTATTGGGGGCGTTTTTACTTCTTGGCCCAAAGCCTTGAGTGAAGCAATTAGAATGAAGATTAAAAGTTTCTGTTTCATAGTTTAGATGATTTGAGTTGGTTGAGTTTTTGTTTTTTTCTCAAAAGTATTTGGAAGACCTCCCTTGGCTTAAAATATTAGATGGTTGCCTGCATTTTGACGTTGAGATAGACTCTTGTCGCGCTGAATAACTTTATTGCACATTCTTAATAAATTCCTTACATGGCTTTGTAAAGATTGGAATCATAAAAAAAAATAAGGAGTAGAATGATGGTCGAAAAAATTTCATCGTGCTAAACGACCGATCTGCCTTGCAAAGATTAGTACTCAACTAAAAGTTGAGTATGCGGATTTAAAAATCAGTATTACGCGAGGAAGTGATTTGAGTTGAAATAGGTTCAATTATTATTTGGATAGGGAGGAATGCGAATAGACTTGCATCTAACTTGGGCGTTATGGGATCTAAACCCAAAACCAAAGAGGTTTCATGAACTCTGAAAAGAAGCTATCAATTCATTGAAGCTATCTCAAAAACACTTGTAGTCTTGTCACCCTGAACCTGTCGAAGGGTATTTATGTTGGAAATCGAGGTGTCGACAAGCTCAACCCGACACAAGTTTTATTTTTGAGATAGCTTCTAGTTTCATTAGCACATGTGAGCAATTGTCTATACCCCAAAGCAAATGCCCTGACGGCAACGCAAAATTTACCAGCTTAGACCTACACGTTAACTAGTGAATAAGTTGGTATTTTAACTAAATTGGCAGTCTATTATACTTTCTGTAAGAAATGCCCCTTAGCCTCAACGAAATCCGAAAACGTGCTACCGAATTTTCCAAAGAATGGGAAAATGTAACTGACGAGCGCGCAGAAGCTCAGACTTTTTGGAACAACTTCTTTAATGTCTTTGGGGTATCGCGCAAACGTGTAGCTAGTTTTGAAAAACCTGTGAAGAAGGCTGATGGACATCAGGGTTTTATTGATCTGCTTTGGAAAGGAATTGTATTGGTGGAACATAAAAGCAAAGGCAAAGACCTTAACACTGCTTACAAACAAGCAAAAGATTATTTTCCTGGCCTGAAGGACGAAGAACTACCACGATACATTGTAGTTTCCAACTTTCAAGACATTAAACTTTTTGATCTTGAAGGCAATACCGACTCTGAGTTCAAACTAAAAGATCTTTACAAGAATATAAATCTGTTCGGGTTTATTAGTGGCTACCAGCAAAAGGTTTATAAAGATCAGGAGCCCGTGAACATAAAGGCAGCCGAACTAATGGGTGCTTTACACGATGCGCTTCTTGCGAATGGCTACCAAGGCCACGAGTTAGAAGTAATGCTGGTGCGCCTACTATTTTGTCTCTTTGCCGAAGATACCACCATTTTTGAAAAGCAACAGTTTACAGAATATATTGAGTTGCGCACCAATCCAGACGGCAGCGATCTGGGCATTCACCTCGGGCAACTCTTTCAGATACTAAATACAGCCGAAGACAAAAGACAGAAAAACCTTGACGAGCAAGTAGCGGCTTTTCCTTATGTAAACGGTTCGCTCTTTGCAGAACCACTTCATCTTGCATCTTTCAATAGCGAAATGCGCAACAAACTGTTGAAGTGTTGCTATTTCGATTGGAGCATTATCTCACCTGCAATCTTTGGTTCTATGTTTCAGAGCGTAATGAATCCCAAGGAACGCAGAAACTTAGGAGCTCATTATACAAGTGAAAAGAACATTCGTAAAGTCATTGATGGCTTGTTTTTAGATGAATTAAAAGAAGAGTTTGAAAGTATCAAAACCAATAAATCTAAACTCGTTAAGTTTCAAGAAAAGATTGCTAAGCTTAAATTTCTCGATCCAGCTTGTGGCAGTGGTAACTTTTTAATCATTACCTATCGCGAATTGCGGTTGCTAGAGATAGAAATACTAAAAATACTTTTCAAAGGCCAGTATGTTACCGATGTAAGTACGCTAAGCAAAATAGATGTAGATGCCTTTTATGGTATTGAGTACGAAGAATTCGCTTCACAGATTGCACAAGTTGCCATGTGGTTGATAGATCATCAAATGAACATGAAACTCTCTGCGGAGTTTGGTGAGTACTATAAAAGATTACCATTAAGAAAGAGTGCAACCATTGTACATGGAAATGCACTACAAATTGATTGGCAAAGTTTGCTAAACCCGATAAACAGTATTTACATTGAAGCCGACCACGTAAATATTTATAAAGCAGAAGAGCCAACGCCAAAATATAAAGTGGCAAATGTAAAAGCAAAAACAGTAACTATTTTAGAGGGCACTAGGCCAAAGGTAAAAGACAAAACAACATTTGATTATATTCTAGGGAATCCGCCTTTTATAGGCACTGCTTATCAAAGCAAAGAGCAAAAGGAAGATATGACAAAGGTCTTCAATGGAGTAAAGTCATTTGGAATGCTTGACTATGTTTGTGCTTGGTATCTGAAGGCGGCTAGTCTTATTCAAAAATCAAAAACTCAAGTCGCTTTTGTTTCAACAAATTCTATTTCTCAAGGAGAGCAACCAGCCCTGCTTTGGAATGAGCTTTTTAGGCTTAACATTAAAATCAAATTTGGGCATCGCACATTCAGATGGAATAATGAAGCTAAGGGTAAAGCTGCAGTACATGTAGTAATAATTGGGTTTAGTATAGAAGATAGCCAGAGCAAAACACTTTTTGACTACAACGATATTAATGGCGAACCTCTTTCCAGAAAGGTAAAAAACATAAATCCTTACTTGGTTGCTGGGGATGACTTAACTCTTGCATCCATCAACAAGCCTATTTCTATTGCTCCGATAATGCAATCAGGAAGTGCCTTGCGGGACGGAGGTTTTTTGATTATTTCTGATGAAGAGAAAGATGCATTTGAAAAAAAACATCCAGAGGCAAAAAAACTAATAAAGAAATTTTATAGTGGTGATGAATTCATTAATGGTTTCAATCGTTGGTGCTTAAGGTTAAAAGACTCAGAACCTTTTGAATTGAGAAAGTACCCTGAAATTCTATTGCGCCTAGAAGAGGTTAGAAAATTTAGGGAAGCAAGTACCAGAGCTAATACAAAAAGAATGGCTGCTTTTCCATATCTATTTGCAGAAGAGAGGCAGCCAACATCTGATTTTCTCCTTATTCCTAAAGTAAGTTCTGAAAACAGAATTTATATACCAATTGGCTATATGAGTAAGGATGATATTATTACGGATAAAAATTTCTTTGTTCCGAAAGCATCGTACTATCACTTTGGCATTATTACATCATTAATGCACATGACTTGGATGCGCTATACATGCGGTCGCCTTGAAAGTAGATATAGTTATTCAAATACTATTGTCTACAACAACTTCCCTTGGCCCCAAGATTTACCAAAACAAAAAGTTCAAGGAGTTGAGAAATTGGCGCAACAAGTTTTAAAAGTTCGAGAACGCTACCCTAAAAGTTCCTTAGCCGATCTGTATGATCCACTCACCATGCCTGCGGATTTAGTAAAAGCCCATCAAGACTTAGACAAGTTTGTAGATACATGCTATCGCCCACAACCTTTCGATACTGAAATGCAGCGTATCGAATTTCTGTTTGATTTGTATAAGCAGTACACCCAACCACTTTTTGGTTCTGAGAAAAAGAAGAAGGGTAAGAAGCAAGGCTGAAATCAAAAAACTAACCTCCTAGTTGACCACCGTGCGAAATGCCGCTCCTGCCGTGCAAGGAAAGGCATTCACCTAATAATTGCCCTGATCAGGTAAGAATTTGGCACTTTCGTGGGTGAATTTTAAATTAAGAAGAAAAATGGAGATGTTCTCGATTTATTTAGTTTTGAAATAAAAGAACTTTGTTCGCTCACTGCATTTAGTTTAAGTAATCATGGTAATCGACAAATTGGAAATCAAAAACAAACTACGAGCTGAGCTCGCCAGCTTGGCGCTCACCTTAGATGGCAATACAGAGAAGGTGAACCGGATGACTCAATCTTTTTTGGATGAGACTGCGCCCAATTTTACTTTACTCCGCAATGCGATTGAGAATAATATGAAGGACGAGCTCCTAGCGCTGTTGCATAAATTGAAACCTCGCTACAGTTATCTGGGGCTCGATATTTTAATGAATGAGATGAGCCAATGGGAATTTGATACCCGATTAGATAATAATAAGCACAGAAATCTAGATAGACTAAACTACTTTGAAAGCATGAATGAATTGATATCCACTGAGTTGAATCAAATCAAGTTGGAGCAAACGACAGAGTTGTCTGCTGCGCAA
This sequence comes from Cyclobacteriaceae bacterium, assembly GCA_046155095.1. Classification (GTDB taxonomy): domain Bacteria; phylum Bacteroidota; class Bacteroidia; order Cytophagales; family Cyclobacteriaceae; genus ELB16-189. Next base: position 7,225 of record JBJXEB010000058.1, read on the forward strand.
ACAAAACTCCCATTGACAGGAAAAAAAGTACTCATTGCAGAAGACGATGAAGTAAATGCCATGGTGTTTGAGTTGTTCATTGAAGAACTGGGTGGCACTGTATTAAAAGCCACCGATGGCAATGAAGCAGTAAGACTTACCAATCAGCACAGCCCTGATCTTATTTTCATGGATGTGCACATGCCTTATTTTTCTGGAGTAGAAGCTATCAAACTGATTCGCTCAAAGAATTTTACTATCCCCATCATCTCCTTATCGGCTTCTACGCGCTTGCAAGAGAAACAACAATCGATGGACGCTGGAGCAACTTCTTTTTTAACGAAGCCAGCTAAGCGCGAGGCCATTCAGCAAGTATTGTTGCAGTATTTGAGTTTATAGCCTAATAGTTCAAATAAATCATTTTGTGCAACGAATAAATTCCATAGGGCTGGTTGATAGTGACCCTGCCATGATAAGAGCCGCTAAGAACCTAGTGGTTTACTTGGCACTCTTCATGTCATTTGGTGGATTGGTTTGGGGAAGTCTGCTTCTTTATTTTGATCTGCCTTTTGCCGCTCTCATTCCATACGGATATATCGTTCTTTCTTTTTTCAATATCCTCAACTTTTCTTTTCGAAAGAATTTTACCACTACCAGCACTATTCAGATAACTATTAGCATGCTGCTGCCTTTTTTGTTGCAATGGCAGCTAGGTGGCTTTTTTGCATCAGGCTGTGTGATGTTATGGTCGATCTTATCATTGGTCGGTTCTGTCATCTTATTGCGTGGCCGTTGGGTATATCCTAACCTCCTCTTGTATGTCTGCTTTGTTGCCTTCTCTTATTTCTTTGACTCACACTTTGCTTCCTCCAAACCTGCGATACTAACTTCGGAAATATCACTGGTGTTGCTTACACTAAATATTTTATTGATCATGGCTATTGTTTTTGTATTGGCCAAGATAAAAGTGGATCGGGACAATTTAATTCAAGAGGAATTACTGAAACTGTACACAGTTCATGAAAGAAATTCGGGTATTGAGCAAGAGATGCGGAAGCAACTTCAAACCAGCGAAAACCGCTACCGCAATTTAGTAGAGGAAAGCCGTGTATTGATTTGTACGCATGATATTACGGGAAACATCATAACTATCAATAAATCAGGAGCCGAAATCCTGGGCTATCACACCGAAGAAGTACAAGGAAAGAACCTATCCTTTTTTCTGCCCTCCGAATTTCTTGAAGGTTATCACTCTTACTTAGATCAAATTGTGCGACACAAAACCTTTGAAGGCTTTATGACCGTGCTAACTCGAAAAGGAGATAGACGGATTTTTCTTTTCAGGAATATTTTGGTTGAGGAGCAAGGGCAGAATCCATACATCATGGGCTCTGCACAAGACGTAACCGAATGGAGAAAATCAGAAAATAGAGAAGGGAATATTCGAAAAGAGCTTCAAATGGTTGTTTCATCCATCGATGATATAGTTATTGAGTTTGATGAGGCAAGGCGATTTAAAAACTTTTGGTGCCGGGATGAAAAAAAGCTGAGCCGACCTACTTCCTATTATATCGGCAAAACACTTTCAGAAGCATTCTCGTATGCCCCGGCCTTCGCAGATAAAGCACAGTATGTTTATGAAAAAGTGATTAGCACAGGCAAACCATATAGTGCAGAAATAGATAGCGGCATTTTACCTACTTCCTTAAGCTACTTGATTCGCTTAAACCCTATTATAGAAAAAGATGGAAGTGTAAAGCGTTGCACTGCGCTGGTATCTGACATTACAGCGCGCAAATTGGTAGAGAAGAAGCTTCAGCAAGACCATGCACTGCTGCGCACTATTATTGATAACCTGCCCCTGAACGTGTATGTAAAGAATGAGCTTTCGCAAAAAGTAATTGTCAACAAGGCGGAGTGGCAATACGTGGGGGCTAAAAATGAAAATGAACTCATAGGCAGAAGCGACTATGAGTTGTATCCAAACGAGTCCGCTCAATTATCCATAGACGAAGATAAATTTGTTCTGGCTGGCCAATCGATTCTTGGTAAAGAAACCATCAATACCAAGAAAGATGGTAGTCAGACTCACTTCATTACTTCCAAAGTCCCTTTGCGGGATGCTAAAAGTAAAATTATTGGATTAGTCGGCATCAGTGTTGATAATACGGAACAAAAGCGAAGGGAGTTGGAGTTGAAAAAATTATCTGAACAGTTGCTGAAGGCCAAAGAAGAAGCGGAGAATTCTAATAGATTGAAAACTATTTTTCTAGGAAGCCTTTCGCACGAGGTGCGCACACCGCTGCAAGGCATACTGGGCTTTGCGGAAATTATAGAAACGCAATTGTTGAGCGAAGAAAAACGCAAGCAATACTTGGGTATAATAAAAAAACGCACCATCGACCTGCAAGATATTATTGACTCGCTTTTGGACATGGCCAGCTTAGAGACGGGCGAGATCAAACCCTTTGCGTCACTCGTCAACTTAAATGAATTGGTGGAAGGTGTTTTTTTTACGCTACAACAAGATCATACCATCAATAAAAAGCCAATCAAGCTTATATTGAAAAACGATTTGCCCGCATCCAGCGAGGTAGTGATTGACTCCCTGCACTTCAAGCAAGTAGTGGTGAACATGACCAAGAACGGTATTAAATTCACAGATCAAGGATCGGTGACACTCCGCTGCCAAAAGACGTCCTCCGATTATCTTTTCTCTATTAAAGACACAGGCATTGGCATTCCACCTGATCGGTTGGAAGATATTTTTGGTGCATTTCGCCAAGCGCACGAAGGCTTGAGCCGATCGAAAGGCGGCATCGGGCTTGGCCTTGCCATTTGCAAAAAGATGGTTGACCTGTGGGGTGGAGTAATAAAAGTAAAATCTGAGCCAAACAAGGGAAGTGTTTTTAGTTTTACAGTTCCTTACGCAGTTACCAGGTAGATACCTCGTCTAGTTTTCTCTCATCTTGATTCAGTAAAGTAGCTGCCACCTGGTACTTGCTTGTTTAATTTGGCAAGTAGTAATAATTATTTACCCAACCTAAGATTATAGCCAATGTAGGGCAATGGAATTAACTTACCATTGGCTTGCAGAAAAGAAGTGGGGGCAAACAGCCCCAGATCAAAGGCATGCTTCCGTCTATCAAAGCGTAGGCCTGCCGATAGCAATCCAAATGAATCTACTGAGGTTGAGAGCGAACCCAACACCAAATTATTTTCAGAAATGAAGCTTAGTTTAGGCGATATTTTTCTTACCAGCCCTAGCATGACTATATAGCCACTGTACACGCCTTGCTGCGAAATAAATTTCCCTACACCGAGAGTTGTATTTTTTTGGCTGCTGCCAATGGTCATCACGGCTTGTACAAAACCATATTGATAGTGCCTATCTCCACCACTGCTTATTGAGGCACGCAAGTATAAGTACTGGGCAGTAATGGCAAATTTGATTTTGCTATCAGGGTTAAGGGTAAGACGAAGTTTGGGTGAAACCAGCGCAGTTGGGTTAAATGAGAAAAACGTAACCCCCATACTTACACGCTTGTTAAAACCATAATTGAAATTGCTAAACAAGGCATAAGAATTAGAGTAATACCATTTTTTAGGTTCTATGGGAATGGCCGAGTTGAAAAGAAAATATTTGAACCCGAATTGATTAGCGTGGTAAACAGAAGAGCTATATGCAACGATAGCCGCCTGTCGCGTGATTATGTTTTTGCCAATTACCTGATCTGCATAAACTTTAACAATAGCAAGGTTAGTGGTTTTGATAATGTAATACTCATTGGTTTGACCCTGCAATTGACCCCTAATGCGAGTGTTATTTTTGAGTATAAATTCTATGTAGACTGCCGAACTATCTTTGTCAATCGTGCGACTTTTTTGGGCAAATAGATTTGAACTTAACAAAAGAAACAGAGCGGTAGTGTAGACTATGAAATTCATCCGAAGTAGATATCCAAACAATTTTGATTGTTGATTCCGTTTTTTAATCTAATAATAAATTAAAAGAGGCCGTCTCGACTTGAGACAGCCTCTTTTAATCAATTCCTATTGGGTAATGTCATAGGAGGGAAATTGCTATTAGCCTTAGCCTCGGGCCAATAGGATCAAAGCAAAATTGCATGTTTACATTCATTAAGTCATTTTAAAACCAAAATAGGAAATTCACCAACTGGGTTTGAAACATTTGTTTTGTTATAGATACACCCTATTAATTTTCCGTTTTGGTAATTGCATTTAAGTGTATCATTAATTTTAGTATCAATTGAAATGATGGTTTCAATTGTTCCATTAAAATTCCCTGAAGCAGTAAGGTTTTTATCTATGCAATACCCTACAGGGAAACCTAGACTTGCCCAAGCCGATCCGCCATCTTTTTTTAACAGACTGGCTGGAAATCCATTTATCTTGATAGTTCCAATTTCAAAGTGATTACTTATGCTTGGGTCTAACAAATCCTCACCTTTAGAATTCCTATAAAATATACTTGCGTTGTATGGATATTTTGGTGCGTGATCGTCACCGCAGCTGCAAGATCCCATCATGTAACCGAATGCTAACCAAAACACAAAATTTTTGATTCTTGTTGCAATCATATAATAGATCACATTGGGTTACATAATTTTTTTCTTTCCTCCACCAAAAACATATCCAACTTTAATACTTGCATAATTATCGCTCCTGTAAAAGCTATTGAGAGGGAGTGCGCCAGCAATTGGGTCGAAGCAAAACTGATTTATTTGCTTTCTATAAATAAGATTGTACTCCAATACCATTGTGAAGCGTTTAAAATCTAACCCTAAACGCGGATAAAAGCCCCCTAACGCTTTGAAAGAATCCCCACTTTCAACAATTTCTGATAAACCGCCAGAAGGGGTTGTTATAAATTTTCGATATGTATCCTCCCGGGTACCAAAAAAAGCCCCCAATCCGAAACCAATGAATGGCTGAAATTTTGAAGTAAGTCTATTGTCTTTCTGCGTTAGAAAATAATACTTAGAATTTATAGATATCGAAAAACAAGACCGTACGCCTGTTTCATTAAAGTTCTCCAATCGAAAGCCTAAATGGAAATCTCTATTTATATAAATCGATGGCTCTAAATAAAATATTGTACTACGCAATGATTCTGATTTACCCAAACCAATTCCAAATCTTAACCTTTTGAAATTCTGTGAATAGCAATATGAAGAAGTGAGTAGCAGGATAACAAGTAGCACTTTGAATTTCATACTAAAGTTGATTATCTATCATTTGATCACCACGACTGGAAACTGATAAGGGAAATTGGTCAAACTAGTGGGAGGTGATACCATTGCTCGATTATATCTGCAAGTAACTAGGGTTGCATTTGAAAAAGAATAGTAGAGCGTATCTGATAAGGCTTTATTTAATGATATTACCTGCCTATTCACACTAGTTGAAAGAACAATTGAAAGACCCAACCCATTGGGAAGATTTGGGTCAGCTAAATTAGAAGTATTTACAATACTAAAATTAGCTATATCTGAATGATAACCATTAAGCTTGATGCTATCAATACTAAAATGCCCTTGTATCTTTGTGTCAAGTAAATCCTCTCCCTTTGTATTTTTATAGTAGATAAAAGCTGTATAGAATTTAGGTTGCGGAGATCCACAAGTGCAAGAACCCATTACATAGGACATGAACATAAACAACCAAATGAATTTTGTCTTTCTCATTTTTAAATGAATTATTAAGGATGCTTGGTTACGTAAGCAATAATTTTATCGTTATGGTTAAACGAGTAAACATTGTAAGTATGAGTGATATCCCAATCTCCAAAAGCACTTTCTAAATACCATCCATCTTGATAACCAGCCCATCCCCAGTTTGAGTGAGTATAGGTATTAACAACACTATTGGTTGTATAGGTGTAACTAGGTAAGTAAGCACAGTTATAGTAATCTACAGGAAATACTGCGTAAGTGGAAATCTGATTAGTTGTAAGAATTCCATCCAAAATCCATTGGTGCATAGTCGTAAGATCAGGCCCACAACCAAAATTAAAAAAGACACACCATTCATGTTGTGATGCAAGTACAGGTACTGGACTACCATTAAAAATAGAATTTCTAAGATCCCCCACATTATAATCTCTCCATTCGCCTTGTACCAATTCATATCTTGCACTTATGCCCCTATCACTTGTTTGGTAGAAAGCAGCATTCCAAGTAGCCGTACCGCTACCGCAAGTCTGGTAGGTTGGGTATTGATTAAAAATATCTTTTATTAACCATGCCACCTTATCTACTTGTGTTGGATTTAAACTGCATGCAGAAGAGGTATTTGCGATAACCTGCCAATCCGTATCATTGGCCCTGTTATATATCCCGTAGTAATGGGCAACCACTTGTGCTTCAGATACATTAACACAACCAGCAGAATAATTGCTATTTCCATATCCAGAGCATGAGCTTTGGTAAGCGCACTCATTATCGAAGTTATTGTTATATGGAGGACCTTGTCCCCATTGCGTTTTAAGAATTTGGGGGACAACAGTGTTGGTTGTATTTGTCGATGAAAGTTGATAAGAGTAAGTGTATTTATCGCAGCCCCCATCAGCACAAACAGCAGTTCTACCTGCGCGCAATTGATAACATGGTTGTGCCACTCTTCCATTTGAAGCGGCATTATTTTCTTGTTTTTTAAATTTGGACAATTTTTTTAATAAGCTAATATGCGTGGAATCACCACGCATTGCCTCTACTTCTTTTCTTTTAAATTGAAAATAGGGTATCATACGAGATAAAAAAACTCTAACACCAGGATTCGGATTGTTATCCAATTTACCTTTCCCCGACCACCCCAATCTTCCCATAATCCGTTCGTCACCCGAAATGATTGCAAACCCATTATCATTTGAAAAGTTAAAAACATAAATCCCAGGATCATTTTTCCTATTGATTGCGCCAGGATAAAGAACTGTATCAAGAATTGAGTATGTTTTCACTTCACTAATGCTTCTGATAACTTTAATACCCTTCTTTGCGTCTTCCGTATCTAGTTCTGCGGCTACGGCCGCACCATCTTGTTTGGCAGCATCAAGCGAATATACATAATTGGTATCTAACAGAATCAACCTCTTTTGTTCTTCTACGGTCAGGTCTGGCTGATCAATCTTTTCCTTTGGCTTAAGCCCAGAGTCATTACAGCCAATTAAGGCCGATAAAACAGTTGCAATTAGCAAGGCAATGCGGAGTGAGAATAGTTTTTTCATGGCAGGTGTTTTTTGGGTTACTATTTTTTTTCTGAAATAAATGTACCGTGCGTGTTAGAATAATTTCCTTCTACTTTGGGCTAAAACATACTACGGGGAAAACCCCGTATTTGCACCGGGGAAAACCCCGCGGATATTCGATTATAGACTTCAATCGAACCCTCTCAAATGAGGGAGGCCCTAAAAAAGAAGTAGTATGTTGTGAAACTTACACGGCATAAAAAAATGCTATTTTTTTTCGTTAGATCGCAATTCTCACAGAAAAAATGCCACGTATTTTTTCAAGATGGGCTTTCTTTTTAGCTTTTACCAGCTTCCTCGTTAGGCTATCGGATAGAACAAGCCAGCCATCTGATGGTAAGTCAGACCAGTGGCGTGGCGTAATAAAAGTAGAATCTGTGTCTAGTAAAGGGAGTATTTTTTCATTTACAATTCCAATACCAACTGTTTGAGATCAAAATTGTTTAATCGTTTCATTTTTATGTTTAAAAATAGTGAACATTGCTCGTTATCGTACTTCTTTATTCCAATTGGTACAGACGATCCTTTTAATGCCAAAAGGTAAAAAATAGATAAGGTTTTAATTCGATCATGCGACTTACTGAAAAACCTAAGAAGCATGGCAAAATCAAGAACCAATAAGTTTATAGATACCATTGACGAATGTCTTACCAATGGTGTGAACAATGGCATTTTTCAAGTCTCGTTAGAAAATGAAACCTTCAATGGAAGGAACGTTACCATCGATGGCAAATCGGTGGTAAACTTTGGCTCGTGCAGTTACTTGGGCTTAGAGGTGGATGAGCGATTGAAGCAAGGGGCGATAGATGCTACGATGAGATATGGAACGCAATATTCTTCTTCCCGTTTGTTTTCTGCTTGCAACTTGTATGATGAAGTAGAAGATTTGTTTTCTAAAATCTTTGGCCACCCGTCTATCCTTGCAGCTACTACTACACTTACTCACTTAGGTGCATTACCTATTTTGGTGCAAGATGACGACCTCATCATACTCGATCATCAAGTACACGGCAGTGTGCAACTGGCAGTGCAAGTAGTGAAAGCACGCGGAACAAAAGTGGAAATGATCAAGCACAACAACATGAATATGCTGGAAGACTTGATCAAAGAAAACCCCAACAAGTACAATAAGATATGGTACATGGCCGATGGCCTCTACTCTATGTATGGCGACTTTGCACCACTCAAGGAAATCACGGCACTGTTGGAGAAGTACGGAAACTTTCATGTGTATATAGATGATGCACACGGTATGAGTTGGGCTGGCAAACACGGTTGTGGCTATGTGTTAGGGCAAATGCCCCTTCATCCAAAAATGGTATTGTCAACTTCATTGGCCAAAGGCTTTGGTACGGGTGGCGGTGTCACTGTACTTACAGATAAAGAAATGCGGAGGAAGATTGTAACCTGCGGTAGCTCCTACACTTTCTCTGGTCCTGTGCAGCCGCCCATGATTGGAGCTTCCATTGCCAGTGCCAAAATACATTTATCAGATGAGATTTATACACTTCAAAAAAACCTTAGCGAGAGAATAGAATTAACGCGAAGCATTATTGATCAATATGAACTTCCCTTAGTGCTTCCATCATCTTCTCCTATATTTTACATTGGCCTCGGCTTGCCGCGAGTAGGGTATAATATGGTGAAGAGATTATTAGGCGAAGGTTTCTATACCAACATTGGCATTTTCCCAGGTGTGCCAGTGAAGTGTTGTGGTTTACGTTTGGCAGTTACCAATGGCCAAACCAAAGAAGATATTAAAAATGTATTAGACGCCTTTCATCATCATTTCCCCAAAGTGCTGGAAGAAGAAGGGCAAACGGTAGAAGACATTAGCAATAATTTCAATCTGCCATTTGAAGAAACAAAAAAACGTTATTCAATTGTAAACGAGGCAAAAGCCGAAAGCATTTTTGATATCCAGCACGAGACCACCATACACAACATTGACAAAGAACTATGGGACGAACTACTGGGTGACAACGGCACGTTTGATTGGGAAGGCTGTCGCTTTATTGAAGAAACATTTAGAGATAATCCAGAGCCAGAGAATAATTGGAATCTTCATTATCTGATTATCCGAGATACAGATAAGAAGCCAATACTGGCTACTTTTTTTACGGAGTTGCTTTGTAAGGATGATATGATTGCGCCAGCGAGTGTTTCCCAACAAATAGAAGACATAAGAAAGATTGATAAGTATTACCTGACTTCTAAAGTTGTAATGATGGGATCACTTATGAGTTTAGGTGAACATTTATATGTTGATAGAAAAAATCATCAATGGAAGAATGCGTTGTTGGAAATGATACAAATAATGAATGAAGAGAAGTTAGTTGCCGGAGCAAGTATGATTTTGTTGCGAGATTTTGATACAGACGATGTAGAGCTTCGAGATTTTTTTACTGAGGAAGGTTTCCTTAGAGCTGATATGTTTAATGAACATATGATTGAAAATTTAAACTGGAGTAATGATGAGGAATTTCTTAACTCCTTATCACGTAAATCGAGGGTTCATCAAAGGAAATATATATTGCCAAATCAAAAATTATTTAACGTTAAGGTGAGCTCTGAAGTAAAACCTGATAATATAGATAGATTGATTAATTTGTATCGACAAGTTAAGGATAAGGGTTTTGAAATGAATACTTTTCAGTTGCCTATAAAATTTTTTGAGAATTTATACAAATTTAAATCATGGGAAATAATTGAGTTGTCCTTAGAGGGTGACGATCAAGCGTTGGTTTACGGTATGTGCTACAAATCTCCATCAAAGAACTATATACCAATGATAATTGGATTAGATTATCAGACTAATGCGGAATTTGGTAGTTATAGGCAAATGTTGTTTCAGGCTGTAAAAAGAGCAAATAGTTTGAATTTTAAGAAAGTTTTTTTTGGTTTTGGAGCTGACACCGAAAAGCATAAATTTGGAAGTCAGATAAAGAAAAGATCAGTATATATCCAGGCAGACGATAATTTCAGTATGGAATCCCTAAACACTTTTCAACAGGTTAATCATTTAGTATGAGGAAGAGAGAGTATAGATATATAAATGTGTGGAGTGAAGATTCTGACATAGATATAATTTTTGGTAGCTATTCTCCAAGACTAGAAATAGATATTGAAATAGCTAAGGAATTGGTGAAGAATAGAATTGAATTTTCAGATGGCGTTCCTGCTTATGCCTTAATTGATTTCTCTAATGTAAAATCTGTAACAAAGGAGGCAAGAGATTATATGAACGACCCAGAGGGCGGACTTAAGGGAGTATTGGGAGGAGCTTTTCTTTCCAATAATGTTGTTGCCACCTTATTTATTAATCTTTACCTCAAGATAAATAAACCGATAGTGCCAGCTAAATTCTTTACTAACAAAAAAGATGCGCTTGAATGGCTTAGAACAATCAGATCAAAAAAATCAATTTTGTAAAATCATTATTTTATGAAAGAAATGAACTATCCGTTTATGACTTGTCGTCAACTTAATGATAAGATTATATTTGCAGAATATCCAGATAATTTAAGGGTAGACTTGACAGTAGCAAAAGAGATTGTTGCTTGTCGGATGGAATTTACTGGTGGGCGCGATCATTACGTTGTCATTGACGTCTCAAACGTAAAGAAAGTAACAGCCGAAGCGAAAGAATACATGCAAAGCCCTGAAGGAGGACTTAAAAATATTTTAGGCGCTGCTTTTTTGGCCAGCAATCCTGTATCTGCCCTCATTGCAAATATTTTTATTAAGTCCCCAAAGGAGTTTGAGGCAAAATTTTTTTATAACAAAGAAAGTGCAATTCGGTGGATTGAGGAATTACAGAGAAAGGCAATATAGCCAGTGTACAAGATACTTGACTATATATAGAGGATGGCAATAAGGAAGAGTAATGAAGAAGTCTTAACAGAATTATTGGCTCTCAGTGAGGCCATGTTAAAGGGAGATTTTTCTAAACGAATTGTAACCGATGTAGATGACACCACTATTTCTAAAATTTGCAATAATCTAAATTTGTATGCAGATAATCTTCAATTGACCTCCTCTATTTCAGGTGACAAGGAAGGTTCAACCCAATCAATCAATAATTTCATTGATATAGTTAGCTCTTTTGCTAATAGAGATTTTAGCAAACAACTACCTATTTCAGACAACAACAATATCTTTGATGCCGTTGCCACGGGCATCAATATGCTTGGCGAGGAACTAGAGCACACCACCGTTTCCAAAATGGAGCTTGAGCATGAGCGAGATCAACTTAAGATAGCAAAGGAAGCTGCGGAAAATGCCAACAAAGCCAAAACGGTTTTTATCGGCAATCTATCGCACGAGATAAGAACACCGCTTCAAGGTATTATGGGCTTTGCTGAAATATTGAGGAACGAACCTTCTGCTGAAAAGAGGAATAAGTATCTCGATATTATTGAAAGGAGGTCAGGCGACCTAATGGAAATTATTGAAGCCTTGTTGGACTTGGCCACCTTGGAGGCAGGAGAAGTCAAGGCTTTTCCAGAATCAATTGACTTACACAAAACGATGGAAGAGTTGTTCCATGATTTCCGTTCTGAGCATGGAGCTAAGAACGATCTTGTAAACATATTGATGAGCAATGCGCTGCCACCAGGCGAGATGATCCTGTTGGATTCCTTGCACCTTCGGCAGGTAATTCTTAATTTGTTGAGCAATGGATTGAAATTTACAAAAGAAGGTAGTATTACTTTGATCACTGAGAAAAATGCCACTCATTATCTCGTAAAAGTAGAAGATACAGGCATTGGCATAGAGAAGGAACAACAGCAATTTATTTTTGAGCCCTTCCGTCAAGCGCACGAAGGCTTTAGCAGATCTAAGGGTGGCATTGGCCTCGGCTTGGCCATTTGTAAAAAAAGGGTAGAGATTTGGGGAGGAACGATTCAAGTGGCATCTGAGCAAGGCAAGGGAAGTTCGTTTTCATTTACCATCCCGTTTGGTTAAAGCCAAAAAAAGGGATTATGTTTGTTGGCAACGAGAAATCTCACATCTAAAATCTCACATCTAAAATCTGTGTTTTAATGATTTCCTGCGCCATCATAGAAGACGATAGTATCTCCCGCACCATGGTAGAGGGGTTAGCTGAAAAGACAAATCTGCTTTCTGTGGTTGGCTCCTTTTCATCTGCTCAAGAGGCCATGCCTTGGTTGAACAAAAACAAAGTCGATCTACTCTTTCTCGACATAGAAATGCCAGGCATATCGGGCATTGACTTACTAAAGGTATTAGCACACAAACCAGAAGTCATCATCATCAGCTCCAATCCAGAGTATGCTATCGATGCTTTTGAATTTTCCGTAGCTGATTACCTCTTAAAACCGGTAAAAGATTATAGCCGCTTTCTGCATGCTGTTAATAAAGTGGCTTCCCGCCTAAGTAAGACCAACACAGATTCAGACGGAGATGATCATCTATTTGTAAAGATTGATTCGCTCTTGCACAAGTTGAGCATGGAAGATATTTTATGGATCGAAGCTTTTGGGGACTATGTGAAGATACAGGCAAAAGATAAACTTCATACGGTCTATTCTACTTTAAAGAAAATAGAAGAGAAGCTTCCTTCTGATAAGTTTTTGAGAGTACACCGTTCTTTTATCGTTAACCTAGAGAAGATCAGCAATATTGACTCAACCAATTTAGAGATCGACAAAAAGATCATTCCCATCAGCGAAAACTATAAGGAGCAGCTTTTGAATAAGATTAAGATTTTGTAGTGACAACTTTTCCGCGGCCTCGATCAGGCCAATAGCATTTGTTCCCTTTTTATCAGTAGAAGGTAATGAGCAGGGGAACACATAGAAATTCAAACTTAGCTTCTTCTCTCCTCCTTTAACTTTGCGTGGCTCTACGTTAAAGCCTATGTTCAGGAGTGCATTTCATATTGTCGCTATATAAAATCAGGTAGCTCCTATAGAGCTACTCCCCGTATATCCTTTTCCATTTTACTATAAGCAGTACGCCCCGCTGGGGCGATTAGTCCCATGGGGACTTCCTGTTTATAGAAAATCATCTCAGAATTCTGATTAGCTCCATCGGAGCTACCTGTTATTTAAGTCAAGAGCCGCGACAATTTGAAATGCACCCATGTTCAGAGACATTCAGATTTTCACTTATATTTGTTTAGGGTTTAAAATAATTCACATGAAAACGCTGACGATACAAATGGAAGATACTACTGCGGTGGAGTGGCAAGCACTACCTCTTGACGCGCAGAAAATACTAACTTCAGGTGCGCTATCTGCTTTGCTGAGTGGAGAACTGTACCCTACTGGCACCGACCAACTAGAGCTGGCAATCTCACTAGCAGAAAAGGGCGTGCCCCCTGAAACTATCAGCAGATTGACCCGCCTAGATCGAGATGTGTTTGAACCCTTTCTGAACAAGTAGTAATCGATGCGATTTGTATTTGATACGAATACACTCATTAGCGCCATCTTGAAACCAAAAGGCACTACCATGCAAATTGTAACCGCAGCTTTACAAAAAGGCACTATCGTATGCAGCACAGAAACAAAAACCGAAATCCGCAATGTTATCCAACGCGATAAGTTCAACAAGTACCTTCCATTAGATGAGAGATTGAAGACCTTGGAAAATATTTTGGATAAGGCCATACACGTTGAGACAAAAACAACCGATCTTATAACAAGCCGCGATTTTACCGATGTCAAGTTTCTGAGGCTTGCCTTTGAGGTAAAAGCAGACTGCCTCATCAGTGGCGATGCCGATTTAAAAGTATTGAACCCCTTTCGGGGAATACCTATTCTTTCTATTAGTGAGTTTAGTTCTTTCATCACTACTCTTTAGTTTTTTATACCGTTTTTTCTAAACGTAGAGGACAGAGGCCTGCCGCAATATTGATTCAAGCAATTTAGAGATCGATAAAAAAATCATCCCTATTAGTGAGAACTACAAAGAGCAATTGTTGAACAAGATTAAGATTTTGTAGGAGCTTGATTCTGCTTTTAATAATAAGTATTCTCTAATCAGATAATACCTTTAAATCTCTTCTCAAAAACCACAAGTAACTCAGGTAGGTTATGATTGTAACTAATAAAATAGGCCAAACAATCCCGATAGGATTTTCGACTAAGGGATTTAGATAATCTACTTCGGTTCTCACTCCGCTTTTTTTATGCAGAGAAGATAATAATTGAAATGGTAGCCAATTGAGTTTTATATCCATTAACCTGTCAAACAGAAAATAAATGATTGATTCTACTTGTGGAGCGAAATAGGCAACCACGAGCGAAGGGATTGGCGACCGAATTGCAAAAGTGATACATAGAGTAGTGAGAGAATATAGAATTGCTATCAGAAAAATTTGAGCAATAAAACGTAAGAAGAAGCCAGCATCAAGATCGATGGACCCAAAAGCAGGGTTTTTAAGGGCGATCAAAAAAGCAATTGCCCCTAAAAATGTGAACAGGGTTGAAACTGCTAAACAATAAATAAGTTTTAAAAAAAAATAGTGCTTTCTTGAAGTTGAAAAAACGATTCTGTTGACATGGCCATTTGTTAATTCTTGACCAACAAAGGAAGCGATCCAAAGTGGCAGGAAGAGTAGCAATGTCATAAATACTATTACGATGGCAGCGATCGTATCAACGAATGATCCTTGAATTGTATTTTCTTCTATTGATTCTAGGTATGTTACTGTTATAACTAGTAACGGAAAAATTATTACGGTTACAATTAATAGGATGACTAAAGATTTCCTATTGACAACTTTAAATAGTTCTATGTATAATGCTCTTAAAAACATGGTGAATAAATTATGCGATCAATCTATTTTGCGATTTTCAAATAGGCATCTTCTAGATTTTCATACGCAATAAGCAGCTCTTCTCTGCTTTTGTTACTGATTATTTTGCCCTTCTTCATAAATAGGATACGGTCACATACTTTTTCAAGGTCTGATAAAATATGACTGGTTATCAGAAACGATGCGCCCACCTCTTTCGATTGAAGTATTTTAGATCGTAGAATCATTATTGAATCAATATCCAAATGATTTGAAGGTTCGTCCAATAAAATGAGATCTTGATTTTTTAAAAAGGGCACTGCTAGTGATACCCTTTGCTTCATGCCTGCTGAAAGTTTACCAAAAGATTTGTCAGAAAAATCAATTTGAAAATCATTCATTACTCTGATGACTTCTTTTTCTTGAATAGAATTTAGGCGGGCAATCAGTTTCAAATTGTTTTTTACTGACATGTCGTCAAAGAATCCTTTTCTTGAGATAGACATACCAATTTGTTGAGAATTATTGAAATGATAGCCACCAGATGTTGGCCTAATTGTGCCCGCCAGTATGTTGAGCAATGTGGTTTTGCCAGACCCATTGGGGCCAACGATCCCAACAATATCACTTTTGCGAATTTCAAATGAAACATTATCGAGAGCTACAGTATGATTGAAATTTTTACTCAATCCTGAAACTTCAAGTATCATTTTATGGAATTTTTAAATCTAAATTAAGAGCGAAATGTCATTCTTTCTCCCAAAGAAACATCTCTGCTTAAAATTACCTTTTTTTTGAATCTCTGTTAGCTTTGGCGAAATATTGTTACTAAAGAAAAATTAAAGTTACTTCAAGAACTACCACTTTTTACATAAAAAAAGTGATTCACGCGAACCACTTTTACTTGATTTATTGGCAACACTACAAGCTGTCAAACCAATGCACAGGCTTAGTATTGTAAGTAGAATTATATCGTAAGCCTAAAAGGCAAACAATTATTTACAGCCGTCCAGTAAGCAATCAGCGGCCTCAACTGCCATACATGCTATAAGGGTAGCAAGGCAAACCAGCCGTGCTATAGGTCTCATTTGTCCAAGTTGATAAAAAGCACATGCTACAACATCAGTAGGTCCATTGCAACGGACACTTGTACCACCTGTAAAAGTGCCTTGTTGAACAAGATTAAGATTTTGTAATCTCGTTATCAATCAATATCTCCCCGTTTCAAACTTTACCTCTTTATTCGTTTTGTTGCCTAATAAGTCGATGGCAGTTACCTTCACAGTATATTGCTTTTCTTTCAAGAAGCCACCAAGCGGTGCTGCATAGATAATTTCCTTACCATCGTTGATGCTATAAATGATTCGTTGTGTACCTATTTGCTGGTCAGTAGCAGCCAAGAACAGTGATACATTAGAGGGATATTTATTTTCAGAAATGGCGGCTACGCTAAACTGGCTAAAAATGGTTGGCCCCTGATCATCCACTAAAATGAAAATTGATTTTGAATTGCGATTGTTCACATTATCGTAACCAAAATATTCAATGGTATGCTTACCAGAATTAGCAATACTAATAGGAGCTGTGTACTTTGTCTCTTCGCCTTGTCCATCAATTTTGTACGTGATGTTCTTTAAACCCGATTCAGGATCGTTGGCAGACAAAATCAATTTATTTAGAGGGCTTGTATAAAGCGAGTCTGCCTTCATAAATGTGGTGCCTTCAAAACGGTGCGATAAAGCTGGACCTGTAAGATCCACATAAATCACACCAACCGTATGTTCAAAATTGTCTTTTGATGTATTGGATGTATTGTCAATGGCATAATATTTTACCGAATGAAAGCCAGATCTGTTAGGCAGATAAAAGGGATCGGCATACTTTTGAAAGGCTTCATTGTTGATGGCGTACATCACATCTTTTATTCCCGATTTATTATCGACTGCAGTTAATTTCAATTTAGTCCTTCCAGAAAAATAAACCTTTTCACCCACTAAAAACTTATCTCCTAGAATATCAGCAGACATGATAGGGGCAGTCTTATCTAGGTAAAAAGAAATCGATTTTTCTTCTTCAACATTATTTACTTTGTCAACAGAATTATAAAAGAGGGTATGATTTCCGTCTGCTAAATATTGAAAGGCAATATTTCCTCCAACATAGGGTCTTGGTTTCTCTTTGTCGAAGTGAAAGGAAGTACTTGCCAGACCAGACAGCACATCTGTAGCGGTCAGGTAAATAGAAGAACCGGTAGAAATTACTTTTTCATCGGAGATGCCAACAAAGTTATGATATGTTGTTGGAGCAGAAAGATCAATAGTGAACGTTTCGATTTTTACTTTTTCTGCATTACCTACATGATCCACCGCATAGTAGCTATAACTATTTTTTCCTTCTTTACTCACGGAAACAGGAGAATACGTTGTCATTGAGGCTTCATCGAGTGAATGATACACAGTCTCTAAGCCAGACATCTCATCAGTAGCTTTTAGAGTAATCTGCAAGCCCTTTCCATAAAAACGCATAGCGCCTGTATTATAAAAAGTTGAGCCTGAAAAAGTAGATCGTGTAGCGGGAGCAATGCCATCTGCATAGATGTCAAAAGTTTCTATCGCATTTGTCTTTACGTTGTGATGCTTTAGACCGTGTACCCCGTGGCCTTCTAAGTAAATGGGCTCTAGTTTGGAATCAATAAGGACTTGGGTTGGCTTTTCTTCTGGTGAAGTGGATACGAAGAAATACACCGGCAACGAGGCCTGTTGATAATATCGCCCAAGGCTATCTACATATTTTTTCTTTTTATGCTCAGGCTGTTGACCAAACAATACGAATGGCAAAGTTGCAAGAAATAGAAATGTCAGTTTTCTAGTGATCATAGATTGTGTAGGTTGAAGTAGGAGTTGTTGTTATAATAGAGCAATCGAGCTTTGATGTCTGGGTTCTTGGTTTTCCAATATTCTCGATGATCCTTTTCCGTCAGTAGATTCTTCAGCGGTCATTGGAATAAAAATCCTAACAGTAGTTCCCTTATCAATGGCACTATCCAACTCTGCACTGCCACCCATCGCTTCTGCCTGCGACTTTACTAAAAATAGTCCGATGCCTTTTCCTGGTCGATCTAGATTAAACCGCTGATAAAGGCCAAATATTTTTTCTGGATTAATGCTGGCTGCATCAAAACCAATTCCATTGTCAGACACAGAAAGGCAAACTTGGTTTCCAAGTTTTACTGCTTTGATGGAGACTGTTAGTTTCTTATCGTAATCTCGATACTTCAGAGCGTTGGAAACCAAGTTATATAAGATGCTCTCCATGAATGCCTTCACGCCAAACACAGTGCTAATGCCATTGTACTCTGTTACTACTTTGGCGTTGGCATCTTGTATTTCTGCCTGAAGAGAGGTAGTAACGGATGAGAAAATTTCGGGGATACTTATTTTTACAATCTCCATCTCTTCTTCGTTGTACATATTCAATACATCCGATAGGTCTCTCACCACCGAATCTAAATTTCTGGTAGCCTTGGTCAAGTGCTCTAGCGCAATAATATTGTGGGGATCACCAGGGTTCTCTTTATTGAGAATAGATTCTATTCCCAATATGCTAGAGATAGGGCTTCGCAAGTTGTGTGAAATCGTCCAAGAGAATTGCGAAAGCAATGCATTTCTTTTTTTTAATTTCTCAAGAGTAAGTTCTAATTTGCGCGTCCGTTCTTCTACGATTCCGTCCAGATTTTCGTTGAGAGATTTTATTTCCTCGTTTTGTGATTTCAATAGATCGTTCGTTTCTTTTTTGGTTTTATTATTTCGGTAAAGGATGCCGAGGATCACTAATACCAAAATTAAACCAGAGGCTGACAAGAGAGTGAATATGTATTGATTCTCTAATTTGGCCTCATCGCTTTTAATACGAAGTTCTTTTACTTCGTTTTGTCGCTTTAACAAAGCAACGGCCAGTTCGCTTTTAGAGAGACTGTCCATTAATACGTTTGCATCTTTGTTTACCGCCACCAATTCGCGTGAGGCGTCTGCCAGTTGTTTTTTTTGCACCTCCAATTCTAATTCCTTGTTTTTGTTTTCAGCTTCTTTTAGTAGCGCTTCCAACCTTGTCTTTTCTATTTCTTGCTTGTACCCAGATTCTTTGTTGCGTTGAATCATTTCGTGAAAAGTTCTGTACAGTCCAAAATAGTGGATCGTTTTAGCTTCATCTCCGGCTTTCTCATAGGTTTCTGCCAACATGCCGTAGCAACTTTTCATTTGTTGCGCATCATTCATTTCAGTGGCCAGCTTCAATGCTTCTTCCAAATTTTGAGCGGCCAGGTTATACTTTTTCAAATTGTTGAGCACCACAGATAGATTCACGTAAGTAGAAACAGATTCAAAACGCAAGTCGTGTTTTTTTCTGTAGTCCAATGATTGCTGAAAGTAAGCGAGCGACTTCTCAAAATTTTGCATGTCTGAGTAGATCATGCCCAAGTTACTGTTGATCTTATCGATGCCACTCTCATTGTTGATTTGTTTGTTCAATTGCATCGAGCGCGTGAAGTAATCAATGGCTTCATTATAATTTTTTTCCTCCCAGCGAACAATGGCTGCTTCATTTAAAAAACGGGTGGCTTCTTTGATATCGCCAGCAACTCTATTTTTTTCTGATAGCGCAAGATAGTCTGCCACTGTAGGTGCTGATTGTGCATGCAAAAGTGCAGAGTAAAATACAAGGAGTACTAGGCTATAACCTACTCGTGCTGAGGGTAGTAGGGCAAATTTTTTGGTCATAGTTAGAAGAAATTGACTTCTAAGGTAAGCTTAATTTTTTAATTTTTTGAAGCTATTGAAATGGGCCAGTAATCGTTGCTTTTTTGGTATTGCCAATAACGCGATAGCCCCCTAAGACCACATTACTCCTTAGTGCCTCTTCCGCATCCAAATCTAGCGCATTGAATTTGTTATGAACACGTAGTGCTCTTCTACTGATCCGCAGAAATTTACGATAACGACCTTCTGATGATAAAACAATGGCCATGCCAGCAAAGCAGCCAGTCCATTCGTGAAATCTTTTTTCTGATTTAAAACTTTCAGCCGCTTTTTTGAATAGTATGAAAGCTTCCTCATTTTGTCCACCGAACATCAAGCCAGTGGCATCAGAAAACAATTGATCTGAATGCTTAAGTATTGCAACATCTCCACTTGGTAAAGTAAAAAGGGAAGGTTGATTTACTTGGGCTGCTACTTGTTCTTGAGCTTTTAGGCAAATGGATACTTGTAACAAAACCATCAAAATACTTAGCTTTTTCATTTCTTTTGGTCAGCGCGCTTGTTTAGAAATTGCGCCTTAACACAAAACAAATGTCAGGCTATGCAGCTTAATTTAACGTAGGTATTTCCGCATAATTGCCACTAAATAGAAACACTTAGAAGATTTATGAGCTACGATGATTTTTTTTGGCGGCCCCCTCGTTCCTCTGGCTGGGTTATCCGCTACAAACTCCCTCGGCTTGCCAGTGCGCGGAGTTCGTGCCGAGCGCAGCCGAGGGAGGCTTTTCGCTATCCCTGGCCGATAGCAGCACAAAGTGAGGTAGTAATTTGACATCCGCATACCATTATTGCTTTTTAAATAATTCCTCTTTGCGTCTTTGCGCCTTGCCTGAAACTTTTTTTCCTACCTTCGCATTTGAATCTAACTCATATGAAAAAAATAACCCTATTCACATCCATCTTTTTAGCATCCTGCACAGCCGCGCAGATCAATCAAACACTTTCCGAGGCCAATCAAGTAGTATTGGGAACGGAACAACCATTAACATCTGGGGAAGTAGGCAGTGGTTTGAAAGAAGCTCTGATCAATGGCATCAGCAAAGGCTCAGACATTACTTCCCAGCTCGATGGCTATTTCAAAAACCCTGAAATAAAAATCCCTTTTCCCCCTGATGTAAAAAGAGTAGAAGACAAACTGCGACAAATCGGTTTGGGTGGCGAAGTGGACAAATTTGTAATGACACTCAACCGCGGTGCCGAAGATGCCGCCAAAGAAGCGAAACCAATTTTTATTGCAGCCATCAAACAAATGACCATTGAAGATGCATTTGCCCTACTGAAAGGCCAGCCCGATGCGGCTACGCAATTTTTAAAACGCACTACCACTGCACAACTCAAAGAAAAGTTTAAGCCCGTTGTTCAAACTTCGTTGGATAAAGTAAGTGCCACAAAATATTATGGAGACATTGTTAACAACTACAACAAGATTCCATTCATCGATAAAGTGAACCCAGATTTGAATGATTACGCTACTGACATGGCCATCCAAGGATTGTTTACCATGATTGCCAAAGAAGAAAAAAATATTCGCCAAGATCCGTTGGCAAGAACTACGGAATTATTGAAGAGAGTTTTTGGTTCACAAACAAAATAATTGCAATGAGCTTATTCGAGAAACATCAACCCACCATCACCAAAGCCATCAAAGCTTTGCACGAAAGAACTTTTTATGCAGCCTTTCCAGAGCATCCTGCACCTGCTGTGTATGGCGAAACAGCCGATACCGATGGGCAAGCAAAATTTAAAGCATCGCTCGGAAAAAAATTTGAAGAGCTAAAGCAAGTTAACCCTGAAGGTTGGGCAGGGCAAGAAGAATCGCCTTACTTGCAAGAGCCTTTAAAAGTTTCGTATCCCATTTTTTCAACGAGTACGTTGATAGATCGTGCCAAAACTTCTTTTCATCAATGGAGAAAAGTATCTGCGCAAGACCGTGCAGGTATTTTGATGGAATCGTTGGATCGCGTGAAAGCAAGATTCTTTGAAGTCGCTTACGCTACCATGCATACCACAGGTCAAGGTTACATGATGGCCTTTCAAGCATCGGGGCCGCACGCAGCCGACCGCGCGCTGGAAGCCATAGCTGCGGGGTATGAAGAGTTGAATCGTTTCCCCGAAAAAGTATTGTGGGACAAACCAATGGGCAAGTTCAATCTTCAACTGAATAAAGAATGGAGAGCAGTGCCAAAAGGAATTTCGGTAGTGATCGGTTGCTCTACTTTTCCTACGTGGAATTCAGTAACGGGAATCTATGGAAGTTTGATCACAGGCAATTCCGTAATTGTAAAACCTCACCCTGGTGCAATTTTGCCCATCGCTATTTTTGTTTCTGAAATTCAGAAAGTATTGCTGGAGAATAATCTCGATCCAAACATTTGTCAACTGGCCGTGGATACATTTGATAAAATGATTACGAAAGAATTGGCCGAACATCCTGATGTAAAGCTGATCGACTTCACTGGCAACTCTACTTTCGGTTCTTATCTAGAAGCTTTGCTAAATAAAACTGTGTTTACAGAAAAGACAGGCGTGAATTCTGTGATATTAGATTCTGTTGACGATGCCGACAAAGTGGCCGCTAATCTTGCTTTCTCTGTTAATCTCTACAGCGGGCAAATGTGTACAGCCCCACAGAATTTTTATATCCCAGAAGGAGGAATTAAAACTGCTACTGGTAAAGTAACTTTTGAAGAATTTGCTGAAAAGTTTGTGACCAATATCAATGGCTTAATTGACAACCCGAAAGCAGGGCCGTTTGTACTAGGCGCTGTGCAAAATAGAAAAACAAGCGAGCGCGTGATCGATTCAGAAAAAATAAATGGAAAGGTTTGGCTTAAATCTCGCAGCTTTGAAAATCCTCAATTTAAGAATGCTCGTGTAGCCACACCGATTGTGATTGAAGTGAATGCTTCGCAAAAAGATATTTTCAGTAAAGAACTTTTTGGCCCCATTGCGTTGCTCATCAAAACAAAAAGTACGGATCAGTCCATTGCCTTGGCGCAAGAGATGGCCATGCAACATGGCGCGATCTCTTGTGGTGCGTACACCACTGATGCGACTGTGAAAGAAAAAATTGCCGATGAGATGGCCTTAGCAGCTACGCCAGTCTCTTTCAATTTGGTAGGCGGAATTTATATGAACCAAAATGCAGCGTTTTCTGATTTTCATGTGACGGGCGGTAATCCATCTGGCAATGCATCGTTCACCAATCCAGAGTATGTGACTAAACGTTTTACATGGGTGGGGCATAGAGAGCCAGTGAAAATTTAATGTATTCGCAGTATGAAACTAGAAGGTCAGGTAAAACAGTTGACTGAGTTGATGGCAGATTTGATTCCCGCTGTGGATAGATTGACTCAAAACCAGAAAGAAAATACGGATGCAATTAATCAGGTTGTAGATATTGTTGCTAAGACAAACCTTGGAATGCCTGAAATGAGAGTCTCTAATATGCGGTTAGCTGAGGTGATTGAAAAGCTAGTTGTTAAAATTGATAGGGTAGATCAATTTAAAGATAGGCTTGTGAGGTTGGAAAAGAGTGTGTTCAAATAGAATTGCGGAGGAAATGCTACTCCCTCCAAATACTTTTAAGTACATAGCCCTTTGTAATCTTAACTTCTCCATTCGATTTAATTTTTACTTTCCCACTTCTCAAGAAAAACAACTCGGTCAGAACCTGTTCTCCATTATTGATAAAAATTTCTACAACGGACTGATCTACAATTCCCCTCAGAGAAATAGAAGGTGGATATTGAGGAATAGAAACAGAATCGATGCTAGCGAAATCGGGATTGAAATCGGAAAGGGTTTTGGTCCGGTCAATAGAGAAACTTCCGTTGATGTAGGATAAGATTAATTTATCGCCTCCTTCGCTTCCTATCTCAATACTGGTTTCCTCGGTTAGCTCTGCGCTAAATTCAAAAGAACCTGATAGTTCTTGAGCTTGAATGTCATCCATCTTTTTGGCGCGAAGACTTTCTATCGCAGCAAGTGGCTGTTGTTTTAAGATCAATCCGAATGGAGTGTTGGCTAAACTTAATTCCCTTGGCAGCGACATAGCCCCGCGCCAAGGTGAAGTAGGCAGTTGATTGCCATACGTCCAGTTGTTGAGCCAACCGATCATAATGGTGCGGCTATCTGATAGATTATTGTAAACGATACCCGCATAAAAATCCTTTCCAAAATCCACATACTGCGGAGATTGCTTGGCATCATCGATGTGGAAAGTAAAGCCATCAAACTCGCCCACAAAATATTGCATGCCCACAAACTTGGGGCCTTGCGGATGGCCGCCCGAAAGCGACAGTACCCATTTGGTTTTATCAGGATGGCCTTCGATTTTCAGTTGGTAAAGATCCGGACATTCCCATATCCGTGTGGTGTCGCCAACACCTGTAAATTCTCCACTCAGTTTCCAATCCAATAAATTTTTGGAGGAATAGAATTGTACGGTGTAGAGGTCAGGCACCACCAAGGCCATCACCCACTTTTGTTGTGGCTCATACCAAAATACTTTCGGGTCGCGAAAATCTTTTCGATGAATGTCAAGGATAGGATTTTTATCGTAGCGTTTCCAAGTCCTTCCTTTATCGGTACTGTAGGCGAGGCTTTGATGCTGCGCCAAGCCTTTATTATCCTTGTGAACATTAGAAGTATAAATAGCGATCATGGCATTAGCACCAAAGCCAGCCGAATTATTTTTATCGATGATGGCCGTGCCAGAGAAGATCATGGTGCTATCGCCCGTTAAGCGATCAGGATATTCTGTTAGTGCCACGGGCAAGTGTTGCCAATGCAGCAGATCAGTGCTAACGGCATGACCCCAACTCATGTGGCCCCATTGATCGCCATGCGGATTGTATTGATAGAAGAGATGATACTCGCCATCTAAGTAAACCAATCCGTTGGGATCGTTGATCCAATTTTTTTCGGGAGAGAAATGAAATTGGGGGCGGAAGGGTTCTTGGTAGTAGGTTGATTCTTTTTTTGTTGAGGGTTGGCAGGCGGACATAAAAATAAAAAAGATTAGTAATTGACAATTGGCAAATAGGTAATTGACAAAGTGGTTGCCATCAATATTACCAAGTTCGAATTTTTTGTTTCTCTTTTTTGATAGTTGATGGTTCATTGTTCACGTATTTATTTTTTCATTTATATAAATTTCCTATCTGCTCGTTTTTATCAATGTCAAATAATCTTTTCTCGACTTGTCGTGGCGTTAGTTTTAATTTGCCAGCAAGCTCTCTAATTGTTGCCAAGTATCTCTGCCATCCTTTTAATTTAAAACCTTGCCCTCGTGAATTTGTATCCACAAGTCCAGCCTTGTAGAGTTGTTTCCAAACCCTTATGTCAATTATGGGATATAGTTCTTTGTCATAAAACATTAGAATTGCCGAAGCTGCTGGATAGTTCACACCGTTCAATGCAGTCAAGACATGCATTCTCACCCTTTCATCTTTTGATTCAAAGGATAGCTTAGAGATTTCTTTAAAATCGTTATCAGAATTTAACTCATAATGTCTTAAAGGTCTTGGAGATTTCCATTTTAAAATCTTTATCCCTTGTTCCTTTGTAATAAATCCTTGGTGCTTGATGTCACCAATGCTGTCAAAAAGTAATAGCGTTTTCTCATCCTCAAAATCGGGCGTTAACTTAATCTTCGTAATTATTTTGCTTGTCAAGACACTTTTGTTTTACAAGATAAGTATTCCCAATTCATACTCTTTATAATATTGATGAACTACGTGCTGGCATCGGCCAGGGATAGTAGTGGAAAGCCCGAAGTGTGATGGATTTGTGGGTGGGCGGACTTGCAACGGATAGCCCGGTGCCACTGCGCCTCGCGTGGCAAGCCGCAAAGAAATTATAAACTGCATACTCATTCTTTCGCGAGCTTGAGTGATGCCGAGTTGATACAATACCGGAGACCGCTTGGCTCGGGGCCATCTTGAAAGACGTGGCCGAGATGGCCATCGCACACATTGCAAAGCACCTCCACGCGCACCATGCCGTACGTTTTATCGCTGTGATAGGCGACTGCGTTTTCATCCACGGGTTGTGTGAAGCTGGGCCAGCCTGTTCCCGATTCAAATTTCAAGCGCGAGTCGAACAGGGGTGTGCCGCAGCAAACACAAGCGTACAGTCCGGGCTCATGTGCTTCGCAGTACTCGCCCGTGAAGGCGCGTTCCGTTCCTTTGAGGCGCGTGATTTGAAATTGCTCTGCCGTTAATATTTTCTTCCACTCCTCGTTTGATTTTTCTACTCGCATGGGTGGCGTGGGGTTTCCCTTATTTGAAAACCCGAGGACATCTTTCCATTTTAGCATAAACGTAAATTTAAAATTTATCTCACCTTCGCTTTCCTCACAATTTTAGCATACCAACCAGGAAAAAATCTTTTCAAGTAAACAGCAAAGACTTCTTTTGTTCCGCCAATATAAACTTCATTTTTTCTTTTCTTGATGGCACGGATAATTTCTTTGGCGCATTGTTGGGGAGAAAGACCTTGGTCGGTAGTCTTATCCATCTGATTTAGTTTTGATCCATCGCCCGTGAGTGCGTTGAGAGTAACGTTCGTGCGGATCCACCCGGGGCAGATGAGCGTGACGAAAATATTTTCTTTCCACACTTCGGCACGTAGCGAATCAAAGAAACCGTGCAAGGCGTGTTTGGCGGCTGAGTAACCCGAGCGAAAAGGAGTATCGATGATGCCCATTACGCTGCTCGTCACAACAAAATGCCCCGACTTTCTTTTTGTGAAATGTGGAAGCAGATATTTTGTGAGGGCAACCGTGCCGAAATAATCCACCTCCATCACCTCGCGATCTACTTCTAGTTTGGTTTCTCTCACTAGACTTCGTTGGCTAATGCCACCATTGTTGATCAAAACATCGATGTGACCAAAAAACTGAATGGCTGCTTCGGTGCTTAATTGCAATGTGGCTGCTTTCGCGAGATCGATTGGTAAGATGCGAATGTTAGGCTGTGTTTTTGCATCGCAGTCGCCTTTCACACGTTCCAACTCTTCTTTTCTGCGGGCAGATAAAATGAGCGATGCTCCTTCTTTTGCAAGTTGGTATGCAAGTGCTTCGCCTATGCCTGATGAAGCTCCTGTAATCCAAATGACTTTAGTGGAGAGTGATGACATAAAATAGATTTAAGAACTTTTTTGTTTGAGCCACATAGAAAGATAGAAACATAGACCCTTCACATAGTTTTTTTTTTGCCGATGAGGATTTAATAATGTTTTATTTCAACATCTATGTGCTTTACTATATAACTATGATCCTATGTGGTTCAAATGTATTTAAAGAATCACATAGGCTTCTTTTTATCTTCCGAATAAACCCAAATGGTATAAATACCAAGAGCAGTACCAAAGGGAAACGAAAATAATTTGAAACAACCAAGAACCAATAACAGCGTAAGCGCCCAACTTTTTCCGTTTAGCAAACTGATGCCACCTATAATGGAGGGAATGGAGAGCAATACAATGACGGCTGTACAGATGATGGTGACAAGCGGAACGATCCATTCCACAATCCAATGTGTGTCCGCATCTGCTTGATCCAGGGCGAATGGGATAAATGCGGAGATGAAAATCGATATGAGCAACATGCCAATTGCTTGAAGCACGCCACTAACAATGTAGAGGATGCCTAAAATTCTTTTGTGGTTTTCCATAGTATAGTTTTAAGAAATATTTTTCTTTTCATAAACGACAAAATCAAAAGCGTAGAGATGTTTTTCATCTGTCCTATGATGTGTACGCGAAACCTCTGCCCAATGTTGCTTATCGAGAGCCGGGAAATGAGTATCACCTTCTAGCTCTGTTTGTATCTCTGTCAAATATAAACGTTTGGCGAATGGTATGGCTAGTTTATAAATTTCCGCACCACCAATGATGAACAGTTCTTGTTCGTTATTTTTCTTTGCTAACGAGATGCCTTGCTCCAATGAATTTACAACAGTGCAATTAGGAGCGTGAAAATTATTTTGATGCGTTACTACAATGTTCGTGCGGTTGGGCAGCGGTCTAAATTTTTCTGGGATGGATTCATAATTTTTGCGCCCCATGATGACGTGATGCTGCTTGGTGGTTTGCATGAAGTACTTCATATCATCTGGCAAATGCCAAGGCAGCTCGTTATTCTTGCCGATGACACGGTTTTGGGTAAGGGCTGCGATGAGGGAGATTAGCATAATGTTGAATGTTTAATGTTTAATGCGCTAAAGTCTTCCATTTATCATTTAATAATTTGGCATTGACCATTACAATCTATTTCCCCTAAAAAACTCCTCCACCGTCATTCGCTTCTTTCCCTCTGGTTGAAATTCTTCTATCGACACAAAGCCATCTAACGTTTTGATGCAAAGATAGGTTTTGTTATCTGTTTCTACAGAACCGGAATTCATTTGTGAATTGTAATTTGTGATTGGTGATTCGCGAATGCAAAATACTTTAAAAACCTTTCCATTGATGATTGACCATGCCGCTGGGTAAGGGCTAAGCCCGCGGACAAAATTGCGTACTTGTTCACTCGGTTGGTTCCAATTGATCTGACAAGTCTCTTTGAAAATTTTAGGGGCATGTTTGATTTCAATATTGGCCGGTTGCGGGTTACTTGGGCAATTGCCCGCTTCAATGGCTTGCACCGTTTTTAAAACAAGTCGCGCGCCTTTGTGCATAAGCCGATTATAGACTGATCCAACATCATCGTTATCTAGTATCGGTTCTTTTTCTTGAAAGATCAAACTACCTGTGTCGATTTCCTGCTGAAGGAAGAAAGTGGTGACGCCCGTCTCTTTTTCGCCATTGATTATTGCCCAGTTGATGGGTGCAGCCCCTCGGTATTGAGGTAAGAGCGAGCCGTGAAGATTGAAAGTGCCCAATGCGGGCATAGACCAAACCACTTCTGGCAACATGCGAAAGGCAACTACTATTTGTAAGTTGGCGTTAAAACTTTTTAGTTGTTCTAAGAACTCAGGTGACTTCAAATTGGTGGGCTGAAGAACAGGGATGTAATATTTTGAAGCGCACTCTTTTACAGGCGAGGCAGTTAATTTCTGTCCGCGGCCTTGTGGCTTATCGGGTGCAGTGATGACTGCCACGACATTGAGTTTGTTTTCAACCAGTATTTCCAAACTGGGTACGGCAAACTCAGGTGTGCCCATGAAGATGATGCGTAATGAATTCATATTTAATTCCTAACTTCTTTTCTACTATGTTTTTTACAAATTGGACAATTCTCCCAATTATGTCCACGTGCTGGGCAATACTCTCTGCCAAAATAAATAATCTGTAGGTGAGCATTGTTCCATTTTTTTTCAGGGATCAATCGCTTCAAATCCTTTTCTGTTTGTTCCACATTTTTTCCGTTGGTCAACCCCCAGCGGTAAGCCAAGCGATGGATGTGTGTATCGACAGGGAAAGCCGGTTTACCAAACCACTGTGTCATTACCACCGATGCGGTTTTGTGGCCAACGGAAGGCAATTCTTCCAAGGCTTCAAAACTATCGGGCACTTGGCCATTATATTTTTCTACCAAGATTTTAGATAATCCAGCAATGCCTTTCGATTTCATGGGAGAAAGTCCGCACGGCTTAATGATTTCTCGGATTTCTTCCACTGAAAACTTCATCATGTCATAAGGATTGTCAGCCATTTTGAAAAGTAGAGGTGTGATTTTATTCACGCGCTCATCGGTGCATTGGGCTGAAAGCAGAACAGAAATCAATAAAGTGTAAGCGTCTTTATGCTGTAAAGGTACTTGCGGATTGGGATAAAGTTTTTCCAATGTTTTTAAGATATCAGCTACTTTTTCTGATTTGGTCATGCGGTAAATCTACCGAGTAAATTCGGATTTACTTTGGTGGAGGCACAAGTTTGAAAAGGGGATACCTTCCAGCACCAAAAGGAATTATTTATTCTTACCAAAATAATCTTCGAAGCGCATAATGGATTCATCCTTTTTTGATTTGAAGATAAACCCCGAAACGTAAAGTAAGCAAAGGCAGTTGAGCGAAAACATGATCAAGTAACCGATATAAAAAATCAATGCGTTGAATGGAGCAAGGCCTTGGTACGCCAAGAGATCAACACCAAAGATGAGAATGCCCAACAGAATACTGGCGATGACGAACCAAACACCTTTGCGGTCATATACTAACGCTCTCAGTACAACAAAAATGGCGTAGAGAATTAGGACAGCACAGAAAGATAAATAGATGGGAAGCAGTTGTGTAAAGAAGACTGTTGGTGAAAACAGTGTGGTGAAAGCAAAAATAAGATTGCCCCCAATCAATGCATACTTGACTAGGAAGTTGACATCATCTTTGAAGATGCTGCCTAGAAAAAGCATAGCATATATCATGGTGAAATAGAGTGTGAGGTATTCTATACGCACAGCAATGTGCCAAGGGAAATCAGGGAAAAGTGAAATGAACAAATAGTTATTGGAAAAGACGGATCGAATGCCCCACGCCAAGCAGATGATGGCGAAATAAGACATTGAAATATTTTTCTTGCCAATGAAATAGATAAGAAGAAAGGTGAGTGACATGAGCAACAACACTACGCAGAGAATGGAGTTGGAAATAACGAATGAATTTCGCCTCGCCTGCATCTGGTCAACCGCACCAATGTATATTGGTTCGCGAATGCCACCCTTGTAATGATCAAAGTTGGATACATGAATAACGATATCAAGCGTATCGGCCGTTGGTTGAAAGACCACAGTTTGTGGCAACCACTGAGGTTTTGATTGTTCAGCAGTGGTTGCTACCTCTCCATTTTTCGCGATGAGTTTTTCGTTTATCCACAATTTATAGCTGCAATAAAAATCGGGCAGTTCAAGCGCTAATGGATTTGAATGATTAGGTAAAATGATACGAAGTTGATACGTGGCATATCCAATGCCTGAGTTATGTGAATCGGAAATGCCATTCCACGTGGAAGGGAAGTCGATCAAGTTTTTGAGCGCGCCCTCTTTTTTGATCTCTGTAGGGTCAACCAATTGGTTTAAATAAAATTGCCATTGCCCAGAAAGGCGTAAAGCACTTTGTTCAGCGAAGTTCCACTGGCGCAAATCCATTTCACCATTTGCCGCTTTTGGTTCTGGATCGGCTTGCGCAAGATGAGAAAGCGCACTGAATAGTATGAATAAATAAAACCGAATGACAACGTTCACTTTGTTAGATTAATGCCATTACGAAATTACAAAAAAAATCGCAAATTACTTTTTACGAACTACCAAAATCTGATCCCCATCGCTCTCTGCATAGAACAAAAGCAAATCATTTTCTTTATCGAATGATAACTTGCCAGGGGAACTAAGCACTTCAAAGCCTCTACCATAATGAAACTTAGGAACAAAAATTTCTGTTGGTTCTGAAATGGATTTATTCGAAACGAATTTCAAATAAAACTCGCCATCGTCCATGTCGAAAAAATATTCTACGGGTATCCCTGCAACTTTGTATGGGTAAGGTCGAATGCCTGCTTTCAAAGCACGACCACCTGAATTGATTTCATTTGTGTTTTTTTGTTGTGATTTACTAAAGATAGAAAGATCCTCTCCGTTCCATTGATCACCATTTATATTGTCGTTATCAGCCGTGTAATTCCAAAGCGTATAGCTCAATTGATTTGATTCCATTGCACGAAAAGAACGATCAAGGCAGGCTTCCTGATCTGAAAAATCACCTTTTTTATACGCCTTCTTTTCATTCAAGTCGTAAGGAATCCCAAATTCTCCGATTAGTGTAGGCTTACTGCCAAGGGCGCGCATAGTTTCTTCTTTCTTGCGTGCTATATTGCTATGGAAAGTTTTGCGAACGGTGCTTTTCCCGAATACTGCTTTCCCCGCGACCACATCTACACCAAACCAAGAAGAGTATTCTTTTGTGAGTAATGCGGCATAGTCATACCAATGCCCTGCGTTCACCATTTTGTTGGCTTCACTCGCTGAAAAATTTGGAAGTTCGTGATGGAGTGCCGCTTCCGCAAAAATCAACCAGCTGCTATCTACAGAATGAATTGACGCTTTGTATTTTTGAATGAACGACTTGAAATAGTCTTTAGAAAAATCAACGGGCTTACCATCCACAACACTGAAATAATCAGGCTTTATTAGGAAGGGTTGTTGTTTGGAATCATAGCCCCACAAGCCTGCTTCTTTCCAAATATCATGGCCATTTTTTTTCCAGGCAGAAAACTTATTGGGGTTCACCAGCACGTTTTCTTTTTCCCTTGTACCTGTTAGTGCAAACTCAAATCTTTTTACTTCCAATGAGTTTCCATCACCCAATATTATTCCTTCCAATGGCGTAGGCATAGTTCCGTTTTTTAGAATATCATAAGCGTTTAGATCACTTATGCCAATGTAGCCTACACTTGGTTCATTGAAAGTGTCAAAGCCAATTACATTTGGAAGGCCTTTTAATTTCAATGCTACTTGCTTGATGGCATTGATGTAGTGTGTTTGTAAATAATCTTGTGCGCTCACGCTATCAACCTTTAGATTCGGAGCGAAATCATTTCCACCAAAAAAAAGAGTGAACATAGTGGCCGCGCCTAATTTGTTGTAGTTGGTTGGCCAAATCATTCGTGGTAAGGGATTGCCTTTGATGTTGTGAATAACGGCTGAACCTGTTTCCGTAAACTTGAGTGGATCGAACCCTACTTTTTCTAGCGTCCAATATGGAGCACCATCGCCACCCGTAAATCTACTCCACACATCTTGGTGTGGATCGATGAAAACATTGATATTATATTCAGCTGCTTTCTTTGCAATGGCTTGTACATAATCCAAATAATCTTCATCGTATTTGCCTGGCCCTGCATGTTCAATCGCTTCCCATGTTATCACTAACCTTATAAAACGATAACCCCACAAGTACAAGCGCTTGAAATGTTCGTCTGCTTGATTGAGAGGGAATGGCCTGCCCACAGAAGAAACAGTATAAACACTTTCATAAAAATTTTCTTTTTGATGACTAGGAATCAATGGGGTGTATGGAAGTTTCGAACTTCCGCCAACATTGATGCCATGCAAGATCATAGCGCGACCACTACGGTCAACAAACCATTGGCCGCTAGAAGAAATATTTTTGTTAAGAGAATCACCAAAGTCTGCAATTGCTTTGCCTAATGGGATCTGAGTGCTTTCCGTTTTAATCAAGCCTGAAGTGCTGAAGCTAGGGAAGGGACTGTCTACGAAAATTAAAAGCAATGCAGCTATCAAAACAATCCCAAGTGTAATTGCAAAACCAAGAAGTTTTTTTTTAATATAGGGCATCATCAATCGTTTGCATAAATATAGCTAGAATTGAGTTCACTAAACCTTTTGATGAGCCAATGTAAGCGCCTTTCGTATCACTTAATATGTTTATGTTTTTCGTGATAAAAAAGTTTAAGGTTTAAACAGTTTAGAGTAGATGCCACCCAATCCGTATCCCGCCCCAAGCATGGGAGCTGCCTTTTTCAAATTCTTTCGTTAAGTAGGATTGAAAGTATTCTAATTGCAGGGTGTTGATTTTAAAAACAATCCCTGCGTTTCCTTGAAAGACAAGGCGATTGATTTCATTGGAAGATAGTGTGTATGGACTAGTATTGAAAAATCCTCCTTGTAATGTAGCATCATGACCGACTACGTTTAATAAGGGTTCTGCATACAGATATACTTGGTTCTTTCTTTTTCGTTTGGAAAAATTTGTGAAGGGATCATCGAAAATACCAGTCATTAAAGTAATGCCCATACAGGCTTTTGAATTGAACGTGCCAATGTGTGCGCCTGCTTTCATTGAAAGCAAAAGATAATCTGGTAGCGAGAAAAACCCTCGTTCGTATTCTACTTGGTAGTTGAGGATAACATCATTCTGGATTTGATTCTGCCAACCTAGCGGCAAGGTGTAATTGATCAACCGATGGATGCCTTCTTGTATTTCTTTGCCTCCAGCCATTGGGCCTATCACACCTGCACTCAAGGAAGATGAAATTCGCTCTCTTCGAGTGAGATTGTTTGTAATGGAAAATGTTTTGAGAAACAAGCACGCGGCAAAGGGCCGATCACCCAACAAAATTTCTGGGTGCGAAATACTGGTGGGGGTGTAGCCTTCGTGTTCTAGTGAAATTCCATATTTGGCTTCTTTGGTTGAAGAACGCAACAATAACTTAGAAGTGAAAAAATTTCCTATTGCGGGATGAACATACTCTAGGTTGATGCCTTGCGTATAATAAATGTCAGTTTCAGAGAAATAATCATTTTCGTAGTGAACGCGAAAATATTTTGGCGAACTCACATTGCGGTACAAAGCAGTATTGCTGATTTGCTGTGCTGACGCAGCGAATACGAATCCCACTGATACAAATAGAAATATTCCTTTCATTATTAGAAAGGATATACGAGTTGTTAAGAGAGTTTGGATTTTAGGCCGCGCAAGCTACCCGATTTTGAAATTTAAAATCAACTCATCTTTGCTCAAAAGAAAGTCGCCAAGCCTGTCTATAATCTTGCCCTTATCTAATTTAGAGTCAGAGAAATCAATTATCCAATCTAGTTTATCCGAATAGTTTCCCCCGCCAGCTCTTAAATCCATTCTCTCAATTTCCTCAATCAATGAATCCAAAAGAACTTCCTGTTCTTTTTCTGAAAGATTTTTTGAAAACTGGATTGTTAAGCTTAGCTCCAAATCCATTTTATAGATTTTTAAAGAATAGACTTATTTGAGATACAATCAACACTCACGGATAAATCAAATACCCCCTCCTCATTTTTTTAAACTTTTCCAACTCAGGTTTCCACGTGGCCATGATTTGCTTTTCGGTCATTCCTTTTTTGATCTGCTCTTTCAACAATTTAGTGCCAGCCAGTTTATCAAAATAAGAAATAAAAAATTTTTCCTTGTCGGGAAACTGTTGGTAGAGTTGGAGGAGGTACTTCAATGAAATTTCTTTTCCTATTTTTTCTTTGCTGAGGTCGATGCCGTAGCAGAGTTTGTTTTCGTGTGGTGGTTTTTTGGCCATGCCATCGATGCTGATGGGTGTGAATTGAAACGGTTGGTTTTTTAAATCGGGATGGCCGATATATTCAAAGGGATGCTGTGTGCCTCGGCCTACACTAAGAACGGTGCCTTCAAACAAACATGTAGATGGATACAACGCAATGGATTGATCGTTAGGTAAATTAGGTGAGGGTTTGATGGGCAGCGAGTAGGGAGTTTGGTGTGTGTAATTTTTTAGTGTGATGATTTCCAGTTGGCATTTCTTTTTTCCTTCTAACCAGCCTTCGCCATTGATCATTTGTGCGAGTTCACCTACTGTCAATCCATGAACGATAGGAATGGGGTGCATGCCTACGAAAGACTTAAGAGTTGAATCCAACAGCACGGGTCCGTCCACATAACTTCCATTTGGGTTAGGGCGATCAAGCACGATGAGTTTTTTGTTTTGCTCGGCACAGGCTTCCATTAAATAATGCAGTGAGCTGATGTAGGTGAAGAAGCGCACGCCCACATCTTGAATATCGAAGATCACGACATCCACATCGGCCAATTGTTGGGCAGATGGCTTTTTGTCTTTCTTGCTGCTACCATACAATGACAGTACAGGCAGGCTTGTTTTTGCATCAAGGCCATCAATTACTTTTTCGCCTGCGTCTGCATTGCCTCGGAAGCCATGCTCAACTGCAAATATTTTTTTAATATCCACACTTCTCTTTTGGAGCGAGTCAACCAAATGGGTTTTGCCAATGGTGGCGGTGTGGTTGACCATCAAGGCCACGCGTTGATTTTTTAATTTAGGCAAGAGAAGATCAAGTTGCTCGGCACCTACAATTATTTTCTGGATTATTTTTTCGCTTGTTTTTTGGGCGTGGATGGTTGATGAAAGAAATAGAAAGAGAAGAAGATAAAAAGTGTAGGTGAACTTGTTTGGTAACTCGGCCAGGGATAGTAGCGGAAAGACTGCCTGCGCACTTGCTTTGGTAGAAAGGTAAGTTTTGAGACTGATAAAGGTGTTGAGAGGAGCTACCCTTTCAGCAGGCAGGCTTGTAGCGGATAGCCCGGTGGCGCCTCGCCAGGCCGCCAAATAATTTTTAACAGCGCTGTCGGTTATTTTCTTGTGTGTGGTGTCGATCATTTTCTCTAATTTGCTGCTGTATAGTTATCAAAAATATTTCTTTGAACCTATCGTATTTCATATCTAAAAGAATAAGGCAAGGCAAGGCGGATAATTTCGCTTCGATCATCCACAAAATTGCCGTGGGCAGCATTGCCATTGGCTTGGCTGCGGCCATCGTTTCGTTTTTGGTGATGCAGGGGTTTCAGAGTGCGGTGAAAAACAAAATCTATGGATTCAGCAATCATTTGTTGATCACAAAATTTACGATGAACAATGCGGTGGAAGAGCAGCCGTTTGATTTCAAGATTGATTTATATGAGCATCCTGAAAAATTTCCGTTCGTAAAAAGTATTCAGGAGTACAGTCACAAGGCAGGGTTGATCAAAACAGAGAAAGAAGTGTTGGGGATTGTGTTTAAGGGCATTGGTGTGGGGGCGCAAAATCTTGTGGCCCCACATGTATCCATACGGGAGAGCATCATCGAAGGCAGGTTTATCCATTTTTCAGATTCAGGTTATTCCAAAGAAGTAGTGTTGAGCAAGGTAATTGCCAACAAGATTGATGCGAAGGTGGGTGACGATATTATTTTACATTTTTTTCAAAATCCTCCGCGCTTTCGCAGATTGAAAGTGGTGGGTATCTATGAAACGAATTTATCGGACTATTTTGACGGCAAGGTTTTGTTGGGCGATATAAAGATGGTGCAACAATTGAACGGATGGAAGGCAAACGAAGCGGGCGGGCTGGAAGTTAATGTTGATTTGAATTATTTCAGTGCGTTCGACTTATGGAAAAAAAGTTTAGCAGTGAGTTCGTTGAATAATGAAACAGCAAGCGACACACTTTTTTTTGAAGAAGGCAGTAAGACATCACCCCTCTCGTTTGATTTTGATCGGGCTGCGTTGGACGAAGCTGCGGGTCAGATCGGCAACTCGATGGACTACGACCTCAACATTGAATCGGTGCGCGACAAATACATCCAGGTTTTTGAGTGGTTGGATTTGGTGAGGCGGCAGGTGAAAATTTTGTTGGGGATTATTTTAGTGGTGGTGTCGGTGAACATGATCTCGGTGATTTTGATTTTGGTGATGGAGCGCATACCGATGGTAGGCATACTGAAAGCGATGGGTGCAAGCAACGGAACAGTTCGCTCAGTGTTTATTTACAATGGTATTGGGTTGATCGTGCAAGGCCTTTTGTTGGGCAACGCCATCGGCCTGGGTGTTTGCTTTTTACAAGATCAATTTAAAATCATAAAGTTAAATGCGCATGATTATTATGTGAGCTATGTGCCGATCGAGTGGTCGATTGGAACGATTATCGTATTGAACTTTCTGGTGTTTGTAACCGTGACAATTGTATTGTTGTTACCTACTAGATTTATTACCAAGATCAGCCCGGTGCAGGCGATTAGATTTGATTGAGGATCGAGGTGGGGGCAGAGGAGACGCAAAATCTTGCGTCCTTACTTGGGCCAAGGCCTTGGATTTTCCGCCAAGCCTATTACCTTTGACTCTGTGAAGAAACTGCTCACCCTATCTCTCCTCGCCTTATTCTTGCTCAACATGCTTGGGTATTATGGCGTGTTTGTGGGTTTGCAAGTGAAATCAGGGCAGGCCATGCGCGATCGATTTGATTCTGAGAATTATTCAACAGAGCAGGAAGTGACCATTAAAGTACCGATCACCATTCCATACGCCACTGACTCGCGTGGGTATGAGCGCGTAGACGGAGAGTTTGAGCACAATGGGCAGATTTACCGTTTAGTAAAACAAAAACTGCAAAGCGATACACTCTTCATCGTTTGTGTCAAAGACAATCAAGCCGCAAAAATCAATCAGGCATTAGCTGATTATGTAAAAACATTTACTGACAAACCTTTCAGCGCCAAGCAAACTGCAAAGACACAGGTTTTTAGCAAAGATTATATTTCTACTTCTATTTCTATCGAGACTTTGGCAGCGGGTTGGGATTTTTTATCTACCAACCTTCTGACTCAACAGAACTTTTATTGCTTTGAATTTAATCGCTTCATCAGCCAACCTCCCGAGGCTTAATTCATTCTCGCTCTTTTTCTAAGGGCAACAATTCCATTTTATTTTTTACTAACGCTAGGCGTCAAGACACCTCTGAGGTGTCAGACGCCTTAGAAATCAGTTTTATTTATTCAATTCATTTATAAACTATGAACAAACTTATTCTTTCGTTTGCTATATTTTTTAGCTCTGGCTCGTTGTTGGCACAGACCATCACCGATGGCCTGATGATGCCTAAAAAAGATCTCTGTACTGGCTTCCTCTACTCTCATGACCAATGGAAAGATTATTGGGAAGGCTCGCTGAAGCGCGACAATCAAAACATTGGTACGATCACCACTACGCAAATTACTTGGGTTGGTGTGTATGGAGTAACGGACAAGATCAACGTCATTGCTATGTTACCGTATGTAAAAACTTCTGCCAGCGGTGGAACGCTGACGGGGCTAGACGGCATCCAAGATTTGACACTAGCTGTAAAATACAATTTATGGAAGAAAGATATTGGCAGCGGAAACCTTTCTCTTTTTGGTGTCGGTTCTTTCTCTACACCGCTCACCAACTACACGCCCGATTTTTTGCCTTTGTCCATTGGCATGGCAAGCACAACTGTTTCTGGCAGACTCACTGCAAATTATAGATTAAACAACGGCTGGTATGCGAATGCCTCTGCAGGATACGTGTGGAGAAATAATGTTTCACTTGATCGTCCTTCTTATTTTACAGATGGCAATATCTATTACACCAATCAAGTATGGATGCCTCATCAGATAGCTGCTATGTATAGTATCGGCTACCTAAAAAACGCATTGCAAGCAGAGATCAATTTAACAACACAGAACACATTGGGTGGTGGCGACATACGCAGACAAGATATGCCATTTGTTTCCAACCGTATGAATTTTTTAAAAATGGGTGCGACAGTAATGTATTACCCTCCAAAACCAAAAGGCTTGGCCGTGCGCGCACAATTTTCGTACACAGCCAGCGGTATCAACGTAGGTCAATCCACTACTTTAATGGGCGGCTTGCTCTACACTATTCATTTTGCTAAAAAAGAAAATCAATAATTGATATGAAAAAAATCTACACACTTATATTATCAGCACTACTGTTAATGGCCATTCCATTCAGTTGCAAAGACATTACTTCATCTGAGGGGCTTGTTCCATTGATTCCCACTAATGTAGATACAAATGCGGGAACATGGGCACCCGTTCTTGTTACGAACAATCAAGTTATTGTTCCTGCGCCATCGGCCACTATCTCTGTTGCTTACTTGGCTGAGTTGGCTGCGGTAAAAGACGCGCAAAGTAAATTAACTGCTGAACAGAAAGATATAATTGACTATTGGAACGTAGGTGGAGTATTAAGATGGAATCAGATTTTTAGAAAGTTGGTAGCGCAGTACAATCTTCCTCCAGTACCAAATCTAGATGGCAGCTACCCCATACCCGATGCAGAGAACCCATTCAGCAATCCACAATTTCCGTTTGCCAATCCACCGTATGCAGCGCGCGCTTATAGTTATGTGAGCGTGGCTATCTACGATGCGCTCAAGTCGGCATGGTATTACAAAGATTTGTACAAGCGTCCCGCACCTTACATCACCGATAATGCCATTCAATCATTGATGCCAAAAATAGATTTGCCTTCGTATCCTTCCGAAGAAGCAACTATGTCTGGTTCTGCTGCTGAAATGTTGAAAGTGTTATTCCCTGCCGCAGTAGAAGAAATCACAAAGCTGGCTGCCGACCAACGCAACGCAGCCAAGTGGGCGGGCAAAGCAACAGATAGCGACATCTCTGCAGGCCTTGCATTGGGCAAAGCCGTGGCCACGATCATGACAGCCAACAGCACAGGTGTGTTCACTATTCCTGGTGCATCAGGTGCATCTACTACTGCGCTCACTGTAAACATTGCAGCGCGCGGCCGCTTTAGAACAGACGGAATTGGCGCAGCCATTGGCACACCTGCACAATGGAAAGCATTTGCCGATGATGCCATTGCCAAGGGAGAAACTCCTTGGATAAGTTTAGATGCTCCTGCACGTCCGCCTATGCTTCCGTTCTTTGGCAATGTTCGAGCATGGAATCTATCACCAACACAAATAGCAAGTGAAAGACCGCTACCGCCACCCTCCACTTCCTCTGATAAGATGAAACAAGAACTGGCAGAAGTAAAAAGTTTTGCCAACAATGTCACGCGCGAGCAAATTGCCATCGTGCACAAATGGGCAGATGGTGCAGGTACCTACACACCACCCGGACATTGGAATGATATTGCTGAAGAGTACATTCGAGATAAAAAATATAGTGAGGTACGTGCGGCCCGCGCTTTTGCTTTGTTGAACATGGCCTTGCATGATGCAGGCGTGGCATGTTGGAACACTAAATATTTTTATTTCAATCCGCGCCCTTCGCAATTAGATCCAAGTATTAAAACGACCACAGGCATTCCGAATTTTCCTGCTTATGTATCAGGGCATTCCACTTTTTCTGCTTCGGCTGCCGCGGTATTGTCCTATTTGTTTCCTGAAGCAACAAATGATTTTAATACGATGGCCGATGAAGCTTCCAATTCTAGATTGTATGGTGCTATCCACTACAGATCAGATTGTAAAGAAGGATTGAGCCTCGGCAAACGAGTAGGTGCTTACACGGTAACTTTTGCGCAAGCAGATGGAGCGAATTAAAATTATAGGTGTCTGACACCTTCAAGGTGTCTTGACACCTAGATGAGTAAGTTTTAAGTAGTTTAGGGTTAACGGTGTCGGGGATTGAACAAACCTGGCACCGTTTTTTTTTTTTTGAATGTTTGCCCTCTGTAGCTTCAGTGAAGGTGGGCGCCCTGCCACTCGAGGCGAGGTGGCACTGCGCTATTCACTGCAAGTCCTCGCTCGTTCCTCGCTGTGGGCTTTCCGCTCCTATCGCTGGCCGATGCCAGTGCGGAGTTCATCTTGTAAAGGCGGTCTGCAACAAAAAAGAATGACTAATTAGAAAACAACGGAGGAGGCCGGAAGCTTGAAGCCACTTTATACTTGCCGCCATTTATTTTCGGCTCGCATTTTGCATCACCTCGCGAATTGATAACTTTGCCTGTGTAAAAAAATAAATGCAACGCCTCGGCCTCAATCAATCCATGCAGCAGAAGCTGTCGCCACAGCAGATACAGTTCATCAAACTGTTGCAGGTGCCTACGGCCGAATTGGAAAACAGAATTGAGGAAGAGTTGGAACTGAACCCTGTGCTGGAAGAAGGCGAAGACGATGGCCCCGAAGAAGCGCAAGATGAAACGCCTGTGGAAGAAGCCCCCGAAGGCGAGGTGACACCTGAAAGCGACAACACGCCTGAGGAAACGAGCCCCAACGATGAGATAGACATCAACGACTACTTGCGCGATGATGACTACACCAGCTACAAAACCTACAATGATGGCGATGATGACGATGACAAGGAGATGCCTATGCCTACGTCTACTTCATTGCATGAAACACTGATGACGCAGCTTGGCTTTTTGGGGTTGGATGAAAAACAAAATACGATTGGCAAGCAGTTGATCGGCAGCATTGAAGGTGATGGGTACATCCGCAGAGAGATGGAATCTATTGTGAACGATCTGGCTTTCTCGCAAGGCTTTGAAACATCGCTAGAAGAAGTTGAAAAAGTTTTAAAGAAGATACAATCGTTTGATCCTGCGGGAATAGCCGCCAGAAATTTGCAAGAGTGTTTGTTGATACAGCTAGAGCGAATGGACGATGGCCAAGATGTGGACGTGATTGTAGGCAAGCGAATATTAAATGAGTGTTACGAGGAGTTTACAAAAAAACATTATCCAAAGATTTTAAAAAAATTGGATTTGGATGATGAGGACTACATTAAAGATGCGATTGAGTTGATCGTGCGCCTCAACCCGAAACCAGGTGGTGAGGTGAGCGGTGGAGGGAATGTGAAAAACCAATATGTGATTCCCGATTTTATTTTGGTGAACAACAATGGCAAATTGGAGCTTTCGCTGAATTCGAGGAATGCGCCAGAGCTGCGGATTAGTCGCTCGTACTCAGATATGTTTAAGGCGTATGACAAAAGCGATAAGAAGGATAAGAAGTTGAAAGAGGCGGTTTCTTTTGTGAAGCAAAAATTGGATGCGGCCAAGTGGTTCATCGATGCCATTAAGCAACGGCAGCATACTTTGTTGCGCACGATGCGTGCCATTATTGATTTTCAGTTCGATTACTTTTTGGAAGGAGATGAGACGAAGTTGCGCCCTATGATCTTGAAAGATATTGCGCAGCTCATCAACATGGATATTTCTACAGTGAGCCGTGTGGCCAGTAGCAAAACGGTACAAACTGATTTTGGAATTCTTCCGTTAAAATATTTTTTCTCCGAAGGAATTGCTACTGATTCGGGTGAAGAGGTGAGTAGCCGCGAGGTGAAACAGATTATCAAAGACTTGATTGAAAGTGAAGATAAAAGCAAGCCATACCCCGATGATAAGCTGGAAGATTTGCTCAACGAAAAAGGATACAACATTGCGAGACGCACGGTGGCCAAGTATCGCGAACAGCTAAATATTCCAGTCGCTCGCTTACGAAAAGAAATGTAATGTGAAGGCAGCCGCTAAAATCATCTCTGTTATTTTTCATCCGTTGCTGCTGACGACCTACTTGGTGATCATCTTGAATTTATTTTTTCCATCTATGCTCATGATCAAACCTGAAAATAGGATCGTGATCATTGGTTTGATATTTACAGTTACGTTTGTGATGCCCTCATTAAATATCTTAATGATGCGCTATTTTGGAAACATAACATCTGTTACACTTTATTCGCGCGAGCAGCGGATAGGGCCGTTTATTTTTATTTCTTTACTCTACATCTTGATTACGCTTCTTTTTTACTACAAAGTTTCATTCAGTCAGAATTTCAATAAGCTAATGGTAATTATTACTTGCATGGTTATCATCTCATTACTAATTACTTTTTTTTATAAGATTAGCATTCACAGTTTAGCAGCCAGTGGTGGCATTGGAATTTTGTTGCCGTTGAATAAAGTAACAGAGGAAGCTACTTTACTTTGGCCTACAGCTTTTGTTATTGTAGCGGCAGGGCTGGTAATGTCATCGCGATTGTTGCTAGATGCCCACACACCGCGTGAGGTATTGTATGGGGGCATCGTGGGTTTTTTGGTTGGGTTCGGTGGGATGGTGGCGCTGTTTTAAACCAACTGTCAGGTTCTTGCTAGTTACTGGTAACTTAAATCTTTTAATTTCCTTAACACCAGTGTCACGTCAACTTAAAAATGTCTGTTGTTTACTTAAAGGGCTGAAGCCCTCAGTGGATGCAAAGCATTAAAAAACCCTGCTCTGAAGGACAGGCCAATTAATCGGAGAGAGAACAACCAGTTGCCCTGCTCTTTAGGGCGGGGATCAAAGGTAAAGTATGAAAGTGGTGGAGGGCTTCAGTCCTTTAACTTTAAGCGGTGGATTTTATGTCAATCGACAATATCAAATTGACATGACACTAGATAGATTTAAACGTGAGCGATGGATTGTTAATCATCGCTAGGATTCTCTCTTTGATTTTTCGCCACTCAAACTTACCCTTCATTAGAAATACATCTTCTGCATGTTGGATTTCAGAAAATACACCAAGAGAGCGAATCACGAGTGATTCGTCATAGTCAAATTTAGTTTTAAAACAGGCGAGCATCTCCTTTAGCGAAAGATGGGACGACATAAAGGCAACGTCAACATAGTCTTTAAGCCTGTTTTGAACATTTGAAATGGCTTCTAATTTCATGGCAGCAATATCTTCTAAATCGGCCATTCTAATCCCTTCACCTATAATAGGCGAATTTAAAAATCCGTTATTGTAATGAACAAGATCAACTTTGACATTGCCAATGAACCCGTGTAGCGCAAAGTCACTGAAAACAGGTAATCGGAAATGATGGGTTGCCGTCAAATACTTTGATAGTTGTGGTTTGTCGAATTCACTTGTGGTAAACAAATCTATATCTACGCTCATGCGATGTCCGATTTGCAGAGAGAGTGCCGTTCCTCCAACTAATCTGAAATCAGACAAGTTCTCGTCTTGCATGAGTAATTTGAGCAAAGCCAAAACATTCTGAGAAACGGTATTTGTATGCATGGTCGTTAAATCCTGATCGGAGTTCCGTTATTTGGCCATTTACTAGGTGATTCTTTCATTTTTAGATAGGCAGTTAATTCTGAATAGGGTATGCCTAAAACATTATTGATGAATTCCATTTCGCGTTGTGAAAAGGTAGGGAATCTCTTTATCGCTTCTTTCACCAAATCGAATCCATATAGG
This sequence comes from Cyclobacteriaceae bacterium, assembly GCA_046155095.1. Lineage (GTDB taxonomy): Bacteria > Bacteroidota > Bacteroidia > Cytophagales > Cyclobacteriaceae > ELB16-189. The sequence goes on from JBJXEB010000058.1 coordinate 51,543, forward strand.
TTCAGCATAGCGTAAAAATCTTCGCTTGTTCCCCTTTGTACCACTCGCTGCACCACTAAGTCTACCTGCTTTTGAAAATCAAAATGCTCCATATCATATTCCCAAAATAAGTCTTTGTTGATACGAGCATTGGTGAAATATTTATGATTATCGAAGTACATGAAACAAATTTAGTAACTTTTTGGCCGAATAGAACCTTTTGAAGCGCACCACAAGTGATCTTTACCAAATCACATACCAACAATAAATATCTGAACGAATTCTTAAACCATAACAACCTACCAATGGAATTTCTAAAATACGAAGTAAAAGAAGGCGTGGCAACTATTTCGCTCAATCGCCCCGAAGTTTACAACGCACTCAATGATGGCATCACGTATGAATTGCAAGATGCATTAAAAGCAGTAGCGAAAGATGATCAAGTTCGCGTGGTTGTTCTGACCGGAGAAGGAAAAGCATTTTGCTCAGGACAAGATTTGAAAGACAGTGCCAAGCAAGCCAAGCGTTCTTTTTTGGATTCGTTGCACAAGCGTTACAACCCCATCATTTCTGCTATGCGCAATTTGCCCAAGCCAATCATTGGTAGAGTAAATGGTGTGGCCGCTGGGGCGGGATGTTCATTGGCATTGGCTTGTGATGTGATCGTTGCTTCGGAAGAAGCCACGCTTATAGAAGTCTTTATTAATATTGGGTTGGTGCCAGATTCTGGCTCCGCTTATTTTCTTCCACGCTTAATAGGTATGGCAAAAGCATTTGAGTTGTGCAGCCGAGGGAATAAGGTGAAGGCGAAAGAAGCTTTTGAAATGGGGTTGGTGAATAAAGTTGTTTCAGCAGCAGAGTTGGATGCGGCCGTAAAGGAATACACCGATTATTATTCTAGTGCACCAACCAAGGCCATTGGGTTGATTAAAAAAATGTTGAATAAATCAGCGACATCTACCTTAGATGAAATGCTGGAGTACGAAGCTTATTGCCAAGAAATAGCTGGAGCCGCATACGATCACAAAGAGGGTGTTCAGGCATTTTTAGAAAAACGCAAGCCAGTTTTTATGGGGCATTAGAGGAGGTATGAATACTGCAGTTTGAATTTTGAAGTTGTGCTCCGTGGAAGTGTGAATGCTGAAGCCGAGTGCTAAAGTGTACTCACAACTTCCCTAAGTCCCAAGTCCTAGTGCCTAATGGCCTAACTCCAATCAAAACCCACTAAGAGAAATACCCACCGTGAGTGTATTCATTTGTGTCAACTCCGGCCCTTTGTTAGCTTGAAAAATGGGAGTTATATTATAGTAGCCGAAAAAATTGAATGACCCAACCCCTAAGCGACTATAAACGCCATAGCGTAAGGAACTTAGTCCATGATTTTGGTTGTCTTTGATCGTTTTGCTATCACCACCTTCGGAGTAGTTGACCTTTGTGTGGCTTTCAAAGAGATAGCCTACCCGAACGCCTGCCGAGATATGAATGCTGCGTGCGAGATCATCTGGCTTGGTATCAAAACGTAGTTCTACTGGCATCAGTTCAAAATAATTCATGATGAGCATGCTCTTATCTGCATTAGGCATATTTAAGTCACTTGCTTGAACAAGCGGGAAGCTACCATCTCCACTGGCCTGCCTAGCAAGTGTATAATTGTTTGATAGTTTATAGCGTTCAAAACTGAAACCCCCACCTGGGTTGTAGCTGAATTTTGTTTTCCACAACCTAATTGGATACTGATAGTAGAGATTCAATGTGCGTGAACCCCACAAGCCTGGGTCAAACTTGGTAGGGGTAGTTCCCTGCGCACGGTTAAAGCCAAACTCTATTAAAAAGGAACCCGGCAGATCGGGTCGCCTCGCCTTGCGTTCTTTTTCTTGTGCTTGCAGCGAAAGGGCAAGTAAAGTCACAAGTAGGGTGGCTGAAATTTTACGGAGCATAGCGGTTTTTAAAATTTTGAACGGCAAAAATACGTTTTTAGTGTTCAGCGGCCAAAATCAAAGATTTGTCTAACGGATTTATTCTCTTAAATTTGCCGACCGAATTACTGAACTATGGATGCTCAATGCTATCTTTTAGTTGTAAGTGAAACGAAATGGGCCTGTAGCTTAACTGAATAGAGCATTTGACTACGGATCAGAAGGTTGGGGGTTTGAATCCCTCCAGGCTCACTTTTTTTTAGTACTGGACAATATTTGATCATTGGCCGGAGTTTATTTTTTCAAGATTTAAAACTTTCCTGTCAATCAATTAGTCTTAGGTAGAGTGAAGAATATTTCGTTACGAAAGATCGATGTGCTGGGCAAGGGGCTAATGGTATTTTTGTTAGGTCTTTGGGCTGCTATGCTTATTTCTTGCGAGGATCCGGGCATCCTGAATACGAGCCAAAAATTTTCAAACAACAATTTGCAGACTATTTATGTAGATACTTTTTCAGTGGTCACATCAACGGTGCTTGCAGATTCATTGCCAACTTCCAACACCAGTACGGTATTAGTAGGTGGCTATAACGACAAGCTGGTTGGTTGGATTTCATCTTCGTCCTATCTTGAATTGGCCTATTTATCTACTTTCCTTCCCGATGCAACCAGCATTTATGACTCCATAGGTTTAGTGCTGCCATACAATAGGTACTCTTATGGAGATACAACAAAGGCATTTACCCTCAGCGTGCATGAATTGACCCAAACTATTAAACCACGCACACTTCCTCCTTACGTATCTCGCGATAAGACCTCCTCACTGATAGCAACAAGTGCATTGTACAACACTAGCAAGGTAGCGTACTCGCCAACTCCTATTACCTCATCTAATATCCAGTTTTACCCAAGGAGGGATTCCGTTTACATCCCTCTGCCAATTTCTTTTGGAAAAAAATGGTACGATATTGCCAAGGCCGATACCAGTTTTCAATTTAAAGACCCCAATCGATTTATTTCCGAATACTTCAAAGGGATTTACCTCACTTGTGCCGCAGGTACTGACGCGAGCATCATTGGGTTTAAAGCCAATAAAGTTAAGATAAGACTCTACTACAGAAAGATTGTTGGGGATAACTTAACTGCTGCCCATTTTGATTTCCCAGCAGTAAATAGTTTTAATCAATTTAATAATATAACTGCTGATAGATCAGCTACTCAACTAGCCGCATTGGTCAGTTCAGGGATTGTTCCTTCTACCTCCACAGAAGATATATCCTACGTGCAATCTGGGGTCGGACTGTATACCAAAATTGAATTCCCGACCTTGAAGGCATTCCTGAAAAACCCAAAGTATATACTTATTGATGCACAGTTGGATGTGCCATTGGTGCAAAGAACGTATACCGGTTATGAGCTTCCCATTTCCCCCTTAGCTATTTATGCTACGGATCAGTCCAACATATTGTTAGGAGGCATTCCTTCAGGAAATGGCATTCTTTCCTCCACTATTTTTTATGACAAGGAATACGGATTGGAAACAAAATATAGTTTTTCGCTGATCAATTTTATCAGTTCAGAATTAAGTTCGGATGCGCCCACGGTTACGCCCTTGGCAGTCATTCCTTCATCCATCTCTTCGCAGGTGAGCCGTGTAGCAATTGGAAACAGATTTAACCCTACCAATAAAATCAAATTAAAAATTTACTACTCTCAATATGGAACAAATTAAAAATTCAATGAAATACTTATTCTTAATCCTGTCAATAGGCTCAGTAGTTATCTTTGGCTCAATACTTTCTTCTTGCAGTGGTTCATCTACCACTACAACTACCTTGGTAGGCTGTTGGGATAAGAAGTCAGACTTTGGCGGCATCACTCGTGGGAATGCAGTAGGTTTTGTTATACAAGAGAAAGCGTATGTAGTGGGCGGGTATAATGCAGACCTTAATAAGCGACAAAATGATATGTACCAGTATGATCCAGCAAAGAATAGCTGGCTTGTTAGAGCTCCTTTTCCTGGTACAGCAAGAAGTCAGGCGGTTGCTTTTGTAATTAACAATAAAGGTTACGTTGGTACAGGAATTGACGATGCTTCCAATAGATTGAAAGATTTTTACGAATATGATCCTGCAATAAACCAATGGAGGAAAATTGCAGATTTCGTTGATGGTAGATATGGAGCTATTGCTTTTTCTGTTAGCAATCGTGGATATGTTGGTGGGGGATATAATGGCAATGGTCAAAGCGATGTGTGGGAGTACAAGCCCGATGGAAATACGTGGGAAGCTCGCTCAAATTTTTCTTCGAAGCGCGTAAATGCATGTTCATTTGTTATCGGTAATTCAGCGTATGTTTTGGGTGGCTCTAGTAATAATATTACAGTAAAATCAGTAGAACAATACGATCCTGCCAATGATGTATGGACTCCAAAACTTCAACTGATACAACGAGATTTGACAGGGGCCACTATCGTTCAGCCAAACTCTAGAGATTTTGCAGGTGCATTTTCTATCGATGGATACGGCTATATCACCTGTGGATCTATTGGTGGTTCGCCTCTTGGTGATACTTGGCAATATAACCCTACTAGTGACACATGGGTTCAATACTATTCGCTGAACAAAGAAGCGGCTTCACGCGATGGGGCAGTAAGTTTTGCAATTGGACTCAATGGCTACACGACTACAGGGCGTAGTGGCAACACTCGATTTGATGATTGCTGGGTATTTATTCCTGCTTGCGATGAAGGTACAGCAGTAGGCGGAAACGGATTGTAAGATAAAGATTCTATTTATTGGTAAAAGCCAAAGCCCCTAAAGCTTTGGCTTTTATTTTTTCTAAACTTACTAAAGGCACATTGATCTCTTTGGCTTGTTCGTCCCACTGCCGCATTTTTATACTTAAATCAAAGAGAGGATTTTGTTCAAAAGCCATTGCCTCTTCGCTTGTCATTACACCACCTTGAAACTCCAATGTCTTTTTGCTGGCCTCTGAAAGGTTTTGAAAATACTCGGGGTATTTGAAAGTGAGGTATCGCTTTGCTTGCACATGGTTCTCTACCAGTTGAGCAATCTTTTCTGAGAAACCTTTTTCTCTAAGAAAATCTGCTCCAATCTTTTCGTGGCTCTTGGTGCCAAAACCACCCATGTCGTTTTCTTTGTTGCGGCTCACACAGATATGGCCAATATCGTGGAAGAAGGCGGCCAAGATCACTTCATCGTCATAACCGCCATCCATAGCCAGTAGTGCTGATTGCGACATGTGTTCGATTTGTGAAACAGGTTCACCTATATACTCTTCGTTTCCATACTTCTCGTATAGATCGAATATTTCTTTGACGATATTTTCAGCTTGCATAATTGTAGAAGTTAGTCGAAGGTAAAAAGATAACTGATGGATGTGGCTGTCGGTAGGTTAACAAATAATTAATTCCAATAAATACTCATTGAAATGGTAAACATTTTACTCTTCTTTGATTTAAAATAAGAAAGGATATGATCGACTTAGTTGTTTTTGATTTGGCGGGTACAACCGTAAAGGAGAATTTTGATGTTCAACGCATGTTGCAAAGCTCATTCAATAAAGTAGGACTCGCAGTGAGCATTGGCCAAGCGAGCAAGGTGATGGGCATCCCCAAGCCAATTGCGATTCGTCAATTATTGGAAAGCTTAAATCACGATTCAATATCAGAGGATTTCATTCGGGCTATCCACGCAGATTTTGTCGCCAATATGATTGCATTTTATGAAAGAGATCAGACTGTGCAAGAGAACGATGGCGTGACAGAAACATTTAAGGCATTAAAAAGCAAGGGCATCAAGGTTGTTGTAGATACTGGTTTTGATAGACCAATTGTGAATGCGCTTTTAGAAAGGCTTGGCTGGGAAAAAAATCAATTGATTGATGGCAGCGTGACCAGCGATGAGGTGGCGCACGGCAGACCTTTTCCTGATTTGATTTTCAAAGCGATGGAGATGACGGGCGTGAGTGATGTGAAACGTGTTGCCAAAGTAGGCGACACCGCTTCTGATTTAGAAGAGGGAAATTCTGCTGGCTGCGCATGGGTGGTAGGCATTACCACGGGGGCATTCACAAAAGAACAATTGCAAGCTGTGAAGCACACGCACCTTATTCAGGAAATCCCCGAATTATTAAAAATCCTGCAGATTCATTGATTAATATTAATTAATTGTTAATTTCATGTTAATAAAACTTAACATGAAATGAAACACCTATTGCCTTTGGTTGGATTGGTGATGAGCCTGGGGGGCTTTTGCCAAGAGTTGATGTGGGAGTCGGGCGTTTTGATCACCAAAGAAAAGGAAGTGTTAGTTGGTTCGTTAGTTTACTATGCTGCACACGATGCCGTATTGCTCAAGCAAGCCAATGGGAGCGTTGACCTGTTTACTACTCGCAAAATTTCTTCTTTCCGTTTTTACGATTCAAAGGCAGATATCAATCGACAGTTTATTTGTTTAGACAAAAAGGATGCGTTGCCTTCTAATAATTTAATGGAAATAGTACTGAATGGGCCTGTGAAAATTTTGAGAAAGCTTAAATTCCGTGGTAGCGAATTGGCCACAGCCGATGATGCAGAAGGATTTAATTACTTTGTTTTGATGGATGATGAATTGGTTTCTCTTCAACACTTCCAATCAAAAGTGCTTCCTGCTTTGTTGAAAAAATTCCCTGATGAAATAGCAAACTTGATCGCTCAAAAGAAAAATCAATTTCAGGCAGATGCTGTAGCCATTCAGATAGTTAAGGAATACAATCAGCTAGTTGCTAAACCAAATCTGGTGGCTTCGGTCAATTAATTGTATAGGATTTGAGATTGGTGATTTTGAATTGTGATTTTGAATGTAAGTAAACGCCCTAAATCTTAAATCTCACATCTCACATCTTAAATTTTTAAACCGATTGCTTCCAGCTTTTGTGTTTGTAGTGAAAGTAGATCATCGACCCGATGATCAGTATCGTACCAATCACTGAGACAATGTAACCACCAGAAATAAAGAAGTTCAACCAACTCAGTTTGGCGTACCCAAATTCTTTAAAGAACAACACACCCACGCTGCCCAAGTAACCAAATGAATCGGCCACGTACATAATAAAGCCAACAGTGCTCGCATATTGAAAGGCAGCAATCAGTCGATCAAAGAAAATACTGTTAAACGGAATGTAGCCAAGATAAAGCCCAAGTCCTACCAATGTCATCCAGATAGGTGCGCTAACGAGAGATTGCTGAAATAAATAATTGGCCACACCAATCAATATCATTCCAAGGGCAATGATAACATGATTGACCATCAATGCTAATTTGTTGTTTTTGATCAACATCAAACTGCCCATGCAAATCAACACAGCAATGGAGACAGGCACTTCGGTAGAAGTATAGATAGAAGGATCATTGTACCCAAGAGATTTCCAAATCTCTGCCGAAAAATTATCGCGGAAATCGCGGAAAGCAGTAAGCAGCACATAAGCGAGTACAAAAAGGATAATACCTGGAAGAAATGTGGCGGTGAATTTTTTCCTTTCTTCACCATCCATGGGTAAACGCTTGGTGCGAAGTTGTTCGTCCAAAGCAGACGGGGCAGGGAGTTGATTAAGCAAATAGAGAAACAAGAGTAAGGGTAGAATGAAAATGCAACTCGCTACAAAGGGCATCCAATATTCTGATGTACCCCAATCACGGATGAGATACGCCCCTACTGATCTGCACAGGCCCGCAGAAAAAATAAAACTTACTGCGAGAGATGCGCCCAGTACTTCTGTCATTCGCCTGCCTTCCAAATAGCCGAACACCATTCCCCACACCATACCTAATGGCAGACCGTTAAAAAATAGGAACACTATATTATAGGGTGCTGGCACTAACGCGAACAACAACCAGGAAACTCCTGCCACGGTCACCATTAATAAAATCCCCAATGCACGTGAGTGAGCTTTTAATTCTGAAATGATTTTGATACCGATAAATTTAGATAGAGCGTAGCCAATCACCTGAAAAGTAACAAGCCATACTTTGTAGCTGATGCCAGCGAAGGCAAGCCCGTCAAAAGTTGCTGCGGCAAACGTCTTGCGAAACGCATATACACAGGTGTACAAACAAAAGGCAGCCAGTGACGCATAGATCGTAAACCAGATGCCATGTGTTTTTTGCAGCCAAGTAGTAATTTTTGAAGTTGGGTAAGTTACCATACAATGCCGTTTTCATTAAAGTTAAAAGGTTTCCATGTGCCTTCCGTAAGAATATGTATTTTTTTGAAGCCAACTTTTCTTAGCAATCGCATTGCTTGCTCAAATTGGTTGATTAAGTCATCGGCATGATGCGCATCGGAGCTGATAGTGATGGGAATGTTTTCTTTATGGATCAATTCTAAAATCCATCCGCTTGGGTAGGTATCGAACGTCTTTTTTTGATAGATGCCGCGGGTATTTACCTCTATGATTGATTCGGAAGCCTTGATTGCTTTGATTGTTTCTTTCACTTCCTGCTGATACCAGCTTTCAGTTTCTGTAAAAAATTTATTTGCCGGATTTTGGATTTTCATTTTATCTAAATGACCAAGAATA
>JBJXEB010000059.1:0-10099 GCA_046155095.1 Cyclobacteriaceae bacterium
CCCCCCCCCCCCCCCCCCCCCCCCCCCACGACTGTAATCATCTAACTATTACCAGCTTGCCAACCTGAGAAGAACCATTTCCATTGGCAACTACTCGTAGCTTGTACAAATAGATTCCACTAGGTAATTCATTTCCAGCCGAATCAGTTCCGCTCCACTGCAACTCATTAGTACCGACAATAAAATTTTGAACGTCATCGTAGGTAAAGTTTTGGATCGTTTTTCCGTTCATCGCTATAATTTGCAAGGAGAAATCATCTGGCAAAACATTGCCACTTAACACAAAATTAAAGTAAAACGAAGAGGCGGATGGATTAGGGTACACAGATTGGAGTGTCAACAATGTGGTATCGCTGATTTGGAAATCTACTTCGTAAGGTTTTATACCGCTCTTATTTCCGCTTGCATCTACTCCCTCCACACGCAACGTGTACAATCCTTCTTTCAGGTTTTGAGGATTAAAGTTGATCTTAAAATCTTGCGTAGCCGAAGTAGGCGACCAACTTATATCGGTTCTTTTAAAATAGATGGGTGTGAAAGGGCAATTCGTAGCATTGCAGGCAATCTTCAAAAAGATATTCATCCCCAACGTATCGGTTTTAAAAAGAAAAGGGTTTTCATCTTTTAGCTCCATCAAGATTCGAGGACTTTTAGAAACGAAATCATTGTTTCGCAGGGAGCGGCCATCTACAGTTACATTCAAAATTGGTGCAGTTCTATCGCTCTTCACATTCAAATAATCAGTCAGGCTAAGGATGTTGTTATCGTAATATTGTTCGGGCAAAATTTTAGGGTTTACAAAAACTGAAATATCATTCAATCCAACTTTTGATTTCGAGTCGATGGCAATAGAAAATTTTATTGTGTCTCCAGGCTTGGGCTGATTGATCAAAAAAGTACTAGAATGGTTGACTCCAATGTCCTTTGTCAATACATCTGTTTGCACAGTCAATTGATTTGGGAATGTTTTATCAGAAAAATTCACAAACCCATACTGGCTGCTGAATGCTTGCCCTTCTTGAATGGTTTGAGGCGTTAGTGAGCCTTTGTACAACAATATACCTTCCGCTACCGACTCGTATAACACCATCCATTTGCGCAATTGAATAGCCGTAAGATTTACTTGATCTTGCATAACCATCTCCAACTTTATATAAGGATAAAGTAGCGCATCAATAAAACTAAGATCTAGGTTGCCCACGATGTTTTGTTTAAGCAAAGTTTCAGTACCGCCCAATGAAATCCCGTACACAGAAAAACTAAATTGATCAGACACCTCCAATTGAGTTATTTGATCGATTAGTTTCACCCAACTCTTGGCGGGGCCAATCACTGCTGATTTCATACTTCCCATTGAAGATCGACCTGTCATTGTTTTAGAAACAGCAATGATCTGCTCGTTGGCTGGTGTAACACTCGTCTTAAAGATTCTTGCTGAACCCACGGCTGATCCTTTTCTACCGAGGATCACAATCGGCTCGCCATCTTGAAGCAAATTGATTTGAGCAGAGCTAATCCCAAAATTTCCCAATTTAGTTTTCACATTGCTCGACCACGATTGATAACCAGGATTGCCAATAGAAAAAATCAATACCGAATCGCTTTGTTGGATGGCATCTACATAAGTGGCAAGGTCATCGTTCAAACCTGTCTCTAATTCCGAAAGCAAAAAACTATTGATCAATTGTGGCTCTCGCCCGCACGTGCGCGGGTCTTGAAAACTAAACGGAATGCCGGCATACGGAATAGCCGTATTTTTATTAAAGGCGACTAGGTTAATAGTATTGTTGCGGCATGGCTGACCTTGACTAGCTACATTGTATTCCACATTATTGATCTTAAGCGAAACGCTCGTGACAGGGGTAGGATTATTACTTCCAAAAGTACTTACCGAAAAAGGAGTGCTTGTTTCTAAGTATTTCAATCTTCTTTCCTGCAGGTCTTTCAATAGGCCAGTTACCGCATTGTCCATGTATTGAGGAAATTTTATCTGCCCCCACCCTTCTGGACTATTCTTAATAAACGAGAATGAAGTTGAATTCCAGTCCGCACTTTCATTGACCTTTGGCTTATCAAACTTTGTACGCCAATAGTAAGTCATTGAATCTGTGCTTAAAAGGGTGATTGCAGTCTTTGCTAATACTTTTCCAGATACAACTTGTGTTTTCAAATAGGGGCTGCTGAATGTACTGGCCGTATCAAGCTGAACTTGAAAATCACGCGTGTCTGAAATCAAATCAGTTGATTGAAAAACAAGGCTTACATTTTGCCTATTGGTAATGGCAAAAACGGAAGGAAACAGATTCTTTGTTCCGTTGGAAGGTATGAGCTCACTGAACGTAGCAGTATTATTAAGCTTATTTATTTCTTTAATCGTGTTCTGTGGGTCTATTACAACAGTGAATTGATTAAGGCCAGCTCCTTTTGGGTCACGCTTCAATTTAAAAACAATAGTGTCTTGATTAAATACGTTGGAAAAAATGGAATCATACGTCTTAGAGGTATTGTCGCTAAAGGTGCGAACAATACGTACTGGCACAGAGCTGATTCCTGTTGCCCCAATATTCTTTCTGATAATTTTAATACCAAACGAGCTACTTGATGAAGTAACGGGTGAACTATCTAACGAAATGTGCGAAAGCGAAGAGTTGTCAATTGCATAATCTGGTTTAGAAATGCCAAAAAGTTTTACGGATGGATCACCCAACAAAACCATTTGTTGTACTTGGGTTACACTGAATATACCTCCACCATTGGCAGCGAGGTATTGGCTTGCCACTTCTTTTTGAATATCGCCTACTCCTTTTTGAATAAAGGTAGAGTCGCCAAAGCCTGTGCGATAAAATAAATCGGTGTAGGCTTGAAGGGTATTGACAAAACCAAATGAACTATGCGCAATAAAATTTCGCGCACCTTTGTTGGCAGCTAAGATCCAATCCTCTCCGAAGATCGTACCATTCAGAAAAAACGCACCTGCATTACAACCATTAATCAAAAGCACTGGATACTTGCCAGAATTATTGTACCCAAGAACAGGATCGGTGACAAAGCCAATGTCAATATCAATAGTGCCAGGTGATGAGTGACCAAAAAAAGTAATTATGTTCACTCCACTATTTACTTGACCCGATACATTGATCAATTGAGTTGGGCTCGGCTGGCGTTTGCTAATTGTTGCAATATTGCCTCCCCAGTAATTTCCATTAGCAGTCAACTTGAATCCATCTACATATCCCTTGAATTGAGGCAACTCAAATGACTGAATTCCCCCACTTAAATGCAGTCCTTGTTTTTTCCAATCTTCAACGATAGGCGCAGCTTCAGTCTCTTTTATCTTGTTTAAATAAGCAGCAACTTGTGTAGGGGTAGAAGCAGGCAATCTTCCTGTCGGTATTTTAGGTTCGAAGGTAGTGCCCCCTAAGCCAGCAGAATAAGCCGCGTCAGAGGCAGGTAATCCTGCAGAAGGAACAAGGTCTTTGAACTCATTAACAGGTGATGCCGCTCGCTGATAAGCGGAATAAGAAGAGATATCACGACCTTTACCAATAATGAATAGATATTTTGGATTGCCTTTACCCACCATATATTTCAAAAATTCATAAATAGCCAGTGAAGACGTTTCGCCATAATTGAATTGATTGAATAATTGATCTACCGTCATTGTGAGCGTATCGTATTTTCCTCCTGCATCAGATGCCCGATAAGCAGCATAGGCTTGAACTACATTGCCATAGCCCAGCGCAGGTTTGAGAAGCGCTTTGTTGGTGATGATTAAGAAATTGGGAACAGTTGGATCTATCAGCCTAAATGAAATAGGCTTAATGATAGGTTTCAAAGTAAGACTACTTGCCCACACGTTTCTAGATGAAGACGTATTAGGCACTACTGCACTAATAGAACTTCCCGCTGGGCGAGTTCCGATAACCGAAACATTATCCGAATCGGTTACATCCCACAAACGAAGATTGGGAGCAGGGTTATCTATTTCAATATACGATTTACTGTTGGTGGTATTTGCAACAAGTTGAAAAGTTTTTTCGGTAAGTCCAGTGGTATTAAAACTTTGAGGAAAAGTAAGTTTGATATACGAAGTGCTCAACTGAAACCGGTTGGTTGTTGAGGCTCCTGCGGTTATTCGTACAATCATTTTTCCATCTACACCAATATCACTCCAGGTAAGTGCCATAGAAACGAGCGGTGTTTCGTAGCCGAAAAAGTTTGGACTGGCAATTGCCCGCAGTGAACCAGAGTTGGCTCCAACAAATACCTGCGCAGTATGCTGAATGTTATCCCAGCCTACCAATTGCATTTCAAATCGAGGCAACCCTGCTGATATTATCGGGTTATTCGCTAGATCGATTACATAATCAATTGATTGATTTTGCTGAAGAGGCGTGCCTGTCCAGCCCTCCCCTTGATCAAAAAAAGTGTATTGCAATTCATTGATCAGGGTATTGCCCCCAGAATATCTATTGCTTAAAATTAATAGCCTTTCTCCGTTATGAAAAGTTTCTTTAGGCAGGTTCACATTTACTTCCGAAAAGGAAGCCATGCGTTTGCCTCCTGGTGGAATCAAGCTATAAGTCAAAAAATAAGCAGAGGTATCGCTATACAAATTATGAAAGGGATGTGGTTGAAAGGAAGAAGGTTTGTACAAATTCTTATCGAGCGTACCATCATTTTTCCGTCCGTAGAATTCAATAAAATCGCCTGTGTCGAAGACAGCATTCTCTTCTCCTTGGATAAAAATCGCCTGCTCAATACCACGATGGTACAATTTAATCAACCGTGGGTCAACCGAATTGACGGGGAAATTGGCAGATTGAAGGTCCGAATAGGTGAGTTTGTATATGCCCTCTTTCAATACGGACACTTTATAATACGTTTGATTAAAGTTAATCCAGCTATTGGCATATTGGCCAGAAGTTGAAAAAGAGACCATTAATAGGCCAAAAATCAATATTTTAACTCTACCCCACACCTTCTTGAAATGAAAATAGCTCACGGCTGATAAATACAAATTCAAAAATAGTGGTAACAAGGGAGATTTAGGTTATCGAATTGAATATAAAGTGGCTGGAGGGGAAACGGTATGCGGTTAAGATGAGTAGTATTTCGTAAGAGGTAAGAGGTATGACGATGCCTGAGGTAAATAAAACTTGAAACCAGTAACTGGTAACCAATTACCCTACCGCTTTTACCGAATACCTTTTACCACTTACCAACAACCATCCGTGCAACCTTTCAAAGCCAGATCGCGTCTATTATAAAAATCCAGATTTTATGCGCCACCTAACCATTGCAATTCTATTTAGTCTTGGGGCTTTCTCAGTTCCCGCACAAATTGAGCAAGTAAAAGTGCAAGACTTCAATGTTATGTATGTGTTTGGTCCATTTAAGGTGAATTTGATCAAGTCAGACGTAAATAAAATGGAGATCGACTATAATGGTATGGATGCAGAAGAGGTACTTATCAAATCGAAAGAAGGGGAGCTAAGCATCAAACTTCGCAATAGAAATTTCTTTGATTTTGGTAATAACGATTGGGAGCGGAGAAATCACCGTTATGCAAAAGTGACTATTTCTTATAAAGAAATAATGGCCTTGGAAGCACGAGCGGGAGCCATTGTGCGTGCCAATGAAACCATTGTGGCCAACGATCTTTTCTTGGTTTGTAAGATGGGCGCAGAAATGAAGTTGGATATCAATACAAAGAAGCTTGAGTTAGAATCATCAATGGGCAGTGCAGTAAATCTGACTGGCAAAGCCGAAGTGGTAAAGATAAAATCTAAAATGGGCAGTAGTGTGGATGCTTCTTATTTACAAAGTCAAGAAGTAACTGTCAGTTCTTCCATGGGGTCAGAAGTATCAGTGTTTGCCGAAAAAGAATTAGATGCCTCTGCAGACTTCGGTGCTTCAATTACTTATAAAGGTAATCCTGCTAAAAAACATGCCTCTAGATTTTTAGGAGCAGAGGTAAATCCAAAGAGAAAATAGAAAATTCGCACCAGAAGAGAAAAGGTAAATTATTTTTTAACGGGGTTGATGATATTCATTATCAGCATACCAAGCCCTGCTGCAAAGCAAGCTGAAGAAAGAAAACCAACAGTACTTGTAATCATGAAGATGTTATTGGATGCAAGGTCTTGATAAAAAGTACTGTCAATGATAGGTATCAATCTAAAAAATGCGCTCAATAATAATCCAACGCCAGAGCCAATGCTAAGAAGTAATCCGTCAACTGTTTTCTTGGCAGAAAAATAGTAGATGCACAAGCCAACTACTGCTATTTCGGGTAATAGGGTAAGGAAGGTGGTGAAAAAACTGAATGTATTTTCCATAATAAAATCTTTTACGGTTTAGTTTCGGGGCGGCAATCTATACAATGCTTTTCTACATTCCTGATGGTAGGCCATTTATTCAATCACAATATTGTATTTATCTAGCAACCCCATAACACCCGCGATGGAGAACTTCGCTTTTTTCATTCGGTTCATTTCAGGGTCGATTGAAAAATTGTAAGCCGTGAGAAAGTCTGCACCTTCAAGGATTGTATTTTCAAAAGTAGTTCTAAGCAAATCGCAATTTAGAAAGTGTGCGTTCGTCAAATCCGATTCGATGAACTCGACCTCATGGAGTTTACAGTCTTTAAAAATAACATTCTTCAATTTCAATTTGTAGAAAGAGGAGAAATCCAACACACACGATTCAAACGAAAAAAATAAGAGCAGCTTATTGCACTCATCAAACCGAAGGCCGAGTTGTTTGCAGTTTTTGAATTTTACGTCTCTGAAGGAGGCATCTTTCAATTTGGCATTGCTGAAATCGCAGCTATCAAATTCGCATTCTAAGAAAATGATACTAGAAAGGTCTACTCCAGAAAACTTACAGTTGTGAAAAATGCAGTTTTCATAATCGCCTTTGGTCAGTGGAACTTCGTTGATGTCGGTGTTGGTAAAAGTCTTGTTGTCCATAATTCAGCAAATATGCCTAAGTGTACGGATAATCAAAAGCTATAATGAAGACTTCGTATTATTTGCGCCACCAGTCATCATCTTCATCCTCTTCTTCGTTATCGAAACCATAATTGTAAGGCTTTCCATTTTTATCATCATAGTTTTTATCAAGATGATAGGGGTAATACTTCATCCAATCATCTTCGTATTTTCGTTTGAGATGTTGAATCTCCATTTCCAATTCTCTGGAACGCTCTTCTTCAGGTGTAAACTCTTCATCAACAAAACCTGAAAATAATTCTGCATAAAAAGCACATTGACAATATTCACCCAAGGCACAGGTGTTGTGTGGAGTGCCCGGTTTACACATTTCAAAAAAGCCATCATGCCATTGCTTCACTTTTACATCTTGATCGAGAGTAAGCCGAATGGTTTCATACTGCACCCGCTCTGGCACTTCTATCTGCAAAATAAAATGACAGTTATATGCCGCGAGCAATTTTTTTAATGCCTCCAAAAGAGTATGAACCTGCTCGTCATTGAGCTTTGCGGCAGGCGGCAACATTTCGGGTACTATGCCCGTCCACTCAGGTAAGTTGCGCGTGGGTGCTGTCTTATCTTCTTCTTCTGAACTGATCCAATCATGCAACTCTAATTCCTTTTCAATAAACCGCCAGCTTACATTTTGAGTTGAGGCTGAAATATCGGTGAGGAGTTGATGCAGGTACTGTTGCATAGTAGGTCAGGAATTGTATTAGTCAATATTCCAATTTCCCTTTGGATAGTGAAAATACTAAAAAATGATTAAACTAATTTTTCCCTCGAGTAGGATTTCCTGTGCCGTCAGACAGAAGACCTAACGGCACGATTGCATGGCAACTGGGAATTGTGTTAAAATACTCGCATTAGAATAATGATAAAAAAGAAGAACACTGCTAAATAGGCCCAAATTTTATGCTTCAAAAATGCGTCATTATTGTCAACATAGCTATGGGCTTTAGGCAAGACAATAAACTTTAGGTTATTCCAATCCCATAGCAGCAAATAAATGGTTGCAAGCAACATTAAGAATGTAATGATTAGAATATTAGTAGAGTCAAACGAAATAGTTATGACAAAAATATTAAGCATGATTGGAAAAAATACAACTGCACCCAGCGTACTGAAAACCTGAGACATCAATAGAAATCCTGCAATAAGCTGTCCCCACCCGATAAAATGCCAGTAAATAGTTGCTTGATACATGGCCTCCAAGAAGTGCGGAAGAGTATCAATCGGTGCACTTTCGCCTGATTTGGGTGTAAATCTTATTCCTCGAATCTTAAAAATACTTGCATAAACAAAAGAAGATCCAAGCAAATATCTGAGTGAGATTGTAAATAACTGGAGGATTCGATATTGTTTTAGTCTTGAAATTACTTTTTCCATGTGTCACAATTATAGACCTAATTCCTTTTGGAGCTCTGCACCTCTATTTTTAATTTTGGCCGATTCGCTAGCAATCTTATGTGCTTTTGCGGGGTCTCCAAAGCGGGAGACTCTTTAGAAAGAAAATAGTTACAAGCTGTCGTGTTTTTATGAGGGTAATTTCAATTCCAAGCAGAGTACTGCAGTGCCATCAGGTCTTTCCTCGCAGAGTCTCTGCCTCAGGACTCTGCGCTTGTATTTATTTTTCTTTCCGTTCAATTATTTCGCTTGAGTGTTCTCGCAGAGTCCCCGAAACGGGAGACTCTGCGAAGAAGGAAATTGATTGTTAACAATGACTGAGTTATTCCTTTAAGTTCTATAACCCAATACCGAAATCCGTCAGAATTCTTTGTGCAAATGATGTAGTCGGGAATCAGTCCTCTGTCAGACTTCCCAATTTTTTCTTTTATTTTTTGCCTTGGGATTACCCAAATTCCGTGATTACCGGTATGAGGAAAAAAGTAGTCCCAAAGTGGTTTGTTCGTTGTCAAATAATTATCGACTTCACTCTCACTAACATTAGATTCAATTAGTTTTCTTAATCCGTCTCTTTGTTCCTTCGTCAAAAAATTGGAATGCGTAAAGTATTCAATTGATGGGTAGTCAGGAGGTAGTTTAACATCTGCGATTGACTTCCATCCCTTCGTAGGTTCATTCGGCAATTCAATCATCTATCATTGATTTTTGTCCTTTAACTCACAGATTTCCAAAAATCTCTCTCCTAATTCAGTTATTCGATATCCAATGTCATTGTGGTCATATTGTGCCTCAATTTGGTGCCATTGCTCATCTCCATGTTGTCCTCCTGTCTGAAACTCCTGAACATAAATTTTTGGTGGTAATTCTCTTATTAAACCAAGTCTTATGAGATTTGCCCGTTCAAATTCTTCTAAGTTAACCCCAAATCCGCCTTGTTCAATTTTAAAAACTTTATCAGTTAGTTTTCTATTTTCGTGATCGTACAGCAAAGGGTCACTTTTTCTTTTTTCTTGGAGCTCTTGTTTTTCCTTAAAAAATTCCTTTTCGTCAGTCGAAAGCTCCTTAAGTTGATTGAATTCTTGCAATGAGATTTGTCCTAAAAGGTATGGGAAGATCTGATTCTGTAGGTTTGATTCAGAGTCCACCATATTTGTGAGCATTCTTGCCCACTTGTCCTGCAGGTCGTCATTCTCCTCCAATGATGAATTCTCAAGTAATGGTACGAGTATCTTAACTGGAATCTCTTTTACACTCAGTTTTCTTTTCTCCACATATTCTTTCGCCTTTAGGAGAATCCGGATTTGATTTCTAAATCTCAAATATTTAATACTGTCACCAGCTAAAAGTCCAATCTCTTCAACTGTCGGCCCAATTAACTTGCCGAGAAACTCCTTTGCTAATTCGAGTCCCTTTTCAATTGTCGAGGACTTTATATTTATTTCTTTATCGTCACTCATAATTTAATGGCAATGACCCACAACGTGTGTGCTTCTGCAGTAGCGCGCTTCCGAAGCTGCGTCCTGTCCCACGAAAACTAAACGTGGAACGAAGATAACACTTTGTGCTTGCACCACACTGCGCTATTGCTGAAGCATTTTGTTGGTGGCGGTTCATTCGGGCGGAAAGGCTGCGAGCTGTCCCGCGGGCGTGGCTTCGTCACGGACTATGAAATGCGCAAGGGGCCGTCATCGTAGGTG